>CAZELY010000001.1:0-152469 GCA_964513345.1 uncultured Muribaculaceae bacterium
TGGACTTTAAAGTAGCTGGTACTAAAGATGGCATTTGTGCCTTGCAGATGGATATTAAGATTAAGGGCATTACTAAAGAAATTTTAAAAGAAGCATTATATCAAGCAAAAGAAGCAAGAATGCAAATACTAGATGTCATTACGGATACAATTCCACAGCCAAGAGAAGAAGTGTCAGAATATGCACCTAAAATGGTTACGTTTACTATTAATCCAGATAAAATTAAAGATGTTATCGGCCGTGGTGGCGAAATGATTACGAAAATCATTTTGGAAACGAGTAACGTAAAAAGTGTTAATGATGTAAATGCTGTTAAAGTTGATTTAGAAGACGATGGTACAGTAGTAATTTACCATTCTGATAAGAAAATTATTGAAGAAACTGCTCAAAAAATTAAAGACATCGTTAGAGAAGTAGAACCAGATGTAGTTTATACAGGTAAAGTAGTTAAAGTTGAAGACTTTGGCTGTTTTGTTGAGCTTTGGCCTGGATGTGAAGGCATGGTTCATGTTTCACAATTAGATACTAAGCGAGTAGAAAAACCAAGTGACATAGTTAAAGTAGGAGACGAAATTTTAGTTAAATCACAAGGCTATGATAAAAAAGGTAGATTAAATCTTTCAAGAAAGGACGCAATCAAATAATGAAAGATAAGAATTTATTAAAGTTTGCCGGTATTCTTGGAATAATTTTAGGTATCATTAGTTGCTTTACAATTGTTGGAGTTCTTTGGGGAATTCCAATGATTATCGGTGGCGATAAATTAAATAGCTATTCTAAAATGGAAGACGATGAAATTATTAAGTATAAAGATTCTATCTTTGGTTGGTCTGTGTTTTTCTTAATTTTCTTTATTATAAGTGGAGTTTTAGGTTTTATTTATTATATAGGGCTTACTGATGAGGAAAGAAAAAAAGAAAATAATGATTATATGGACCAATTAGAAAAGCTTAAAAAATTATATGATGATAAAGTTTTAACTAAAGAAGAATACGAAGAAAAAAAACAAAAAATACTAGAAAAAATCTAGTATTTTTTATATTTTAAATTTGTGTCAAGTTTTAAATGTTTTATTGCTTCTAACGGCTTACTCGTGTTATAATGAATAATAGAGAAAGTGGTGGAATAGATGGCCAAAAGAAAAAAAAGAAAAACACCAGAAAAAGATAATTCATATCTTGTTGAAATTAAAGGAATTTTATTAATACTAATTGCCATAATTGGTTGTTGTCCATTTGGAATAGTCGCTGATATTATTCGTGGCTTCGCGGCCTTTCTAGTCGGTGTTTGGTACGTACCATTATTAATATTAGTAGGTATTTGTGGTATTTATATGATGATAAAACGTGATACACCTGATTTTTTAGCGTCACGTTTGGTAGGCCTTTACATTTTAATATTAGGAATTTTAATTCTTTCACATACTAATTACATTACCAATTTAACTAAAGAAGGGATTGAAGGCTTTGAAGTGATTAGTGAAACCATTAACAACCTAAAAGGTTTTATTGAAGGCGCCGTGGATATTCAAGGTGGCGGTATCGTTGGAGCAGTTTTTGCGGCATTATGCGTTAAAGCTCTAACACTTCCAGGTACTGAAGTAGTATGCATTGCCTTAATTGTTTGCGGAATTATCATGTTTACAGGAATTTCTATTTATGATGCCATCACATGGATTAAAGAAAAACATCGAAATGCTAAAGAAGCTATAATTAATAAAGAAGCTGAACGAGCAGCTAAAGAAGCGGAAGAAGAATTTGAAAATGATAATAAAGTTGTAATTTCTTCTATTGATGAACTTTCGAACAAGCCAGTAGTTAAAGAAGAAGTTAAAGATGAAGAAATTGACGAAGTAAGTGGAACTTATAAACTTCCACCAATAAATTTACTTAATAAGGCAAAAAAAGTTAATGCCAAAGAAAATCAAGATAATATTAAACACGTTATTAGTGAACTTGAAAAAGTTTTAATCGATTTTGGTATTGAAGGTAAAGTTGTAGCGGCAAATATTGGTCCTGCAGTTACACAATATGAATTAGAAGTAAAATCAGGAACTAAAGTTTCTAAAATAACAGGAATTAATAAAGAAATAGCTTTAGCTTTAGGAGCAAAAGACGTTCGTATACAAGCACCAATTCCTGGTAAAAAAACTGTTGGAATTGAATTACCTAATAAAGTAATTAGTCCAGTTTCAATAAGAGAAATTTTAGAAGAAAAACCTAAAGGTGCAAAATTAACAGTCGCCTTAGGTCGTACCATTATGGGCGATGCGCAAACACTTGATATTGCAAGCACACCACACTTATTAGTAGCTGGTTCTACTGGTTCTGGTAAATCAGTTTGTATTAATAGTATGATTGTTTCACTTTTAATGAGAACTAAACCAAATGAAGTAAAATTAGTTTTAGTCGATCCTAAAAAAGTTGAACTTTCAATGTATAATGGAGTACCGCATTTATTAACCCCAGTAGTGACAGATCCTAAAAAAGCAAATATCGTATTACAAAAAATCGTTAAAATGATGGAAGATCGATATGATATGTTTGAAGAAAGCAAGACAAAAAATATTGCTGGTTATAATGCTTATGTTGCTAAAAAGAATGAAAAATTGAGTGAAGAAGAACAAATTAAACCACTTCCATACATTGTAGTTATTATTGATGAACTTGCTGATTTGATGTTAGTAGCGGCTAAAGAAGTTGAAGATTCAATCATGCGAATTACCCAAATGGCCAGAGCGGCTGGAATTCACCTAATTGTTGCCACTCAAAGACCAAGCACCGATGTTATAACTGGTGTTGTAAAAGCAAATATTCCATCAAGAATAGCTTTTGCTGTTTCATCTAACATTGACTCTCGTACCATATTAGACATGAGTGGGGCAGAGAAATTACTTGGTAAAGGTGATATGCTTTTAAAACCGCAAGGTGAAAATATCCCGGTTCGTGTTCAAGGTAATTTTATTAGCGATGAAGAAATAAAAACAGTTGTCGATTATACGATTGCTCAGCAAAAAGCTAAATACGATTCTTCATTGGAAATATCCGAAGCTGATAAAGGAGCTACGACAATGCTTAGTGATGATGATTATGAAGAACCACTTTATAATGAAATTGTTGAATTTGTAGTTACCCAAGGCAAAGCTAGTGCTTCGGCATTACAAAGAAGATTTAGATTAGGCTATAATCGAGCTGCAAGATGTATTGATCTATTAGAAGAGCGCGGCATAGTAGGACCTCCTAATGGATCTAAACCACGTGAAGTATTAGTTAAGATGGAAAATAAAGAAGAATCTTGAAAATACTTGCATCAAAACTAAAAATATAGTATAATTACGTTGTGCCTAAAAAGGCACAAGCTGTCTCCGTAGCTCAGCTGGATAGAGCAACGCCCTTCTAAGGCGTGGGTCGTAGGTTCGAATCCTACCGGGGACGCCATTTATATTAATAAATCCGCTTGATAGCGGTTTTTTTATAATTTGATTTATTTTGCAAAAAATGGTATAATTACAACGATTTCTTATGGGGGTGAGAAATTATGGATGAAGTATTAATTAGTCAAATATGTAAATATTTAACTGATAATATTAATGAGGAAATTACTGATGATATTATCGCTGATACATTCCATTATAATAAATTCTATTTAATACGAAAATTTAAGGAATATACCGGTTTTTCAATCAATGAGTATGTAAATGAATGTCGTGTTTATAATAGTACTAATCCTTTAATTTTTACAGACAGAACCATATTAAATATTGCTTTAAATAATGGTTTTAATTCATTAGAATATTATTCAGAAAAATTTAAAGACGTTATTGGTGTTTCACCACTAAAATTTAGAAAAATTTATACTGGTTTATTAGAAATTGCTGAAAAAACCAATGACAAAAATGAACTTAATATTGCTAAATCAACTTTAGAAGAATTACAAATGTACCAGCAATATTTACAAAACATGGGTACAGCGACTGCTGTAAAAGAAGAAAAACCAAAAGTTAAAGTCTTAACTAAGCCCTTATCAAAAACTTTTTAAAAGTCAATATTGTTTAAAAAAATATTGGCTTTTTTTGATAAAATTTTTAATTAAGGAGGATGCTATGAATAAATTAGAAAAAATTAAGAAAGAAAAAGAAGAATTACAATTATACAAAAAAATTTTAACCGTACTTGATGACCCTAAGGACATAAAAACAAATGATAAACCGAAAGTTAAAACACTATTTAAAAAAACAAAAAATCATTTTAATTGAAACGCTTTTAAGCGTTTTTTTGTTCCAAAAATTAGATATTTGTGCTATAATGAATATAACAATAGAGTAGGTGGCAAATATGAATAAAAAGAAAATAGGTAAGAAAAAAGGATTTACCCTAATAGAACTAATCGGGACAATAGTATTAATCAGCATGTTAGCCTTGATAATCGCTCCGGCAGCTAACAGAGTAGTTAAAAAAGGAAGAATAGTTGCCGAAGCTCAACAAGAAGAAAATGTTTTATTAGCCGGACGAAATTGGGGCAGCGATCACAAAAACTTGCTACCGGATAAAGGAACAATTAGGGATATTTCAATCGAAGATTTACAGGCTGAAGGATATTTGGATAAAGGTATCAAAAAAATAAGTACTGGCGAATTATTAACAGGATGTATTCGTATTACGAATGCATCAAATTCAACAAATGGTAAACAAAAATATGTATATACATATTTTCCAGATCTTACAGTATGTATAATTGGATATGATGGTGGAGAAACTAACATAGAGATAAAAGCCAAAGAAGTCATAAATGGTGTGGAACAAACAAATGAATATAATGGAAATTGGACAAATAATCCAATCAAATTAATTGCTAATGTTACATCCAATGGTCAACCAATTCAAGCACCAAAATATATTTGGAGAAAAGGAACTGGTAATGATCAAACGACAACGACAACAAATACAAAACTAATTCAACTAAATAAAGAAGAAGGACAATTTTCATATTTTGTATCAACAAATGGAACTAACTACTATGGACCTAAGAATTTGAAAATTGATACAAAAGCTCCGACAATAACGGCAACAAAATCGCCAGATGGAGCTAATGACAAAATACATTTTACAATTGAAGATCACGGTTCAGGTGTTGCAGGATATCAATTCACTACTAGTAAGAACGCCCCAACCAATTGGACAAATGTAACTAACAACCCTACAAAATATGAAGATGAAGTAAATGAATTATCAGGAGTATATTATGTATGGGCAAAAGATAGTGCTGGAAACATTTCGTTACCGATGAAAGTTGCCGCTAAGCCTAGATGCGAAATTACGCTAAGCGGAGATAAAGGAGAAGGAATATGGTATCGAAGTAATGTTACAGTTACTGTAAATCAAATAAATGGAACTAATTTAACAAGTAAAAAATTAACCGGTAATGGACAAACAAGTACTACCGGAGTGCTAACGCATTCAGCAGAAACAGCTTCTGTTACTTATACAGCAGAAGTAACAAACGCTGCCGGAACAGGAACATGTACAGTGACATTTAAAGTTGATAAGACCAAACCAACATGTACAGTAACTCCTAGCGGAACAACAAGTGGTGGATGGTATTCAGGAGACGCCACCATAACGTTAACAAGACAAGATTCAGGAACTGTAGCAAGTGGTGTTGCCAGTGCATATGATTTTACTACAAGTGCAACAGCAACATATAATCAAAGTTCGACCGCGGCAAGTATAACAGCAACACAAGGAAATACAACCGGTGTTACATATTATGGATATGTAAAAGATAAAGCTGGAAATACTAATAGTTGTCATACAAGTACAATTAAAGTTGATAAAACAAAACCAACAGCTTCTATAGAAACAACCGCTACATTAAAAGCAACAAGTCAGACCGCAACATTAAAATGTAGTGATTCAGGATCTAAAGTAAAAAGCTATTATTGGGGAACAAGTGCGCCAACAACGTCAAGCACATATACGAGTATAACGGCAACGGATAGTATGAGTATAAATAAGACGGTAAACGCTGCTGGAACATACTATTTAGCATGTAAGGATACTGCCGGTCATGTTTCAACAACAGTTTCGAAAGTATATCGCTCATATACTGTTAAAAATATGCTTCAAAATGTAAGTGGATCAACATATACAACCACAGATTATACACAAACATCAAGTGCAACTTATATTGCTCCTAATGGAACTACATTAACTTTAGCAAGCATTTATTCAATTCCTAATGGTTCAAGAGCCGGAAGATTTGCTGGAATAAGTACAGGAGCGGCAAGTACGACAGCTGCGACTCCTAGCAAGTCTGATGTTACTTTAAATAGTAATGCAACGTATACTGCATGGTTTACAAGAAATGTAATTTATTTTAAATTCAAACCAAATGGTGGAAGTGTCACCACGCCTACTAAGACTGCAGATGGTAAAACAACATATACATGGGCAACTGACGCAAGTGGATATATAACAAGGTCAACTAATGGAGCCGCCGCAACAAACAACTTTGCTTCATATCGTTATGGTAAAAACGCAATTGATTTGCCAAACTGGAACAACGCTAATTATTTAAATATTATCAAAAAAAATTATGCAGCTTCAGCGGGCACTGAATGGATATGTGAAAGTGGATGTACAACTGCTAATAAGAAATTTACCCATAACTCTTACACACTAACTGCCCCTTCTGGTGGAGTACCAACTGATGAAATATGTGATGCAAAATCATCAGATTGTACTGTAGTAGTTAAAGTTAATTGGGGGCCAACATGTTCAATTACTTTATCGGGAACAGTTGGAGAAAACAGTTGGTATAAATCAAATGTTACTGTAACGATGAGTACAACAGGAACAGTAACATCTAAAGGTTTAGCTACAACAAAAAATTCAACAAATGGTAAAACTAGTGTTACCCATAGCGCAGATGGAAGTAGTATTACATACTATGGATATGTAGCAAACGGCACAGCAGCCAATTCATGTTCAATAACATTTAAGATTGATAAGACAAAACCAACATATAGTAGCTATAATGAGGATGTATGTGAAGGTAAATATTCACAGGTCATACCTAATAGCCAAAATACTGCAGAATGGAAGCAAAGAAGATATGGATACCATGTCAAAGATTCGACAAGTGGCCTTAGTAATTCAAATTCATATTTAGATGTATACAGATATTATGATAGCGAGTGTAATTCTGTAAATAGATTTCTTTATACAACAAAAAGACCAACAAATGGAAGCACTTCAACTACATTGTGGCATAAGTCGGCTTGTGGCGGATTTGGTAGTCGAGTTGATTTAGTATTGAAAATTTGTGATATGGCAGGAAATTGTGATTCAGCTTCAAGGACAATATATACTACACAAGGTGCAACTTGTTACTAACGAGTTTAAACTAAATCAATTATTAGCAGCCTCAAAAACTAAAGAAGTGAGGTTTATTAGAAGAGTAGAAGATTTTGATAAAATCGAATATGATATTACCAAAGAAAAAGCTTAAAAGGTAAAGAGAAAATATTTATTAAAAAGTAAATATTTTCTTTTTTTTTATTGAATTACATGGTATAATTAAATATGATAGGAGTAGGTGATATGACTAAGATTATTGATGTTAATGGAAGAGAAATTTTGGATTCTCGCGGTAATCCTACAGTTGAAGTTGATATTGTTTTAGAAAACGGGGTCAAAGCAGTTGCTGCAGTACCTTCAGGCGCTTCTACTGGTGAAAGAGAAGCCTTGGAACTTCGTGATGGAGACAAAAGATACAATGGTTTAGGTGTGCTAAAAGCTGTTTCAAATGTTAATAATATTATCAAGCCAAAAATCTTAAATATGGATATTAGCAACTGGCGAGATATTGATAAATTAATGATTGAATTAGATGGCACAGAAACAAAAAGTAATTTGGGGGCCAATGCAATACTAGGTGTATCGCTTGCTTGTGTAAAAGCAGCTGCTTTGGATCAACATGTACCACTTTATAAATACATTGGTGGAGGCAATTTACTTCCAATTGCCATGATGAATATTTTAAATGGCGGAAAACACGCTGACAACAATTTAGATTTTCAAGAATTTATGATTGTTCCAGTGGCACAAACAATGAAAGAACGAGTTAGAATTGGTAGTGAAGTATTCCATGCATTAAAAAAAGTCTTAAAAGAAAAAGGCTTTAATACTAATGTTGGGGATGAGGGTGGCTTTGCACCAAACTTTAACTTTAATAGTGAAGCTTTAGACTCAATTATTGAAGCCATTAAAAATGCTGGTTATATACCAGGTAATGATGTAAACATTGCTTTAGATGTTGCTGCTTCCGAATTTTATCATGATGGATTATACGATTTAAAGGGAGAAAACAAAAAACTAACTACTGAAGAATTAATCGAATATTATAGTGATTTAATTCAAAAATATCCTATCATATCAATTGAAGATCCAGTTGACCAAAATGATTGGGAAGGATTTAAACTAATTACTGAAAAATTAGGTGATAGAATTAATTTAGTTGGTGATGATTTGTTCGTAACCAATAAAAAGTACCTTCAAAAAGGAATTGATATGAAAGCCGGCAATGCCATATTGCTTAAGGTCAATCAAATAGGTACGGTATCAGAAACACTAGAAACTATTGAACTTGCAAAAAGTAATAATTACAAAACAATTATTTCCCATCGTAGTGGGGAAACTGAAGATACCACAATAGCAGATTTAGCCGTTGGCCTAAATCTTGGTTGGATTAAAACAGGATCTTTATCACGAACTGATAGAGTTTGTAAATACAATAGATTAATGAGAATAGAGGAGGAGTTAGAAAATGAGTAAAGAATTCAAAATTGTATTAATCGTTTTTGCCGTAGTCGCAATTATAAGTGGAATAGTTTATTTTACAACTGGCGATCCAAATAAAGCATTGAAAGATGATGAACAAACTGCTGAATCTGAAAAAGCTAGTTTAGAATCAAAACTTCCAAAAGGAATCAAAATTACAAATGAAGATTTATCTTTAGAAGATAATGTATTATATTTGGATACTACCATTGAAAATACATCTAAAAAAGATATTGAACTAAAAGAGGCAAACATTATTATTAAGGATACTAAAAACAAGATTGTTTCAGACTTAACGCTTTCACTTAACATGAAAATTGCTGCCGGCGATGAAGCTGATTTAATCGCGCAAGATGAAGTGCCATATGATGATAAAACCAAATTTGCCAAAACCGTTTATATTTTCAAATAGTAGGTGACAAATATGAATAAAAAGAGTATTAAAAAGAAAGCGACTAATAGAAAAAATAGTAAAAGGAAGACGGTTAAGAAAAAAGGATTTACCCTAATAGAACTAATTGGGACAATAGTATTAATCAGCATGTTAGCCCTGATAATCGCTCCGGCAGCTAATAGAGTGGTCAAAAAAGGTAGAATCGTGGCTGAGGTTCAACAAGAAGAGAATGTTTTGTTAGCCGGTCGAAATTGGGGCGGAGATCACAAAAACTTGCTACCAGATAAAGGAACAATTAGGGATATTTCAATCGAAGATTTACAAAAAGAAGGATATTTGGATAAAGGTATCAAAAAAATAAGTACCGGTGAATTATTGACAGGATGTATTCGTATTACAAATGCATCAAATTCAACAAATGGTAAACAAAAATATGTATATACGTATTTTCCAGATATTACAGTATGTATAATTGGATATGATGGTGGAGCAACTAACATTGATATAAAGGCCAAAGAAGTCATAAATGGTGTGGAACAAACAGATGAATATAATGGAAATTGGACAAATAATCCAATCAAATTAATTGCCAATGTTACATCCAATGGTCAACCAATTCAAGCACCAAAATATATTTGGAGAAAAGGAACTGGTAATGATCAAACGACAACGACAACAAATACAAAACTAATTCAACTAAATAAAGAAGAAGGACAATTTTCATATTTTGTATCAACAAATGGAACTAACTACTATGGACCTAAGAATTTGAAAATTGATACAAAAGCTCCGACAATAACGGCAACAAAATCGCCAGATGGAGCTAATGACAAAATACATTTTACAATTGAAGATCACGGTTCAGGTGTTGCAGGATATCAATTCACTACTAGTAAGAACGCCCCAACCAATTGGACAAATGTAACTAACAACCCTACAAAATATGAAGATGAAGTAAATGAATTATCAGGAGTATATTATGTATGGGCAAAAGATAGTGCTGGAAACATTTCGTTACCGATGAAAGTTGCCGCTAAGCCAAGATGTGAAATTACGCTAAGCGGAGATAAAGGAGAAGGAACATGGTATCGAAGTAATGTCACAGTTACTGTAAATCAAACAAATGGAACTAATTTAACAAGTAAAAAATTAACCGGTAATGGACAAACAAGCACAACCGGAGTACTAACGCATTCAGCAGAAACAAATTCTGTTACTTATACAGCAGAAGTAACAAATGCCGCTGGAACAGGAACATGTACAACGACATTTAAAGTTGATAAGACCCAACCAACATGTACAGTAACTCCTAGTGGAACAACAAGTGGCGGATGGTATACAGGAGATGCCACCATAACGTTAACAAGACAAGATTCAGGAACTGTAGCAAGTGGTGTTGCCAGTGCATATGATTTTACTACAAGTGCAACAGCAACATATAATCAAAGTTCGACCGCGGCAAGTATAACAGCAACACAAGGAAATACAACCGGTGTTACATATTATGGATATGTAAAAGATAAAGCTGGAAATACTAATAGTTGTCATACAAGTACAATTAAAGTTGATAAAACAAAACCAACAGCTTCTATAGAAACAACCGCTACATTAAAAGCAACAAGTCAGACCGCAACATTAAAATGTAGTGATTCAGGATCTAAAGTAAAAAGCTATTATTGGGGAACAAGTGCGCCAACAACGTCAAGCACATATACGAGTATAACGGCAACGGATAGTATGAGTATAAATAAGACGGTAAACGCTGCTGGAACATACTATTTAGCATGTAAGGATACTGCCGGTCATGTTTCAACAACAGTTTCGAAAGTATATCGCTCATATACTGTTAAAAATATGCTTCAAAATGTAAGTGGATCAACATATACAACCACAGATTATACACAAACATCAAGTGCAACTTATGTTGCACCAAAAGGAACCACATTAACTTTAGCAAGCATTTATTCAATTCCTAACGGTTCAAGAGCCGGAAGATTTGTTGGAATAAGTTCAGGTTCAGCAAGTACGACAGCTGCGACTCCTAGCACGGCTGCAGTTACTTTAAATAGTAATGCAACGTATACTGCGTGGTTTACACGAAATGTACTTTATTTCAAATATAAAACGAATGGTGGAACTTTAACAGCTACAACAACAAGTTCAGATGGTGCAAACACTTATAAGTGGGCCACTGATTCAGATGGCTATATTACTAGATCTACCAATGGTGGAACTGCAACTTCGAATTTTTACTCATATAGATATGGCGTTGCATCGATTGATTTAGCTAATTATAATAATACTACATATTTAAATATAACTAAATCAGGTTATGTCGGTAAAAGTGGAGCCGAATGGTTATGCGAAAGCGGTTGCAAAACATCTGGGAAAACATTTACCCATAACGCTTATAATTTAACTGCTCCTTCTGGTGGAGTACCAACTGATGAAATATGTGATGCAAAATCATCAGATTGTACTGTAGTAGTTAAAGTTAATTGGGGGCCAACATGTTCAATTACTTTATCGGGAACAGTTGGAGAAAACAGTTGGTATAAATCAAATGTTACTGTAACGATGACTATTGATGGAACCGCTACATCAAAAGGTTTAGCTACAACGCAAAATTCAACTAATGGGTCAACAAGTGTTACTCATAGTACAAATGGAAGTAGTATTACATATTATGGATATGTTGCCAATGCTGGTGGAAGCAATACGTGTTCAAAAACATTTAAGATGGATAAAACCGCTCCAGGAGTACCTACATCAACAATAAGATATGATAGTGCAAGCGGTTCAGTAAGAACTAATGCTAATAGCTGGACTAACCGAACTTTATGGTGGGGTAGCTTTAGTGCAACAGATACAGGAACTAGTGGTGTCAATCACTATGAATATTCAACAAATTGTACTGGAACAAAGAGTGGTAATTTATCAAGCTCATATACATATGATACAGATAGGAATTGGCAATTCTGTATAAGATCTGTAGATAATGCTGGAAATGCAAGTGCTTGGAGTGGCAGATATTATTTCATGATAGATAAAACCAAACCAACTTGTAAATTAGCAGTCACTAGTGGAAGCACATGTTCAGGAGCAGATGGCAGAACATGGTATACATCAAATGTTGTAATTAAGTTACAATCACCAGCTGACACAGGCGGCAGCGGATTAAACACTGGCTCATATAAAGTTGCTGGCACTGCTAATCAATACACATTGTCATCTGACGGAAAAGACAAAACGATAACAGGAACACTTACTGACAATGCAGGAAACCAAGGCTCTTGCACTTTGAAAGTTAGTCGTGATACAGCAAATCCAACAATATCAAGATTAGCTGGTGAATGTGAGTCTTGGCGATATTGGTACCATTACCGAGTGGCCGATTCAACGTCTGGAATATATAGTCGTGATTTGCAACACACATATGATACAAGCTGTGGCAGCAATTGGGGCGAACACCTTAGTGAAAGTGGCTTAGGCAGCGTATCTTCATATGAATTCTGGGAAGCAGCACACAATTCTTATGGTTCTACATGTGTATGGGTATATACATGTGATACAGCATGCCATTGTGTTGAAAACTATTCTGGCTGGAGCTGGAGTTGTTAAAGGAGGTACCAAATGAAAAAATTTAAAATTATATCATTATGCTTATTAGTAATTTTTATAGCTGGATGTGGTACCCAAGCACCTCAGAATCCAACAGCCAAAGTATCTAAAGGCACTGCTGAAAAAATTGAAATTGATGGGATAAAAATTTCCGGAAAATATAATAAAGGTGTCATGAAAATTAAACTTGAAAACACTAGTGCAAGCAATTATTTGATTACTGAAGTTATTATGACAACTTATAAAAACAATAAAAAGTTAAATAGTCATAAGTTTAAATTAAATCAATTATTAGCAGCTTCAAAAACTACAGAAATGAGTTTTATGGAAAGAGTAGAAGACTTTGATAAAATCGAATACGATATTACCAAAGAAAAGGCTTAAAAGATAAAAAGAAAATATTTGTTTAAAATAAATATTTTCTTTTTTTTTATATATTTACATGATATAATGAAGAAAAGTAAGAGTAGGTGATTAAATGAAAAAAAATGGTTTTACGTTAATTGAATTAATTGGAACTATAATACTTCTTAGTTTATTGACACTAATTATAATGCCTACCGTGAATAGAGTCATAAAAAATAGTAAGATTGATGCTGATAATCAACAAGTTTTAAATATTGTACTAGCCGCGCGTAATTGGGCTGCTGATAATACTAAAGCATTACCAACAAAAGGAACAAGTAAAGATGTATCAATTTTGGAATTACAAAAATATGATTACTTAGATTCTGAAATTAAAAAACCTAGTACAAATGAAATAATGGGTGGATGTGTTAATATAAAAAACACTTCAAACACGACGACAATAAAACAAAAATATGATTATACCTATCAAGAAGACAATAGTAAGTGTCTTACCGAATATACTGATAATGGTGAGATTAGTGTAGTAATTACTGCTAAAGAAATAATAAATGGTATCGAACAAGCAAATGAATATAATGGAAATTGGACAAGGAATCCAATTAAATTAATTGCCGATGTTAAATCCAATGGTAATCCTTTTCCAGCTTCTAAATATATGTGGAGAAAAGGCACAGACAATAATGAAATATCAACGACACCTGTGAACACGAAAACAGTGTACGCTAGTAGTGAAGAGGGACAAGTACTATACTATGTATCAATAAATGGTAAAGATTATTTTGGTCCAAAAGAGTTGAAGATAGATGCCAAGGCGCCAGCTATTGTAGTTTTTAAAACCCAAAACTCCACTAATGATACAATTAGTTTTACGATTACCGATAATGGTTCAGGTGTTGCTGCCTATCAATTAACAACTAATAAAAACACTCCTACTAACTGGATTTCATTAAATGGTAATCCAAGAACCTATAGCGATGAAGTTACTAAATCTTCAGGAATATATTATATGTGGTCTAAAGATAGTGCTGGTAATATTTCACTGCCAACCAGAATCATTGTTTTGCCAAGGTGTAAAATTACTCTTGAGGGAGCAATGGGTGATAATGGTTGGTACAAATCAAATGTTACCGTTATGATGACTAGCAATGGAGATACTACAGTAAAAGGTTTAGCCACGACCAAAAAATCAACAAATGGAAAAACAAGCGTAGTCCACACTGCTGATACAGATAATATCACATATTATGGATATGTCTCAAATGATTTAGGGGCTGGAGAATGCTCAAAAACATTTAAAATGGATAAAACTGCTCCATCAATAGCAGCTTCGAATAGTAATCCTAATTGGACAAGTGGTAGCGTGGTTATAAGCGCTCTTGTAACTGATCATGGATCAGGACCAGCGCAAACAACATATCGCTATTCAGAAACAGGAACAGATTATAGTGATTGGGATAGTGGATCAACACCAGAATCTGTAGTTGGAACTTGGGCTGCAGAACGTGATGCCACAGTTTATATTGCTGCCAAGGATAAGGCAGGTAACTTAGCTACGAGATCAGCAGGTACTGTCAAAATCGATAAAACTGGTCCGTCAATTTCACCATCAAATAGTACGGGTGGAAGTTGGACAAGCGGTACAGTTGTAATATCAGCAAATTATTCTGATTCAGCAAGTGGAGTAAATGCTAATAAAGTATATTACTACTATCCTGGTGGTGGTTTAAATAACGACTGGGACGCAGCCCCAACAACGTCATATGTTAAAGGAACGTGGAGTGCTAATAGAGAACAAGAAGTAATTATAAGAGTATATGACAATGTTGGAAATTATACCGATAGCTCTGCTGGTTATGTTCGTATTGGATATTGGGGTTGTTATGGATGCTATGTACCAAACACATATTATGAATCATGTACTCCAGGTTTATCGTGCGGTGGCCTTATGGGAGTCCTTGCTGGAAAGTGTAGTGATTGGGGCTATAGTTGGAGTGATGGTACTTATGAATATTATTACTGCACGTATTATAATTGGGAAAACAATTGCAGCTATTGTGGCGGCGGTTGGACGACATAAAAAAGCGTTAAATTTTAACGCTTTTTTTAATATCCATTATTACTGGAAGAATAATTGGTTTTCTTCCTATTTGACTACTAATATAATTAGCAAGATTTAAACTAATTTCGGATTTAATATCCGTATAATTTATGTCAGTTTTTATGACTTTATTTATAGCTTCTTTACTAATTTCTTCTAATTTCTTAAGTAGTTCAATGTTTTCATTTACTTCGATAAATCCTCTGGTAATTATGCTAGGATTGTTTAAAAGAGTTTTATTAGTAGTATCGATATTGGCAATAACAACGATAATACCATCATTGGACATTGTCTTACGATCTTTCATTACGGCGCCACTAACATCACCAATACGATTTCCATCAACAAATATATCACCAGCTGGTATTTTACCACCACGTCTTACTTTACCATCTTTCATAATAAGAACATCACCATTTGATAAAACAAATGTGTTTTTCTTTGGCATACCACATAAAATAGCTAAATCAGCATGCTTTTTAAGCATTCTATATTCACCATGAAAAGGCATAAAATAAGTTGGATTTATCAACCTTAACATAAGTTTTAATTCTTCTTCATTACCGTGACCAGAAGTATGAATATCACTTAGTGATGTAGTAGTATAAACAGTTACGCCTTTTAAATATAACTTGTTTATCGTTCTTGAAATACTAATGGCATTACCTGGAATAGCTGAAGACGAAAATACTACAACATCATCCGGCATAACTTTTATTTGTCTAAATGATCCATCGGCGATTCTACTTAAAGCCGCAAGTGGCTCACCTTGGGTACCAGTACAAAGTAAACATAGTTTCTCTGGTGGATAGTTTTTAACTTCTTCCGGATTAATAAATACATCACGGTGTTTGATATATCCACCCTCTATTGATATTTCAATATTATTCTTCATGCTTCTTCCGAAAACACATATTTTACGATCGTGCCTTTTACAAGTATCAACGATGTGTTTCAAACGATAAATATTTGAAGCAAAAGTTGCAATTATAATACGACTATTGTGCTTGTTAAATAATTCCTCTAATGCTTCATCGACTTTTGATTCACTATTGCTAAAACCTTCATTTAAAGCATTAGTACTATCACTTAACAAAAGCGTTACACCTTCATCACCAAGTCGAGCCATTTTATGAATATTAGCCATTGGACCAACTGGAGTTAAATCAAATTTAAAATCGCCAGTTGTAATTACATTACCATTTGGTGTATGAATACACATTCCGTGTGAATCTGGAATAGAGTGAGTAGTCATAAAAAACTCCACACTCAAATATTTAAATTTAAATATATCTTTTTCCGTATAAACATGTAAATTGTTGTATTTTATGCCACGATCTTCTAATTTTCTTCTAATAAGACCTGCTGCCTGATTAGGCGCATAAATAGCAGGTATATTAACCATTTGCAATAAAAATGGAATTGCCCCAATATGATCTTCGTGTCCGTGAGTAATAAAAAGCCCCTTAATTTTGCTTTCATTTTGTTTTAAAAATGTAAAATCTGGAATTACATAATCAATTCCCAGTAAATCTCCTTCTGGAAAAATAACTCCAGCATCAGATATTACTATTTCATCTTTATGCATTACGCAATACATATTTTTTCCGACTTCACCAAGCCCGCCTAAAGCGAAAACTGCAGTTTCATCGGGTTTTAAAAAATCCATAATTTCTCCTTTCTTTAAAGTTTAAAAACTGACTTATAACATTATATACTTTTTTCTTTCTTTTGGCAAGTTGACTTGTTTATATACAAGCGCTCGTGATATAATTAAAAAGGTGATATCATGGAAACTTACATCAAAGGAAATTATCGAAAAAGCATTTTTCACTCCGATAAAGGATACGTTATCGGTCTTTTTAAAGTACGCGAAACTAATATTGAAACCATGCAAGAACACATTAACAAGACCATAACTTTTACTGGTTTTTTCCATGAGTTAAATGAAGATGATACATATATATTTTATGGAGAACCCGTTAATCATCCTAGATATGGTTTTCAATTTCAAGTTTCGGAATACGAACGCGTAAAACCAACTGATAAAGAAGGTATAATTGAATTTTTATCTAGTGACTTATTTCCAGGAGTAGGGGAAAAACTAGCTAAAAGTATCGTTGAAACATTAGGCAATAGTGCCTTAGAAGATATTTTAAAAGACAAATCTTGCTTAAATTTAGTACCAAAACTAACTGAAAAAAAAGCTAATAAAATACATTCAATTTTAACAAAATATGAAGAAAGTCATCAAACGATTGTTTATTTAACAGAACTAGGTTTTACCATGAGAGATGCACTTTTAATATATAATTATTATAAAAAAATGACTTTAGATGTCATAAACAATAATGTATATAAAATTGTAAATGACATTGAAGGGATTTCATTTTTAAAAGTTGACTCTCTATATTCAAAATTAAATATTGATAAAAGGGATAAAAGAAGAGTAAAAGCAACTATTTTATATATTATGCAAAATATTACATATAAAAATGGTGATACCTTTTTAAATAAAGAAATTATTGTTAATAATGTCAATAATTATTTGGGTACAGATATTGATAATTATGATAGTTATTTTGAAGAGTTAGAAAATGATAATAAAATAAAAATTGATGATAATGACTATTATTTAAAAGAAATATGGGATTCTGAAAATAATATAATTGATAGATTATATTTGTTATCAAATAAAGAAACAAATAAAATTAAAGATTTAGACAAATTAATAATTGAACACGCTAAAGTTAATAACATTATATACAACGAAAAACAAAAGCAAGCAATTGCCAAAGCTTTAGAAAACAATGTTTTGATAATTACTGGTGGCCCAGGTACAGGAAAGACAACAATTATTAAAGCAATTACTGAACTTTATAAAGAAATAAACAACCTCGACTATGATCAATTGGTTAAAGAATTAGCTCTATTAGCGCCGACAGGACGCGCAAGCAAAAGAATGAGCGAATCAACTTTTTTACCAGCTTCGACGATTCACAGATTTTTAAAATGGAATAAAGAAACTAATGAATTCATGGTAAACGAAACTAATAAAGCTGATAACACTTTAATTATAGTTGATGAAGTCAGCATGATTGATATTAATTTATTCGATAGTTTACTAAAAGGTCTCACCAGCAACATTAAATTAATTTTAGTCGGTGATTATAATCAATTACCTAGTGTAGGCCCAGGGCAGGTTTTAAAAGATTTAATTGAAAGCGACTGCATAGATGTTGTTCATTTAGATTTATTATATCGACAAGACGAAAATTCATATATTCCTTATTTGGCCGAAGAAATTAAAGAAGGACTCCTTAGTGAAACATTTAAAGAAACAAAAAGCGATTATACTTTTTTAGAATGTTCAAGCGTTTCAATTCGAAAAAATTTAAAGAATTTGTGTTTGCAAATAATTGAAAAAGGGTATGACTATAAAAAAGTTCAAATACTTGCCCCAATGTATAAAGGTGAAAATGGCATTGACTTATTAAATAGCGAATTGCAAGAGGTGTTTAATCCAGAAGACACCAATAAAAGAGAAATAAAATACGGTGATGTTATTTTTAGAGAAAATGACAAAATATTACAATTAGTAAATATGCCAGAAGAAAATGTTTTTAATGGCGACATTGGCGTTATTAAATATATAAAATACGGTAATACTAGTAAGAGTGGTAAAAACGAAATTTTCGTTGATTTTGATGGTAATGTAGTTAAATATACACCAAAAGATTTTGTTAAAATTAAACATGGCTTTATTATTAGTATTCATAAATCACAAGGTAGCGAATTTGATATTGTAATAATGCCTATATGTCAAGCATACCGAAGAATGCTTTATCGTAAACTTGTTTATACAGGAATTACTAGAGCTAAGAAAAAATTAATTTTAATCGGTGAGATTAATGCTTTTACACAAAGTGTATATAACAATAACGAATACAAAAGAAATTCAAAATTTTTAGAAAAAATAACGTATAAATTTAATCAACCTTGTTAATGATAGTAATGTATGCATAAGCATACCATCATGTTTCTAGCAAGAGGTGATATTATGGACAAAATGAAAATTATTGCTTCGATGGTTGCCGGTAGTATGGCAACGATGGCGTTTCAAAAATATAAAAAGCCAATGATAAAAGCAATGCAAAAAGCCATGAATATGGAAAAGAAAATGATTAATGATACGTTAGAAGATATGATGTAAAATTGCCCCATAACGGGGCTTTTTATATAAAAAAAGACTATTTTTTAATAGTCAAAACATAGTCTTTTTGATTAGGTGTAATAGAAGTTACTCCAAACCTTTCATCAGCTTTAAATATTTTAGATTTCGATTCTGTGCAATCAAACAAATAAGCATAGGCAATTTTGCCACCAGGTTTCATATTTTTCATTAATTTTTTTCGGGAATATTTATAGACATTATCAATGCCTTCATAATCAGCGATATTTGAAAGAAACATATAATCATATTTTCTCTCAAGTTGTCTATCAATTGTCATAAGATCACCATTTATAAAATGTACATTTGCCTTAGCTAATTTAGATTTTAACAAGTTATAATCTTCTTCATTAAAATAATTTAAAAATTTAAAGTAATAAGCAGTTGATAAAAACATACGATCCAATGAAGTCCCGTTTTTATTAGCATAATTAAATATTGAATCCCAAAACACTTGATAATTACCATCCAAATTATCACGCAATTTTTTATACCAAGTTATATCAGTTTTACCATAAGAAATACACTTAAATAAAAATTCTTCCTTGAATTCTTTTAAACTATAAGTTTCAATAATGGCCTTTTTTAAAAAATAATAGTATTCAGTAAAATAATTAATATCAAAAGCATCGATACTTTTAGCATCTTTTGCAATTGCTCCCAGTATATGATCACCAGATGAAGTGACTGTCAAAACATCTTTACCTTTAATATCAAATATACTATACATTTCAGTAAGATTTTCATTAGTCATTGGATAAAATTTATTGTAAGGCCCAAAAATATTTAATCCTGTTGGCTTTTCTAATAAATTAATACCTTTTTTGGTAATAAGTTTAATATTCATAAATTTCCCCCTAAGTAGGAAATATTCTAGCATTAAATTAAAAATCAGGCAAATTATAAATTTTCTATTGCAAATTCTCCTTAAATTTGATACAATTATTTTGCGTTAATTTGGCGAGATAGCTCAGTTGGCTAGAGCGCACGGTTCATACCCGTGTTGTCGAGGGTTCGAATCCCCCTCTCGCTACCATATTGATGAAAAGCATCGCATTTGCGATGTTTTTTTATATAGAATTAAGAATTCAATTGTCAATTATATAAAATTATAGTATAATTATTATAAGAGAAGAAAGAAAATTCGTATTATAAACGAGGAGGTGGAAATGATGAGTGATACAAGAGGGACTATCATTTAAAAATGTACAAGAATTTTTATGTTATTATATAAATAATATAATTGTCATTTATAAATAATTATCATAGAATAGGTAGGGGAATAGTATGTATAGTATGCTTGGAATGTTTATATTTATGGTGGTTTTAATTTCACTGCTTTTGGCTTCGCTATTTATGTTTGATTCAATGCTTAGACAAATAAAAGCCAATGAATCTATTGAATCTATATCAGATTTTTCTGAAATTTTAAAAGAATTTGATGATATGTTAAAAACTGTTAGACATCAACGCACTAAAGAAATTTTAGAGTGTTTGATCGAAATGAAAGATCTAGATAAAGTATATGAAAAAGTAAAAACAGTTGATTCTAAAATAATGAAAACTAGTGCTTATGAGAATGTTAAAAGAGAAACATTAAGAAAAATTATAAATGAAAAAATAAATCAAATTTCTATTTCTCGAAACCGACTAGAAAAATTTAAAGCCTTAAAAGATGAACTAAAATATTGTAAAAAAAGATTCCCCGAATTTCGAGAAATATTTGATGCTGGTTTATATGCCGTTAGTACAAATATTGACATGTATACTGAATAAAACGACTTTTGAGCCGTTTTTTTTTAAAATAATTATTGATGATATGTTAAAAATAAGATAAAATAATAATAAGTTATTATAAGGAGGAAATTATGGAAAAAGCAAAAGTATATTTTATAAAAGAAATTACGCCAGAATCATTAATTAAAATATATGAGGCTCTTGGTGTGGAATTAAATGGTAAGGTTGGAGTAAAAGTCTCTACTGGCGAAAGAGGCGCGAAGGGATATTTAAAAGCCGATTTAATTGGACCATTAGTTAAAAAATTAAATGGGACTATTATTGAATGTAATACAGCCTATGATGGTGCTAGAAACACGGTAGAAGATCATCTAGAAGTTGCGCGCGAGCATGGTTTCACAACATATGCAGACGTTGATATTATGGATGCCGATGGAGAAATTAAAATCCCTGTTAAAGGAAAACATTTAGAGTATGATTTAGTTGGTAAAAATATTGATAATTATGACGCTATATTAAATCTAGCTCATGGTAAAGGACATCAAATGGGCGGATTTGGAGCTAATTTAAAAAATCAATCAATAGGTATTGCCTCTAGAAATGGTAAAGCATATATTCACAGTGCTGGTAAAACTGAGGATCCAAATATTTTATGGTCTAATTTACCAGAACAAATTGATTTTATTGAATCTATGGCTGAAGCTGCTAATGCAGTTAGTGATTATTTTAAAGAACAAAATAAGCCAATCATATATATTACTGTAATGAATGCTATTTCATTAGATTGTGACTGTGATGCTCGTCAAGGCGATCCAGTTATGAGCGATCTTGGCATTGTCGGTTCTTTGGATCCAGTTGCTAATGATCAAGCATTTATTGATATGATCTGGGCTAGTCAAGAAGCTGGTGCTGAAAAATTAAGAGAACGTATTGATAATCAACTAGGACGTGAAATTTTACCTTATGCCGAAAGTTTAGGCCTAGGTAGTAGAGAATATGAATTAATTGAAATTTAGTGGTGAAAATGAAAGATTTATCATTTTTAAAGCAAAACTTAATTGCTCATCGCGGAATACATAGTAAATATCCTGAAAATTCTTTGGAAGCATTTAACGAAGCAGTTAAGAAAAATTATACTATTGAACTAGATGTACATCTATTAAACGATAACTCGATTATCGTTTTTCATGATGATAATTTAAAAAGAATGACAGGTATTAATAAAAAACTTAAAGACTTAAATTATGAAGAAATAAAAGACATAAAATTAAAAAATTCAAAATCAAAAATTCCATTATTGAAAGATGTATTAAAGCAAATAAAATGCCAAGTGCCAATTATCATTGAATTAAAATCAGATCGCAAAACTAGCTTGTTAGAAAGAGAATTAGTCAAAATATTAGATAATTATAAAGGCAAATTTTGTGTAAAAAGCTTTAATGTACAATCCATAAGATGGTTTAAAAAACATCGCCCTAACTATATAAGAGGTTTATTATTAAAGAAAAAGGATGCGCAAAATTATTTTAAAACTAAATTTTTACTTTGGCTTTGCAAACCTGACTTCTTATCATGTAACTATCGTTCAAAGAATAACAAACTAATCAAAAACCAACACAAAAAAAGAGTTATCATTGCTTGGACTATTAACAATGATGAAGTTTATTTAAAATGTAAAGATGAATTTGATAATTTAATTATGGATTTTGATTTAGATGACAAAAAGCATATATAGACATTCATTATATAAAGTATTATAATTATTAAGCGGTGATATTATGGAAAAATATCAAGAAATTGAAAGAAGCATTATTAAAACATATCGTAAAGAAATTTGGAGTAAATTTTCAAAAGCGATTAGAGAATATGAATTAATTAGTGAAAACGACAAAATTATGGTTTGTATTAGCGGCGGCAAAGATTCATTTTTACTTGCGAAATGTATTCAGGAATTGCAAAAACATGGAAAAATTAAATTCGAAGCGAAGTATGTTGTTATGAATCCTGGTTATAAAAAAGAAAATGAACAGAAGATCATTAGCAACGCCAAAACATTAAATATTCCAATTGAAATATTTAGTAGTGATATTTTTAAAGTAGTAACGAATATTGAAAGTAAAAGCCCATGTTACTTATGTGCCCGCATGCGAAGGGGACACTTATATAATAAAGCAAAAGAACTTGGCTGCAATAAAATAGCTTTAGGACATCATTTTAATGACGTTATTGAAACCACTTTACTTTCGTTATTGTATGGTGCTGAAATAAAAACCATGATGCCAAAATTGCATAGTGACAATTTTGAAGGCATCGAACTTATAAGACCGCTTTATATGGTAAAAGAAGAGTCGATAATTGCTTGGGCTAAATATAATAACTTGGAATTTTTAAATTGTGCTTGTAAATTTACTGAAGATTATAGTAATAATTTGAGTGATAGTAAAAGGGAAGAAGTGAAAAAAATAATTAAAGAATTGAAAAAGAAAAATTCTGAAATTGATCACAATATTTTTAAAGCTTTAGATAACGTAAATTTAAACTGTATTGTTGGTACTAAACAAAACGGGATTTATAAAAGTTTTTTAGATGAATATGATAAATAAAACTTGCTTACAAAAATATAATATGTTAAAATTAATAAGCAAGTTTACTTGGTCCGTTGGTGAAGTGGTTTAACACATCGCCCTCTCAAGGCGACATTCACGGGTTCAAATCCCGTACGGACTACCAATGTATTTTAGACTTTTATAAGTCTTTTTTTGTATAAAAAAAAGAATATTAAAAATAATAATAGTGAAAGGAAGATATTATGAATGAAAATAACGAGTTACTAACATGTGTTTATCAAAATGCTGATATGGAAGTAAAATCTTTAACATCACTATTAAAAGATATTAAGGAAAAGGATAACAAATTAAAAGATTTAATTAGTGAGGAAATAAAAGGTTTTGAACAATATTTAAAAGAGAGTGAAAAACTATTAAAAAAATCAAAAGTTGAAGTAAAAGGCAAAGGATTTATTGCTGAGACTATGGCGAAAATGGGAATAAAAAAAGAAGTAAGCAATGATAATAGTGATTCTGCAATTGCTGAAATGGTAATTGAAGGATTCACAATGGGTAATTTAGAACTCGATAAATTGATAACAAATTATGAAAAAATAGCAGATAAAAAAATTTTAAGATTAGCGTCAAGATTAAGAGATTTTACAAACAATGAAATAGTAAAATTAAAAAAATTTATATAAAAAGTCTTTAGATATTCTAAAGACTTTTTTATTGAATATTATTTTGCGTTCCAAATGTAGTCGGTTGTGTATATTGATAATTAGGCATTTGTTGAATCGGTTGCTGATATGTTTGTTGCTGGTATACTGGGCTTTGTGTTTGCTGAATAGGTTGTTGATAGGTTTGTTGTTGATATATAGGTCTTTGGGTTTGTTGCTGCGCAGGTTGTTGGTACTGTTGTCTTACTGGTTGCTGATAAACCTGTGGTTGTTGGTAAGTTGGCTGAACTGGTGGTTGATATTGTTGTCTTACTGGTTGTTGCGGTTGAGCTTGTGCTTGCTGTACATTTTGATTCTTTGATTCCTCAGCTTTAAGTATTGCTCTTTCATCATCATCTAATTCAACTAATGTTAATACTTCATTAAAAGTTGTTTGACCTTCGACAACCTTATTAAGACCATCTTGAAGTAAAGTAACAACACCAGATTTATATACCATTTCACGAAGCTCATCTTTTGTAACACTTTCACTTAGTGCATCCCTAATTGATCTAGTGATTCGAAGTACTTCTTGAAGGGCAATACGTCCTTTAAATCCACCGTGACATTGGTCACAACCTTCGACATCCCATATTTCTTCAACGTCTTTATTTAAAACCTTTTTAAAAACAGCTTTTTCATAACTAGTAGTTTTTCTTTTAACTTTACAATTATCACATAATTTTCTAGCTAATGTTTGCGAAATTATTCCTTCAAGTGAAGCTGCTAATAAATAACGTGGAACTTCCATATCAACTAAACGTTCAATAGTGTTTAGTGAATTGTTCGTATGGACAGTTGATAAAACTAAGTGTCCAGTAATAGATGCACGAACGGCTATTTGAGCAGTTTCAGTATCACGAATTTCACCAATCATGATAATATTTGGGTCTTGACGCAAAATTGAACGCAATGCTGAAGCAAATGTAAGACCAATTCCACTATTAACTTGAACTTGGTTAATACCTTTAATGTCCATTTCAATCGGGTCTTCAACGGTAATAATATTTGTTGTTGATTTATTTAAATATTGTAAAGCTGAATAAACCGTTGTAGATTTACCAGAACCAGTGGCTCCAGTAACTAAGATTATTCCATTAGGAACTGATATAATTTCTAATAATTTCTTATAATTATCTTCACTAAATCCAAGTTCGTCAAGCCCGGCCATACTTAGTGAGTAATCTAAAATACGAATAACTATTTTTTCGCCATTACTTACTGGAAGCGAAGACACACGTAAATCCAAATCAACATCATTGATTGTTGTTTTAATCGCACCATCCTGTGGGCGACGAGATTCCGTAATATTCATTTTGGCAATAGTTTTTATACGCGTAACTAAATAGTCCCTAGTAGTGTTAGGCACTTCAGCATAATCAATTAAATCACCATCAATTCTGATTCGAATTAATAAATGATCTTCATACGGATCAAAATGTATATCACTCGCCCCACGTTTAGAAGAGTCAACTAAAATATCGTTAACAACATCAACGATTGGCGTATTTTGATAATCAAAAGTTTTTAACATATTTTTACGCTCCTTTATCCCTTTATTTACATAAGGACTAGAATTTATCCTAAATATATTATATAATATATTTGAAAGAATTACAAACTAAAAAGGAGCAATTTATGAAAAAAATTAATAATAAAGGATTTTTGCTTGTAGAAACAATGGTAGTTGCAACATTTTGTGTGACCATTTTAGTCATGCTATTTTTGCAATTTAAAAATATCGTTAACATATACAACAATAGTTACAAATATAATACCGTTGATGGCATTTATAGTTTGGGTGTAGCTAAAAAATATATTGCTCAACGTAATTTTGGTACTGCTTTGAATTTAAGTGATACCACTAGTTATAAATGGATATACAAATATGGTAGCGCTAATTGTAGTAATTATAATACTACAGCTAACAAAAATTTTTGTAAGCAAATGATTGAAAACGCAAATATTAAAAATTTAATTTATACGGATGAGTCACACTTTTCAACATTTTTGACTAAACTTTCTAGCACAGCTGGTCTTAAAGAAAGCGGAGAAACAGGATTTCGTAATTTTATTAATCAGTTAAAAGATAAAGAAGGCAATAGATTAATCGCAGAATTCAATGATGGTACATATGCTAGTATAACATGGGTTGAGAATAGCGGATAATGTAAAAGAGGGGATAGTAATATGAAAAATAACAAAGGATTTACAGTTGTTGAATTGCTGGCTTCATTTACTTTAACAATGATTATTGTTGTATTTTTGTTCGAAATAGTTTTAGATTTAAAAAATGTTTATATGAGCAATACCGTTCGAGCAAAAGTACTTAATAAAAATGCTACAATCGCGGCTAGAATAAATTCAGAAATAAGTGATAAAAATATTAGCTATACTGTTTGTGAAAACAATGAATGTACAATTTATTATGATACCGATTGCAAATCGATTGTCGTTAAATTAGATGCTGAAAATAATAAGATGATGTTTACTGGCGATAATAACAAAAGTATTAGTTTTCCCGAAAACACTACAATAAAAAGTTACAATTTCCAGCGTAATTATATTTATGATGAAAATGTTGGTATCGATAATGCTATTGTTAAAATCAGTTATACAATTGAAAGTGACTTTTTTGAGAAAGATGTAACCTTTAATTACACCTATAGTTATCATGAGGACGCTGTTTCTTATTGCGGAATAGAAGCTACCGACGCATCATAAATAAACATCAAATAGTATAAAAGTAATTATTCCGGCAATTAAAGAATGCAACAATCTGGAAATTAAAAATGGTGCGTATTTAATATCAGTATCACTTAAAATGCTTATTATTTGCAAATGTACGCTAAAGCCACCAAAAGAAATAATTATTGTCGATAAAACAGCTTTAATTTTTAATGATAAATTTTCCATACTGATATATTTTAGTCCTTGGGTCATTTCAATAAATCCATTTAGAATGCTTTGAAAAACACTATTTAAAGAAATATTGTTGTCAATAATGGTTGTTAGTACTAAACATATAGTAATAACTCCTAGGATGAGTAATAATGTATTAATACTATTTACTAAAGAATTAGTAAAAATTGTTCCAAAATTATTTTTGTTGCTAATTCTTTTTTCATGCATCATTGAAATTGATTTTTTTAAATTGTACTTTGTTTTTTCGTTTTTACTTGGATGAAAATTTCTAAAAAGCAAACCGACAATTAAATTACCAATGTAGTGACAAAATAAAATTAAATAACCAACTTTTTGATTTTTTAAAAAGAAAACACTTACAGTTCCTAAAATAAATAAGGGATTTGCAAAACAACTAAAGCATAATATTTTAGTAGCTTCCCATTTATTAAGTGAACCATTAAAATATAATTCTCGCGTATATTTGGCATTAGCGGGATTTCCTGATATAATACTCATGACAAGAATAAATGCTGCTGAAGAGTTTATTTTAAATAATTTATTCATGAATGGTTTCAATAAATAACCAATAAATTCAGGAATTCCATATTTAACCATAATTTCTGATAAAACAAAGAATGGGAATAAGGAAGGGAAAACATTATCTTTCCAAATGGAAAGAGCAAAACTTACCGAATTTAATATGTTTTTAGATTCTGTTAAAATTTCAAAACACAAAAAAAACAAAACAAAAATTATTAAAACACTAATCCTTTTTTGCATAAGTTTCAACCCCTAATAGAAAGGAAATACTATGATTAATAAATTATATGAAGGCATTAAAGAAAATTACAAAACATTATTATTTTTTATAATTCTTTTTTTGATTTTCTGTATTAAATTACCACTTTATATATCGGCTCCAGGAGGAATTATTAATACTGATGAAAAAATAAAAATATCATCTGACTTTAAGTTAAAAGGTTCTTTGAACATGGCTTTTGTATCACAAATTGATGGTAACGTACCAATCCTTTTATACGCTTTAGTTAATCCTAATTGGGATATTGAACGAGAAAAGGATATAACTACTGGTTCGGAAAGTCCTGAAGATATGGAGTATCGTAATAAAATGCTTTTAAAGGAGGCTAACAATACAGCTTTGCTTGTCGCTTTTAATCATTCAAATACACAATATAAAACAGAAAACCATAAAATATACATTACATATATTGATGATTTAGCTAAAACAAATTTAAAATTAGGCGATCAAATAATTAAAGTTGATGGTCATGATGTTTTAAAAAAACAGGATTTATATGATTATATTTCTACTAAAAAACCGGCTGACAAGGTAGAATTTACAGTTATTAGAAAAGGTAAACAAAAAAAATGTATTTCTGAGCTTATAAATATTGAAAATGAAGCTAAAGTTGGAGTGGTTATTACTGAAGTTATGGATATTAAATCAGATACTCATGTAGAATTTAAATTTAAAGATTCAGAGTCTGGCTCTTCCGGTGGCCTTATAACCGCGCTAACTATTTATAGCTATTTAAATAAAATTGATCTAACTGCCGGCAAAAAAATTGTCGCTACAGGAACAATTGATATTGATGGCAATGTTGGCGAAATTAGCGGCATTAAGTATAAATTAATAGGTGCTGTTAAAGAAAAAGCTGATGTATTCTTGGTACCACAGGGTAAAAACTATACTGAAGCTCGTGATTTAAAAAATAAAAAAGGTTATGATATTGACATTATTCCAGTTGAAACGTTTGAAGAAGCTTTAAAGTACTTACAAACTTGATTTATTTTAAAAACCTGCTATAATAACGCTGCTAGGGGGAATAGTATGATAAGTGAAAAAGGAAAAAGACAAAGTCTTCGTTGGATAAAAAGGCATTTAAAGTCAATACCTGAAGTTGATGAGAGAAATTATCAAGAAATAGCGCGTTTAATCGTTGACGATGAGCTTTTAGAAGAAATTTTTTGGGATGTTTATGGTGATCCATGTTTTACGCCTAGAGAAATGCGTAAATTAGACTTATCGAGATTAAGCTTTATTAATGAAAAATTAGAAGGACTTAACTTAAGCTATACAAATGCCAAATTAATTGAACCACAAAAAGCTAAAGAACGATCATGTATGTTTGCTAATTTTGAAGGCTTAGATTTATCAGAAGCTATTTGGGATAATTGTTATATTGAAGGGGCTAATTTAACAAACACGCATAGTATTATAGATTTAAATACTATAGGAGGCTATTCTGATAAGACAAAATTAGCTGGATGTTACATAATGTTATCTAGTTTAATTGATCGAAGAATTCCGCTTAATATGATTGATGGAGCTCATTTTATTGACGATATTTCAAGAGAAAAAGCAGATTTTACTAACAATGGAGAAGAAAAACCTAAAGTTCTTACTATAGGGCCATTATATTAATAGAAAAAAGTTCAAAAAATGAACTTTTTTTTGACATTTTCTTTGCTTTTTGTTAAAAATATAGTATAATTATTATGATACTTGGGAGATGATGATATGGAGCATGTATATTCAAGCATTGATATCGGCAGCGATACTATTAAAATTGTAGTATGTGAATTATACAAAAACCACTTAAATTTACTTGCTGCTTGTCAAAAACCTGCACGCGGAATAAAAAAAGGATTAATTGTTGATCCTAATGCCGCAAGAGAATCTATAAAAGAAGCTTTTGACGAAATTGAAGATATGCTTGGTATTGAAATAAAAAAAGTTATTACCTCAGTTCCTAGTTATCTATCCGAGTATAAAATAATTAAAGGTGAAACTGAAGTTGCTGGTGAAATAATAACGGCTTCTGATATGACAAATTCATATAAAAGTGGCATTAAGGCTGTTCTTAAACCAGATTATGAATTTGTAACTTTAGTTCCAATTGATTTTAAAATTAACGATAAAACCATTATGAAAGACCCTAAAGATTTTCCAGGTAACAAATTAATGGGTCGCGCAATGATGGTTATGGCACCAAAGAAAAATGTTTATTCAGTTGCGAGTATTTTAGAGAGTTTAGATATTGAAGTCGAAGATGTATCAGTTTCTAGTATAAGTGACATGAATAGTTTTAAAAATAAAGAAATTGAAAATGATATCGGAGCCATTATAAATATGGGGGCCGAAACAACAACAATTAATCTTTATAACAAAGGTATACCTGTAAATACAAAAATTATTACAATGGGTGGTAAAGATATCGATAACGATATTGCCTATATGTATAAAATTAGTTTTGAAGAAGCTAAAAAAATTAAAGAAAAATTTGCTTTAGCTACTAAGCAGAGTGCTAATGCAAAAGACATATATGAAACAACAAATTTAGAAGGCGAGAAAATCAAAATTAATCAACAAGAAGTATCAGAAATAGCCATGTGTCGTATCGATGAAATACTAACATTGGTAAAAAATGAATTAAATGGCTTAACAAATCGTCCAATTAAGTATATAATAGTAACTGGTGGGGTAAGTAACATGATAAATATTGAAACCCTTATCCATAATAATTTGGGCCCACGTGCTTATATTGGCAACATTAAATTAGTTGGTGCGCGTAACAATAAATATAGTACAGCTTTAGGAAATATTATTTATTTTATTGGCACCTTAAAATTAAAAGGGCAAGATTACACAATGCTTAGTAAACGAGAGATGGATATTATATCTTCTCCAAATAAGCGTTTAAATATATCAGATGAAACAATGCTGGGAAAGGTATTTGGCTACTTTTTCGGTGAATAGGAGGAATAATAATGTTTGGATTAGAAATGGATCAATTAGCAAAAATTAAAGTAATAGGAATCGGTGGTGGTGGAAATAATGCCGTTAACCGAATGATAGAATCAGGAGTACAAGCCGTAGAGTTTATCGTAGCCAATACTGATGAACAAGTTTTAAAAGCTTCACTTGCTGAGAAAAAAATTCAAATGGGAGCGCAACTTACAGGTGGACTTGGAGCTGGAGCTAACCCACAAATTGGTAAAGAAGCGGCTTTAGAATCAAAAGCTGAAATCGAAGAAATTTTAAAAGATGCTGACATGGTATTTATTACATGTGGAATGGGTGGCGGAACCGGAACTGGTGCTGCTCCAGTAATTGCCGACATTGCGCAAAGCCAAGGTGCACTTACTGTTGGTATTGTTACAAAACCATTCTCATTTGAAGGCAAAAAACGTATGGAACAAGCTTTAGAGGGTATTGAAGAGTTACGTAAACACGTGGATACATTAATCGTTGTTCCAAACGATAGATTAAGAGAAATTATCGACAAATCTACACCATTACTTGAATCATTTAAAGAAGTTGATAACGTATTACGCCGTGGTGTTCAATCAATATCTGATTTGATTGCCGTTGCCGGACTTATCAACCTAGACTTCGCTGATGTTAGAGCTGTTATGGAAAAACGCGGTGATGCTCTAATCGGTATAGGTGCTGGAGTAGGTGAAGATAGAGCGGTTGAAGCAGCTAATCAAGCTGTATTAAGCCCATTACTTGAAACAAGTATAGATGGTGCTACAGATGCTATTATCAATGTTACAGGTGGCCCAAATTTAACTTTATTTGAAGTTGAAGAAGCCGTTGAAGCTATTAGAAAATCAGCAAATACTGATATTAACACAATATTTGGTGCTGTTATTAATGAAAACTTCACTGACGAAATAATTGTAACTGTAATTGCTACTGGTTTTGAAACAACTAGACAAAACACACCATCACATGCCAGCAGGGAAGAAACAATTGATGTTGATTTTAATGAAGACAATGATGAAGACACTGTTATTCCTGCATTTTTAAGAAAAAGAAATTTTTAGAGAACTAAATGTTCTCTTTTTTATTGTAAAATAATTGATTTTACGCTATAATTAGTATGGACTTTTATGGAGGTTTAACATGGATATAGAATTTAATAGTGCATCAGAACTATATGAAAGACTAAAACCAGCATTAAAATCTAAGGTTGCTGAACTTAAAAGAGATGGTTTTACTTACTTAACTATAGAAGATGTTTGGAATTACTTAAAAGAAAGTAAATGGAAAAACAGCAAAAATTTAGCATTAAATGAAATGGTTAGTGATATTTTTAGTACGGATAATATCATAATCGATGATTATTTTAAAGGTAAAATGGCTAAAAGAACAAGAAGGGTATATTTAGACAGTCAGGAGTGAAAACATGAAAAGAATATTTACGAAAGTTTTATTTACAGTAATGATAATAGCGGCCGCTATTACATTATTAATTCCGGTTTTACAAAATGTTAAATTAGGCCTTGATTTACAAGGCGGATTTGAAGTTTTATATCAAATTAAAAGTATTGATGGTAAAACTAAAATAACTAATGATGTAATAAATTCAACATATAAAACACTTGTTAAACGTATCGATGTACTTGGTGTATTAGAACCAACAATCAATATCGAGGGCGATAAAATCAGGGTTCAACTTGCTGGCATTGACAATGCTGATGACGCTCGTAACGTACTTAGTCAAACAGCTAGTTTAACTTTCAGAGACACAAATGATAATTTATTAATGACTAGCGATGTATTAAGAAGTGGCGCTGCTAAGGTGGGGCAAGATGATATGGGAAGCCCAGTAGTTTCACTTAGCGTTAAAGATAAAGATAAATTTTATAAAATGACCAAAAAAGTTAGTCAAATGGATGATAATAGAATTGTTATTTGGCTTGATTTTGATGAAAATTCTGATTCATTTGCCAATGAAGAATATCGCTGTGGTTCACTAAATAATTCAAGATGTTTATCAGCCGCAACGGTTTCGCAAGGATTTAGTAGTGACGTTATAATTCAAGGTAAATTTGAACAAGAAGAAGTTCAAAATTTAGTTGATTTAATTAATTCTGGTAGTATGCCAACTAAATTGGTTGAGGTTTCTTCTAAAAGCGTTGGCGCTGCTTTCGGTGAAAATGCTTTACAAAAAACCGCAACAGCTGGCGTTATTGGTATTTTAATTATTTGTTTATTCTTAATAATTATTTATAGATTTTCTGGATTAATGGCAAGTGTAGGAATTATTATATATTCTTCACTTACAATGTTTGTGTTCTGGTTAATTGGTGGAACACTTACTTTACCAGGAATTGCTGCCGTTATTATTGGTATTGGTATGGCGGTTGACTCGAATGTTATTAATTTTGCTAGAATAAAAGATGAATTATATGAAGGCAGGGGCGTACAATTAGCTTTGAAAAATGGTGATAAAAACTCTTTAGGAACTATTTTGGATGCTAATATTACAACTTTAATTACGGCTATTATATTATTTATATTTGGTCAAAGTAGCGTAAAAGGTTTCGCAACTATGCTTATTATTAGTATTTTCATGACCATGCTTATTATGGTATTCTTTACAAGATGGTTAATGAAAAAATACGTTGAAACAGGTATTTTTGATAAACATCCGAGAATGTTTATCGGAGTTAATCCAAAAGATATACCAAATGTTAATCGTCGTGAAAAAAGAACTAAATATTTCTATAAAAAGCTTAATTTTATTAAAAATCGTAAATTTTTCTTAGGCCTTGCTGTCGTTATTGTAGTATGTGGTATATTCTTTACCGCTAAATCAGGCTTAAATTTAGGCGTTGATTTTAAAGGTGGTACTGTTATTACTTTAGATACTGATCAAGCTATTACAGCTAAAATGGCCAATAAGGATATTAAAGAATTAGGTTATACATTATATGATTTTGAACAACAAACAGATGGTAATTATGCAATTAAAATAACTGAATCATTAGGCAAAACTAAAGCTATGAAGATTGAAGACTATTTTGCTGATAAATATCAAGCTTCAACTGACACTGCAGTTATCTCAACAGTTGTTAAAAAAGAACTTATTAAAAATGCCATTTTGTCACTTATTTTGGCTGCCATGGCAATTGTAGCTTATATTTGGATTAGATTTAAGTTTAGTTATGGTGTTAGCTGTATTGCGGCTTTAATTTTAAACGTTTTCGTAACAATTTCACTATTTAGTATTCTACATTTGGAAGTTTCAAGTATATTTATTGCCGCTATATTATCAATAATCGGGTATTCTGTTAATGATATAATTATTACTTTTGATAGAATTCGCGAAAACGTTAAGAAGAAAAAAGAAATTAAGAAAGCTGAAACATTAGATGATATTGTCAATAATAGTTTGCGAGAAATTTTAAATCGTAGTATTATTACAACAATTACAACATTAATTCCAGTAATTGCTTTAATCTTCTTTGGATCTAATGATATATTTGAATTCAATATTGCTTTATTAATTGGTCTTGTTACCGGAACATTATCTTCATTGTTCGTCGCAAGTCAATTATGGGTTGAAATCGAGAAAAAATATATTAAAACTGGTAAAAAACCAAAAGAAAAAGAAAAAGTTGTACTTGATGAAGTCGATGAATTCCAGATTAGAGGTATAAACTCTTAGGGAGAGGTGAAATCAATTGACAAAGTATAAGGCATGCAACACTTTTGATGTCTTAGAAGAAAAAGTTAAAACTTATATTACTGATGAAGAGGATTTAAAACTTATTAAAAAAGCATATGACTATGCTTATGACAAACATTTTGGAGAAAAACGTCTAACGGGTGAGGATTATATAACTCATCCGTTAAATGTCGCTTATATTTTGACGAGTATCAACGCTGATGCATCGACAATTGCCGCTGCGCTTTTGCACGATGTATTAGACGATAATGACATTGATATCGATGAATTTAAGGAAATGTTTGGCGAAGATATCTTATCGATAGTTCAAGGTGTTAATAAAATTAATAAATTGAATTTTTCTGGTGAGTCTGAATCAGTAATCAATAATCAAAGAAAAATTTTAGTTGGATTGTCGGAAGATGTTCGCGTAATTATTATTAAACTTGCTGATAGATTACACGATATGAATACATTGTATGTATTAGATGAAAAAGAACAAAAAGAAACAGCCAAAGAAACTTTAGATATTTTGGCACCGATCGCCCATCGTTTAGGTATGAATACTATTAAATCGGAACTTGAAGAAAAATCATTGAGATATTTAAAACCAGACGAATATTATGCGATTGTGGAAAAATTAAATGCTTCCAAAGCAGAACGTGATTTAAGCGTTAGTAAGATGATCGAAAGTGTTTCTGAACTTTTAAATAAACATGGAATTAAGCACAGCATAAAGGGTCGTAGTAAAAGCATATATAGTATTTATAAAAAATTGGATAAAGGTAAAAGATTTAGTGATATATACGATTTACTTGCCTTAAGAGTTTTTGTAAATACTGAAGAAGAATGCTATCAGGCATTGGGTATTATTCATTCAAAATTCAAACCAAAACCAAATAGATTCAAAGACTATATTGCAATGCCAAAAACCAATATGTATCAGTCTTTGCACACAACAGTTTTTGGTTTCGATGGGCAATTATATGAAATTCAAATAAGAACCTATGATATGGATAGAGTAGCCGAAAGCGGAATCGCTTCACACTGGTCTTACAAAGAAAAAGGCAGTAACAGGGCTGCTATCCAAAGTGATATGGAGCAAAAATTACAATTTTTTAAATCGATCATGGAATTAAAGCAGTCTGAAGGAAATGATGAAGATTTTGTTAATTCTGTTAAAGAAGATGTTTTAAAAAATACTATTTATATATTTACTCCAAAAGGCGACGTTATCGAACTGCCAAGCGGATCAACACCAATAGATTTTGCCTATAAAGTTCATACCAAAGTCGGCGACAGTATGACCGGAGCTATTGTTAATAATCAAATGGTATCATTAGATTATATTTTACAAAATAATGATGTTGTTAAAATTATTACAAATAATAATTCAACTGGTCCAAGCCACGAATGGTTAAATATCGCTAAAACAGTTCAAGCAAGAAACAAAATTAAAAGTTTCTTCATCAAAGCTGATAAAGACGAGAATATAAAAAATGGTGAGGAATTATTACAAAAAGAATTACGAAAGAAAAAAATTAATATATCTGATTTTCAAACTGAAGAAAATTTAAATAAAGTGTTTATTAATTTTAAAGTAGGCTCTTTAAATGAACTATATGCTCATATTGGTTCTAATAAAATATCTGCCGAAAATGTTATTGAATCTTTAAATAAGGTAGAAGTCACTAAAGAAGAAAAATTATTTGAAAAAGCAATTAAACTTGCTAAAACGAGCGATAAAGAAGGGGTAATCGCCGTTGCCGGCATCGAAAACATAAAAGTAAATATTGCTTCATGTTGTAAGCCTGTACCGGGTGATAAAATAGTTGGATATATTACAAAAGGAAATGGAATAACAGTTCATCGTTTACAATGTCCAAATGTTTCGCACTTAAATGAAAGATTAATCGATGTAGAATGGAAAGAAACAAAGGAAAAATTTCCAGCCACAATACTAATTCATGCTGGATTAGAAAACGAATTATTATTAAAAATAGTTTCTAAAGCTGCTAATCGTGACATCGGAGTTAAGAATATAGTGAATACTAGTAATATAGATAATCAAAGTATTGAATTGACTATCGTTGTTCACGATTTAGAAGAATTAAATAAATTTATGGTTGATCTTAAAATGATCGAATCTATTAAAGAAGTTGAAAGGTTAGTAAAATGAGAGTTGTTGTTCAAAGATCTTTGCATTCAGAAGTGAAAGTTGATAATAAAATCACCGGTAAAATTGATAATGGATTAGTATTATTAATAGGTTTTACCGAAGGTGATACAGAAAAAACTATTGATTATATGGTAAATAAAGTCTTAAATTTGCGCATCTTTGACGATGAAAATCATATAATGAATAAGTCAGTATTGGATGTTAATGGTGAAATATTAAGTGTTTCACAATTTACTTTATATGCTGATGCTAGTAAAGGGAATCGTCCTAGTTATATTAAAGCTTTGAATCAAGAAAAGGCTAGTAAATTATATGATATTTTTAACGAAAAACTGGCTAAGCATATTAAAGTTGAAACTGGTATTTTTAGAGCTGATATGTTAGTATCAATTCAAAATGATGGACCAGTGACAATTATTTTAGAAAAGTAGTAAGTAAGACTTACTATTTTTTTATTAAAATTTACTTGCTTCAACTTGACAAATAACAAATTTAATGCTAGTATAACACCTCGTAAGTGGGTTTTTATAATTGTCTATACTTTATTAAGGGGGGAAAAATATGACAAAAATACTTAAAAACGTGAGCAAATTACTTGCTTGTACTTTAGTAGTTCTATTAACTTTTGTTCTAACATTATCAACGGCAACTGCTAAAGCACCAAACACCATAACAATTAAAGCGGCCGACTATACAAAGGATTTCTTAAACAACAATGACAATGCAATGTTTATGTATAAAACAACAGATGGAGTTACAGTATACTGCATGGATATTGATAAAAAACCAGTATTACAAGGACAAACAGCTAACTTAACTGGTGATGCCGATGCCGGTGTATTATACATTTTAAAAAATGGATATCCAAACAAATCATACAGAAAGAATAATGGTATGGACGCTTACATTACGCAAATGGCTTTATGGTGGTATTTATCAGAATCTAAATTATCTGATAACTTTAAAAATGCATCTGCTGAAGTTGATAGTTACAGTTTAGTGCCAGCCGCAAGACAATTGAAAGATCTTGCTAAATCAGCTACTGCACCAGCTGAACCAAGCATGACAGTAAGCGATGTTGCAAAAACTTTAACATTAACAAGTGATGGAAAATATTACGAATCAGCTTATATGAGCGCAACTACTAAGGTAGCTACAACATATAATGTTGAATTAAGTGGTGCGACTAAAAGCACAGTTGTTGTCGATGAAGGAAACAGAATTGGAACAACTATGAATTCTGGTGAAAAATTTAAAGTTAGAGTACCAGCTGCTGAAGTAACTAAAGATTTAAAAATTGGTGTTAAATTTACAACAACTGCTTCAGTTGACAAAGCTAAAATTTATACACCTAGTGATAATAGTTATCAAAGAGTAGTGGGAATATTCCCAGAAACAAAAACACTTACAAAAGATGTTGAGTTAACATTAACTAAAAAAAGATCATGTGAATATGATAAAGACACAAAAAAATACTATGGTAAAGATGGCTCAGAAGTAAACAAAGAAGAGTATCAAAAACAATGTGACCCTAGATCATGTGAATATGATAAGGACACAAAAAAATACTATGGTAAAGATGGTTCAGTAGTAACAAAAGACGAGTATACAAAACAATGTTTACATATTTGTGAATATACAGATAAAAAGTACTATGGTAAAAATGGTACTGTAGTTACTAAAGAACAATTCAATAAAGAATGTAATAAATCATGTGAATATGATAAAGATGCCAAAAAATACTATGGTAAAGATGGCTCAGAAGTAACAAAAGAAGAATACAAAAAGCAATGTGAACACGTTTGTGAATTCTATGGTGGATCTTACTATGGTAAAGATGGTAAAAAAGTATCAGAAGCTCAATTCGATAAAGATTGTAACAAACATGTGTGCGAATACATTGATGGCACTTATTATGGAAGTGAAGGAACTGCAGTTGATCAAAACACATATAATAATCAATGTGGTGAAGAAGTAGTTGTTCCATCTACTGGTTCTAATGCTTCAGCATTAGCTATCATTCTAGGAACAATTATGACACTTGCTGGTGCATCTTTAATTGCTTATAGAAGAAAAACATTAGTTTAAGAGTTAATAATTTATTAACTCTTTTCTTTTACTTTACTTTACACTTCAAAATGTAAAAATCATTGTTATTTATAATAATTGTTGCTATAATGAAGATAATAAGATAGGAGAGGATTATTTTATGATAAAGAAAAGTAAAAAACTACTTACTTTGATGTTCGCATTTGCTTTAGCATTTGTATTTGGAATTAGTACATCACTTGCAGCTCCAGGCACAATAACAATAAAAGCTTCCGATTATACAAAGGATTTTTTGAATAGCGAACATAATAATGCCATGTTTATGTATAAAACAACAGATGGCGTTACTATTTACTGCATGGATATTGACAAAAAGCCGGTATTACAAGGGCAAACAGCTAATTTAACAGGTGATGCCGATGCAGGAACACTGTATATCTTAAAAAATGGATATCCAAATAAATCGTATAGAAATAATAACGGAATGGACGCTTATATTACGCAAATGGCTTTATGGTGGCATTTATCTGATGCCAAAGTATCTAACAATTTTAAAAATACACCAGCTGATCAAGATAAATACAGTTTAGTTTCAGCAACAAGACAATTAAAGGATCTTGCTAAGAAAGCTACTGCACCTCAAGAACCAACTATGTCTGTAAACGAGGGAACTAAAGTTTTAACTTTGACATCTGATGGAAAATACTATGAATCATCTTATATGAGTGCGACTGTAACTGGCACAAAGACTTATAATGTTGAATTAAGTGGTGCTACTAAAAATACTGTTATTGTCGACGAAGGAAACAATATTGGGGCAACTATGAATTCTGGCGAAAAGTTCAAAATAAGAATTCCGGTTGCTGAAGTAACTAAAGATTTAAAAATTGGTGTTAAATTTAATGCCACTGCTCGCGTGGAGAAGGCTAAAATTTACACGCCAAGTGACACTAGTTATCAAAGAGTAGTAGGAATTTTCCCAGAAGATAAAAATCTTGCAAAAAATGTTGAATTAACATTAACTAAAAAACGAGTTTGTGAGTACGATCAAACGACAAAAAAATATTATGGTAAAGATGGCTCAGAAGTAACTGAAGCACAATATAAAGAACAATGTAAACACGTTTGTGAATATACTAACAATAAATACTATGGTAAAAACGGCACGGAAGTAACTAAAGAACAATTTAATAAAGAATGTAATAAATCTTGTGAATATGATCAAGAAAACAATACATATTATGGTAAAGATGGCTCTGTAGTAAAAAAAGAAGAATTTGAAAAACAATGTAAGCGTGTTTGTGAATACGTTGATGGAATATATTATGGTAAAGATGGAACAGCTGTTGATCAAAATACATACAATTCACAATGCGGTGAAGAAGTAATTGTTCCGAGTACTGGTGCAAATTTCATCTTATGGACAGTATTACTTGGTGTAATAGCTATTGCTGGAGGAACTGGTATTATCTTATATAGAGGTAATAAAGCACCAATAAAAAAATAGGAAATCAAAATAAAAAGCATTTAAGTTAATAAATGCTTTTTTCTTTACGTAAAGCAAACAGAAAATAATTGTTATTTATAGATAATATTGTTATAATATAAGTAATGATAACAGAGTAAAGGGAGCATATTATTTAAGAAAGGGTGATATTATGAAAAAAATTAAATTTATGAAAGATGCAAAAATCACGGGTTGTTATTTTTCACCATCAATGATGGACATTATTCAAGAAAAAATTGAAAGTGCCAAAGGATTATGGTATAAACTAGGTGCAAAATATTCTTGCCTACCAACAGCTAAAGGAAAAATGAGTGGCAACCAGGTAGTAGCAACTTGGTCAAATATTGCTGAACAATATGGGGCTAGAATTGTAGTGACTACTGCTTTGGCTGCACTTACAGGATACACGGCTGTAGAATTATTGCAACCGGATCAAGCTTTTGCGGCCACCGTGGACGGAGTAGATCTTGGGGATGCTCAAGTTGTTGATGTATCTGATACTCCTGCAGCAACCGAAATAGCAGCATCAGCTGCTGCAGCTATTCCAGAGCAATCATTTGAACCAGGCATTGATGCAGAAACTGGTATCGAAAAAATTGATTTTTCGGATGTTGACTATCACGAAGGCAGCGACGGTAAACCAATCGTTGAATTTGATGGTGTTGATGAAAATGGTGATTTGAATTTTACTGCTTCTGATGAAGAACTTAATGACATAATTACTGATAAAATGGGAGGCTTCAAAGAAGATAATAGACAGCCAGAGCCAACACCAGAGCCAGAGCCAACACCAGAACCAACACCGGAGCCAACACCAGAGCCAGAGCCAGCCGAGACTGTTGACTATGTTCCAGTAACACCGGGCCCTGGGTTAGGCGCTGCTGCAGTAGCTGCTGCGGGGGCAGGGCTTGCCGCTAAAAAACTTAGCAAAAATGATAGTCAGAATATGACGATGGCTATTTATGAAAATGCTGAATCAAGCTACGATTTTGAAGCCCATAGACCTAGAAAATAATACAAGTACCGAAAGGTACTTTTTTATTACATCTAAAGTTGACAAATATATTATTTTGTGCTATTATAACCGCCGTATGAAGGGGGATTTACTATAAAAAGGGAATTTTCTTTCACAAAAAGGAGGTTTTGAAAATGAGATTTAAACTTGTAACACAAAACTTATTTAATAATGCTGTTGATGTTATTTCGACAAAAGGTAAAAGTATTGTGAGAAATGCAGGAAAAATTACCGCTGCTTTTGGTATTACTTTTGCATTGATGGGTGGCATGGGTGCTGTTCAAGCATATGCTAATGAATCAGACACTAATACTAATAATGATACTCCAGCTAAGATTGAAAATAGTGATGCATCTATGAATAATGTTGATGGTATAGCTGTTGAAGGAACGGTTGTTAATGTGGAAGATGCTGGTGCAAATTCAAAAGGTTCTAATGAATCTGCTGGAAAAACTATTGACGAAGAAACTGGTATTGAAATTATTGACTATTCAGACGTTGATTACCACGCAGGTAATGATGGTAAACCGATCGTTGAATTTGATGGTGTTGACGAAAATGGAGATTTGAATTTCACTGCTTCTGATGATGAACTTAATAAAATTATTGATGAAAAAATGGGTGGATTTAAAGCTGATAATAGACAGCCAGATCCAGAACCGACACCAGACCCAGAACCAACACCAGATCCAGAACCAACACCAACTGTTGATTATGTCCCAGTAACACCTGGTCCTGGTTTTGCTTTTGTTGCTCTTAGTGGTTTAGCAGGTGGTGCATTAGCTACTAGAAAAAAATTAAGCAAAGTAGCAAGTCAAAAAAATCGTTTAGCTATCTACGAAACACCTAATTATGATTTCGAAGATTATAAAAGCTTTATTCGATAATTGTTATATACATTAAAACGCCAAATTGGCGTTTTAATTTGTATATTTTTTTCTTTATGCTTGTAATAATTATTTATCAATGTTATAATACATATGTATAAGGTAGATTATCTTAAAATGTTTTTGTATTGTATTTACAAATAAAAAGAGGTGATAATTATGAGTCGAAGCAGTGACATGGCAAGCGAATTTGTTGAAAACTTTGATTTAGAAACTGATTTTAGTGAAGTAGAACTTGCTACCGCGGGCGATAGAGAACATATCCCTGCAACGGCTAGAATGCAGGGTAGTAAAAGCACAAAGCAAAATGGGACTATAACAAGCGATTCTACTGAAGAAGCACAATATGAAGTTGATAGATTAATTGAAGAAGAAATTGCCAGAGGGCTAAAATTTAATGATTTTTTTAAAAAATATTTTGGGCATGATTACAACGAGAGAAGCTATGATCCTGAAACACAATCTCAAGTCGATACATTATTTGCTTCATTGCACGAGCAAATTGAAAAAGAAGGTACTATAACCGACACCACCGCTTTGGATCAATTGATCCAAATTGAAACAGAACATAAAGCAAATATGCGTGTAGCAAATGTGTTTAACTTATTTGAAACCTTGGAACAAAGGCCTTTAACCACTGAAGAGTTTAATAAATTGATGACATTAGCTAGCGAAATGAATCGTGATGTCCTTATTGAAAATACAATCAACATGGGGCGTGAAATACATCGTTCAAATATCATTAAATTAGAAAAAATGAAAGAAGGCAAAGTTTTTGCCATATTCAAACCAGTTGTAACTAAATTAACTAAAGTATTTGGATTAAAAAAAGACAATGTTGGTGATGATTTAGAGAAGGTTATTGAAACGATTGATGAGCAGGCAGAAACAAAAACTGGTCAAGGATTATCAAAACTTACAGACGCTAAAATGATGTTGCTAGATAGTATAGCAGACAGTAATTTTGATGCTATTGCTGAAACGATTGATAATGAATCATTTGCTGAACGTGCTAATATAATGGTAGCCGACTTTGAAAAGTGGCAGGAGGCAGAGGCAACCAATTTTGCTAACATTCATCTATATGGATGCTATAACATAGAAGACTTACAAGAATGCGAAAATGCTTGGTCACAATTTTTTAGTTCTTTTGTTGAAAGAGTGGTTTTGCAGCAAACAATGCATCTAAAAAACGCTAGTTTGCAAGCCAAAGAATATTTAAAAGAAGTACGTGAAGATGGGGCAATGGTATGTGAAATCGATGGTCAAACAATAGTAATTACAAAGGATAATTTTGTTGACGACATGGCTGTTTTCTATCAGGCAGCAAACGGATTTGAGGTTGATTTATCACAATTAAGTCCGGCTGCAGAATCTGAATCAACGATTGAAATGCCGGAAGTTGTAGAGACTCCAGAAGTAGAAACAACTGAAACTGCCGAAGTAGTAGAAGAGCCAAAAGAAGAAGAGGTAGAGGAAACTACTGAAGAAAAAACAGAAGAAACAAGTGAAGAACCTCAAAATACTGAAGAAGTAGTTGAAACAAAGATTGAGGAAGAACAAGCACGTGAAAATCTCAAAAATCTTCCAGAAATTGACATAAATGAATATGTTGATAATACTGAAGAAGAAATAAAACCAGAAGTTGTTTACGAAGAATCAGCGGACATGGGATATGATCCAATCAAATCTGATCGTGATGCTTATCTTGCAGTTGTGTCATTATTTATGTCACGTGAAGAAGCGGAGGAATATGCAAATATTCAGGAAAACATAGATGCCTTTAATAATTCAGACCTTGGATATACAAAGTTCCTTGAGGCTAAGGAAAAAGGCGAGATTAGTGAAGATACTCTTTACTATGACTTTGGTATTGCGCAACTTGAAAAAAGAAACGCAATGGAAGAATCGTCAACAAGTCTTGAAGATGAGCTAGATGCAGTCGATATGACTTTAGACGAACCAGAAACATCGAAAACAAAATAAAAATGTCAAGTAACACTTGGCTTTTTTTATGGATTTCGTTGACTTTTATAGTAAAAACCCCTATAATTTTAATAGGTATAAGGAGGGATTTACATGATTCAAAAACCTAAAGGAACTTATGATATATATGGTGACAAAGCTTTAAAATTTTTATATTTAGAAAAACTAGCAAATGTATTAATGGGAAAATACAATTATCAATATTTTCAAACACCAATTTTTGAAGCCAGCGAACTATTTCATCGTGGAGTAGGAGAAACTACAGATATAGTGAGCAAAGAAACATATGATTTTATTGATCGAGGTAATCGAAATCTTACTTTAAGGCCGGAAGGTACGGCTGGTATTGTAAGATGTTTTATCGAAAACAAATTATATGCTGATGCTAATCCATTAAAAGCATGGTACTTTGGACCAATGTATAGATATGAAAGACCACAATCAGGCCGTAATCGTGAATTTACGCAATTTGGTGTTGAAGCTTTTGGTAGCGATGATCCGATGATTGATGCTGAAATAATAAGCATTGCCGTTAATTATTTTAAGTTATTGGGGTTAAAAGGTATTAAAGTAAATATTAATACTTTAGGTGATAATGAATCAAGGACATATTATCGAGAAGCCTTAGTAGAATATTTTAAACCATATTTAAATGATCTATGTGAAGATTGCCAAAATAGATATAAAGTAAATCCACTTCGTATATTAGATTGTAAAGTAGACGCCGACAGCAAAATAATGCAAGAAGCACCAAAAATTAACGACTATTTAAATGAGACCAGCAAGAATCATTATGAACAAGTTAAACAATATTTAAGTTCAATGGGAATAGAATATGTTGAAAATGATCAACTAGTTAGAGGTTTAGATTATTACACCCACACTGTTTTTGAAATTGAAGCAGATATTGAAGGCTTTGGCAGTCAAAACGTTATTGGTGCCGGAGGAAGATATAATAATTTAGTTGAAAATTTGGGTGGTCCTAAAACACCAGGTATTGGTTTTGCGATTGGTATCGATAGACTAATACTTGCTTTAGATGCGGAAAACATAAATATTTTTGAAAAACCAATATTAGATATTTATGCTTTTGCCGTGGCGGAAGAACAACGACCATATATGATGAGTTTAGTTGATAATTTAAGAATGAATGGCTTTAATGTTGATTCAGATTTAATTGGAAGAAATATTAAAAATAATTTTAAACATGCTGATAAGCTTGAAGCTAAGTTTGTTATAATTATTGGTGAAGAGGAAGTTAAAACTAATGTTTTAACAATTAAAAATAATGTATCAAAGGAAGAATACAAAGTTGAAATTGAAAATTTAATTGAATTTTTAGATTTAAAATTAAGTGAGGAATAATATGAAAATAAATTGTACAAGTATTGATAAAAAACAGATAAATAATATAGTAACTTTGTATGGTTGGGTTGCAAGAAAACGTGATTTAGGTAATTTGATTTTTATCGATTTAAGGGACCGCAGCGGCATTATTCAGCTTACTATAAATCAAGACAGTAAGGCATATAAAATTGCCGAAAAATTGAAAATTGAATCCGTTATTAAAGCCATTGGTAAAGTAAATGAAAGAAAAGAAGCCAACCCAAATTTAATAACTGGTGAAATTGAAATTGAAACTACAGATATTGAACTTTTAAATGAATGTAGTGATTTACCATTTGATTTGAATAATACAACCGCTTTAGAAGACACAAGACTTAAATATCGTTATTTAGACCTAAGAAAAGAAAATTTAAAAAACAATCTTATTACTAAACATAAAATTATGCAAAGTGTAAGAAATTATTTAAATAGTGAAGAGTTTATCGAATTAGAAACACCTATTTTATGTAAGTCAACACCAGAAGGGGCTAGAGATTATTTGGTTCCATCGAGAGTAAACAAAGGTTGTTTTTATGCACTCCCACAATCACCGCAAATATTTAAGCAGCTATTAATGGTATCGGGATTTGAAAAGTATTACCAAATTGCTAGATGCTTTAGAGATGAAGATTTAAGAGCTGATCGTCAACCAGAATTTACGCAAATCGATATGGAAATGAGTTTTGTTACTGAAGACGATGTTATGAATATTACGGAAGGCATGCTTGCCAAAGTATTCAAAGAAGTTAAAAACACTGATATTAAATTACCAATTGAAAGAATGACATATGAAAAGGCCATTGATTTATATGGCTCTGATAAACCAGATACAAGATTCGATATGACGATTGAAAACATCACAGAAATTTTTAAAAATACAGAATTTAGTGTATTTAAAAATGTCATTGAAAACAATGGCATAATTAATTGTTTAGTTGTTAAAAATAAGTCTGATCAATTTTCTCGAAAAGACATTGATAAATTAACAGAATTTGTAAAAACTTATAAAGCTAACGCCCTAGCTTACTTAAAATATGAAAATGAATTTACCGGTAGCATTGCCAAATTTATTGATAAGGAAACTGCAAAAGAATTAATTGAAAAATTAAATCTTGAAAACAAGGACTTGATATTAATTATTGCTGGTGACAAAAAAATTGTAAAAAATTCATTAGGATTTTTAAGATTAAAATTAGGCAAAGATTTAGACTTAATTGATAAAAATAAATATAATTTCTTATGGGTCACTGATTTTCCGATGTTCGAATTTAGTGAAGAAGAGGGTAGATACATTGCCTGCCATCATCCTTTTACAGCGCCACAAAATATTGAAAAATTAACGGATAAAGAAAATGCCCTTGCCAAAGCTTATGACATAGTTTTAAATGGCTATGAAATTGGTGGCGGAAGTATTAGAATACATGATCCTAAAGTACAAGAAAAAGTTTTAGAAGAATTGGGATTTAGTCAGAAACAAGCCAATGAGCAATTTGGGTTTTTATTAGAAGCTTTAACATTAGGAGCTCCACCGCATGGTGGTCTAGCTTTAGGACTTGAACGACTTACCATGATACTATGTGGTACTGAAAACATAAGAGAAGTTATTGCCTTTCCAAAAACAGCTAGTGCTTCTTGTTTAATGAGCGAAGCACCAAATAAAGTAAGTCAAAAACAACTCGATGAATTACATTTATCTTTAAAGGAATAACATGAAAAATATGTAAAATTTTAGATTTTTGTTCTAAAAATTTCAAAATTGTGATATAATAATAATGTCTAGAAGGTACGGACAATTATACAAAAACCTACAGATTAACGATTGGGAATCTAATTTATAAATGGTGTTGAAGACTTATTTAATAAGGATCCTAAAATTTATAATGTGATGCCCACCTAGGAATAGGGTTTTCATCGTTAAAAGTCCGCTTCTGGACATTTTTTTGTTAAAAAAATTAGCTATTTTTAGCTAATTCTTTTATTTTATCAACATTTTTAAAATTACATTTAGCGATTTCTTTTAAGATATCTTCGCCATATTTTTTTATTAACTCAGTTCCAACTTCATCTACTTTTTCACCAGCGCCTTTAGGTAGAGCGGTTTCATATTTTAAACCTAGTTTTTCCATTTCTTTAATAAATACAAAGCGACTTATTAATGATCCACAAGCAACGGATAAACATTGATCTTCGGCTTTTGTAATAAAAGTGATGTTTTTTTGAATACGCGCTGCATTTTCAATATATTTAAAATATGTCTTTGGTGAAGTAAACTGATCAACAACAATATAATCATAATTTGGATGTTTTGAAGCTAAGTCTACTAAAACTTTATTGTGTAGTAAGGCTTTAATAGCGTTCATATTTAAATTTTCATTATATTTTTCATTGTATTCTTTATTTGAAAGTGTCATACAAGAATAGGGAATTTTTTTAATAATTTGTGGAACAACTTTTAAAATTGCTTCGTCAGTCATTTTTTTAGAATCTTTGACACCAAGTGATTCTAAAAAACTAATATCATCTTTGGTAACGTATGCTGCAGCAACGACAATCGGACCAAAAAAATCTCCTGTACCAACTTCATCAGAACCAATAGTAACAGCATTATAGTATTTCATTGTTTTAATTTGTTCTTTTTCTTTTTTCTTATTATCAGAAGACTTAAAATCAACTTTTTTGTCAGGATTTAAGTTTTTTTCATATTGTATCCACAAATTGGCATCAATATCGGCACTTATGCCTTGAAATACCGCTTTTCCTGATTGATAAAGGGTAACAACTGTATCAGCCTCATCGGCTTGAAAAACCGCATATGGTGGCGTTTTAAGGCGCTTTTTATCTTCAAAGTACTCAGTCATTTTTTCCATTGTGTTTTCACTTACTTTAACAGTATATGTTTTAGTTTGGTTTGTTTTCATATAATCACCATTTACATTTTAGCATATTTCCATTAATATTACTATAATATTGACATCTATTTTCACTTTTGATAAGATTTATATAGATAATATAGGAGGCTAATATGTGTATACTTGATATATGTATAATTTTATTCATAATAATGGGTGGAATCGTTGGATTTAAAGAAGGTTTTACTAAAACTTTAGTTAATTGTATCGGTTATATTTTAATTATAATTCTAGCCTTTATTTTAAAAAATCCAATTAGTGAATTTTTAATGTTACATTTACCATTTTTCAATTTGTGTGGGCCAAATGAGGGTCTATCTGTAATTAACATTATTTTCTATGAATCAGTAGCATTTGCTTTAGTTTTTAGTATTTTACTAGCAATTTTAAAGTTACTTTTATTTGCCACATCAGTATTTGAAAAAATATTGTCTTTGACAATTGTCTTAGGTATTCCTTCAAAAATACTTGGGGCCATTGCAGGAATAATTAAAAATTATGTTATAGTTTTTGCCTTACTTTTCATATTTTCAATTCCAGGATTAAATGGAACCCAATTTATTGAAGGTTCAAAATTGAAAAATCCAATGTTAGAACACACACCAATTCTTTCAATGTTTACAGAAAAACCAATGCAGTTATTTAATGACTTAAGTGATTTACAAGAAGAATACAAAAATAAAACAAGCAACGCAAAGTTTAATTATAAAGCAATTGAACTATTTTTGAAATATGATATAATAAAACCCGATTTAGTTCAAAAATTAGTTGATCAAGACAAACTTAACATTAAGAATGCTGATAAATTAATTGAAAAATATCAAGAAAATTAAATGAAAAGAGGTGATTGGCATGTTTCATAGAATTGATCCAAAAACAGGGAAGCCGATTTTAAACGAGAGCGGCATAAAAAAGGTAAGTGTTCAAATACCAAATGTCGTACCAATTGAAAAACCAATCGAGCAATCAAATAGTGTAGAACAACCGGAACCTAATGTCATAGCTGAAGATGAAATTATTGAACCAATAAAAACGGTTGAAGAGGAAAAGAAACAAAAAACAGAACCGGCAAAACCTTTGAAAACGCAATCATTTGCAGGCATGAAAAAACTAAATTTTGCCAAGAAAAAATTACAACGTGAAAATAGATTTAAAAAAGCATTGATTGCTTTAAGAATTGTTCTGGCGATGGCGGTAACAGCTGCAGGCGCTGCCGTTGGTATTAATGCTTACATCAATCATTCGTTTTCTTCAACACCTTCGATTACTCATGTTATTGATAAACAGATTGATGATGTTGAAGAATATATTGATGCAAAAGATATTGAATTTAAATCAGATATTCCGATGGGTGAATGTGAAGTTGAGTTTTCTGGTGATATTGTCGGATATATTTATGATGACAATGGCGTTTTTGCGCAAGCGTATCCGATCGCCCAAGGTTCATCAGAAAATCCTAATTTCTATTTAGATCATGGCGTTGATGGCGAATGGAATCCGATTGGCGTGCCTTATATTGATGCCAATTGTAATCTCGATCATGAGGGTGATTTTACAATAATATACGGACATCATTGTTATGGCAACCAAGTTTTTGGTGGTTTAACTGATGCTGGTGACACACCATATTACATCGAAGATCAATATGGCGTTTGGAAACTAACTCCATGTGCCTCTGGCGTTTATAATGGCAAGGAAATGCTTACGAACCTATTATATGGTGATGAGCAAGAAGCCCTTGATTATATTAAGGCAGGGTCAACGCTTGAAACTGACAATCAATTTGATCCTAGTCATCGTAAGGTTGTTTTGATGACTTGTCAATATTCTGATGTTGCCCCAGGTGAAGAGAGACATTTTACCGTTTTAGACGAGGAAGAAGTGCTTATGTATAAACCGACACCATCTCAATTGCAGGCACAACAAGGAAGAACTATGTAAAGAACATATTGTTCTTTTTTCTTTTAAAAAAGATAAATATTTGTTATAATAATAAGCGGTGAGAAAAATGAAAAAAATAAGTTTACTAGCTTTATGTTTTGCATTAATCGATCAAATAGTAAAGTATATTTTTACTCATGTTTTTTCATATGGCGATAGTATGGATATTATCGAAAATTTTCTTGCCATTACTTTACTTAAAAATAGGGGGGCGGCTTTTGGAATATTCAATTCCAATACGATATTTTTAGTTATCGTTTCTATTTTTGTTTTAGTTGCCATATATTTCTTATTTATCAAAAACACTAGGTTAGATAAAATAGACATTGTTTTATATGGTATGTTAATTGGTGGAATTGTTGGAAATTTAATTGATAGAATTTACTATGGATATGTAATTGATTTTATCGATGTTAATATTTTAAATTTTCCAGTTTTTAATTTTGCTGATTCATTTATTGTTATTTCAATAATACTGATATGTATTAAAATGATGAGGAGTGAAAAAAATGAACTTCGAAGTTAATGTTGATAATATTAGATTAGATCACTATTTAGCTGGTGAGCTTGATGTCAGTAGAAGTAGTATCACTAAAATGATAAAAAAAGATGAAGTTTTAGTAAATGACAAATTAGTCAAAGCTGGCTATATGTTGAAAAATGGTGATATTATTACTGTTAATCACATTGAAGAAGATACAAGTATTACCCCAGAAAAAATGGATTTAAATATTGTTTATGAAGATGATGATGTGATTGTTGTTAATAAAGAAAATGGCGTTGTCGTTCATCCCGCACCAGGGAATTATCATGGAACATTAGTAAATGGACTTTTATACCACTCTAATTTATCTGATAAAAATGGTGAATTTAGACCTGGTATTGTCCATAGAATAGATGCTTATACAACCGGATTATTAATGATTGCCAAAAACAATAAGGCACATGAAATATTAGCTAAACAATTAGAAGAAAAGAAAACGTATCGTAAATATCAGGCACTTGTATGGGGAGTAATCAAAGAAGATACTGGCGTAATCGATGCTCCAATTGGTAGAAGCCAAAATGATCGCAAAAAAATGGCCGTTAATCCTAAAGGGAAAGAGGCAATTACACATTTTCGTGTTTTAAAACGATTTAAAGATGCAACGTTAGTTGAATTACAACTTGAAACAGGAAGAACCCATCAAATAAGAGTCCACATGGATTATATAAATCATCCTGTTGTCAATGACCCTGTATATGGAAAACGAAAATTAATTGATGATTCTGGGCAATGCTTACACGCTAAAGAACTTGGATTTGTTCATCCAACAACTAAAAAGTATATGCAGTTTGATAGCGAACTACCAGAAAAATTTTTAAAAATTATGAATCACTTCGAATAGGAGGGAAGACATGAACGAAATAATAGATCCAAATAATGAAGAATTAGTTATGAAATTGCTTCGTTATTTCATCAAAGAAAAAAATTATAATCCAATTGTCATCCGTGGAGTTAAAGACGAAATTTGGCTTGAAAATATGCAGGAGGATTATAAAATAGTAAGAATTGTTTCACATTATATTCATAATAATGAACAATTTGAATTTGATATAATGAAAACTAAACAACTAGCTAAAGCCATACGCAAAAAAACATTATCTTTGAAAATGAATACACTTAGTATCTTTGTAAATCTAGGCGATAATGTTAAAATGGAAGATTATCAAAATACACCACGAATTGACATGGCTTTAGTAAAAGATACCAAAGATTTAGAAAAATATCGTTTTATCATTAATTCTTTTCCAGACATTATGAAAAAAACTACTTTCAAAGAAAAAGGATGGGAATTATTTGCTAAAATAACTGAAGATATAGCAGAAAAGAATAGAGGTGAAGCATTGATGAATGAGGAAGTATTTACACAAAAGAAACCAGTCATAACAATGGGCCTAATCGTAATTAATGTTTTAATATATATAATAACATGGACATTTGGTTTGGTAGGTGATTTCGCAGTCCATCGTGATTCGATTTTAGCGGGACAGTATTATCGATTATTAACTGGCATGTTTTTGCATGCAAATCTAGTTCATTTGATATTTAATATGTATGCTTTATATATCATTGGTATGCAACTCGAAAGTTTCTTGGGACGATACAAATATTTAATGGTATACTTATTAAGTGGTTTAGCTGGAAGTGTTCTTTCAATTTTCTTTAATGCCGGATTAAGTGTAGGGGCATCAGGAGCAATTTTTGGATTACTTGGTTCACTATTATATTTTGGCTACCATTATCGTATTTACTTAGAAACAGTTGTAAAATCGCAAATTATACCAATTATTTTAATTAACTTATGCATTGGCTTTGCTATTTCGGGAATTGATAATTCTGCGCATATTGGTGGTTTAATTGGCGGATTATTATCAACTATGGCAGTTGGAATTAAATACAAATCAACAAAATTTGAAATGTTTAATGGTTGGATACTATATATGGTTTATATTGGTGTCATATTATTTATGACGTTCAAAAATTTTGGTATGTAAAAATCAAAGATTATCTCTTTGATTTTTTTAATACTTTATTTTCATTTTTAATATTATTATATTCCATAACATTTATTGCTTCCAAAGATGCTGCAATTGGAATTAGAATACTTGACAAGGTTTTAAATTGTTCTTTAGTAATTTCAAAATCTTTAACTTTAAGACCGCTTTTACTCATATAAGTGCAAATTAATGCCATTGAAAGTGGCCACATTTTTAGTCTTCCTAAATTAGTACTACTAACATCTATTTCTTCATATGTTGAATCAATATTTGTTTTGGCAATTATTCCTTCTAAAACACCATTTACAAGTAATCCAGGGTTTTCCAAAACTGCTGGAATCAATAATTCTAAAAAGCCAATTTTATCGCACATAGCATCTAAGTATTTGCCACCTTCGGTAGGATGTTTAACAATTTTTTTAGCATAGAATCCATCAATAAAATCCGATAAGGCATAAAAAGTTGTAAGTGCTAACGTAGTTAAACCTGATTTTGAAAAATTGGCAACAATTGGTATCGAAAGACCCAAAGGTATTCTACAAAGAGTAAAGCGATTAGCGACCTTAGCTTCTGGATCATGCAAGGAATCAATCATGCTACGGGTAATTTTAGTGAGCTTTGGACTTTGTTTGACATGATTTTGCACACAAAAATTACTAATTCTTAAAATAGTTGATAAACTTTCTTCAATTTTTCCCGTTTCCTTCATAATTATCACCAATAAGTGTTATTTTAACATTAATTTATTAGGTTGTAAAGTATAGCGTAAAGTCTTATGAAATAAGGAAAAATCCATATACTTAATATTTTACTTTTGATATAATTAGAGTAGAAATAAAGTAGGAGTTGATAGGATGAAAACAAATCTTAAAAAGATCATATTTTCGTTAATATTTTCAGCATGTCTATTTTTACCAACTCATGCTTTAGCGGCTACTTACTCAGTAGAAATGGTATCTAGTTCAACAAATAATCAAGTAGTAGGAACATATAGTACTTATAATGCAGCAGTAAACGCAATGAATGCCCAAACATCAAGTGCCACAAAAGTTGCTGCTATATATAAAAATGGCGTTATAATTAACGCTAAATATGCAATATTTCAATTTAAAGTAAAATCTTCTTCATCAACAGTATATTTATATCAAAATGCTGGTGACACTACAAGTTATACATATACGGCCCCAGCTTATATGACCGATGCTGCATTCATAGGAGCCAATGAATCACGGGCAAATATTATGCTCAACGGATTTAATGGATGGGTAGATATTAATGAAGGTAATATTATTCCAATTTCTCTAATGAGTGGCGGATCCAAAGTAATAAGTGTTACAGCTTCTGGTTTACGTCTAAGAAGTAATCCTTCAACAAGCGCGTCTATTTTAACAAGCATAACGTGTACAAATACATTATTTACCTATTTGGATAAAAAGACTGCTGATGGTTATACGTGGTATAAAATCACTTATAATGGAACCACCGGATGGATAGCCGGAAGTTCTGAATGGCTTACGGAAACTAATGTTTCGACTTTAAACACATATTATTATCGTTATAGTACTGGTAATTTGCTACACAGATATGGTAGACACAATGGAACGAGTTATACAGACGATTATACCAATTTAGGGCCAACACCTTCATATTTACAAGAGGGAGTACATTATTATAGCTTTGATGGCGGTATATATTTATATACAGATTTAGTTTCAATGCTTGGTGATTATCAAAATAATACGTATGAACACAGTCTAAATAAAAATAATCCAAATTACCCATATTATTTATTTTTACCGGGTAGAGCGGTATCAAAAATAACAGCTTCAGAATTGAATGCTCAAATAACAAATCCAAAATCGAAATTATATGGGCAAGGAGTTTATTTTAAAGAAGCTGAATCATTATATGGCATGAATGCCCTTTCAGCTTTTGCTACCGCTAAGAACGAAAGCGCTGATGGTATGAGCCAAATTGCTCAAGACAAGAACAACGTTTTTGGTTATGGAGCTAGTGATAGCTGTCCTTACAGTTGTGCTAAAAGTTATGCATCAGTTAGAGATTCAATTATGGATTATGCTCAAAACGGTCTTTCAAGTTATATGACTGCCCAAAACAAATACTACTTTGGATCACACGCTGGAACAAAAGGTAGTGGTCGAAATGTCATGTATGCATCAGATCCACTTTGGGGTGAAAAACAAGCATGGAATGCTTATATGTCAGATAAAGGTCAAAATTTAAGAGATTATAAAGCCAATACCATTGCGGTTTCTAAATATGGTAAATATAATCTTCCTGTTTATAAAAACGCTAATACAAGTACAATTATTTATTATATGAAGAACCAAAATGGAAATCACAAAGTTTATAATGTACCTGTTAATGTTATTGATAAAATAGGCGATTTTTATAAAATATATGCTGATAGTTCTACTTATCAGTATGGTTACGTAAAAGTAAGCGATTTCAATATTACAAATAATCAACCAGTTATAAATGCATCTAATAGAACTATTAATTTAAATAGTACATTTAAAGTATTAGAAGGTGTAAGTGCTACTGACACTGAAGATGGAAATTTAACTAGTAGAATTAAAACAACAGGAACAGTTGACACGTCAAAATTAGGAACATATGATATCACATACACGGTAACTGATAACAGCAACTATAGTTGTTCAAAAACAATTACTGTAACTGTAATAGGGGAAGCTAATCCAACATTAGAAGCAAGTAACAAAGAAATTGTTCAATTCGATGAATTTGATCCATTAGAAGGCGTAACTGCTAAAGATTATGATGGCACCGATTTAACAAATGAAATTACTTATGAAGGAGAAGTTGATACAAATACAGTAGGAGAATATGAAATTACTTATAGCGTTACAAATAGCGCAAATAAGACAGCAACTAAAACAATAATAGTTAAAGTAATTAAAAATGAGGAACCTGTTATTACTGCTAATGATAAAACTGCTTATTTAAATAGGGAATTTAATCCATTAGAAGGCGTAACTGCTACTGATAAAGAAGATGGAGACTTAACAAGTAAGATTACTGTAAAAACCAATACAGTTAATACTGAACAAGAAGGAGAATATAGTGTTACTTATGAAGTAAGTGACAATAACAATCAAAAAACAACAAAAACAATAACTGTAACAGTAGTTGAAAAAATACCAGAAAAAGCACAAGGATTATTTTACTTAGATTATATAAAAGAAGTAAATGGAAAATTACAAATAAAAGGATATAATACCATTGCTGGTATTGATAATACGTTAGAAACCAACATTAGCTATAAAATTAAATATATTAATCTTGATACCAACGATGAATATTATCAGGAGGCAGAAAGAATAACGAATACTATTGAAATGCCGAAAACCATTTATAGTGTTGATGGCAAAGATTATACATATTCTTGGTTCAAGATAAACATTGATTTTTCAACTTTGCCACTAGGAAATTATAAAATGTATGTAATTTCCGAAAATGAAGATTATTATTCAGAAAACATCATAAATAACAAACTAAGCAAACCACTAGCAAGCAATATTGTTCAAAATGATAAAACAATAGTATTAAGAAGAAACTACAGCTATGAGGGAAGCCCAGTAGAATTAATAATAAGAAATAACAATTTTGCTAAAAAAACATCTGGAACATACTATAATCAATTTGATAAGTACACGAAATTTGAATTTAATGATGAGAATATGCTATATTTACGCGGTGTTTCCTATTCATACGGAATGGATCTAGCGCCGGATAAGACAATTCAAAGAAAAATAATTTTTGAAAATAGCGAAAACTATGAGCCGTATATAAAAGACTTAGGTAGCATCACAACTGGTAATTACAATGTTGTATTACCAGAAAATGATAATTTCAATAAAACCCGTGCTTGGTATAACGCAACAATTGATTTATCAGACATTCCAAAAGGTCATTATGTTATTTATATTACAACATCATCAAATGTCACAGATATTTATGAAATGACCGAAAAAATGGGAAGAAGTTTAGAAAACGTGGTAGCACAAATCGAAGAAAAAAATTATAGTTTTACGATTAATCGAAATCGTGGTAATCGTATTGAAATGAATGTAAATTAAAAACCTGATATAAATCAGGTTTTTTATTGAACATATGTAATACGTATTGTTGTACAGCTTGATACCGTTGTGCCATCTGCAACAGAACTAGAACAAATTGTTCCAGGTTCATGATCACCATTGCTGCAAGCGCTTACTTTAGTCCAAGCAAATTTCAAATTTGGATTTTGTCCAGTAATAATATCTACTGTTTGTTGTCCTGTGGAACCATAACCTAAATTTAAAGTATAATTTTTACATGTCGGTGTTGATCCTCCGCTATTGCCACCGCTGCTGCTTCCGCTACTACTATGATTATTTGTATTTGAACTAGTATTCGCTCGAGCTTTGGCTTTACTAGCAAGAGTTATTTTTATAATACTTCCTTCGGCCACTTTTTCTCCAGCTTTTACACTTTGATTAATGGCCGTATTTTCGGTTTTAGTACTATATTCATAAGTAAAATTACATGTTATATTTAATTTACTACAAGTGCTTTGAATTGATGTTTTTGATTGACCACTAAAGTTTGGTACTTCGATGGCTTTACCTTTTGAAACATAAGCTATTATATTTTTGTTTGTGTCAATACTTTCACCAGTTTTTGCTGAGAATTTAATAATTTCACCAGCTTTAATAGATTCATCAAATTCCTCTTTAATTTCATATTTAATTTTATATTTTTCAGCCCATGCTTTAAATTCTGCTGCTGTTTTAAACTTTGGCATTATTAATTTACCTTTTGAAACAATTATGCCAACTTTTGTCTCTTCTTCAATGACGTCGCCTTTTTTGTAAGTAGAATCTATTACATATCCATTTTTAATAGTATTATCATATTTATCTGAATATTCCAGTTTTAAATTATTTTCAGTGGCCCAATTAGTAACGTAAGATAATTTTTTCTTTTTTAAATCAGGAACAACTATTTTTTTACCTTTAGATATAGTAAGCACAATTTTATCTCCAGGGGAAACCTTTGTACCTTTGCTTATTGAGCTTTTAATCACTTTTCCTTTTTCAATTTTGTTAGAAAATTCATATTTTAATTCATAATCAATTCCATTTCTATTTAAGTACAAGGTAGCCTTAAATAATGTTTGATTTTTTAATTCATCTAAAGTAATAGCTTTTAAGTTCTCTTTATTTCCTAATGAAACAGTAAACGATAATTTATCATTTCTTTTAATTTTTCCACTTATATTTTGTGAAATAATTGTATCTTTGATTACATCGTTGTTTTCAACAAATTCAATAAAAACATTGTTTAATAAATTTTCATCGATTACTTTAACCGCTTCATCAATATTTAAACCTTCCATATTGTTAATAATTACTTCTTTATTATAATCAGGTCCATTGGATACTTCAAAAGCAATTTCTTTAATTTTTTTAGAAAGCGTACCAGATTTTTGTGTCTGACTAATTATATTGTATTTCTTAATAGTATCACTATATTCATATATTTGTTTTGTTTTAATCTTGTTTTCTTCTGACCATTTAATTCCTTTTGTAAGCTCCTTGTTTGTAAAATCAGGAACATAACTTTGCGTAGGTAACTTAAGGACATTTGTTAAAGAAAGAGCATTAAATGCGATTAAGATGATTAACAAAACTGTTGTGAAAGCCGTCGCAGAAGTTTTTTTATCGTGATAAAGCTTTTTAAAAGCAATTATTGCCGATAAAACAACTAAAAATATTAATATCGCATTTACAACATAATACAATTGATTTATTTTATCAAACGAACGATATATTAAAAATGCTGAGAAAGCTAACGTGCAAACTAATAAAAAAGATAAAATTATTTTTGTAAAAGTCGCATTCGAAGTACTTTCTTCAAAAATTTCTTGGGCTAATTCCTGTCGTTTTTTATTAATCTCGTTTTTTTCAGATCTCGTTTTTGGTTCCATATTATCACCTATAGTAATTATACCGTATTTATAGTAAAAATAATAGTTCTATAATTAAGTGGTTTACTATTTTTGACATGGATTATTGAATGTGATTTCAAAATTTGATAAACTAAATATAATGTGAGTGATGTTTAATGACAAAAAAAAGATATTATTGGCTCGATATTTTAAAAATAGTTGCGTGCTATTTAATAGTGGTAAATCATACGGGTGGTTATATAGTAGAATTTATGGGTAAAGATAGTTTGGGAGCAAACTTATTTTTTTCGATTCAATTTGTTATTTGTAAAATAGGGGTACCGATTTTTATAATGACAACTGGTTATTTATTATTAACTAAAAACTATAATTTCAAAGATGTTTTAAAAAAAATATACCGAATAAGTGTACCGCTTATTTTGTTTTCAATATTTATTTATTGGAGCTGGTACGGCATAGGCTTTAATAGAATTGACAAATTCATAATTACCTTTATTAAAGAACCATTAATAATACCATATTGGTATTTATACATGCTTATTGGTTTATATTTAGTGACACCTTTTGTTCAAAAAATGATCAAAAATTTTAAAATGAATGATTTTCGCAATTTTATAATTATTTGTGTTTTAATTCCGGCAACTTTGCCAATTTTCTCATTGTATTTTAATTTCAGTTTCAATGAATATTTTGTTGCTGCCATATTTCCAATATATATTGGATATTATGTAGCTGGAATATATTTATCAAAATTGGAATTAACCAAAAAAATCGTAATATTGCTTTGATATTATTTACAGTTTCCCTAGTTTTGTTTTTTCTATCGATGTTTGTACCTTACATGATAAATAATAAATTGGATTTAAGGCTTGATTCTTGTGCATTCATAACAACAGCCTTACCGGCATTATCGTTTTTCTACTTAATTAGATATTATTTTGAAAATCGAAAGTTTAAAGCGAAAACCGCTAAAATATTAACTGAACTTAGCTTAGTTTCTTTTGGAATATATTTGATACATATGTTTATTAATAAACGACTTTATTATATGACTTTTATTCAAAATATTTTTGAATTTAATTCTTATATTGGTATAGTAACGATACAGCTTCTAACATTTGTTATTGCTGGATTATTCATATATATATTGCGTAAAATACCGATAATAAAAAAATTTCTTTAAAATAATTGGTAGAATTTTCTACCATTATTTTTTATTTTTTTTAATATACTAATAGTGTAGTCTGCAAAATATGTAGGAGATGATTTTTTGAAAAGCATAAAACAAAAATTAATCCTATTTCTTCTAGCATTTATTATTATTCCAGTAAATGTCTTTGCCTATTCAGATCGAATTTTAATCGGTGGCGAAAACATTGGTATTACTTTAAATGCTAATGGCATTTTAGTAGTTGGCACATATGACATTGAAGGAACTTCTCCGGCCGAAGAAGCCGGTTTGAAACCTGGAGACACAATTGTCTCGATCAATGATAAAAAAGTTACTAATATTGATGAAATGGCCAGTGAAATAAATAATTTAGCCGATCAAAATGTATCGCTCGGTTATATTCGTGACGGCAAAAGTAAAAAAACAATATTTAAATTAATAAAAGACGAAAATAATGTTTATAAAACCGGATTATATGTTAAAGATAGTATAACTGGAATCGGAACACTTACTTATATTGATCCTGAAACTAAAATTTTTGGAGCTTTAGGTCATGAAATAACTGAGCAATCATCAGGTAAAATATTAGAAGTAAAAGATGGAAAAATATTTGATTCAACAGTAACAGGTGTAATTCCAAGCTCTGACGGTAATCCCGGTGAAAAAAGTGCCAAATACGATACAAACGACACGGTAGGTGAGGTTTTTTCAAATACAAAAGAAGGTGTTTTTGGTAATTATACTAGTGAATTACCAAAAAAAGATAGTTATAAAGTCGCTTCAATAGAAAATATCACAAAAGGGCAAGCACATATTTTTACAGTTTTAAAAGATCATGAGATAAAAGCCTATGAAATAAACATCACGGAAATTGTCGAAAAAGATGAAACTAAGAATTTTGTATTTGAAATTGTCGATAAGGAACTTTTAAATAAAACAAATGGTATTATTCAAGGAATGAGTGGTTCGCCAATTATCCAAGGGGACTATATAATTGGCGCTGTGACACATGTCGTTGTCGATAATCCACATAAAGGCTATGGAATTCTTATTACAAATATGCTTGAGGAAGGAGAAAAATGATAGAAAGCTATTGCTTTCTATTATTTTTTTTATTTATACATATGTTGTCATTTATATTGACTTTTTTACCTTATAAATATATAATACATTTCGTAGTTTTAGGTGGTAATAATGAAGTATAAAATATATAATGTTATTTATTTTATTGTGTTAGTAATTATCTCCGTAATAATAACGGGGTCGTTTTTCATTAGAAACGAATTTCCAGTTACAACATTTGACGAATTACATTTTTATTTAACAAATGGTGTAGGGAATTCGGATGTTAATGTTTTTTTAGATGCTATTAAAACTTGTTTACCTTATTTTTTACTTTTAATGATAGTTTTTTGCTTCATATTTTTTGATATTACATGTGGACGTTTCAGTATAAAATATCATTCTAAAAAAAGAAGCAAACGTGATCGAAGAGTTAAAATAAATAAATTTATCCAAATTTATCCATTCAGAATTATTTATAAACACCGATTTATATTAGTTTCCTTTTTAGCGATTATATCATTAGTAATTGCCACCTATAACTTAGACTTTGTGAAATTCATTCAAAATTCCAAATTGAAATCGGAATTTGTCGATGTTCATTATATCGATCCTAAAAATACTAATGTAACATTTGATCAAAAAAGAAACCTTGTGCTCATTTTTGTCGAATCTTTAGAAACCTCATTTTTTTCTAAAGATCATGGGGGACAATGGGAATATGATGTTATTCCGGAACTTTATAATTTAACAAAAGATGAAGATGCGACAGTATTTTATGACAAAAATAAAGCTAAACAATTAAATATGATTAATGGAGCATCATGGACAACTGCTGCATTAGTTACAAATACTTCAGGTTTAACTTTTAAAATACCAATTAGTGGAAATCAGTATCATTCTGAAAATTTTATGAATGGTGCCTATACTTTAGGCGATTTACTAGAAAAAAATGGTTATCACAATGAATTGATTTCCGGTGCTAATACAGAATTTGGCGGAGTTAAAGATTATTATACTAGACATGGTAATTTTAAAATTATTGATTATCATTCTTTGGATGACAATCATTTAGAGCTAGATGCCAATGAAAAAAATGGCTGGGGCTTTAGCGATAATTATTTGTTTGAAATAGCTAAAAAAAGGATCAAAGAGCTATCAAAAAATGATCAACTGTTCAATTTAAATTTGGTAACCATCGACACCCATTTTCCGGATGGTTACTTATATGATTATTCTGTGAGGAACTATGGAACTCAATATGAAAATGTTTATGCGACCACATCGAAATTAATATACGATTTTATCGAGTGGTTAAAAGAGCAAGACATATACGATAATACGACAATTGTTGTCATGGGTGATCATTTATCGATGCAAACAAATTACTTTGATAGTAGAGGCATTGAAGAACGCTATGTTTATTGCTGTTACATTAATTCTGCAGTCAAACCAGAGAAAAACAATAATCGAGTTTACACTGCTCTGGATACTTATCCTTCCATTGTTGCGGCAATTGGTGGTAAAATAGAAGGAGAGCGTTTGGGATTGGGAGTCAATTTGTTTTCGGCAGACAAAACGTTATCTGAAAGATACGGCGTTAAAAAAGTTGAAAGCGAATTAAGTAGAAATTCCGATTTTTATAACAAAAAAATATTAGGTAAAGATTTTGAAGAGATGATTAGAAGTGAGAGTGATGAATAGTGTTTATAACTAAGTTTTCGAAAGCTAACTGCATTACTTTTTTAAGCATTATTTTCGGTATAATAGCGATTTATTTTAGTGTTAGTTACGATTTTATGGTCGATGAAAAATATTTTAAATACGCTTTGATATGTTTAATGTGTGCTGGTATTTGTGACATGTTTGATGGCAAAGTTGCCCGAGCATGTAAAAGGACCGAAGAAGACATAAATTTCGGCATTCAGCTTGATTCAATGGCAGACACTGTAAATTTTCTATGTGTACCAGTAGTAATTATGTTATCACTTGGAATGAATAATATTGTTGATATTCTTGCTTTTATAACTTTAATTGTTTGTGGAATTTCACGACTTTGCTATTTTAACATTATTGCCTCTAAAGAAACAGTTAAATATTATACAGGGCTTCCTGTAACAACGACAGCTATTTTCTTTCCACTTATTGGATTATTATATGGAATCATCGATTCAAATACGCTAACAACCATTTACCTAATTATGACTTTCTTAATAGCGTTTCTGTTTGTCTTTAAAATTAGAATTCAAAAATTAAAAGGGGTTGCTTATATAATTGTGCCAGTGCTTGCCTTAGCGTTACTTTGGTTACTACTAGCCCTTTGATGAAAATAATTGATAATTCGAAAAATAATAAAGGTTTATCTTTTCTTTATAATACAATTATTGGAAGGTGTTTTCTCAAAGTAATGACTTCACAAAGTGTAGCCAATATATATGCAAAATACATGAATTCTAAATTATCAAAACATAAAATTGCAAAATTTATTCAAAAAAATAATATTAATCTTAATGATTTTGAAGATAAGGACTATTTATCTTTCAATGATTTTTTCATAAGGAAAATAAAGAAAGACAAAAGAAAAATAGAAAAAGGATTTGTAGCTGTATGTGACTCAAAATTAAGCATTTATAAAATAGATGATAATTTGTCATTAAATATTAAAAATTCAGTTTATACTATCGATGAGCTAATTAATAAAAATAATACAAATTATGAATACGCTTTGGTTTTTAGACTGGGTGTTGAAGATTATCATCATTATATTTTCCCCGACGAAGGTAAAATAATAAAAGAGGAAAAAATTAATGGTATACTTCATACTGTTCAACCAATTGCCTTAAAAAAACATAAAGTATTTAGCGAAAATACAAGGCACGTTACACTTTTAAAGTGCAAACATCTAAGTAATGTTTGTTATATTGAAGTAGGAGCCATGCTAATAGGCAAAATTGTCAATGAAAAAGTTACAAATTTTAAAAAAGGCGAGGAAAAAGGTCATTTTGAATTTGGGGGATCAACTATAATTCTTTTAATTGAAAAAGATAAAGTTTTATTTGATAATTATATTTTAAAAACCATAAATACAGGTAAAGAAATTGAAGTTAAAATGGGCGAAAAGTTAGGCGATTACTGTGAAAAATAATAAAAAAAATATAATTTATACAATCATATTAATTACAGTTATTATAATAACCATAAGAACTATTTATGGTGAAAATTCGTTAGATATAATTTTATCAAACTTGAAAAACTTTAGGATTTCTTATGGTCTAATTTGTATATTGTTTTTGACTGCTTATTTTGTAATTCAAGGGATATACATGAAATTAATATTTCGTGCGCTTAAATATAAATTGCCATTAAAAAAAGGTGTTTTTTATTCTTTAGTCGAATTTTATTTTAGTGGTATAACTCCTTCATCCACTGGTGGCCAACCAATGCAGCTATATTATATGACCAAAGACAAAATTCCAATTAGAAAAAGTTATATTGTATTAGTATTAAATACTATTTATTTCAAAACAATAATTTTTATTTTAAGTTTCATTGTTTTCATAACTAACTTGGATTATATTTTAACGTGTTCACCGATATATTTGTTTTTCTTTATATTGGGATTTGTTGTAGATTTAGTGATTATAGTTTTAGCATACTTCCTTTTATTTAAACCAAAACTGATTAAAAAAGTTTTAAATGTTATGTTAAAGGTTGGAAATAAATTTAAGTTTTTGAAACAAAGACTTGCCAATATTGAAATTGATGAAGTACTTCTAAAGTACAAGGATGAATTAAATTTTATTAAAAATAATAAAAAAACAGTTTTTGTAACTTTTGTTTTAACCTTCATTCAACGACTATTAATGTTTTCAATAATTTATATTGTATACCGTGGATTAGGATTCAATGAATATAATTATTTTGATATATTAGCAATTCAAATAATTATGCAAACAGTGGTTGAAGCTTATCCACTTCCAGGAGGTGCTGGTATTTCTGAGGGCATCCTTCATACTTTATTCAAAAACTTGCATGGCGTTATTTTTGCCGGTAGCCTTATGATACTAACAAGAACGTTTGCGTTTTATTTGCCACTTTTAGTTAGTGGACTAATTATTTTAATTCATTCAATATTAAAAAGACGAAAAACAAACATTGTTTAATATGAAATAATGTTTGTTGTTTTTTTTGGATAAATTTGTTAAAATCTAAATAGGTGGTAATATGAAAAAAGTTTTATTTATTTCAAGTACCGGAGGGCATTTCAAAGAATTAATGCAATTAAAAAAACTTTTTAATGATTTTGATTATAGAATTATTACAGAAAAAACAAAAACCAGCAAAAGCTTAAAAGAAACGTATGGCAAAAAAATAAGCTTTGTTATTTATGGCACTAAAGATCATATGCTAACTTATCCATTTAAATTATTCATTAATTGTTGGATCTTGCTTTATCAATATATTAAATTTAGACCCAAATACATCGTGACTACGGGTGCCCATATTGCCGGGCCAATGTGTTATATCGGAAAAATCTTTGGCAGTAAAATAATATTCATTGAAACATTTGCTAATAGTGAGACTAAAACGATAACTGGTAAGCTTGTATATCCGATTGCTGATTTATTTTTAGTTCAATGGGAAAGCATGTTAAAATTGTATCCAAAAGCCAAATATTGGGGAAATTTATTTTAGAGGTGATGTTATGATTTTCGTAGCTTTAGGGACTCAAGACAAGAGTTTTACACGACTTCTTGAAACTATCGAAAGACAAATAGAAATGGGAAACATCAAAGATAAAGTTATTGTGCAAGCAGGGTATACTAAGTTTATTTCCGATAAGATGGAAATATTTGATTATATATCTATGAGTGAATTTGAAAAGAACATAGATAAGTGTGATCTATTTATAACGCATGGTGGAGTAGGCAATATTTTAACAGCTTTACAAAAAGGTAAAAAAATAATTGCCGCGCCAAGACTTGCTAAATATAAAGAACACACTAACGATCATCAAATACAAATAGTTAATTCGATGGCTGAAGGAGGTTATCTTTTGAAATTTGATGAGCAAGCAAATATGGCAGAAGTATTAGAAAAAGCAAAAACATTTAAACCTAAAAAATGGCATTCAAATACTGATAAGTTCAATCATGCGCTATTAGAATATATAAAAGGTAATTAAAAGGGGACGATAAAATGGATAATGAAACACTAAGGAAATTGCAATTAACTGAGCTTGATATACTAAAAGATGTCGTAGCCATATTAAATAAATACAATCTTAACTATTATTTATATGGTGGGACTTTACTTGGCGCAATTAGACACAAAGCATTTATCCCGTGGGATGATGATATTGATATTGCTATGCCAAGGGATGATTATGAAAAGTTTTTAGAAATTTGTGATCAAGAACTTCCAAATTATGAAATTCAGTCACCTTATAAAACAAAAAATTATTTTTTACCGTTTGCGAAAGTTCGAAAGAAAAACACACTGTTTCTTGAACAGCAATCTGCGAACATCGACATTTTTAAGGGAATATTCATTGACATTTTCCCGATAGATAATGTCGAAGAAAATGATTTTTCATTGAAATTGCGCGCACTTAAAATCAGAATTATTACGGATACTATAAATTATAAAACAAAAAGATCAAAAACAATTTTTTATAGTAAATACTGGTATGCCGTATTCTTATTCCAGATTTTTTCCGTAAAAACTTTATTGCTTCGCCAACAAAAAATTATGAAAAAATGTAAGAATAATAAGTCTAAATATTTAATTAGTTTTGGTAGTAGCTTCGGTTATCGAAGGGAATTAGTCTTGCGCGAATGGTGTGAACCAACCATTGAAGCAGTATTTGAGGGTGAACGATTCAAAATTCCGAATAATTATGATGCATACCTAACTGTTAATTATGGCGATTGGCGCAAATTACCGCCGGAAAATGAACGTGTAACTCATAATCCAATTAAAATCGATTTTGATACGACAAAAGAATAAAACTGTAAAGTTTTATTTTTTTAATTATTGTGTTAAAATGTTATAGAGGTGTTTTTATGGACGAACAAAGTAATAGTAAAATTGCCTTTAAAAATGTATCGACTAATTTAGTGCTGCAAGCAGTAATTATTATTAGTGGATTTATCATTCCGAAATTATTAATCGGAACATTTGGCTCTGCTACTTATGGTCTAGTGGCTTCAATAACACAATTTTTGGCTTTAATAACACTTTTGCAAGCTGGAATTGGTCCGGTAATAAAAGTAAAATTATATAAATGTATTGCTGAAAAAGATAAAAATAAAATACTGTTAGTTTTAAAAGATGCTGCAAAGTTTTTTAGAATAATCGGTTATATTTTCATCGTATATTCAATTTTGCTTTGCTTCATTTATCCATTAATAAATGATGAGTTTGATAAATTTTTAACGATTTCGTTGATTATCGTTATGACCGTTGGTACTTTAATGGAATATTTCTTTGGATTGGTTTATAACATCTTTTTACAAGCCGACAAGAAATTATTTATTCTTAATGGTGTCCAAATATTCTGTTATATATTCAATATTTTATTAGTAGTTCTACTTATTTATTGTGGAGCTAATATTATCATGGTTAAAATTGCTAATACCATTGCTTTTGGTATTAAACCAGTTTTCCAAGCATATTACGTTAAACGTAAATTAAAGTTGAGAATCAGCGAAGCTAAAGGCGAATATAAAATTGATAATAAATTTGATGGTCTTTCACAACATGTAGCTTTTGTTATTAACAGTAGTACTGATGTTACAGTATTAACTATATTTACCAATTTGACAACGGTATCAGTTTACGCCATATATAATTTAATAAATACAGCCGTTCAAAATTTTGTCGCAGCTTTTGTTACAGGCATGGACGCTATATTTGGCGATTTATTTGTTCGTAACGAAAAAGAGCGGCTTAGAAATAGCTTTCAAATATATGAATTTGTCTACTACACATTATCGACAATTATATTCTTGTGTACGCTAGTTTTAATTGTTCCGTTCATTTCCGTTTATATGCGTGGTGTCACTGATGCTAATTATATTCAACCAGTATTTTCCATTGTCTTTATTTTAGCCGGATTTGTTTTATCAGCGCGAACAATATATTCGGGATTAATATACTCAGTAGGACATTTTAAACAAACGAATTTTGTTGCTTGGATTGAAGCCATTACAAATATTACACTTTCAATAATTTTGGTATTCAAATTTGGCTTAATTGGTGTTGCTATTGGAACCTTAGTAGCATCTTCAATAAGACTTTCATATTTTATGTTTTATGCAGCCAAAGTTGTATTAAATCGAAGTCATTTAATTGGTATAAAATGGATTATTACGTGTGCTATTGAAATAGTAGCTTGTCTTTTCGCAATGCACTTTAACATATTGACATATTCTCCAACCAATTATTTTGAGTGGGCGATATATGCGTTTATTATTTTATTAATAATGACTATTTTTGTATTAATAATTAATTATATATTTAATAAAGAAGCCTTTAAAAATTGTTTTTCATTTTTAAAAGCCAAAATTAAATTAAAAAAAGAAGCCTAATAGTATAGGCTTTTTTTGATGAACAATAATGTTTCACTGGTTTTATTTATAACAAATATATGATATAATGAGTATACTGAGGAAAAGGTGAGAGTTGATGAATAATAAAATTGATTTTGTAATTACATGGGTTGATGGAAGCGACGAGGAGTGGCTTAAAGATAAGAATAAATATGCCAAAGTAAAAATAGATACGACAAATGCCGTGAATCGATATCGCGACATGGGAACCTTACAATACTGGTTTAGAGCTGTAGAAAAATTTGCACCATGGGTAAATAAAATACATTTTGTTACTTATGGTCATTTGCCGAAATGGTTAAATACAGATAATCCTAAGCTTAATATCGTCAATCATCAAGATTTTATTCCAAAAAAGTATTTACCGGTTTTCAGTGCCAATCCTATAGAACTTAATTTGCACCGTATAAAAGGTCTAGCAGAACAGTTTGTTTTCTTTAATGATGATATCTTTTTATTAAAACCAATTGAACCTGAATATTTCTTTAAAAACAACTTGCCGTGTGACATGTGGCGTGAAAATATTCAGTATTGTGATAAAAATTCTGATCCGAATTTTGAAAGGCTTTTATTGAATGATAAAATGCTTATATGTCGTCATTTTTATAAAAAAGATGTTATTAAAAAATTCCGCAATAAATGTTTTAACATTAAATATGGAAAACGAAATATTAGATTTTTACTTTTAAATAAATGGCCATATATGGCAGGTTTTGATAACCCACATACAGCTTCACCATTCCTAAAAAGGATATATAAAGAGGTTTGGGATAAAGAGTATGATACATTAAATGAAACATCATTTGCAAAATTCAGAAGTGATACTGATGTCAATCAATATGCAATACAATTATGGCAATTATATAGTGGTAATTTTACGCCCAAATCTTATAAATTGTTCGGAAAGTTTTTTAATCTTTCAAATGATAATTCTGAATTATTTGATTGGATAGACAATCAAAAATCTGAACAAATATGTATCAATGATAGTGATCCAACTATTGATTACAAAAAAGTTGTTAGTGACTTGCAAAAACATTTTGCAAAAATTTTACCAGAAAAATCTTCTTTTGAAAAATAAAATTAATAATAATGAGGTGTTTTAGATGGTTAAAATAAGCATAATCGTTCCGGTTTATAATGTCGAAGAATATTTATCAAAATGCTTGGATAGTTTAGTGAATCAAACGTTCGATAGTTATGAGGTCATTGTCGTTAACGATGGCTCACCAGATAGTAGTCAAAATATAATCGATGAGTATGTTAAAAAATATCCAGAATTAATTAAAAGTTATGTCAAAGAAAATGGCGGGCAAGCAAGTGCGCGCAATTTTGGATTAACAAAAGCGGGTGGGGAATATATCGTATACGTCGATTCTGATGATTATGTTGATGAAACCATTCTTGAAAAACTATATAATAAGACGAAAAATGACGATTCTGACATTGTTGTTTGTGCAGCAACTTCAATCGCTGGTGATAAAACTAATTTGATGGATGATTATTCATCTTTGCAGGCTGATTTATTTAAAGAATATATTCTTGCTAGACCATCAGCTTGGTGTCGACTAATTAAAAAGGAAATATTGATTAACGAAAAATTGAAATTTTTGGAAAACCATTATTATGAAGATGTGGCAGTTGTCCCAGCATGGTGTTTATTTTGTCATAACATTTCTTTTCTAAATGAAAGTTTATATTATTATTTAGTTAGACAAGGATCAACCATGAATCAATTACAATACACGAAAAAACTTGAAGATATATTTGATTCACTAGAAAATTTAAGTAGTATATTTAAATTTAAAGAATGTTATGAAACATATTTTGAAGAAATTGAATTTATATATATCGAGCATCTTCTGCATGCAGCATCATTAAGATTTTTGCCGTTTGAAGAGGGAAGAAAATCTTTAGATCGTATTGCTTCTGTTATGGAAAAAGAGTTTCCAAAATGGAGGCAAAATAAATATTATAAAAATCAGAATATAAAATATAAAATTATTTGTAATTTGTTTTATAAAAGAAAATACAATATTCTTAAAAAAATTTTGAAAATAAAGTAGGTGACATATGACCAAGCCAAATTTATTAATAGTTGTTGATGAAAGAAAAATGGGTGGAGTATCAATTTTACTGGAAGACATGATTGAACTAGGCGTTTTTGACGAATATGAAACTGATGTTGTGGTATTACATAATAATGGCCAAATGTTTGAAAAAATTAAAAACAAAGTCAACATTATTTATGGCACTTCATATTTCAATACTGTTGATTTGCCAATTAAAGAGGCATTAAGGTCAAAACAAATTAGCCGTATTTTTTCAAAAGCGCGACTTGTTTTTGAAATGAAAACGGGGTTAATTGGTAGAAGAATAAAAAAAGAAAGAGCAAAAATTTTATCGAAAAAATATGATTTTGAGATTGCATTTAAAGACGGTTTTACCGCCTTATTTACTGCGTTTGGTGATAGTGACAAGAAAATTCATTGGTTACACTATGAATATGGTTTGAATAATCCAAATAGGCGTTACAGCAAACTATTTAACAATATAATTCCGAAATTCGATAAATTTATTGCGGTTTCAAATGGAGTTAAAGCTTCATTTGAAAGCGAATATAATGTTTCAAATATAGACGTTATACCAAACATCATTAATAAAGAAAAAATTATTAAAATGGCTAATGAACCTTCAGCATTCAATCTTGATAAATCTAAACTTAATATTGTTTGTGTAGGGCGCATTCATCCAGTAAAAGGTTATGAACGTCTTTTAGAAGTTGTTTCAAAATTAAAAGACTATAAAAGTAATTTCAAAATAACAGTTATCGGCGATGGTGAAAACATTGACTATTTAAAAAAAGAAGCTCTTGATTTACCGATCGAATTTGTAGGTGGCATGAATAATCCATATAAAGAAATAAAAAATTTTGATTTATTATTACTGCCTTCTTTATATGAAGCATTTGGTTTAGTAACTTTGGAAGCTTTTATTCTTGGTGTGCCTGTAATTTCGACTCTTACCGCGGCGACTAAAGATATTATTGAAGATGGTGTTAACGGTTTAATAGTTGAAAACTCATCTGCAGGGCTTTATAACGGCTTGAAAGAAATAATTGATGACCAATCATTAATTTTAAAATATAAAAATAATTTAAAATCCTATAATTATGATATAATGGGAGAAATACAAAAAATTAAAGATACGTTAAGGGAGATTTGATATGGCAAAATTAAAAGACACACGAACTTTGAAAAAAATATTATTAATATTTTTAGCAATACAACCATTTTTGGATTGTTACCTTTTATATACGGATGAAGTCATTAGCTTTTTCCATTTTTCACCGACGACAATAATTCGAATGTTTATCATTGCTATGTTAATATTTTTACTAATACTAAATCGAGATATTAAATTTAACCGGAAGAATCTCTATATTTATGGATCGGTTGTAATTTTATATGCTATTCTGCATTTTTTAGTATCCATTAATCTAAACAATAGCACTTATAAAACATTTGATTTTGACTATATAACAGAAGCATTTTATATAATTCGTATGCTTCTACCAATATGCATTATTATAATTACTTATTCTTTAAAACCGACAAAAGAGGAAATAATTCATATGTTTTTAATTGCCGGGGCAATCACTTCTATTGTTATTGTGGGATCCAATTTACTTGTTTTCTCAAGAGCTTCATATGGTGGTGGCGCTATTAAGGGAAGCATTATTGATTGGTTTTTGCATCCCGGACAATTTCAATCTTTTGAACTGGCAAGTAAAGGATGGTTTAATTCCGCTAATCAAATAAGTGGCTTAATGTTTATTATTTATCCCGTTTGCATTTATTCTTTATTCGAAAAAGTTGATAAATATCGCGTAGCTATCACTGTGATGTTGACAATTTCTATGATAATGTTGGGAACAAGAGTCGCAACATATGGTTCAATTTTATTACTAACTTTTTCAATAATATTGTATTTGATTTTTGTTTTTGGTTTTAAAACAGCCGAATTTAAGAAGAAAAATTTCATTGTTGTTTGTTGCCATATTGCGCTAGTAACAGTATTATTTATTCATGCACCTTTAGTAAATACAGCAACCGCATATAGTGATGAAGACGATGCTGAAATGCAAAAGCTTATTGCTGAAAATGCTTCAATTAAAACATTGCTTAAGTATACTGGCGTAGATGAAATTTATTATAAAGAAATATATCCATATAAAGATCACAAACCTTTCTGGAAATACGTTGTTAAAAAAGTTCCAGCTTCGAAAAGGGTAGGTAATCGTAATTCACAAACATTAGTTACTCATGACGTGGGGTTAGCTTATGAAAACATTACTCGAAGTTTCTTTGGGTTAGGGTACAGTAGATTTATCAGTGCCCAATTATATTTAGAAAAAGACTTTGTTGTTCATTATTACACACTTGGAATTTTAGGTATTATTTTGTTCTTGTGTCCGTATATTATAGTTGCTTTTTATGCAGTTTTAGTAATGTTTAGAAACAAGAAGTATTCATTATTTTATACAACATTATTATGTAGCTTAATTTTGCCACTAGGCGTTTCATACTTTAGTGGACATATTGTTGATGAATTAATAATTTCATTATATTTAGGATTTATTGGTGGTGCATTACTTTATGCGAGTAGGAAAGGTGAATTAAGTGAAAAAGGTTAGTGTAATTGTTCCGGTATATAATGTTGAAAAATATTTAAAAAAATGTCTTGATTCACTTGTAAATCAAACACTTAAGGAAATAGAAATTATTGTTGTCAATGATGGATCACCAGATAATAGTCAAAAAATAATTGATGAATACTCAAAAAAATATAATACTATTCACTCTTATAGTAAAGCAAACGGTGGACTATCGGATGCTAGAAATTTTGGTATTAAATACGCGTCTGGTGAATATATTGCCTTTGTAGACAGTGATGACTATGTAGCACTAGATATGTACGAAAAAATGTATAATAAAGCCAAAACCGAAAACTATGATATGGTAGTATGCGATCTAAATTATATTTATGAAGAAACGGGTAATATTGTTAGAGCTTATTCAAATATTAAAAGCGATACAACTGATATCAAGAATGCCATGATTAATATCTATCCAGCTGCCTGGAACAAAATATTTAAGCGTAGCTTATTTAACGATAAAAATATTCGTTTTAAGAAAGATGTCTGGTTTGAAGACGTTGAGTTTATTTATAAAATACTTCCTAAAATTAAATCTATTGGTGTTGTTCACGAACCACTTAACCAATATTTACAGCGAAAAGGATCAATTACCAGCACTATAGATAAAAGATTATATCATTATATTGATAATTGGAATGGCCTTGTTAAATATTATAAAGACAATAATTTATATGAACTATACTATAATGAGTTAGAATATTCATATGTTAGATATATTTATGCCACTTTTATAAAACAAGCTAGCAAGTATAAAAAAGAAGATTATCTGAAAGCAGTTGATACAGCTTTAGAAAATGTTAAAAAGAATTTTCCAAATTATAAAAAAAATAAGTACTTCTATCAAAGTACCAAGGGACTATACTTACTAGTGTTTAATAAAACTCTCGCAAAAATAATGTATAAACTTTTTAATAGATGAAATAAAAAATCAACATTTATGTGTTGATTTTTTTAATTTATCCCCCAGACAATGGTAGCAATAAAGAAAGCCACCATGACAATTAGCATTACCCAAACTGTAATTTTTTGTATTTTTTTATTCATTGTATCACCACTATAATTTTACCACATTTTTTAACATTTTGGAATAAAATATTTTTAAAACAATATAATCTAACGAGGGATATTATGAAAAAAATAATGGACAAGTTTTTCGAAATGCTAAAAATAAATAAAAGAATATTTGTTTTCTTATTAGTTATTATTGTATTGGGAATTATATCAGGAGCAATATTTTCTGTTATGATTAGTAATGAGGATAAAACAATGGTGGCAGATTATTTAAATAATTTTTTCAATAAACTTAATAGTAATACATTAAATTATAAAAACTCTTTTTTAAATTGTTTCGTATTTACAGTTATTTTTGATTTTATAATTTGGCTTTTGGGAATATCGGTTATTGGATTTTTTGTTATTCTAATTATGGTGTTTTTAAAATCATTTGTTGTTGGTTTTTCTGTAGCGTCCTTGATCATAAATTTTAGATTAAGAGGAATTTTATATAGTATTATTTATATCTTTCCGCATCAAGTTATTGATTTTTTAATATTAATTATAATTAGTTCTTTCGCACTTATCATTTCTTTTAAATTAATAAGTTGTATTAATAAAAAAAATACATTAAGTTTTAAAAATATTATAAATAAGTATATCCTTATTTTGATATTATCGATAGTCGTTTTAATTTTAACCTGTTTATATGAAACTTATATGATGCCATTCATTATGAAAATGGTTTACGGTCTTTTTAACTAGGAAACAACTTTATTGACACTAATATAACACAATGATATAATTTAATTAGTCAGGATGTGGATATTGATGTTAAGTAATTTTTATAAAACTCATAAAACTTTAATCAGGCAAATAGTATTATATGGAATTATTGGTTTAACATCAGCAACACTTGATAGTGTACTTTTTATTTTGTTCAGACACTTAGGTATAAATCTTTTTTTAGCTAATTTTATTAGTATTAATTGCGGTATAACCCTTAGTTTTTTATTGAACACTTTTATTAATTTTAAAGTTAAAACGAACATTGTCAAACGAGCAGTATCGTTTTTTGGCGTTGGTTATATCGGCTTACTCTTATCAATGGCAATTATGTTTGTGTTTGTAACGAAATTAGGATACCCAGAAATTATTGTAAAAATTATTTCCGTATTTTTTGTTGCTGCTGTACAATTCTGCTTAAATAAATTTATCACATTTGGAAAGAGGTTATAGTATGAAAAATAGTAAAGATAATTTGTATATCATTATTCCTGCGTATAATGAAGAAGAAAATATCGAAGAAGTTGTTAAAGACTGGATAGGTGTTGTCGATAAAATTGGTAATAGCTCAAAGTTAGTTATTGTCAACGATGGAAGCAAGGATAATACTGAAAAGAAATTACTTTCACTTAAAAAGAAGCATGTCAATTTAGAAGTAATAACTAAAGAAAACAGTGGACACGGAGGGACGGTTTTATTTGGCTATAATTATGCGCTTAAAAAGAATGCAAATTATATTTTTCAAACCGATTCAGATGGACAAACTATTGCGGATGAATTTTGGCCGTTCTGGGAGCAAAGAAAAGATTATGCAGTAATTATTGGAAGCCGGAAGAATAGGGAAGATGGGGCATCTAGAGTTTTTGTAACGAAAGTGTTGAAATTTGTATTATTTTTAATTTTTCATGTTAAAGTTGAAGATGCAAATACACCATTTCGTTTAATGAGTAAAAAAGTATTGAAAAAATATATTAAATCAGTACCAGACAATTTTAATTTATCGAATGTATTACTTTCGGTATTGTTTGTATATAACAAGGAAAAAATCAAGTTTATTCCTATTACTTTTAGACCACGTCAAGGTGGAGTAAATTCAATAAATATGAAGAAAATATCCAAAATTGGAATTCAAGCCGTTAAAGATTTTCGAAAAATTAAAAAAATAATTAAAAAGGAGAAGAAAAATGAAAAATAAAGCCATTTTATTCATTCTTTTTTTTATAAACCTGATATTATCGTTCGCATTCATTCATTTGTTTCCAAGTGATATGCGTGTTGATTATTTGTTTTTTGACTTGATGGCATGGATCATCTGTTATGTAATTTATTATATTTATTTAACTAAAAAGAAATTATTTGATATAAATAAATTTTCTTTATTGTTTTTATATTATTGCATTAGTTTACTATTAATACTAATTTTTAATACAATTTTAGCATTCGGATTTTTAAAAATAAAATTTTTAATATTCATTATTTTATCAGTAGTAGATATATTTATTAGCGATAAACAAAAAGCATCACTAGCTCAATATGGGCCACACTGCTTGTTTTTGTCACTTGCGATTTTTATAACGCTTTTATCGCCAAATTCACCTATCGGCAATGGTGAATCTTATACAGACTCAAGTGTATTTAGATATATTGGAGCACTTATGGCGCATGGAGAAGTTCCATATTTGGATTCTTTTGATCATAAAGGTTTGCTAATATATTTTATCAATTATTTGCCACTAGTTTTGAATTTAAAATATGGTTTATGGCTTATTGAAACAATAGTGATTTTTATTGCATTTACTTTTGCATATAAAACTTGTAATTTGTTCAACAAAAAAACGGTATCTATAATTTCTGTGATTGTTGCTTTTATTCCAATCATCTATACGTATCAAGGTGGTAATTTAACTGAGGAATATGCTTTACCATTCATGTTCATTAGTCTTTATTTATTTACAAGAGATTTGAAAAAGCAAAAATCTGTTACGAATGTTTCAGCTTTGATTATCGGCTTATGCGCAGGTGCAGTATTTTTACTTCGTATTAACATGCTTGTTTTGTGGGTTTGCATGGCTCTTTATTTACTCGTTATGTATATAAATAAAAAGGACTATAAAAAACTATTTAATAATATTGTTTCATTTATAGGCGGATTGATAGTTTTCATGATTCCATTCACTATATATTTAATTATTAATGGAGCTTTCGGGGAATTTATAAATCAGTATTTGATTTTCAATCTTAAATATGTGGGCGGTAATCAAAAGTTACCATTAGTTGATACACTTGTGGCATTTTTGCCGAAAGTTGAATTATGTATTTTTGCATTATTTGCGCTACTAGTGTTTACAATGCAAACAAAAAACAAATCATATTATATATTTTTGTTATCTTATTTAATTTTAACGATTTTTATAGTTATTTTACCAGGTTCGGTATATTCTCATTATGCGATGATATTAATTCCAGCCTTATTAGTACCAATCGCTTTAGTGATTGATGTGGTTTATAAAAAATTATTTGCCTTTGCCAAAACTGATACATCGCGCACTATGTTTACTTATTTTGCGATTATATGCTTATGCATCACAGATTTTATATTTGTATTCGACGCAGAGAAAAACATGTTTCTTCAACCAAAGCAATATACTGGTGTTGCCAAAATTGTTCAGCGATATACTGAAAAAGATGATAATATTTTAGTTTGTGGTAACATGAATATCGTTTATTTGGCATCTGATAGGTATACGAAAATAAAATATTCATATCAAACACCAATTTTAAATGTTGATAATACTTTAGCAAAGGATTTCTTAAAACAATTTAATCAGAATAGACCAAAACTAATATATGTTGATAGTGAATATTCGGTTAAGAAAATTGACAAAGTCATGAATAAAATTTTGTCGACTGATTATGAAATTGTGCACGATGGAAAATATGCCCGAATTTACTTGGCCAAAACAATCAAATGATAGATTTTTTATCATTTTTTTGTTATAATTAAATGGGGGAGAGTGCACATGAAAATATTTCAATTTAATAATGTCCTATACAACGGAAATATAAATCGAGATTTTTATTTGTACTGCTTGCGACGAAATAAAAAAATATTGAAACATTTATTTTTAAATATTTGGTATTTAATTTTATCATATTTGTTTGTTGGTAAAAAAGACATATATGAAAAAAAGAAATTTAATTATTTAAGAGAAGTTACAAATTTAAATAAAACTTTAAAAGAGTTTTATGCTTCGCCAAGATTAAATTGTTATTTTGACTTTAATCCCGATGTAATTATTGATAAAGCGCCAGCGATTTTTATCAAAAAACAATTTCCAAAAACAAAAATTATCGGATATACTTTTGATGATAATTTTGATGTGAAGCTTGAAAAATATAACAAAGATGTTGCAAAAATAAAGCAAGCTGATGCCCTTTATTTGTCCTCTAGAAAAAATTTAGTGGACGTTACTTCTAATAGTGCATATATTGTTCGTAACAAGAAAATAAAATATTTAAATAAAAGACCAGATTTCAAAAAATTTAGAAATATTTTCGGTATTTTGATATTATCATTTATTGTTACTTGTTTTAGCTTTTTATTTACCTGCTATGACCTGGATTTGACTATGTATTATTCTTATTTTGAACCAAAATATTTTTACTAAATTTTATTCCAATATTTTTATTTATATTGCTAATTTATTTAATTTCCAAAAGAATTCATGTGGCATGGCTTATTTCAACAATTTTAATAGTAGTATGGGGAATTGCTAATCAATCAAAATTGGGATATCGCGATGATGTTGTAAAATTCGAAGATTTCGGATTGATAAAAGAAGCTTTAATCATGGCGGAAAAGGTTGATATCGCAATTAAACTTTATACAATCGCTGTTATTATTTTATCAATTATATTTTTCTTTATTATAAAAAAACACTTTAATAAAAATTCCATGACATTAGTAAAGCGCTCCGTTTTGATAGTATGTGTCTTGCTAATCATGTTAGGTGGATATAAGACCATTTATACTAATAAGAAAGTATATGATAGTGTAGGGGACCTTAGTTTAGTTAATAAATGGATTTTCACCCGACAAAGCCAAGTCCGCGGATTAGTTTATCCATTTATATATACAGCTTCAGATGGTGTATATAAAGCTCCGGCTAATTATAATGAAGAAAAGGTTAGAAAAATTTTAGGCACTTATAAATATCAAAATATTCCGGATGACAAAAAGGTAAATATTATTGCTATTATGCTGGAATCATATAATGATTTTTCAAAATTTAAAGAAATAAAATTTAAAGAAGATATTTATAAAAATTTTCATGATATTCAAAAAAAATCAATAAGTGGCAATCTTGTTGTAAATATTTTTGGCGGCGGAACAGTAGCTACTGAACGTAGTTTTATTACTGGATATACCGATTTTAATAGTCTTAGAAAAAAAACAAATTCGTATGTGTGGTATTTTAAACAGCAAGGTTATAGAACCGAAGCTATGCATCCGATATATGGCGCATTTTACAATCGCAACACTATTAATGCTAATTTAGGCTTTGACAAGTATTATAATTATGAAAACACATACTCAAAAATTGATGATGGCTTTGCTCGTGATGATGTTTTCTTTGATACAATTATTGATGGATATAAAAGAGCCAAGAAAGATAAAATTCCATATTTTAATTTTTCAGTAACTTATCAAAATCATGTGCCATATAATGTTCAATCATATGAGGGCAAAGAATACTTTTTTGATAACGATGGTTATGACCCAACTTACTACAACATGATTAATGAATACTTGTCTGGGATTAAAGAAACCAATATACAATTGAAAAAGTTAATTAACTATTTTGATAATGAAAAAGAACCTGTGATTGTGGTTTTGTTTGGGGATCACAACCCAGCATTGGGAGATGATGCATTCACATATCACGATTTAGGTATCAATGTTTCATTAGATACAATTGAAGGCTTTTTGAATTATTATGAAACTCCATTTGTTATTCACGCTAACGATGCTGCAAAAGAAAAATTTGATAATACTTTTGAAGCCAGTGATATAACGATTAGTCCTATTTTCTTGATGAACGAACTTTTTGATAATATGGGTTTGAAGGGAAATCAATATTTACAATACATGCACAGTTTAAGAAAAAATGTTGATGTAATCCATCGTTATTATTACAAAGAAAATGGGAAATTTGTAAGTCCAAAGAAAAGTAAATATAAAGAAGCAATTGCAGACTATAATGCGGTTAGTTATTTTCAAATAACATCGCGTCCAGAAGAGTAGAGAATGGGTGATGATTTATGGCAAAAGTTATTGTTGGTATGAGCGGTGGCGTTGATAGTAGTGTTGCTGCCATTATACTTCAAAAACAAGGTTACGAAGTAGAAGGTTTATTTATGCGTAACTGGGATACGAGTGTCAATGGTGATTACTTAGGAAATCCTGATTTGGATAATGACATCTGTCCTCAGGAACAAGATTATAATGATGCCTTGGCGGTTTGTGAGAAACTAAACATTCCGCTTCATAGAATTGACTTCGTCAAAGAGTATTGGGATTTTGTGTTTACTTATTTTTTAGACGAATTAAAAAAAGGACGCACGCCAAATCCCGATGTTATGTGTAACAAATACATCAAATTTGATTTATTTTTAGAAGAAGCTTTAAAGCTTGGAGCAGACTATGTTGCGACGGGACACTATGCCAGATTAAAGAATGGGAAATTACTTCGAAGTATTGATACACAAAAAGATCAGACTTATTTCTTATCACAAGTAAAAAAAGAAAATTTTGAAAAAGTTTTGTTCCCGATTGGCGACATGACGAAAGATGAAGTTAGAAAAATTGCGAAAGATTATGGGCTGATAACTGCTAATAAAAAAGATTCAACCGGAATTTGTTTTATTGGCGAACGTAATTTTAAAAAATTTTTGGAAAATTATTTACCAAATACGCCTGGAGAAATAATTGATATTGATAGTGGTAAAGTACTTGGTAAGCATATAGGACTTATGTATTATACAATTGGACAACGTAGGGGATTAAATGTTGGTGGTACTAGCGAAAGACTTTTTGTAGTTAAAAAAGATTTAGAAAACAATGTATTATATGTTGCTCAAGGTGACGAAAACAAGTATTTGATTAGTTATTCGTGCGTGGTTTCTGACATTAATCTTTTAAATGAATTGCCAAAAAACTGTACTGCAAAATTTAGATACCGCCAAAAAGACAACGAGGTTACAACTAAAAAGATTGATAGTAACCGTGTTTTAGTCGAATTTCCTGCTGGCGTTAAAGCCGTTACCCCAGGGCAAGCATGTGTCTTCTATAATGGAGAAGAGTGCTTAGGCGGCGGAATAATTGAAAATTAATTAAGGAGGTTTATCATGTTTAGTTTAATTGCAGTTTTTATTCCAAGTGTCCTTGGAGTAAAGTTGATAGATTGTATTTTAAAAAAATCTGATTGGAAGAGAATGGGATATTTTTATTGCTTATTATTATTAGTATCGACAATTATTAATAATATTATTGCTGTTTCAATTTTTGGATTATCATCTGATTTATTATTATCTTTGAATACGGATCAAATGGTTTTTATAAAATATACTATCGTTTCCATTATTGTAAATATACTTATTGCGATTATTATTGTCATCAACGTTAAACATTTATCAATTGATATAGTTGTAAAGAAAAATGAAAAATCAAAAAAGTAGCATTTTTAAAAAGATATTTTATAGTCGCATTTTATTTTATGTTGTACTTTTACTAGCAGTATTTATACTGCTTTTGTATAATTTTATTTACAATAATTTTAACAATATAACATTGGAACAATTATTATATAGCATTGAAAATGCCGAAGGAACAAATACAGATGCGATTTGGAAAGGTGTTTTCGATATTTTCTCAAAAATGTTTATTTTCATAATACTTTATATAGCCATTGTGAAAATTATTAAAAGAAAAAAATCTAAGACATATGTAAAAATAAAACTTGATAATCACACAAAAGAATTTCCAATAATTCCATTAAAAAGAAGTTGGCAAAATGCTTTGGCAATAATATTTTTGATTTTATCCTTTACGTTTGTATTTGTAAAAGTCGAGGCATACTCACTATTCATTCATGAAAATTCAACTTTTATCGAAGATAATTATGTAGATCCTAAAAATGTCAAAATCAGCGCTGCAAAAACACCTCATAATTTAATTTACATTTATGTTGAATCACTTGAAAATACGTTTTTTTCGATAGAAAATGGTGGCGCATACAATAAATCAGTTATTCCTAATCTTGAAAATTTGGCCGAAAATAATATAAATTTCAGTCACACGAAGAGTGTAGGTGGAGGTAACGTTCCAATATTTGCAACTTGGACAGTTGCAGGTATGGTGGCACAGACAGCGGGTATTCCACTGAAGGTATCTGGAATTAAAAATGAATATGGTGCAAACAACTTTTTACCTGGAGTATATTCGCTTGGCGACATTTTAAAAGAAAATGACTATAGTAACTATATTATGTTTGGCTCGCCAGGTAAATTTGCCGGAAGATCAGATTATTTTAGCACACATGGCGACTATACGATATATGATTATGATTATGCTGTCAATAAAAAGTGGATTGATGAAAACTATAAAGTGTGGTGGGGATTTGAAGACTCTAAACTATTTAAATTTGCAAAAAAAGAACTTGCAAAAATTAGTACAAACGAAGAACCATTTAATTTCACATTGCTTACCGCAGATACCCATTTTATCGATGGTTATATTGATAAGAAATGTAATCCACCATTTGATAACCATTACTTAAATTCCTTTTATTGTAGCGATAGCGAAATTGGTGATTTTATTAAATGGCTAGAAAAGCAGGACTTTTATGATGATACTACAATAGTTATTACTGGTGATCATTTAACCATGCAAGATATTGATAGGACTTTTGACGTTTCAAATAAGAAAAACTACCAAAGAACTTTATACAATGTATTTATAAATCCTAACAATGAAGACAAATCATATGTAAAAAATCGTTTATTTAATTCATATGATTTATATCCGACGACATTATCCGCACTTGGTTTTGAGATTGATGGAAATAGACTAGGGTTAGGTACAAACTTATTTTCTGGGGAAAAAACTCTGGCCGAAAAAGTTGGCCACAAATATATTGATATTGAATCAAAAAAGGATTCAGAATTTTATAGCAAAAAGCTTCTCGAAGATATATCAAAAAATGTTAATAATTAATAAATTAAAAGTCAACACACCAAATATTACTTCTTGATAATCACTTTACATTTTACTTGACACATTTTAAATTGTTATGGTAAAATGATAGAGTAGGAGGGTTGAATCATGGAAAGATTGAACGAAATATTAAGAGAATTAGGAATTTCAAAAGTAAAACTTGCCAAATGCCTAGGTGTTTCTAGACAAATGATCTATAATTATTTAGAATTAGATGATTTAAATAAATGGCCAAAGGATAAAAAAGTTATTTTATTAAATATTTTAGGAATTAAATCTGCCGAAGATTTAGACGATATTAAGGTTGATACTGACTATATTATGGATGTTGAAACCAGAATCAATAGTTTATTTGAAAACACGGCAAAAAGTGAAGTTGGCGATTCAAATGTTATTTTTGATGGCTTAGGCGAAAAACAGAAAGAATTATTACATAATATAATTGATGAATTAAAAGAGCGCTTAAGCGATGAAAAAGACGAAGTAGCTTATCATTCAACTTTATATTTATATCACTATTTACAAACAATGGAGAATTCTCGTGAATTAAATTATATACTAGCATATATGTCTAAAGCCGCAGGATTTACTAAACCATATGAGTTTGTATATGATGAAAATGAACAATTTATATTCGAAAGTATTTTATTTTCAGCAATGACACTATATCATAGTGGTACCGCTTCTAAGACAAAAATAGCGGCTACTCACAAACGTTTTGTCGAAAAGATTGAAGCTAAACTAGAAGACAAAATGAGTCGTACATTAGAGATAAATGCAGCAAAAGTACAAGCACTAAAAGAATTAGGTTATACTGAAATAACTACTGAAAATGCTTCACAAGTATTAGAAAAAATTGTTGAGATTCAATCACGTAAAGTCAATAATTAATTATTCCTATAATATATATTATGTTAACTTGTTAATTTATTAAAATATGAGTATGCATTATTTTATATATGCTTACTCTTTTTTTAATTACTACTTCCCCCTTTTTGTTTTGATTTATGAAAGATAAAAAGTTATAAAATTTATTCATTATAAAAAAATTTAAATTTCAAATTTTAATTTTTTAATATTTATTTATATTCTTTAAGTGTGATATCCATTAATAATTTATTTTTGATTGAGATGGACAATTATCCATCTTTTTGTTTCTCGATTAAAATTAGAGTCCCCTACTATTTCTTATTCTCCTTCATATTAAAGTAGGGGGTTAATATTTTAAATTTTTACTTCATTGTGTGATGATACTACGATGCCATTTAAAGATAGGAAACTGCTAATTGATTTTTTATACATTTTACTTAATATACAATTGATAATTTTAAATTAAACTTCCCTATTTGTTTTAAAAAAAGAGGAATGTAATTATTTTTGATTTTAACCCGTTTTTAGAAGACTTTTTATTTAATAGTATTATTTACTGATAACAGGCAAAAACAACTAAAAAAGGGCCACTTTAGCGTATATGTGCCCTATTTACCGTGTGGGTGAGACTCTTTATAATTTTCCTTTAATTTTTCATTAGTTATATGGGTATATATTTGAGTTGAAGATATATCTGAATGTCCAAGTAATTCTTGAATACTTCTTAAATCAGCTCCATGTTTTAACAAGTGCGTTGCAAATGAATGTCTCAAGGTGTGTGGTGAAAAATCAGTTTTAATGTTTTGTTCTTTAGCAATATTTTTCAAAATTTTAAAAAAAGCTTGCCTTGTCATTTTATCTCCCCTACTGCTTAAAAAAAGATAATCGCTTATTTTACTTTTAAGCAGCATTGGTCTATAAATTTTTATATATTCTTTGATGGCGCTTACTGCATATTCACCTAGGGGTAAAATTCTTTCTTTTGAACCTTTTCCAAAAATTCTTAAAGTCTCTAAATTTAGATCAACATCCGTCAATTTTAAATTAATTAATTCACTTATCCTAAGTCCACTACTATACATCAACTCAATCATTGCCTTGTTACGATAATCGTATTTATTTTTAACATTAAAATTTAATAGTTTTAATATTTCCTCTTCCGATAAAACTTTAGGTAAATCTTTTTCTATTTTTGGTGTGACTATATTATCAAGTGGAGCTTTACTAATATATTTTTCAAGTGTCAAAAATTTATAAAAGCTTCTCAAAGTGCTTATATTTCTCGAAACACTTTTCGCAGTCATTTTTTTATTTAAATCTTTCACATATTCTTTCAAATCATGATTATCAATATTTTTAAGTTTTTTCTTGTTTTCAAAATACTCTTTGAATTTTAGTAGATCATTACTATATGAACTTATGGTGTTAGAACTATACTTCTTTTCAAGGAGTAAATAACTTTTAAATTCTTCAAGTTTAGTACTATAATCATCCATACTATCACCTACTTAAATTTTAACAAATTTATCAAAAAAAAACAATTTTTTGGTATAATGATAATGAGGTGATATTGTGCAGCCGCTAGCAGATCAAATAAGACCAAACAAACTAGATGATATTATTGGACAGGAACACTTAGTAGGCAAAAATAAAATTATCAGAAATTTAGTTGACAACAAAAAAATCTTTTCGATGATTTTATTTGGTCCTCCAGGGACAGGTAAAACAACTCTAGCTTACACTTTAGTTGCTGAATTGGATTTAGAATGTGGATTTTTAAATGCCGTAATTAATAGTAAAAAAGATTTTGACGAAATGATATATAAAGCTAAAAGCTGTGATAATTTTGTTTTGATTATGGATGAAATACATCGTTTGAATAAAGATAAACAAGACTTACTGCTGCCATATTTAGAAAATGGAGTTATTACTTTAATAGGTATGACCACGGCAAATCCATATCATTCAATAAATCCAGCAATTAGGAGTAGATGCCAATTATTTGAATTAAAACTTCTTTCGAAAAAAAATATTATTGATGCCCTACAAAAGTCATTAACTTATTTAGAAAAAATCAAAATTGATGACGAATCACTTGAATACATTGCTTCCCTATCTTCTGGTGATTTAAGGTACGCATATAATTTATTAGAAATTGCTTATTATAGTTCAAAAAATCATAAAATAAATTTAGAAATGTTGAAACAAATAAGTGACAAACCAAGCTTGTACATTGATAAAAATGATGATGGCTATTATGATGTTATAAGTGCGTTACAAAAATCAATAAGAGGAAGCGACGTTGATGCTGCCCTACACTATTTGGCAAGATTAATAGTTGCCGAAGATTTAGATATCATATTCAGAAGATTAAGCGTTATTGCTTACGAAGACATTGGTCTTGCTAATCCATCTATTGGTCCAAGATTGAATGCTTGTATAAATGCTTGTGAAAGATTAGGTCTACCGGAAGCTAGGATCCCTTTGGGAGAAATCGTAATTGAAATGGCACTTTCACCAAAAAGCAATAGTGCTTATTTGGCAATTGATAAAGCAATTGGTGATGTTGAAATGGGAAGTGTTGGTAAAGTTCCAAATCATATTAAAACCAATTCAAAAGATTATAAGTATCCCCATAACTATAAAGGAAGTTTTGTTAAACAACAATATTTACCTGATGAACTTATTAATAAAAAGTATTATTATCCAAAAGAATCAAGTCCATATGAAAAGAAAGTTAAAGAAATATATGAAAAAATAGAAACCTTAAAAAATTAGTTTCTATTTTTTTAGTATAAATAATTCGAGCGCCAAATTTTTATTAATATTGCCGGTTTTAATATTTATATCCATATCTGCTAGTTCATTAATGTATTTTAGTAGCGTAGTTGAACTATACTTTTGACCATTTCTAATGGCGAGTTTTACTGAATACGGATGTGCTTTTAACGTAGTGGCTATATCTTTTTCAGTCAAGCCTTTTTGTTTTAAACTTTTAGCTTGATACATTAACCGAAATTGATTTGCCAGTAGAATTAATATTTTTAATGGTTCTTCGTTAATATTAAGCATCTCGTGATAAATTTCTAATGCTAAAGATTTGTTGTTGCTAATTATACTATCAATAAGCTTAAAAATATTTGTATCAACATTTTTATGCGTTAAATTTATAATATCATCATCGTTAATATTTTTATCATCACCTTTATAAAGTTTTATTTTATCGATTTCTTGCTTGAGAATTAAAAAATTATTCCCTACTCTTTCAAGCAATAAATTAATTGTTGATCTTTCAATATTGTAGTCTTTAAACTCGTTTTTTATAAAATCATAATTATTAATATCATTATTAAATTCTTTTATAACCCCATTTGCTTTAATAAATTTGGTAATTTTTTTTCGTTCATCAATTTTCTCATTATTTAGTACAAAGATAATAGTCGTCGCGGGATTTGGGTCTTTCAAGTATTTTTCTAAAAGTTCTGGACTAGTTGCACTACTTGAAAACATTTTAGCGTTTTCACAAATAATTAGTTTTTTATTTTCAAATAGTGAAATCATGTTACAATCTTCAATAATTTGTTCCATACTATCATTATTTAAATCATAATATATGATATTTAGCGGATCAAATTTTTCTTTTAGACTATCGATTTCATTTTTTATTTGGAAGTCTTTTGTCCCATAAAATAAATAAGTCATATAATCACCTTTAGTTATTAAAATTATAACACAAATTTGTGTTTTTTTGAAAAATATGCTAGAATATGTCGCGTTTTATGAAAAGGAGCGAATTTTTATGGAATGCTATAAAATTGAAGATTTAAAAATTGCTAAATATGAATACCAACGATTTTATAAAATTAGTACTTTAAAACGTTTGGTTATTACTAATGAACGTTATGGGGTTTTAGTTAAAACTGATGTTGACTATTATTATGATTTAATAAATAATTGGCCGGTATGGGAAAAAGATATTATCGGCACTCCTCGTTCTTTTATTGCAACCAATGAATTATTGTCGAGAAGTCAAATTAAGTATATTTTCGACGTTTTAATCAGTGGTTTTAATTTTGAAAACAATAATGGGCCAACAAATGTGTCTGAGACAAGTATTGTGAGTGGAGCCGTTAATAAGATTAAAAGCATTGGTTCAAAATTTAGAAAAAAATAAGCTTAGCTTATTTTTTTATTTTAATATTAAGCGTTTTTGTGACGTTTCGGGAGCAAAATTATGGACATTTTCAGAAGTTGGTATTATTTGGTTTTTCAAAAACATGTATTGAATAAATTTTCCTTTATCGAAAAAGCCATCATTCATTGTCAGTGAAATATCTATAAATCCTGCTGGAAATCCTTGTTTTACGTCATTACTTACCGTTGGTAAGCATAGTGTGATGCTTTTACCGTCGGATATAAACTTTGTTTTATGACCATGTCCAGTCAAAATTAATTTTGCATACACATTTTTAACTTTCTGAGCTCGATGACATAAAACAATATTTTCATTACCAATACCGATTTTTTGAATTCCATAGCCAAGTGGTATTAAGTCGGTGCGTTTTTCTCCCAAAATTGTCTGAAAATCTAATCCAGTATTTTTAATAAGATCTTCATCATGATTTCCAAAGATGATAAAGTTTAAAATTCGATCATCAAAGGGATGCTCATCAAGTAGATGACTAATTTGTTCGTAATATGAATCATGGTATGAATAATTCATCATTCCCTCAATTAAATCACCACAATTGAAAATTATATGAATATCGTTTTGTCTGGCATAATTATAAACCATGTTAATATATTTTAAGTTTTCTTTTCGACTTCCAATGTGGTAGTCCGAAACACCCAAAGCTCGGAAAATTCCTGTTTCTGGGACATCTAAAATATGTGTCAAATAACTTGGAGATTTTTGAATGGCATATCGCTGAGTGCCATCGTAATTAAATAATCTAACGAGATGGTGTCCATCGCGCTTTAATTTCCATGTATATTTTTTTAATTCTTCATCGGTAATATTTAGTTTTTCTAAAATTTCTTCTGTGAGCATTTCATCTAAAATGCATTTTAATATTTCGTCTTTCTTTGACATTTAAAACCCACCTCTATTATATAAATAATATCATATTTAAGTATTACTGGTCAATAAAAGTACTACATTTAGTAGTACTATAAGAACAATATTACAAGAGTACCAGCAATTAGGCAGTAATAAACAAAGTATATAAGTTTACCCTTAAGCATAATACCTTTAAACCACTTTGTTGAGAAGAAAGTAACAATTAGTGCGGCTATTGACCCTATGATATAACTCGTTAGCAACGAAGCATCTATACCGGTTTCTGCTACATCCTTAACACCAAGGACCATAGTTGCAAGAGTTATAGGTAAGTATAGCATAAAAGAAAATTTAAATGCTGTTTCTCGTTTTAAATCTGAAAGCATTCCGCCAACTAAAGTAGCACCGCTTCGGCTAATGCCAGGAAGTAATGCAACTACCTGAAACAAACCAATTTTTAAAGCGTCTTGCCATGTGATTTCATTATCATCTTTAGTTCCTTTTAATTTTCTAATTATGAATAAGAAAAGTGCCGTTACCAATAAAGCAACACCGACATATTTAACATTACTTAAGTATTCGTCGATGAAGTCATTCGCAAGTAGACCTACTAAGCCAGCAGGTATAGTTCCTAAAATAATTAATAGACAGTATTTAAATCCAGATTTGTAGACACTTTTTTTTGTTTTGATATATAAGAAAAAATCTTTTAGTAATTTAATAATATCTTTCCTAAATATTAAAACAATTGCGATAAAACTTCCAAAATTTGCAAATATTTCAAAATTTAAATCCTTCAATACTTGAACATCAAAAATGTTTTTGAAAATTATTAGGTGTCCACTTGATGATACCGGTATTGGTTCCGTAAATCCTTGAATCATACCTAAAAGTAAATATATAAATAACATAAATCATCCTCCTATTTTATCTTATGCACTAGTTAATTATACCATTATTTTTAATTCTGAACAATACAAAAGAAGCCTTATGCGGCTTCTTTAAAAATTCTTTGTTTTTCTTTCGTATGTGTGGTACTTTCAGATTTGATTTCTAAATCAGTAGAACCAAAAGCTATTTCATATATAACATTCCAGTTGCTTCTTGCGGTAATCGTACTATCGCTATAGTTTTGTGGTTTGCTACATGGATTCATTTTAGCAATTAATCTGCTATGATCATAAATATTTCTAGAAGTACCTAAATTAACTAAAGCAATGGTTTCTTTTTCTGATGCATCTTCATAATCGCTAATAAACTTTTCTATAACGTCTTTAACGTTAGCACCCTTTTTAGAAATTTCGTTTTTTAGCATGTTTAATACATCAATATTGTCAATTTCGTTAGTAATATCATTTAATCTCTCGAACATGCTACTACCCCCTATCACAAAAATTAATTATACACGAAAATATTAATTATGTCAAATCATCAAAAAACTAATAATATTTAATTATTAGCTTTTTGGTGATAAGGAACGGTGTTTTCAGTGATTCGATCAAAAGTGTATCCATTTTGTTTACCATATACAATGATATCTTTAATAGCGTCTCTAGTATATCGCTTAATATCGTGCATCAATACTATATTAGCGCGAGATTTACTTAAATTATTGACAACATTGGCATAAACACCTTTGGGATCAGTTGTGCCACCAGCGTCACCAGAGGAAATATTCCAATCAAAATATGAATAGCCTCTATTTTCAACTTCCTTAGTTAAGGTGCTCATAATTCCTTGTTTATAATTACGGCTGACAGTGTTTGAAGCCCCACCAGGGAATCGAATAATTTTTGATTCAATACCCGTTATTCTTTTAACGCGATCACTAACAAGCTTAAGATCAGCAAAATACCCTTCAACTGATGAATAACATGTTTGGTAATTATGTGACCAAGTATGAAGTGCGACTGTATGACCTTCATCATGTTCCCTTTTAATCAAATAATCTGGTCCATTTTTAGTTACAAAGAACGTTGCTTTTACACCTTCGGCTTTTAAGATATCCAATATAACATTTGTCGTACCTTCGTTTGGACCATCATCGAATGTTAAGTATATTGCGCCCGCTTTGCCCGTTCCATTGGCTACTGGCCTATTTATAACTTTTACATTACGCTGAATAGTTGCTTTATTCTCATATTTGTCAGAAACACTATAAATTATAGTATATGTTCCAACTTTTGATGTATCAATTTGTCCTTCAGCGATAATTTTTTTAGTAATATCACCATCACAATTATCTTTGGCAGTTGCGCCTGGATCGACAAATTTTTCGTTAGTATAAACAAAAATGTCCTTATCGCCGTTTAAAGATATAACGGGTGCAGTTACGTCTTTGTAGACAAGTTTTCGAACTCTTTTCGTTAGATTTCCTGCTTTGTCTTTTACACTATATATAACTTTGTTTTCTTCCGCACTTACTTTAATTTTTTTTGTAATATCACCATCGAGATTATCCATTGCTGTGGCCCCTTCATCTTTATATTCTGTGTTTGGGCAAACATAAGATTTAGTATTACCCTTTAAAGCAATTACTGGATACTCAATATCCGCAATTTGAATAGTTTTTGTTTGGGTAAATACACGAAAACCAATCTCAGTTCTAAAAGTTATCGGATAAGAACCAATTTTATTGTTTTTAATTTTTTCTGATGTCTTAGTTTTGTCTGTATAATCAACAGAAAATCTAGTAACTTGAAAATTATCATAGTACTTACTACCAATATTTATTTTATCATTCATAATCGTAATTTTTGGTGGTATAAATATATAGGCACAAATCACAAGTACAAAAATAATAATAAGACTAATTATAACATACTTCCACTTCATATTCTTCACCATCTTTATTGTATCACGTTTTTAACCTATTTTTAAATAGTTTTCACGTTCTTTTTTTGAGTAAATGCAGCCACAATAATCTTGTCGATATAAACCATATTTTTTGGCTAACTCATTACTTCTTTTATAACCATCTTTTTTCTTAAAATCGGAGTACAAATAATTAACACCATATTTTTCTTCTAAAACTTGTCCTATCTCATTCAATTTTTTAGAATTTTTATAAGGACTTACGGAAAGAGTTGTACAAAAATAATCAAAATTATTTTCTTTAGCTAGTATGCAAGTTTTTTCGAGTCTTAAATAATAACATTTTAAGCATCTAGAACCGCCTTCTTTTTCTTCTTCTAATCCTTTTACAATGTTTTCAAATTCATCGCTAAGGTAACCAACTTCTAACAATTTAACATTAATATTGGTTTCATTAATTAACTTTTTTAAAGTTTCAAATCGTTTATAATACTCTTCTTCTGGAAATATATTCGGATTATAATATAAAACAGTAATTTCAAAATAATTATTCAATCGCTCCAAAACTGAAGACGAACATACTCCGCAACAAGCATGTAAAAGAAGTTTGGGCTTTTTATCTAAATTATTAATAATCTCTTCCATTATTAAATTATAATTAGTGTTCATCTTTTTCTCCTAAGTATGTATTTATTGCTTTTTCCAACAATTGTTTAGTAAATAATCCGGTATATAAGGTATTATTATTTCCGGGAGCAACGATTGAAAAATTAAGTTGATATGTTTTTAATATTTTAGAAAACGCATAAGTTTTTAAATTAATATACTCAATATTATTAAACAATGTAATAGTTATTTTTTTATTAATGATTCCTTTTTGAATAATTATTTTGTCATTATTAAAACCGATTTTATTTGTTCGATATTCGCCGTAGCTACAAACAAGCAAAAATATCCAAATAAATATAAAATAATATTTTATAAAAGGAACTAAAGACAAGCTTATTAAAAACAAAGGAATTTTTTTGACAAGATGATGATAAAAGGCACCTTTTGACTCTTTTTTTAGGCTAATTTCGTTTTCAAATTCGGGTACTATATTATGTAACACTTCAGAAATCATTTTGGCAGGAATATATAAACTAATTATAGTTTTCTCATTTTCATTTTTGTCGTTACCGACACCAGCATTTACTACTTCGAGACAATAGTAGTTAGAAAGCCTTGCCTGAAGACTTTGTTTAATAATAAGCGCATTTATTTTTTCTATCGGTAAACTGTAGTGATAAGTTGTCAAAAGACCGTATGATAATTTTATAGTATTATCTTCCCTTGTTGCTTTAAAATTATAATAGCTAAAGAAATTTTTAATAACTGACACAAATAATGGATATAGAAAGACTATAATACCAACAACTATAATAATTAAACTATTTTTAAATATTTCGCCATTATCAGTAACAAGTATGATTAAATACATTACTAGTAAAATTATAAAGCTTCTTAAATCTACGGAAAGCCACATATGTCTTAAGATATCTTTGCTGGTATAATTAATTAAGCTATCAATTTCTTGTTCTTCTTCGCCATTCAAAATACGGTTTTTAATGCCTTTTGCGATATCATTTTTAAACACTAGTTTTGTTTTAATACTAGTATCGATATTATTGTTTAATTCAATTTTTAAACTAGCTGTACCAAAAACTTGCTCGAGAATATTACGCTTAATGTTTATTGTTGCAATATCTAAAATATTGATTTTTGAAACATTTTTAAATAGCCTTCCTGTTTTAACAGTAAGTTCATCTTTATCAATTATAAGATATGTATTTCGCCATCTGATATAGAAAAATAGCGTAAATATAAGAATTACCGCGAAAAAAATGACGATAATCATAACAACGATATTATTACTATGTCCAGTTAAAAAATTTATGGCTTTATTAATATCATCACCATCACTACTTTGCAAACCATTGGATATAATATAAGCAGTAAGCGCAATTATAGCCCAAATGCTCCTAAAAATATTTTCAATTATAACAGTTGGATGCAATCTAGTTTTCATTTTTAGACTCCAATTTATGCTTTAATATTTTATTGATTTTATCACTAATCTCTTGTGCCTCATTTTCATTTATAAATCTTATTGATACGACACCGGCCGCAGTATAAATATTAATATTTGATAAATTATAAATTCTATCGATAGGTCCAGTATTTAAATCAATTTTTTGAATTCTTTTAATTTGAATTATTGAGCGATTTATCCAAAATAATCCTCTTTTGACTTCGATTTTTTCATCGGTAATTAAGTATTTATACCTGTTATATCTAATAACTGGATATAGAAAAATATTCAAAAGTACATTGACAATAATTATAGTGGCAAATATGATCAAAATAATTTTATAAATATTATTAAGTTCACCATACGATAAAAGAACCGTTAGAATAATAATTATAGTAATAAGTAATCCCCAAATAGCTGCATTAATGCGCATGACATTAATAGCTTTCTTATCCAATGATTTATACATAGTATCACTTCCCACCTATATTATAGCATAATTATATAAAAAAAGATTATATTGTTTCATACCCAATATAATCTCTAATTCAATATATTTGCGATAACATCAAAATCAAATTTAGATAAAATAATGATGATAGCTGCTAGGGCCAAAAAAGGTCCAAATGGTATTATGTGGTCACTATTCTTTTTGATGGTTATAAGTGATATTGGTAATGCAATTATAGAACCAATAAAAATTGAAAGTAGTGCCATAGGATAACCTAGTACAAAACCAATAATTCCCATTAATTTAATGTCACCACCACCCATTGATTCTCTTTTGAATAGAAAATCGCCGAGTTTTTTTAATCCCCACATTGTAAAAAATGCTAACACGGCTGCCAAGACATGTTTAAGAAAAACAATTGGGCCATAAATAACCATAACTTCCAGAATTAATAATATACCAAACCCAAGTAGTACACTATCATTTATTATCATATAATTATAATCACTTATCATGATTATTATTAACATCGAAGCAAAAGTCAGAGGAATAATTATGTCTGTACTTAATCCAAAAATAATATAACATAGTAAAAATACTATTCCAGTGAACATTTCAAAAATTGGATAAAACAATGAAATTTTTTGCTTACAATTTCGACATTTACCTTTTTGAAATATATAAGAAAACACAGGAATCAATTCTAGCGTTCCTAGTTTGTGATTACAATTAGGACAGTGGCTTGCTGGAAAAACAATTGATTCATTTTTCGGTAAGCGATATCCAACAACATTATAAAAGGATCCAAAAATGGTTCCAATTATAAAACTAAGTATTACGTAAAATATTTCCATATAACCCCCTACTGTTGAATTGCACTATACATGTTAAACATCGGAACAACAATCGCTAAAACAATTACTCCTACCATTACTGTTAACATGATAATCATCGCAGGTTCGACAAAAGATTTAATTCTCGCTACTGAGTTTTTATGTAAGTCTTGATAGTATTGCGAAACTTTGTCCATCATTTCAGCAAGCTGTCCTGTTTCTTCACCGGTAACTATCATTTCATATGCCGGAATCGGAAAAGCCCATTTGTCCTTAAATGCAGTTGAAATCTTCCCGCCTTTAGCGACATTTAAAACTGCTTCATCAATCATTTCTTTATAAATTTCGTTATTAGTAATTTTATGTAAAATATCCATACTATCGGTAATAAATACATTGTTTGAAAGTAATGAAGCAAATGTTTTTGTAAACGTAGTTACCTCATTATAAATTATTACGTTTTTAAAAACTGGAAGATGCATACCTATTAATTGTATTGAACGACGAAATCCTCTTACATTACGATATAAATATGAAAGAAACAAAATTAATACTATGACGCCAATTCCAACGATAATAACATAATTATTTAAAAATTCACTTAAGCCTAGAACCATTTTTGTGATCCATGGTAAAGTTGCATTGTCCATGCTATTATAAATATCGACAAATTTTGGCACGACAAACAACATTATAAATAATCCAACGCCGATAGCAATAACAAATACGATTGTTGGATACATCATTGCTGAAATCATAGCTTTTCTTGTTGATTCCATTTCGGTATAATATTCTTCCATATCATCAAGTGTTTCCGGAAGTTCGCCTGTCATTTCAGCTGTTTGAACCATGTTTATAAACAACCTAGGAAAAGCTTTCCCTTGCTTATCCAAAGCTTCACTAAAGCTTCGTCCAATTGATAAATCATACTTTATGGCTTTTAATATTTTTTGGTGCGTTGGATTTTTAAACTGTTTAGTTAGTTTATTTACTGCATCAGCAAGTGGTATACCAACCTTTAGATATGTAGATAATTGTGCAATCATGAAAATTAAATCTTTATTTTTAATTCGACTTTGATTTAACTCTTTCGCACTATGAAACATTTGAATATATTTTGAAGTGCGGATATCAAATACCTTATAACCTTCACTAAGCAAATATGAGTTTACTTCAACAACCGAAAAAGCGTCAAAGTATCCTATTAATGGTTTGCCATTCTCATCGGCCACCTCATATCTATAAGTAACCTTCTTGTCGTGTTTTTCGGCCTCTTCACCGTTGAAATTAACTTTGAATTCAGGACGTTCCAAGAATTTTTGCTCTTTTGCTGACAATACTTTTTCATCAGCTTTTTCTTTTATTTTTTTAGAAGTATTAATAACAGTATTACCTATAGCTTCAACTTTACTAGAGTTTTGTTTAGGAGTTTTGCTTGCTACTTTATTCTTTTTAGGAAAAATGCTTAGTAAAATACTAGGCATATATTTTAATCCAAGTAAAAAATAGTGGAAAAATCTATATACATAAATACATGGCAACAATAACGTTTTTGTACTCATCCTTTTCCCTCCTATTCTTTTTACTATATATAATTATATCACATTTTATCAGTAAACAAAACATTTTTTCAAAAAAACATATAATAATATTAGAGAGGAGTTTTCAAATGAACTATTATTACCCCTATTATATGGCAATTCCACCGCGAACATTTAGACCAACATTTTTCAGTTCACTTAAAAATAGTTTAAATAACATTAACTTTAATGGTATTTTAAATGGGACGCAAAGGACACTTAATATTATTAATCAGACTATTCCGCTTGTGAAACAAATATCGCCAGTTATAAAAAACACTAAAACAATGTTTCGAGTTATGAGTGAGTTTCGTAAAGCAAATCATAACGAAAATGAACCAAATAACATAGAAAATTTAAAAGCAGAAATTGATAATGAAAATTACGGACCACAATTTTTTCTATAGACTAAAAAAGAAGTTCTAAGAACTTCTTTTAATTTTTTTATTTATTAGAAAGACAATATAGTGATATTTTAGCTTTTTGATAATTTTTGTTTCATGCTGGCTTTTCATCCGATAATATTTATGCAAATATGTCATGTAGCCAATATTTTTTTCTAAAAACGGACTAATAATATAATTGATTTTTTTGCTTCGACCATATTCATAATATGAAATAATATAATAATATTTATCCTTAATAGCAACCTCGTTTTTTATATGATAACCTTTTTTGTACATATATTTTCGTAGTTCTGGTATATTTGTATGTGCACTAACGATAATATCATTAGTAATATTTCTATCTAAGATTTTCATGATAGTATGCGCACCCATGCCAGAAAGAATAATTATTTCATCATTTAACTCAATATCATGCAAACCATCAGTTACCATTGTTTTTACATTTACATTAGCTTTATCTATAGTAATTTTAGCATTTTCTAATGCCTTTTCGGATATGTCTGTTGCTAAACAATGACAATTTTTAATTTTGGTTAGATATATATCGGTCAGTGCATGATCAGCACCAACATCAATCACATTTGCATTATTTGGCACCATATCACATATGGATTGAAGTCGTTTTGATATTTTCATTAATCTCCTAAGTAATCCTTTAGTTTGCGACTTCTTGATGGATGACGTAGTTTTCGAAGCGCCTTAGCCTCAATTTGTCTAATACGCTCTCTTGTAACACCAAATAATTGACCTACTTCTTCAAGCGTACGAGGCCTGCCATCTTCTAAGCCAAAACGAAGTCTAATTACTTTTTCTTCTCTTTCAGTAAGTGTTAAAAGAACCTCGGCAATTTCATCTTTTAATAGTTCATTAATAGCAAAATCTTCCGGACTCATATTAGTCTCATCAGGAATAAAATCTCCTAAATGAGAATCGTCTTCCTCACCTATTGGTGTTTCAAGACTTACTGGTTCTTGGCGAATTTTATATATTTCGCGTATTTTTTCAACTGAAGTATTCATTTTTTTAGCAAGTTCTTCTTCAGATGGTTCTCTATTTAATTCAAGTGTTAGTTGTCTTTCAACACGTGCTAATTTATTAATAGTTTCAACCATATGAACTGGAACTCTTATCGTTCTTGCTTGATCGGCAATTGCTCTAGTAATAGCTTGTCTAATCCACCACGTGGCATACGTTGAAAATTTGAATCCTTTTTCGACGTCAAATTTTTCTACCGCTTTCATTAATCCAATATTTCCCTCTTGAATTAAATCTAGAAAAAGCATTCCACGACCAACATATCTTTTAGCAATACTAACGACTAGACGAAGGTTAGCTTCGGCCAAAGTAGCTTTAGCAACTTCATCACCATCGGCGATTCTATCGGCAAGTTCTGCTTCTTCTTCGTTAGTTAACAATTTAATTTGCCCAATTTCTTTTAAATACATGCGAACTGGATCATTAATCGTTAAATCCTTCGATAAATTTTCAGTGTCCATGATTTTATCATCGTCGTCATCAGGATTTTCCGATACGACTTTAATATTATTATCATTAAATGCGTTATATAAATCATCTAGGCTATCAGCGTCAAGCTCTAGACCTTTTAATTTATCGGCAAGCTCTTCATAGGTTATTTGTCCTTTTTGCTTTCCAACTGTAATAAGTTCTTTTTTTCTTTCTTCAAATGTTTTAATTTCATTCATAATTATACTCCTCTTTTTAAATCAATAATTTGTTGACCAATTTTAGCTTTTTTAATCGGATCTATTTCGTTTTCCATCTGATTTTTAAGCCTTTTAATTTCATTTTTAACATTATATTTTTTTATAATATTAATATAGTCTTCAATTTCTTCAATGCTATATTTTTCACTAAGGTTTGCCTTTTCAACTTCACTAATTATACTTAATATTTCCTCATCACCCTCAATATAGCTTACAAAATCAGCAATATTAATATAATTGTTTTGTTTATAAAACATGCTAATTTCACGAGCTAAAAGACGATAACTGGTGTTTGGCATATATGTTACTTTGTTATTGTACATTTTAATTACTTCTTTGCTTTCTAACATGTAGAAAAGTAAATTTCGTTGGGCTAAATCATATATATCAGATTTTGGAATTTCTTCCTTTTTTACTGTGTTTTTAGGTTTTGTTTTACCTAGATTAACTTGTTTTCTAATCAAGTTTTCATCAACACCTGTATCATTTACAAGCTTTTTAATAATTAGATCTTTGTAAATATCATCGTTGATTTTGTTTATTTCAGCGATTACGTCATTAATATATTTTGCTTGGCCAGCTGCTGTTTCTAATTTTTTATCATGTTTTAAATAATCTAGTTTGAAATCCATAAAATCGATGGCATTTTTAATTTTTAATTCAAATTGTTGTTTTCCATTTTTAAGAATATATTCATCAGGATCTAAGTTGTCTTCTAGTCGAATTACTTTTGGGGTTACACCAAGTTTAATAAGTTCTTCAGCACAAGCAAGAGTGGCTTTTTCACCAGCAGCATCACCATCAAAGCATAAAATAACTTCTTTAGCCATTCGTTTAATCAAACCAGCTTGGTTTTTGGTAACAGCAGTTCCCATAGTAGCAACTACATTAGTTATATCGACCGAATATGCGCGTATGACATCCATAAATCCTTCCATAACGATGATTTGATTTTTACTTCGTGCAGGTTCTTTAGCACGGTGATAATTATATAATAGCTCCCCTTTTTTAAATATACTAGTTTCTTTAGTATTAATATATTTAGGAACGTTTTTATCTTCTAAATCGTTACCATGATATTTACGTCCACTATATGCCACTACCTGACCATTTAAATCGTATAATGGAAACATGATTCGATCATAGTATAGGTCAGCAAGACCAAAATTGTTTTTATAAATCAAACCAGAATTAATAAGATCGGATTCTTTAAATTTTTTTTGTAATAATTTTGCTAAATTTGTGTTGTTCTTAAGTGCTAAGCCAATTTCGAAATCTTTTATAATTTTTTCATCAATACTTCGTGATTTTAAATATTCTTTGGCAGCCTTGCCATCTTTAGTATTAATATTATTGATGTAAAATTTTAAACTTAAATTATATATATCATTAAGTGTTGTATATACTTTTTTTGTAGGTATTTTTCCAACATCCACAGCTACACCACATGAATCGGCAAGTTTTTTTACTGCTTCAATAAAAGAAATTTTTTCGTAGTTCATTAAAAACGTAAAAGCATTACCAGTAGCTCCACATGAAAAACACTTGTAGATTTTTTTCTCGCGACTGACACTCATGCTTGGATTATTATCATCGTGAAAAGGGCAAATTCCAAAATAGTTTTTACCTTTTGGCACCAATGAAACATAGTTAGAAATAACATCTACAATGTCTGTTTTATTTTTGATTTCTTCAATTTTTTCTTGGCTTATCACATTCACGGACATCTACTCCCTACTATTAATATACGATTTTTTTTCATTATTTCCTTTTTTTATACAAAAAAAGTTATATTTTTTTAGCAAAAATCATGCGTTTTTGTAAATTTTAATGGTTTTTTAAACAAAATTAATGTTTTTTTAAGATTGCGGTATAATAGTGAAGCAAATATCAAAGTTACTTATAAAGAAAAAGATTGTGTTACACAATCTAATTAATTATAGCTTTTTCTTATATATTCAATTAATTCTTCTTTTTTATATTTATCATCGAATTCAATTGTAAATTCAATATTAAAGGCAGGTTTGTTATAGTCAAAATTTGATTTAACGGATTTTATATTTTCGTTTTCAAATAAATCCATAACTAAACCCCGATAGCAATATTCGCAGCACATATCATCAATTGTATACTTCAGCTTCTTAAAATTACCTGCGGTACCTTTATCGAATTCGAATAATATGGAATATTTATTATCTTGAAATATTTCAATATATTTCATAATAATAGCAGGCGTTGTTTTTTCATTATGTTCAATGTTTAATATAGTTAAATAATCTTTATCTTGAAATTCTACACTGGTTATACCTTCTTGTGTTAACAAGAATTCCTTTAATTCATCAGTTATATTATAATCGTCTAAAATAAGTTTCATCTCACTCACCACTCATATTGTATCATACTTTTATTAATTACGCATTACCAATTTAAATTCAAAAACAAATTAATAGTTTATCTATATGATTGAGATCAAGGTGTGATGGTTATCAATAGTAAATCGAATGAATTTTATAAAAAGAACTATCATTGTGATAATTTTTTATTTTTTTTAAATATTAATTATATCATTACTATTTAATTTCTCAGCAATATCAAAGCCAAATTTGTTTATATAATCAATTGCGTCCGATATTTGTTCTTCTTGTGATCGATTATAATATTTATAGTTAATATATGAAACAACTACACCGATGTCATCTATTTCTTTTAATTTAATCTTAGTTGGTTTATTATACCTTGTAAATAAATGTTCAGTTATTTTGTCATTTATTTTAATTGATTTGAAAGAACGAAATCCTTGCTTAAATAGCAAATTATAATAATAATCATATGGTTTCTTTAATTTAATATTAATTTCATGAATGTTTAAAGAATTTTTAAATTTATTCTTTTCATCTTCACTTAGAAAATACAATATTTCTTCATTCTCCAAAAATGTTGAAATACATTCTTTATTGTCATTATTTATCAATCCATCTACTAAATTATTTGGAACACTAGCAAAATCATGTACCACATTTAAAAAATAAATTAATTTTTCATAGTCACCATTGCATAACATTTTATCAACTATTGAATTTACCAATGATTCATCCACATTATCAATAGGTTTATTAAGTGAATCAATTAGATTTTTTTCTTCTTCAGTATACTTCTTCATTATGAACACCTCATAAGTATTATATCATATTTATTTTTAATTATGGCGTGTATTTTTCTACTTTCATTTTACCATTTTTGATATTAAACACAATACTTCCCTCTTCATCTGTTCTAAATATTTTTGAATTTCTTAAATTATTTAATACTTCTTTGTTTGGATGACCATAACGATTTTTCTTTCCAACACTAATTATTGAATATTTCGGATTAATCTCATCTATAAACTCTTTACTGCTACTTGTCTTTGAACCATGATGCCCCACTTTTAACACATCTATATCAGGTAAATTATATTTCTCTAATATTTCTTTTTCGGTAGTAACAGATGCATCTCCCATAAATAGAAATTTATAACTATTTATGTCTGTATAAATAACGTTACTATTATCATTTTCATTATCGTATTCTTTTGTTTGTAAAAAATGTAATTTGTTGTTATCAACTTTTAATTCTTTGATACATGAAGAATGTTTAATTTTCTCTTTGTCTAATACCTTAATTAATTCTTTTTCTAACGTATTATATGGTCCACAATTAAATATTACTTTTTCTACTTTAAAATTATTAACTAAATTAATAGCTTCTCCCATATGATCAAAGTCGCCATGGGTCAAAATTAGTTCGGTAATTTTGTTAATGCCAATTGATTTTAAATATGGAATAGTTTTGTTTTCAACTATTTTTGCTCCCATCATCTTACCACCAGTATCAATTAATATATTGTGTTTTGAGTTTGATAGTAATGTACTATCACCTTGTGAGACATCTAAAAAACTAATCATTGTATTTTGACTAATAAAATTTATATTATGATGTATTATTAAACACATTAGTAGTAATATGAATCGTGAATATTTATGTTTAAAAATACCATTTATCGTTAAAATAATTACTAAATAATATAAAATTATCACGAAAAAACTAACATGTTTCAATTGAATTGTAAATATCTTTATGTGACTTATTACTAACGAAAGGTTTTCTAAAATATTAATTAAAATACATAAAATATTATCTAGGGGTTTAATGAAAACTGTTATTAATGAAAGTGGAAACACTATAATAGATACAAACGGTACAAAAATAATATTAATAAGTGGACTTAAAAGGTTAATTTCAAAGTAGCTATTTGTTAAAACTGGAATGCTTACTAGAAACGCTATTAGTGATACTAGAAAAACGCTTTTAAAATACCCTTTTATTTTTTTCAAATGATCACTATACATCATCAAGAAAAACGTTATAACAAATGAAAAAACAAAACCATTATTAAAAATTATAAAAGGGTTTAATAATAAATAAATACTAAAAATTAATATCAGAAAATAAATGCTTTCTACTTTTAAATTTATAATTTTTTTGATCGTAAGGCATGTAAAAAGTAATACAGCCCTATTAACGGAAGGAGTAAAATTAACTAAAAACATATATATAAATAAAATAAGAATTGTTATTAAATAGTTAAGTTTTTTCCGTTTTGAAATAATATTTAATGTATATAGTAATAGACCAGAAATCAGAGTAATATGCATACCTGAGATAGCTAACAGATGACTGACACCATTTAACCGATAACTCTTTAAAATATTTTCATCTAATTCTTTTGAATTACCTAATATAAAAGTCATTAAATACTCTTTCGTTTTATATTTTTTTATGCGCTCAAGAAGCCTATTTTTAAATTTGTAAAATGGACTAATCTTAGCATTTTGAATGGTAATAGTATTGGCATTCATTACGTGATAAATATTTTGACTATATAAAAATTTTCGGTAATTAAATAAATTTGGTATCGTTGAATTACTTGCCTTTTCTATTTCACCAGCTACTTTTATTTTTTGCCCAAGTAAGCATTTAAAATCTTTATTGTAAGAAATTAATATTTTTTCTTTTCCTCGCATCGTAATTTTAGTGTTGTAATCGGTTTGCTGGCAATTTTCGATTATACCAGTGATTGTTGCATTTCCTTCGTGAAATATGCTTTTAGGCACCGTTTTAACCATGAAAAAAGTGTATATAACACTTATTATTAATAAAATTACTATTGATACATTAAACGCTGATGTAATCTTTAATTTTTTCAAATAATTGATCTCCAATTCCTGTTACGTTCTTTATATCTTCGATTGTTTTAAATTCACCATTCTCTTCACGATATTTAACGATTTGCTTAGCTTTAGATTCACCAATGCTAGGAAGGCTAGTCAAATCAGCAACGGATGCCTTGTTAATCGATATTTTTCCATTTTCCGTCTGATTATTGTCATTATTATTTTCTAATATAATAGTATCGTCTTTTTCAGGACAAGCGATATTTTCTTTTGGGCAAACAATTTCCTCATTTTTGTTTTCTTTTAGTTTTTTGACCTCGTTTTTTGAATATATTATAACAACCATTTCATCTTGTAATAACTTACTCAAATTTGTTATTGAAGTATCAGCATTTTTAGTAACTCCGCCCGCCTGTTTTATTAAATCTGCAACCCGACTCCCCTCATTTAACTCGTAAACGCCGGCAGCATTAATTTCCCCTTTAATATCTACTTTTATTTTTTTTATTTCCTGTTCCTTGCTATCAACTACGGCAACTTCTTCTGTGTCACTTTCATCATATTGAATTAAAGTTAAAGTATAAATGTTAAAAGATAGTAATGCCAAAATAATTACAATGACAATAATATAATTTTTATATTCCAATAATTTTTCTTTGATTCGCATATATTCCCCCTAATTATAAGTACGATGTTTTTAATAATAATCCTTTTTAAAAATAAAAAAACAGCTAAAAGCTGTTATATTTTTTCGATTTTAATTTTCGTATTTTTAGTTTCAATATGTACCCTTTGAACAATCGCTAAAGCAGCAATAAGTGAAATTGCAAAACTTCCACCATAACTGAAGAATGGAAGCGGCACACCGGTTAATGGGATAACTCCGAATAACCCACCCATATTTATAAAAATATGAGCAAAAAAGTAAGCAGCGATACCTAAACACATGTATCTTCCGCGTTTTGTCGTAGCTTTCGATGAAACATCAATAATTCGCCATAATATTAAAATATAGCCTAAAAATATTAATGTACAACCAATTACTCCATATTCTTCAGCGATAATAGCAAAAGCTGAATCTGTATGTGGTTCTGGAATATATGAATATTTTTGTTTACTTTTTCCAATACCAAGACCAGTTAACCCACCATCGTTAATAGCGATATAGCTGTTGCAAACTTGATATCCCCCAGTTTCGTATTGGCCGCATGGATCGAGCCACGAAGTAAATCTAGATTTTCTAGCGTCATTTAATAGTTCTCCATTAGCGATCGTGTAAACACCTGCAGCCGCAATCAGTAGTAAAATCATGAGTCCCCCAAATTTGAGCTTTTCAATTTTTAAAATTGGGCTTGCTAGAAACATAACAAATATTATTGTAAACATTATTAATAGCGTTCCTAAATCCCTTTGTAAAAAGACGATGGCTGGTATTACCATGGCAACTAATAATAATTTACCGATCATCTCATAATGCGGTATGCCTTTTGTTCTTAATTTGCGATAATATTTTTCAAACAATAATGCCAAACAAGCAATTATAACAGGTTTTGATAGTTCACTTGGTTGAATTTTTGTAAATTTTAAATCGACCCAGTTATTAGATCCTTTAACAACATCAGATTGCCAAGCCATTATATTAAGAATAATTAGCGCAATGAAAAGTAAAGGAACTAATTTACCATAACTTTTAGTGTCAGTTTTTAAAATAATTAATGCAATTATAGATCCTAGTAATATGAAAGTAAGCTGCTTAAAAAAGTAATAGTATATGGATACATCATAATTAACAACTGCTGCCCTACTCGATGCAGTAACAATTGTTAAAAGGCCAAAAACAAACCCCGCTATCGTTACAATTAATAGCGGTTTATCGATATCTTTAAAGATTTTTTTTAACGAATAGTTCATTTTATTTCTCCTAATCTACATTAATAATATCATATAATTATAATTTTAAAAATTAAAATAGGTATTTTTTATAGTCAGTTAATGTCAAAAAACGTACACTATATTAGAATAGTAAAGGAGGTTTAAAAGTGTATTATTACGGAGGATATCAAGGATATGGAAACGCTTGTTGTAACCAAGGCGGATATGGCGGAGGTTATGGCGTTGGCTATGGGGCAGCTATTATTTTAGTATTATTTATTTTACTGGTAATTATTATTGGAACAAGATCTTTCAACATTAATTAAATATAATTAAAAAGGATTGAAATAACTCAATCCTTTTTATAATGTTATTTAATTATATTTTCATTATCGAAAATGCATTTGTGAGACCTCTTCTTGCTTTTGTTTTTCTAAATCAGTTATTTCTACAAATTCCTGTATCTCATTTTCGTTGTTTTTATCTACTTCTACATACTCATCAATTTGAACTTCTTCATCACCAAAGAACGGAGTCTTATCAGAATCATCATCAGGCATAGACCAGGCATCTTCTTTCTTTGACTCTGCCTCGTCAAATAATTCCTTTGGTAATTCTTCAGTCAATGGGATGCCAACTATTACTTCATCTAAATCATAAGGTTGCATAGTTGAAAGTCTTGCTTTAGCATCTTTTAAATAATATTCAGCATCAAAATTATAAAGAGACGTGTCAAAGTCTTTTTCAAACTGATGCACCTGATCTATAATTTTCAAAAGACTTTCATATTGTATTTGTGTAACATGTTCTGGTAGCTGTACTGCAAGATCATCGCCGACTGAGAATACAGCAATTCCATCCTCATAATAATTGCCCCAATCATATTCTCGTTGCGGGAAAACCTTTGCAAAAATTTCTTCTTCCAATGACCAGTGGTCACCACTTTTTGCTATATTAAATATTCTTTGTTTATTGGTAATAATGCCTGCTAGTTTATGATAGCCATTTTCATGGCAAAATTTTAGATAATCATAAAAAGTTTCGGTAGTGAAATGTGATTCGCCATAATCCTCGTCAACATATTCCAAAGTGTCTTGCGGAAAGCTTTCAAAAGGCATATCCGGCCATTCAAAATCATCCATTTTGCACCTCACCTTCTTAAAATATTACTTCATCATACTTGGTATTTAAGAATTTGTGTCCGTATTTATATCTAATATACATTATACTTTATTTTTATATCAAAAATCAATAAAAAAAATTGAAGTGATTATAATTTCACCATTAGTTTCTATATGTTATTATTTCTTTTAAAATTTGTTGTTTTAATGTATTTCTGATATAATTTTCTTGGTGGTAGTATGAAAAATAAAAAAATTATACTTATTGTCGTGGCAATAATATTAATTCTAGGGGTTTCAGTATTTTTCTTCATTAAATCTAAAGAAGTTAAAATCACCTTTAAAAAAGCCAACAATATTGAAATCAATTCAAAAATTTATAATACCGATCTGATAAAAAGTATAAAAAATGGCAAATTGCAAACAAAAAAAGAAATAGTAAACACCTCTAAACTTGGTAGTCACAAAATAAAATATATAATTAAAAACTACTTTAAGAAAAATAAAGAATATTTTTACACCATAACTGTTGTTGATACTGAAAAGCCAACAATCAAATTTGATAAACAAATAGAAACTACTATAGGTGTTGAAGCGGATTTGCTCAAAAACGTGAAAGCCGAAGATAATTCCAAGGAAGAAATTAAGGTTACTGTTGATGGTGAATATGATTTTAAAAAGACAGGGACCTATAAATTATATTATATAGCAAAAGATTCCTCTAAAAACGAGGCTAAAGAAGAATTTACACTAGTTGTTAAAGAAAAACCTAAAGACACGACAATTATCACAAATCCCGACAAAACTTTTACGACGACCAAAGGGTTCAAGGGTTATACTAAAAATGGACTTACTTATATCGCTGGATATTTAGTCGCCAATAAAACATATTCCCTACCCTCAACATATAACCCAGGATTAAATAGTGAAGTTCAAAGCAAAGCTAATGTAATGTTTAATGATGCAAAAAAAGAAGGCCTAAATATTTACATTTCAAGTGGTTTCAGGTCTTATAATACACAAAAAAATCTTTATAACAACTATGTGGCTAGGGATGGTCAAAATGCCGCTGATACGTATTCAGCAAGGCCTGGACATTCTGAACACCAAACGGGTCTGGCATTTGACGTTAATCAGATAAATAGTTCTTTTGATAATACTGCTGAAGCTAAATGGCTCGCTAGTAACTGTTATAAATATGGTTTTATTCTAAGATATCCTAAGGGAAAAGAAAACGAAACTGGTTATATTTATGAGTCATGGCACTTTCGATATGTAGGAACTGATTTAGCAAATAAATTATATAATAATGGAAATTGGATAACAATGGAAACGTATTTTGGCATTACAAGTAAATATAATTAAAAAGACTTACTTCGTGTAAGTCTTTTGTTTTCCCTTAAAAATATTTGTATCAAGTTTAACACCTTGGGTTTCAAAACCACGATATATGTGTTCTAATGACCCTGGATTCTTTTTCCATAAATATCCGTCATCAGTGCATTCTAGTTCATAATAATATGGTTTAGTTTCATCAGCGTGAGCCACATAATGCGTTGTGTCTTTATCACATACAGTAACCCTAACTACATCGTGCATACGACAAAATAGCCCCAAATATTCACATTTTACTAATTTATCAACTTCTATTTGGTTAGAGTATAAATAATCAACGTATTCTTTTGTTAATAAAGTTTTCTTTTCTCCGGCAAAATATATAGTTGTAAATTCCGTATTATCCATTTGTTTTCCTCCCTTGCTTCTTTAATTTTACCAATTTATTATAATTTGTCAACAATTTGACTTTTATTGCCCCGTAATATATAATACCGCGTGCATATGTTAATGTGTGTAAAGGAAAGAATTTTATATAAAATAAATACTTAAAAGTATGATAAAATAATATTATGTGGAAGTGATAAAATGTTTAAAGAATTAAAGATTTTAGATGAAAAAAACAAAACACTTCGTCAAATTTCCAAGGAAGTAGAACTTCCGTTATCAAAAGAAGACAAAGAAACAATTAAAGCAATAATTAAACATCTGACATATAGTCAAATTCCCGAAAAATCTGAAAAGTATAATTTACGTCCCGGAATGGGTTTAGCATTCCCACAACTCGGACAGCTTAAAAGAATAATTGTTATCGTCTTCGAATATGAAGAAGGCAAATTTGAAAATTATGTGTTTATAAATCCAAAAATTGTTAGTCATTCAGAGGAAATGGTTGCATTAGATACTGGCGAAGGTTGCTTAAGTGTAAATCGCGAAGTTGAGGGACATGTTCCTAGATTTGCTAGAGTTACAATTAATGGTTATGATGAAGATGGCAATAAAATTTCCATTAGAGCGCGTGAAGAACTGGCGGTTGCCTTTCAACATGAAATCGATCATTTAAATGGAATATTATTTTTCGATAAAATCAACAAAAACAAACCGTTTTTTTCAGAAAACGAGATTCGTTTAATTTAGGAGGCTTAAATGAAAACAAAATATAAATATTTTCTTTTAGTTATTATAACGATTGTGGCTTCAATTTTAATATATAACTTTATTGAGGAAAACACATCAGTAAAAACAAAAAAAGATGTTTTGATTTTGCAAAAGGAAATTGAGAAAACAATTACTGAAGATATGGATTATACAATCGATGATCCAAAAGTAATTTTAAATCCATACAAAGTCTCACCTTTAACTGCGTTAGTGGTTTTTAAAACAAATGATTTAGCTTCTGCGGTTGTTACTATTAAAGGAAAAGACAACGATGAAGATATTACAAATACTTTCATACCTAGTAAAGAACATTTAATTACTATTTACGGACTTTACCCTGACTATGAAAACACCGTAATTATAAATGTTTCTGGCGAAGAAAAGATACTTAAAATTCAAACCGATAAATTGCCTGAGAATATAAATGATGCGAAAGTAATCAATGAAGAAGAAGATTTTTACTTTACAACATCGATTAATGGATACCCGATTGCTTATGATAAAAATGGTAATGTTCGCTGGTATTTAACAAAAAAATATAGCTGGGATTTTACAAGATTAAGCAACGGTTACTTACTTTTAGGTAATTCCGATTTAATGAAAGAGCCTTATTATTCATCTTCTCTCGTTGAAATGGATTTGCTTGGAAAAATCTATTATGAATATTATTTAGAAGGTGGATACCATCACGATGTTTATGAAAAAACTGATGGTAACTTAATTGCTATTTCAAATGATTTTAATAGTTTAACGACTGAAGATTTAATTGTTGAACTTGATCGAAATACTGGAAATGTCATTAAAAAGTTTGATCTATCAAAACTATTTAAAAATAAAAAAGGAAATTGGATTTCACTAAACTCAATTGCTTATAATCAAGATACCAATTCAATTTTAGCCGTTGGGTCTAAAAAAGATATGATAGTAAATATTGATTACACAACTGGTGAGATTAACTGGTTAATCGCTGATAAAGATAATATTGATAAAAAATATCAAAAATATTTATTAAGTGGCGATGGTGAAATTGAATTTCCAATTAATCCAAATGCTTTAACATTAATAAGTGGTAATAAATTTGCTTATGTAAATAGTAAAGACAATGAAAATCATTTAATTACTTATGATGTAAATACAACCGAAAGAACATTCATTGAAAAAGAAAACATTAATTTAGGCAAAAAAAGAAGCACTATTAACCTTGATTATAATAATGGTGAATATATTGTAACTCAAGGAAATTTAATTAAAAAAGTACAAGATGATGAGGCCATAACAGTATTAGAGTTAAATAGTGATATATACAGCGCTAAAGCATCTAAAATATATGCCGGTGATATGTTGATACCTGGTCAAGGTCAAAGGCTTGGGACAACAGGTATTACCTCTACTGTTAAAGATAAAATGATTATTTTTTATAAAAAAGATACTAAGATATTTAAAAAATATAATTTATCAATAACTTCCGACGCCACAAAATTAAAAATTAAGGGAACTTTTAACAAAAATGACAAGGTTCAAATAGTTTTAGATAATGTTTTAAGTAAAAAAACATATGACGTTGATCTTAAAAACGGTGTTAAAGAAAATAATAAAGTAAAAACAGTAACATATATTAATAAACAAGGAATATATGGTAAATACTATATATTTATAAAAATTAATGGTAAAACTTATAAGTTATCGAAATACGCTATAATGAGTTAAAAAAGTCAAGAATTTCTTGACTTTTTTATTGCTTAATATCTTCCAATTTAACACTAACTAGTTTACTTACACCAGACTCTTGCATCGTAATTCCATATAGAACATCAACGTACTCCATGGTTTTCTTTTTGTGTGTAATGACAATGAATTGTGATTTTTCTTTTAAATTTGTTATATAATTACCAAATGTTTCGACATTAGCATCATCCAAAGCTGCTTCAACTTCGTCCAAAATGCAAAATGGTGCCGGTCGTGACTTAATGATTGCAAACAATAAACTTATTGCTGTAAGCGTCTTTTCACCACCTGAAAGCAGTGAAATGCTATTAAGTTTTTTACCAGGTGGGCTCGCTACAATCTCTACTCCAGTTTCTAACAAATTATTTGGATCAGTAAGTTTTAAACTAGCAGTTCCGCCTTTAAACAGTTCTTTAAAGGTTTCTGCGAAATGATTGTTAATTACTTTAAATGAATTATTGAATTCTTTGATCATGACTTTATCCATCTCATCAATAATTTGTAAAAGCGTCTCTTCCGCCTTATTCAAATCTTCTACTTGATTGGTTAAAAATTCGTATCTCTCACTTACCCTATCGTATTCTTCTGGGGCGGCCAAGTTAACAATTCCAATTTCTTTTATTTTACGCCTTAGACTATTAACCCTCGTTTTCGCTAGATTATAGTCAATATCTAAAATATAATTATCTTTAGCCTTCTCATAAGTCATGCTGTATGTTTCGCTTAAAATATTTAACAAATTATCAAGTTTAACATCCATACGATTAACTGCTATTTCTAAATCTTTTAGTTCGCTTGTTTTTTCATTATATAAACTATTGTCTTTTTTTAATGTACGTTCGTGCTCATCAAGTTCATCATTAATGTCTTCTTTATCTTTCAAAAGTTGTTTCAATTCCTTTTCCTTTTCTTCTTTTTCCTTCACTACATCGTAGTATTCCTCAACAATTTTTTCTTCTTCTTTAGATAAGGCACCACCTAGAATATTGTTGGTTCCTTCAATATCAAGATTTGTTTTTTCTAATTCTTCTTTTAGTCTAGCAATTTCCCGATTTTTATTATTAATAGTCTCTGTGCTTAGCAATTTATCTTTATTTAAAAGATAAATCTTGTCCTCAAGCGACTTTAATTCATAATCACATTCATTTATCTTGTTTTCAAGCTCTGAAATATCATTATTTGCTTTTTCAATAGCTTTAAGTGATATTTCAAGTTCATATTTATCAGTTATTACATTGTGGTTACTAGTTTGTTTACCACCAGTCATAGAGCCACCTACGTGAATCACTTCGCCCGTAAGTGTTACTATGCGATAACGTCCATTAATCTTTTGGCTCAATTTAGTTGCGTTATCTAAAGTATCAGTTATAATAACATTACCTAGTTGATTTAAAATAATATTGTTGTATTTTTCTTCATTTTTTACCAAATTGCTGGCAATATCGGTAAAAGTTTTTTCATTTTTAATAATTTTCAATGTACTTTCATCAATAGATTTTGGCTTAATAATATTAAGTGGGAAAAATGTTGCGCGACCAATAGTTTTAAGGTAATTTATAGCCTCTTTGGCAGCTTTTTCATCATCGGTAACAATATTGTTGGCCGCGTATCCTAAAGCCGTAGAAATAGCCAAAGAATACTTTTCTTCGGTCTCTAGTAAATTTCCTATAACATTATGTATTCCACGAAGCTTAGGATTATTTAAAACACTTTTAACAGCAACGCTAAGACCACTTCCATTTTCAATATTGTTGTTTAGTGTGTTAATTTTAATCTCCAGCTTTTGTTTTTCTCTGATACAAGAAGCTAAATCATTCTCATATTTATCTTTTTTAGATTTGTTTTTTTCAAAGTTTTTAGTTAATTCACTTATTTTTTTGTCAAAAACCTCTACTTCTTTACTTATGTTAATGACATCAGTTTCTAAATTATTAATATCATTTTTAGTTTTTAGTGATTTTTCCTTCAATTCTAGTATCGTATTATGCATTTTTGCATCATCGAGTTCATAATTTTTTCTTTCAGTAACAATTGCTTTACGACTATTTAATTTTTCGGCTTTAGTCGTTAATTCAATTATTGTGTTTTGTAATTTTTTAATTTTGTCATCTAGTTTACTAATTTGAGTTTTAAACTTTTCCGTTTCAGCTTCTGCTGTAACATTTGAAGATGAGAGTTTAATGATTTCATCATTTAAAAGATCAATTTTCTTTTTATTTTCTTGATATTCATAATTAATATTTGTTATGTCCTCAGTTACTAAAGCTATTTCTAGTTCTTCTAAACCTTCTTTAGCACTCATATATTCTAGCGCTTTTTCTTTAGCCTCTTTTAATGGTTCAATTTGTGGTTCTAGTTCATTAATAATATCATTTATACGGTTTAAATTATTATGTGTTTTATCTAGTTTCCTAATAGCTTCTTCTTTTCGCCTTTTATATTTCAAAACCCCAGCAGCTTCTTCGAAAATAATTCTTCTATCAGTCGGTTTACTGGCGATAATTGAATCAATTTGACCTTGCGAAATAATATTGAAACTTTCTTTAGCAATACCACTATCTAATAGTAAATTAGTAATATCTTTTAATCTAACTTTTTCACCATTTAAAAAATACTCATTTGTACCATCTTTGTATACTCTTCTTTTGATAACTACTTCATCATATTCGATTGGTATTTGCTTATCATCATTAATAAATACAAGTGATACTGATGCACTATTCATGGGATTTCGACTTTTACTACCAGAAAAAATGACGTCAGTCATGTTGCCACCGCCACGCAGAGATTTTACAGATTGTTCACCTAATACCCATCTGACGGCGTCAACAACATTACTCTTTCCAGAACCATTAGGCCCAACAATACCTGTAAGACCTGTTGTAAGCTCAATATCCATCTTATCGGCAAACGATTTAAATCCCTGAGCCTTGATTTCTTTTAAATACATGTTATCACACCTTACACTTCTTTAATTATAACAAAAAGGCATAAAAAAAACAATGATTTCATTGTTTAATTCACGAGGATACTTGTTAAAATATCGGCAATACTACTGAATGTATCGCTCCACCAATAGCCGATATCTTTAATTTTATTATTTGTCGATTTACTATTATTAATAACAATAATGATTTTGTCTTTTTTATCAATAATTTGAATGTCATCGGTGTATCTTTTATACTTATTTACTAGTTCATCATAATTATCTTTATTGCCATAAACATATAGCTTATTTTTATTAATATAAACGCTATCACGGACAAATGTCTTTAAAAACGGTTTGATTAATTCATAATCACATATTATGTTATCTATTCTTTTTTTCTTAAAAACACTTTTAATTTTCTTAATATTAATTGTTTTACCTTTATTCAGTATACTAAACTTTTTACCTTTAAGACGTTTGCTTTTTTCATCTAATAAATAACATGTAACTATGTTCTTATTTTTTTGAATTTCATCTTTAATTTTTTCATTAGTAATGCCTAAGCCGATTAAAGATCCTTCCATTTTTTTAATCTCATTAATTAAGTATTTTTCCATGTTATTCCTCCTTTAACAAAGTGTTTATGGCATAACCAGCCGCTAGTAGCCCTGCAGTAGCTGGAACAAATGCGTTAGAACCGATAGGTATTGTTTTAGTCGGTGATTCATCAGAAGATACGACCATTATTTTCTCTTTGATATTTTCCTTCCTAAAATCGCTTCTGATAATTTTGGCAATTGGATCATATGAGGTTTTTGAAAGTTCGATAACTTTAAGTTTTGTATTATCCATCTTGCCGCCAGTTCCCATAACACTTATAAATTTAATCTTATTTTTAAGACATTTTTTAATAATTAGTTCTTTGGTTTTAATTGTATCAATTGCATCAATTACAAAATCAATGTGATAGTTGAAGATCTCTTCAATATTTGTCTCATCGATAAATTTATTAATTTTAATTACTTTTGTATTTTCAGTTATCATATCGTTTCTTTCTTCGGCGATATCTACTTTATATTTGGAAATGTTGTTTCTTGTAGAAAGTAATTGTCTATTTAAATTTGTGACATCGAAAGTATCGTTATCAACTATGATAATCGTCCCAATGTTACTGCGAACAAGTGCTTCAAAAGCATGGCCACCTACGCCTCCTAATCCCAATAATAAAACAGTCTTTTTATTTAATAATTTCACTTTTTCGCCAATAAGTAATTCTAGTCGTTCAAACATAATATCACCAATAATATTATACTAAAAAAAATGTCTTTTGAATATAAAAACGAAGAATTATTCTTCGTTTAATAAATTAATATATTCGTTTTCAAGTTTTGAAATATCGTTTGGACTCATAAATAAAATCACAGAATTTTTATGTTTTACAAGTTTTTCAGCCTCATCGATATTAATGCTTTCGGAATTCTTAACTTTCTTAATTAAGTCACCACTTGTAACATCAAAGTCTTCAGCTTTTTCTCTAGAGCCATGTATTTCCATAATATATGCTTTAGAGGCCATTGATAAAACCTCAACATAATCATCAAAGAATTCTTTCATTCTTGAAAAGGTATGTGGTTGAAATACAACGACAATTTCTTTACCTTCATATTTTTGCATCGCAGCTTTGATTGTTACTTTAACTTCTGTTGGATGATGAGCATAATCATCAATAATTATTGTATCACCAATAATAGTTTCCGAAAACCTTCTTTTAGCACCAGTAAAGGTTTTTAGCGCTTTAGCAACTTCCTTCGCATCGAGTCTTTCATAAGAGCAAACGCCAATTACCGCAAGTGCATTCAAAAGTTGATGTTTTCCAAATATTGGTAAATCGAAGTGTCCATAGTAATTATCTTCAACAAAGACATCAAAACTAGTACCATTTTTAGAATATTCCACATCCTTGGCAATAATATCGTTATCATCATCCAAACCATAATAGAAAATTGGCTTATTTATATCCAAACTATGGGTATATGGATCATCACCGCAAGCTAATACCATCTTTTCAGCATTTGATGCATACTCGCGATAAGCATCAATAACATCATCAATATCTTTAAAATAATCTACATGATCTAATTCGATATTTGTAATAATTGCATAATATGGACTATATGCAAGAAAATGACGTTGATATTCACATGCTTCTAGAGCAAAATATTTGTTTTCTTTGTTTGCGTGACCTGTACCATCGCCAATCAAATAATTAGCCCCACTAATGGTATTTAAAACATGTGCAAGTAAAGAGGTTGTAGATGTTTTTCCGTGACATCCAGCAACTGTAATCGTCTTAAACATGCGACTTAATTTACCCACAATTTCAGGATATGTATGAATAGTTAAATCAAGTTCTCTAGCGCGAATTAATTCTTCATGATCTTCTTTAATGGCGTTACCACAAACAATTGTCATACCTTCTTGAATATTATCTTTATTATAAGGAAGTATTTCAATACCCCGTTCGATTAATCCGGTTTCGGTAAAGAAATGTTTATCGATATCACTTCCTTTTACTTCATATCCAAGATCGAATAAAATGGCGGCTAATGCACTCATTCCTGAGCCTTTAATGCCAATAAAATAATACATATGTGCCTCCTAACCTATCAGTTCAATTAAATATGGTCCCAAAACTAATAACATTATTAATGGGACAATAAAAATTACTGATAATATGCTTACTTTGTTTGGTATTTTATTTATTTGCCCTTTTATTTCTAATATTTGTTTTTCTCTTAAAAAATTAATTTGATTATACATTGTATCTAAAATACTATTTCCAAATTGATTTGTTTGAATAATATTTAAAATAATATTATTGATGGTTTCTGATGGAATTCTTTTTTTCATGCTTTCTAGTGACTCGATCAATGATTTACCAAAATTCATCTCAAGTAATGCGCGTTTGAATTCCGTAGAAATTTCAGATTCAACATTGTCACAAGTAACTCTTAAAGCTTGCTCGAGATTTCTTCCAGAAGCAAGCGTTAAAGTTAAAACTTCAAAAAAGTTTAATGCCTCATAATCTAATTTAATAGTTCGCTTCTTAATCTTATTGGTAATAAAAACATAATAGAACAAGTAGTAATACCCTACAGCGACAAATGGCGCATATATGTAACCGTTTTTTGTAATAAACATTGTTACTATAAATGCAATTATCGTTGTTAAAAGACGAGTATTGCAGAAAGTCACCAAATTAAATTTTGTATCATTACCCAAACTCATTAATTTGTTTGAAATATCTTCAAGTTCCTTTTGGCGATATAACTTATACGCTAATCTATCACGATTTTCCATTTATATCACCACCTTCATTACTCTTCTTACGACATATATGAAGATTAAATAATATACTAACATAATTCCTAATAAAATTCTACCTATACCAGTTGTGACAAATGGTAAGAAATATGATGGACTTATAATACTTATAAATAAAACAAATAAGAATGGAACTATAAATAATACATAAACTATTATTCTACTGCTGGCAGTTAAAGATTTTAATTCCAAACGAAGTGTCTTTTTGTTAAACATAGTTTTTTCGATAGAAGTAAATACTTCGACGATATTACCACCAGTTTTATTCAAAATAGTAAGTGAAGCTGTTAAATAATTAACCTCATCTAATTTAACACGTTTGGCAAATCTTTTAAACACTGTATCAATTTCCAAACCATATGATAGTTCAAGACTCATTTTAGAAAACTCTCTAGCCATTCTTCCATTCAATTCGTGGCTTACAATGTCAATTGCTTGGACGATACTACGGCCAGATTTAAACGCATTATTCATAACAATAATCGCAGAAAGTAAATCATTTTCCAATTTTTTGCGATAGGTTTTAAATTTAATAAAATAAACAATATCTAAAAGGAAGAAACCAACAGTCATTGGCAAAAATATTTCATATGGTGAAATTAACCTAAATTGAATTGCACGCGCAAAAATGCCAATTATTAAGAATAAAACTGCCATGATAATCTTGCTAATAAATATTTGCATGCCATTTGTATGGATAAAACTAATTTCGGCATATTTCTCTAAATGTTTACTATATTTTTGCGCAAAAATTGATTTTGTGAATTTATCTTCTTGTTTTCTTAACATATTTTGATACCATGAAACAATACGATCACTTAAAGAAGGTTCTTTTGTTTTCACTGAAGAAAGTGTAAATGGATCGATACGGTTCATTAAATGCACTGATTTGACAAATCTTGTTATAAGAAGCGCTATACCGATAATTAAAACAAACGCTAGCAGTTGCATGCCATATAAAAAGTAGGCATTATTGGTTACATTGACATTTAAATTTGCTTCTGCAATATTGCCAGCTTCATCACTGACCTTATAAGTGATTGTTTTTTCACCAAGTTGTTTTAAATTAACCTCATCGATATTAGATTGAATTTGATTAGTTAAATCTCCGCTGATAGTATCACTTGCAGTAACATAATTTGAAGGAAAATCTTCGTTTTGTCGAAGCGTCAAATTATTTTCTTTAAATTTTAAAACAGGGGCTTCTTTATCGATAACATATTCACCACTGTGAATTACATGTTCGCCCGTTGCGTCTTTCACTTTAACGTCAATTTTATAAACTCCTGTTTCATTTAAATTTATACGAACGTCATTAGCAGAATTAATGGTGGCTGTATAAAATTGTTCATCATCTTTAAAAACAATATACGTATAAGATTTTGTGTTTTGGGCAGGTGAAAAAACAACAATTAAATCTTTATTTGTTGGCTTTTCAGTATTCAAAATGTTGAAGTTTCCACCTTCCATATACTCCTCCTATTTTTTAAAAATGTCGCTTAAATCATCTTGACCACGAGTGGTTATTTTATTATAAACGTGTGGGATTTTGTTATATAACAAGAATTCCCCTTTAACTTCGCCATTTGGCAAAACGCCAGTTTGTCTAAATTCAAAAATTGGATTTTGGATGATCTCGCCATCCTTTATCCCTATAATCTCATTAATACTTGATACCCTTCTTCGACCATCGGAAAATCTTTGGACACCGACAACAATATCGATAGCGTTTTCAATATATTCACGAATGGCTGTAACCGGTATTTCAATTCCGTTCATTAACACCATCGTCTCTAATCGATCCAAAGCATCTTCCGGCCCATTAGCGTGCATGGTAGTCATACTACCATCGTGTCCAGTATTCATGGCCTGTAACATATCAAATGCTTCCTTACCACGAACTTCACCTACAATAATACGATCAGGACGCATTCTTAAGGAATTAATTACTAAGTCTCTTATAGTAACTTGTCCTGAGCCTTCGTAATTAGTTGTACGCGTTTCAAGTGAAATTACGTGCTCTTGTTTAAGTTTTAATTCGGCAGCATCTTCAATTGTAATAATACGATCGTCAGGATCACAAAATGAAGATAAAACGTTTAAAAGTGTTGTTTTTCCGGAACCAGTACCACCGACAACTATAATATTTAGTTTAGCGTGTACGCAAGCTTCTAAAAATCTTGCCATATAAGGTGTTAGCGTTCCGGTTCGTAAGTAATCATCAATATTGGCAAGCTCGTGTTTAAACTTACGAATCGTTAAAACCGGTCCTTTAATTGAAAGCGGTGGTAACACAGCATTCAAACGAGAACCATCATCTAATCTTGCGTCGACCATTGGATGGGCTACGTCAATTGTTCTTCCCAAAGGTTGAACTAAACGCTGGATTACACGAACTATATGTTCATCATTAACAAAACTTACACTTTTATCCAAAATTAATTTACCATTTAATTCAATGTATATTTCATCTTTACCATTTACCATTATTTCCGTTATTTCACGATCTTTTAAAAGTTCGGTAAGTGGGCCATAACCGCTAATTTCATTATCGATTAAATTATAAATGTAGTTTCGCTCGTTAGTTGACAAATCATATCCTTTGGTTGTTTGATCAATTTGTAATTTAACAAAATCATCCATTGACTCATGCTCTTGAATATTATTATCGATTAAATTTTGGATGATTTCATTTCTTAATTGATCCAGAAGTTCTTTATTCGGAAAGGCTTCATAGTCGCTTATTTCTTCACGAATAGTTTCTTCTTCATGAACATCAAATTCATCAATAAATTTTTTCATGATCCTTTCCTCCTTTTATTCTTCAATTATGTCATTAACAATTTTTGTAATGACTTTCCCACCTTTGCTATTTTCGATTGATTTATTCAACGTCATTATTGTGCCATCAAACAAATATTTATCAATATTATTGATATAGAAACTTTTTGGAATAATATAATTAATATCAGCTTCAATAACATTTTTAATGTCATATACACTATAATTTGCATTTCCAAAATGAGCTTCATTTAAAATAATTTTATAATTGCTTTTATCCATGTCTTTGTAAATAGACATCATGGTTTTCATGTTTTTCATGTCCATTAGATCATTAGTCATAATATATAAAACAGTGTCGCTATGATCTAAGGCCATTAAATTTATTTTATCAGTTATATGGTTAGTATCGATTAAAATTACTTCATATTGCATTGATAAACGTGAAAGCAATACCTCAAAAAACTTTGTACTAAATTTACTGACATTTCGTGGATCAATTGGAGCTGCCAACACATCAATATATTCATTATAACTGTTTACGTAATCTTTTAAATCATGGAAACGGTTATTCATCATATCTTCATTTAAAGTATAAATATCGCTGGTTGGTTTCAAGTTTAGAGAAGCCGCAATACTTCCAAAATATAAATCGAAATCAACAATAATTGTCTTTTTTTGCATCTGTGATAAAACTCCAGCAATATTAAGTGTCATCGTCGTTTTGCCAGTACCACCCTTAACTGATGTGACAGTTATAATTTTCGCTTTATTAAGTGCCATAAGATCACCCCTATTTTTTTCTAATAATTATTTTTTCGCCTTCGAGATGCCCAGTATAAGTAATATCGATATCGTAATAATTCTTAATGATATTCGTAAAAATACTTGGCTCTTTTTTTGTAACTTCAATAGTTATTTTGTTTTCTTCAATCGATATGTTTTTTTGACCATCAATATTTTTTTCAAGTAAAGAGCTTAACTTTTGATAGGTATCCCCTTCTTTGTTTTTCAATCCATAAGTGATGGCATCTTTGATTGCATTTTCATACTTTTGTTTTTTTAATTCAACTGATCCTAAATCATAAACAATCGCCATTAGCAAAAACATTATTGGTAAAAGTAAAACAAAAACTATTAAAGATTGTCCTTTATTATTCATGGCTTTCCTCCGAATTATTTACGTAGATTGTTTTGCTTTCTTTTGCATGATATCGCTTACCAAGAACATTTGATAAAACAGGAGCTGTGACTTTAATCTCTTTTTCAACATTTAATGTTACTAGCTCACCATTTTTATTTTCACTATAAATAATATCTTCTTTGGCTACAAAAGCCTGAAGTTCTTTTTCGTTACCATTTTGATATAAATCCGTGATAGTTTCAAGGCAATTATTTAAATTATATTTTTGCACAAAAATATTACCAATATCAATTAAAGCAACAAAAATTAAAATGATTATTGGTAAAACTAAAACGAATTCAATTAGTGCTTGCCCCTTATCTTTCATTCTACCACGCTACCTATCATGTAAATTATATCAAATTTATTGTAAAATAACAATAAAATTCACCAAAAAAAGCACTTTTTTAAGTGCTTTTTAATTGCCCCATTTCCAGTTTTTAATTTCGGGCATATCTTCTCCATATTTTCGAATATAAATATTGTGCTCGATAATTTTATTTTTCATTTTTTCCATTAGATACATTTCTTTACTGCCCTTATTTTCTAAGTGTTCAATAACATCCATTACCAAATGGAAACGATCGATTTCATTTTGAACACGCATATCAAATGGTGTAGTAATTGTACCTTCTTCTAAATATCCATGAACTGAAATGTTTCTATTATGCCTTAAATACGTAAGCTCATGAATCAATTTAGGATATCCATGATAGTTAAAAATTATTGGCTTATTCTTTGTAAACAACATATCATATTCAGCGTCAGATAAGGCGTGAGGATGTTTCGTAGGTGACTCTAATTTCATTAAATCAACAACATTGACACATCTAATTTTTAAATCTGGCAGTTCTTTATTTAAAATTGAAATTGCCCCAATTGTCTCTAACGTTGGTGTTGCCCCAGCACAGGCCATAATAACATCAGGATTAGTTTGTTGATCATTACTAGCCCAAGGCCATATACCAATACCTTTGGTGCAGTGTTCAACAGCCTCATCCATAGGAAGCCATTGATAACTAGGATGTTTTGAAGCAACAATTACATTGACATAATTTCGACTTTTTATACAATGATCGAAACATGATAACAAAGTATTAGTGTCAGGCGGTAAGTACATTCTAACAACATCAGCTTTTTTATTAGCAACGTGATCTAAAAATCCTGGATCTTGATGCGTATAACCATTATGATCTTGTTGCCAAACATTTGAAGTTAACACTAAATTCAAAGAAGCAATACTCCTTCTCCATGAAATACCATTACAAACTTTTAACCATTTAGCATGTTGAGAAACCATGGAATCAACAACACGTATAAAAGCTTCATAACTATTGAAAAATCCATGTCTTCCCGTAAGAAGATATCCTTCCAACCATCCTTCACACATGTGTTCAGAAAGATAAGAGTCCATTATTCTTCCTTTTTTATCTAAGTGTTCATCATTTTCTAACGTTTTGCTTTGCCAATCTCTATCAGCTGCTTCGAACATGTTATAAAGTCTATTTGACATTGCTTCATCTGGTGAAAAAGCTCTAAAATTACTTGGATTATTTGTAATAACGTCTCTAATGTATGTGCTTAGTTCAAGCATGTCGCTTGCCAAAATTTCACCATGATCATTAAATTTTACTCCATAGTCTTTAAAATTTGGTAAAACTAAATCTTTTAAAAGTAATCCCCCATTAGCATATGGGCTGGCACCCATTCGTTTTTTGCCAGTTGGAATAATTCTTTTAATTTCAGTGTTTAATTTACCTTCTTCATCAAATAATTCTTCAGGATGATAACTTCTTAACCATTGCTCTAAAACTTCTAAATGGTCATCTTCAGTCATTGAAACAGGGACTTGATGCGCTTTAAATGTCCCTTCAATTTTTTCACCATTTACTTCTTTTGGACAAGTCCAACCTTTAGGTGTTTTTAAAATAATCATTGGCCAAAGCGGTAGTTCATCGCTTTCTTTGGCTTTTTCTTTTATCGATTTTATTTGCTCAATTACAGTATCCATTGTCTTAGCCATCAAAGCATGCATTGTTTTAGGGTTACTTCCTTCTACCAAATATGCTTTATATCCAAGGCCATAAAAATAACTTCCCAATTGTTTATTGGACATTCTTGCAAAAACTGTAGGATTGCTTATTTTATATCCATTTAAATTTAAAATTGGTAATACAACCCCGTCAGTTTTTGGATTTATAAATTTGTTGGAATTCCATGAAGTAGCAAGTGGTCCAGTTTCAGCTTCGCCATCACCGACAACACAAGCCGCAATTAGTTTCGGATTATCTAAAACAGCTCCAAAAGCGTGAGCAAGAGAATATCCTAATTCTCCTCCTTCGTGAATGCTTCCAGGAGTTTCGGGTGCTGCATGCGAAGAAACACCACCAGGAAAAGAAAACTGCTTAAAAAATTTCTTTAAACCTTCTTCATCTTCGGTGATATTCGGATAAAATTCAGAATATGTACCTTCCAAATAAGTATTGGACGTCAAAAAATTCCCGCCGTGTCCAGGGCCAGATACATAAATCATATCTAAATTGTATTTTTTAATAACCCGATTTAAATGTGTATATATAAAATTTTGTGTTGGAACTGTTCCCCAGTGTCCAACGATTTTTCTTTTTATATGTTCTTTTTGTAAAGGTTCTTTTAAAAGTGGATTATCAAGTAAATAAAGCTGACAAGCCGATAAATAATTTGCAGCTCTAAAATATTTATTTAATAATTCAATTTCCTCATTTGAAATATTATTTTCTTTCATAAGCTATCCCCTTCTACTCTACGTATAGTATAACAAATTTATGCAAAAAGTACAAATAAAAAGTTGAAAAATTTCAACTTTTACTTAGAAATTGTTTTTTGTTTTTCATCTTCATATTTTCTAATCTCTTCATCTTCTTGTTTTCTTTCTCTTACGGCGCTTATCAATAGATCAAATTCATCTTCGGTAAGTGATTCAACAAAGCGATAAAGCTTATCAAATGTGATTTCCATGTTATTCCCCCCTCATGTTTTTTAAATCATATAAAATATTTAAGGCTTCCAGTGGTGTGATTGATAATGGATCAATTTTATCTAATTCTTTTTCGATTTTCGATTCCTTTGGAATCAAGTCATCAATTGGCAAAGATTCTTGAATTTTGATGTCGCGTTTTTTCTCGTTAGATTCATATACCTTCAAAATTTCACTGGCTCTTTTGATTAATGAATCTGGCAAATTAGCCAGTTTAGCTACGTGTATTCCATAACTTTTATCAACGCTACCTTCCTTTATTTTGTGAAGAAATGTTATTTTACCATCTTCTTCATAGGCACTAACATGAATATTTTTTAATCCCTTCAAATTATCTTCTAAATCGGTCAGTTCATGATAATGCGTCGAAAAGAAAGTTTTTCCCTTTATATTTCCATGTATGTATTCAATGATTGATTGAGCTAAAGCCATACCATCAAAAGTAGCTGTACCTCGGCCTAATTCATCAAATAACAACAAACTTTTATCAGTAGCGTTTGAAATAGCAGTGTTGGCTTCCATCATTTCAACCATGAATGTTGATTCTCCACTAACTAAATCGTCACTGGCACCAATTCTTGTAAAAATTTGATCAAAGATTGGTATTTTTGCTTCCTTAGCCGGCACAAAACAACCAATTTGAGCCATTATTGCGATTATTGCCATTTGGCGCATATAAGTGGATTTGCCGGCCATATTTGGGCCTGTAATTAATAATATATTTGTGTTTTTATCCATGACAATGTCATTTGATACAAATTCCGTTTCTAATACCTTTTCTACTACTGGGTGCCTTGATTCTTTAATATCAATTTCATTTTCTGTTAATATTGGTCGTATATAATTATTTTCCTCGCTAACAGTCGCAAAAGATTGTAAAACATCGATAGCGCTAATTATTTTGGCAATTTCTTGTAATTTTGGAATATATGTTTTTACTTCATCACGAATTTTACTAAATAAATCATATTCAAGTTCGATTATTTTTTCTTCGGCATTTAAAATCAATGCTTCTTTTTCTTTTAAAACAGGGCTAATATATCGTTCGCAATTGGTTAGTGTTTGTTTTCGTTGGTAACCGTACTCGTCTTTAACTAAATTTAAATTCCCTTTGCTTATTTCGATATAGTAACCAAACACTTTGTTATAGCCGACTTTTAAATTTTTAATGCCAGTTTTTTCACGTTCTTCAGCTTCAAATCTGGCAACAAAGTCCTTACCACCTTTTCTAAGTGATTTTAACTCGTCTAATTCGCTATTAAAGCCTTCTTTAATTAAATATCCTTCTTTTAAAGTCATTGGTGGATTTTCATAGATGGAATTTTCTAATAATTTATATAATTCTTCCAATGTTTCTAATTTTTTAGGATAGCTTAATTTTTTTAAGCACTCACTTATTTGTGGCAAAACCATTAGTGAGTTTTTAAGTTGTAACATATCTCTCGCATTAGCATTACCAAAGGCAATTTTACCACTTAGTCTTTCTAAGTCATATACTTCCATTAAATATGTTTCTAAATCGCTTTTTACGATAAATTCTTTTAATAAGGTCTCGACTAAATCGTATCTTTTTTCAATAGCTTTCTTATCTACTAAAGGAGCCAAAATATAGCTTTTTAATAGTCTTGCCCCCATGGCAGTTTTAGTTTTATCCAAAAGCCACAGTAATGAATAATTTCTTTGTTTTAGCCTAATAGTTTCAACTAGTTCGAGGTTTCGTTTACTATGAACGTCCATTTTTAAGTAATCTTTATTTTCTCTAATAATTGCTTTTTGCAAGTGGTCTAAATTTCTTTTTTGATTGTTTTCAATATATGCAAGTAAATGCTTAATTGTTTCAATATATCTAATATCCGCTAATTCTTCATAAACATTTTTGTAATTATCGGTGGTCTCATCAGTAATTGTTATGGTTAAATGAAACTGATTTTTTAAAATAGAATATATACTTTTATCGACTTTTGAAGTTATAACGACTTCTTTAATTCCTAAATTAATTATTTCACTTACTAACTTAGAAGGATTATGTTCTAAAAGCATCGCATATATTTCACCTGTTGATATATCAGCATAACTAATTCCAAAAGCGTGATTAAAATCACACACATTAGCAATAAAATTAAAGTCATCACTTTTTAAAGTGTCGCCATTCATAACGGTACCTGAACTTATAATTTGAATGATGTCTCTTTTAACAATTCCTTTAGCGTTTTTAGGATCTTCTAATTGTTCGCAAATACCAATTTTATAACCTTTTTCAATTAATCGATCAATATATCCTGTTGCTGCATGATGTGGTATTCCACACATTGGTATTCGTTCATCAAGTCCAGCATTTTTGCCGGTCAAAGTAAGCTCTAATTCGTGACTAACTTTAATAGCGTCTTCGAAAAACATTTCGTAAAAATCGCCAAGGCGAAAAAAAATGATTAAGTCTTCATTTTGTTCTTTTATTTCCAAGTATTGTCGCATCATTGGTGTGACTTTGTTCATATCTACTTCTTTTCGTTCCATACGCTGCTTACTCCTTCTAACTCTTATATTATATTACTTTTTACTGCCCTTAGTCAATGAAAAAAACAGCATAGCTGTTTATCTTGTTAATTGTTTTGATTTTTCTAAAATGCTAAGGTCCGCAGTAGTGATTCGCTCATAAATATCGCCTCGAATTCCCACTGATTCAATCACCATTGAATCAACAACATCCTTAGGTCTTCTGAGTTCATCTTTGGTTTTCTTAATATATTCTAACGTTGTGCATTTGTAAAGCTTATTATCGACCCCAAAGTAATTAATGAAATAATCTGATATTTCATCTGTTTGTATAATTTGGTAAGTACATTGATTGGTAAAAGGATTGAAACTATAAATTTTTAATTCATTATCAGCATACATTGCCTTGCTAATACTAATCGGTACCCCATCAATTTGAATTTCAAAACCACAATCTTCTGTATCATAATAAATACTATCCCATTTTTCACTATAGTAAGGTGTTAGTTTAAATATTTCGCGCAAGTGATTTATATCTTCTTCAAAACATATAGTATCAATGTCTTCATGTAACCTTCCTGAATCAGTGTCTAGCAATAAATATGGAACAATACCGCCTGTCAAATATAATTTTTCAAAATTATTTCCTAGTATATTTTGAAATTTAATCAATGTTTTTTGTAGTTCGTAAAATGTTTTGTTTTCGACTGGCATTTTCATATAATATAAGCTCTCTTTTTCTTCGGATAATTGACGAAAATATTCTTGTTGTTTTAAGAGTTCCTGATAATTTTTAATTATCATATCACTTTGTAAATCAATCTCATTTTTTATTTTTTCAAAATCTTCTTCTGAATTTAAATATTTACAATAATATTCATCTTCATTAATTTTGATTTTCGGATAAATTTTTGCTGCTTTGGAAAACTTTTTTCTTATATATCTTCTGATTCTTTTTCTATTATCCATGATGCACCTCCTTTAATATGATATATATTATCATATTTTTGACAATATAAAAATATATTTACCGGAAAATAAAAAAGGAATAATTATTCCTTTTATCTAGATCTTCCCTGTTCGATGTCATCAATTTGAGGATTTTCTTCATCATAATTTTCTTCATCATAATTTTCTTCATCATAATTTTCTTCATCGGTAGGAATTTCGATATCTTCCCATTCTTGTTCCTCAACAAGCATTTCCTCACGTTTTTCAACATCATCAGCTATTTTATCAGCCTCATTAGCCACCCAATTTTCAGCTTCTTCCCTAGCTTTTTTCTTGTCAGTAAAAAATCCCATTTCCTATCACCTCAAATAAATTATAACATATCTATAATAGCAACACAATAAAAAAGAGTGTTACTTTACACCCTTTTATGCGAAGCATTTTTTTGCTTATTAATTATTTCATCAAATTCATTTAGTATGATTTCTGATGGCGCCATACCAGTGTTTTTAACCTCATCTATTTCTTCAATATCCGATAGCAATACGTAATAGTCTTGGGCAAACATTTCATAAAACATATCAGAATACGGCTCTTGCGAAAATCTAGTGGTAACAAATCTTTTAATTTGATCTTCGCCCATTAACTCAACTATTTTTGCACCGGCTTGAATAAAATAACTATCGTCTTTTTCAACTTTAGCTGCCAGTTCAGTAATAGTCAAATTACTATTTTTCGGTATCGAATTGTAAATTATAACTTGTGAAAGTGCTTCGATTACTGAATCTTCTAGCAGGGTTTGTTGACGAATAATTGCAGCTTGATCATTTTTATCAGTGATTCCATGTTCAACCAAAAGAACGTCACTCGGATCAATATATTCAGGATTTATATCCTGGGTTAGATATTTTTTTATAACTGTATAATAATCTTTACTTTCGATTGCATTATCAGGTTTACGGATACGTCTTAACGCATGAAGCTTCTCATGAATAAGTGATGATGCAATATCGTGAATTGCAATTCTCTCAGCTCTTTCTTTTTTATCTTCGTGAGCATCAATAACAAAATCTACCATTTCATCTAAATAACTCTCATCTAAAATGATCTGATCATCAGCAGCATGGTACTCTGAACTTGCTCGTTTTTTATCTAATGATACTGTCTCACCCACGCCTATATGGATATTATTTACTTCTTCACACAAGTTTAAATTTAAATCTAACTTCTCAAAAAAACTAAGTAATGCCTGATTACTATATTCAATACCCTTGTCTTTTAGTTCATTTCGATAGTCATTATTTATCATAATACACGCTCCTATTCAATTGTATTTCACTATACTTTGAAAATTAATTTTGGTTTTTTACTTTATCATCTAACCAATTAACAATTGTTTCTTGAATTTCATTAGTTATATTAACATTAATATCATTATGTTTTTCATTGCCATGAAAGTCACTTCCACAGGACATTAATAAGTTGTTTTCTTTAGCAAATTCACATAAAAACTTGGTTTCTTTTTCGGTATTTTCATTAAAAACTTCAATGCCATCTACATAAGGTAATGCCTGATTTAATAATTCGTTTACATCTTTGTTTCCATATTTAAATGGGTGTGCTAGAAAAATTAAGCCACCATTTTGATGAATAATATCTCTAACTTCCTCGATGGTTGGCCATACAATGCTCATATCCATATAAAGCGGAAAATCTTCATTTATAGTACTTTCCCTATATAAATCACTAATTTTTGTTAAATTATATTTTTCTTTAAAACTATCATCTAACATTCTAAATATTGCCCCATGGGCATATTCTACCTTTGGATCATATGGAGTTGACTCATCTAAATAAATGTTTTCTTTTTCACATATTTGCTTAAGAACATTAAAAATTTGGGTTTGTCTTTCTTCAATAGTAGTAAATCGATCTTTCGCCCATTTACTTACATTCTCTAATTCAAATCCGTAGCAAAGTATATCATAAGTTTCTTTACCGATTAAGGCATCAGCTTCAATACCTGTAACAATTTTTCCAGTAAAATTATTGTTTTTAATCTCTTTATAAGCATCGCAAGTATCATGATCGGTAATTGATACATAAGAAATTTCATTTTTTTCACACATGTTTAAAACTTCGTTTATATCAAAAACGCCATCTAAAGATTTATTCGTATGGATATGCAAATTTATCATTCTACCATCTCCCTAGCTACATTTTATTTATAATTAAAATTTTATATATCTATTGTATACAATCTTCCGTATCCTGTTTTGTCATTTTTAAGGACATCTTTTACATAAGTAAATCCTATTTTTTCATAAAATTTCGGTGCTTTGTCGGTCCAAAGATATGCTTTATCATATCCCAATTTTTTTAATTCCTGTTTTGCACACTCTACTAATTTTGTACCATAGCCCATTCCTCTATATTTATCAAAAATCATTATATTGCATATATTTGGAGTTATATTGGGATATTCTTTCAAATCAAAAGCTTTTAACATGCAAAAACCGATAATATCATCATTTTCAATTAAAGCAATTCCGTATGGTAATTCATTTGAAGTGTATACATTTTTGATCTTATTAGTTGTATCTTCAAGCGTCATAAGTGGACTATACTGTGACCAATGACTAAAATGTTTATCAATTATTTTATCTAATTGTTCTTCTGATAATTCATTAAACTTTTTAATTTCCATTTACAATCACCTACTTAATTTATTTTATAAATATAATTGAATATTTAAATGATGCTATCGTTTTTTCATAACAAAAACTAATTTTGCACTACAATAGTGCAAAATACGACATTAATATGGTTATTCATTATACTAAATTAATTCTTTCCATATCAATCAGTTTATTATCTTCAAATGATAATTTATAAATATCTGGTGCTGACGGTGTTCCATTAAGTATTTCTTTCCCATTGAAAGTTATTTTAAAACTTTTTCCGTCAAATGCTTCAGTGGCAACACTTCCAAGATAGGATAATAATAGTATTCCGTGAATAACTATACATATGTTATTATTATCATTCTTTAATAATTCTTTTATAAAGTTATTAAATCTATTGTCCATTTCATTTAAAGATTCATAAGTATTTATTTTCAAATCTTTATTGTCAAATATTTGTTTGGTAAAATCATCTGGCATTTCTTTATAGTACTCAATATCAAACTCCAGCTCATTGATTCTTTTATCTAATTTTATTGAAAGATTTTTCTTGTCTGCCAAATATTTTGCTGTAGCAATAGCTCTTGCAGAACCACTCGCATATATTTCTTCAATATTATCTAGCTCTTGCACATCGCAAAGCTTTTTTGCTTTTTCTTCACCCTCTACTGATAATATCATATTAGTGTTATATTCATTCCATGGTATCTCTCTAAAATTTTCATAATTTTCGATCTTTACTCCCGTCATAGAATGTCTTATTAAATATATCGTTTTCATAAATTGTCACTCCTCCTTACCATGATTATATTTATTTTTTATCATTTCTTTTAGTTCCTCTATACAATTTCGTATTTCCCAACATCCTAACTTACGTAAAGTATATAACAAAAAATGCTAAAACACAAGCAAGCTAAAAACTAATTTACATCTATCAATCAAACCTCTATATTTTTTTATAACAAAAAACCAATCATGCGATTGATTTTATATATAAGTTCGAGAAGTTCGAACAGATTTCTAAGTGGTGCCGCAACGGTGAATTGAACACCGATTAAAGCCTTACCATGGCCTCGTAATACCTTTATACTATTGCGGCATGATTTAATTATAAATAATAATATTTAAAAAGTCAATTAAAAGTGTTATAATGTTTGTACGGGAAATAGCTTAGTTTGGTAAAGCGCTACGTTCGGGACGTAGAGACCGCAGGTTCGAATCCTGTTTTCCCGACCATTTTTATTTGGGGATGATTATATGACAAAATTTATATTAGTAAGGCATGGTAAGCCAACATATGAAAAATTACTTTTAGAAGGCTATCGCGGAAAAGAATTTTCCTGGGCGCCGTTATCTGAAGAAGGCATTTTAGAAATAGAAAAACTAGCTCAAAATCAAATATTTGAAAATAGTGATTTATTAGTTTCATCTCCTTATACAAGAACTATGCAAACAGCAAGTATAATTGGTCAAAAATATAATTTACAAATAAACCCAAATGTTTTATTGCACGAATGGATTCCCGATAATAGTAGTAACTACACCACAAAAGAAGAACTTGTTAAAAATGTAAGGCACGCTAGAAGTGAATTTGCTGCGCATAGTGATGATGAAAATTATATATATGATCCACGTTTTGAATCATTAATTCACGTTAGAAATAGAGCTTTAGAAGCATTAGAAGAATACTATGAACATGATAAAGTAATTGTCGTTGCCCATAGTGTATTAATTAGTATGTTATTCCCTTATCCTGTTAGATTAAAAACCGGTGAATATATTGAAACAACTAGTGAAGAATTAGATAAAAATTTTAAGCAAAAAACATTAAAAAAGATGTAAAAACATCTTTTTTCATTTATATAATTCTACTTTTTTATTAATTATATTTTCAAACTCTTTTTGAATTTCATCTAATCTTTCTTTAGTTTTAGCCTCAAACCGAATAGTTAAATCAGGTCCAGTATTACTACATCTAATTAAAGCCCATCCATCGGCAAACTCTACTCTTACACCATCGATATCATTGTATTCATAACTTTTTTCTTTAACGTATTCTTTAACACCATCAACAATTTTAAATTTGCTTTCTTCAGTGACTTTAACTTTCAACTCTTCGGTCGAAAAGTATTTATTGGTATTATCTAAAAGATTACTGAACTTTTTATCAAACCTTGACATAATTTCGATTAATCTCAATCCCGCATAAATACCATCATCAAATCCAGGATAACGGTCTCGGAAAAATAGATGACCGGCATATTCACCACCAAAATCATATCCAGAACTTGGGTCATTTAAATCCCCCTGCATCACTAAATTGCAATATGAAGCTCCGGTTCTATTCATATCTGGTTTTATATTTAATCTTTTAAGCTCGTCAATTAATGTACGAGAGCACTTAACATCGAATAGTGCTTTTTTATTTTTCATAGTTTTTTCAATATCACGATATACTATTAACATTATTAAATCAGCTGAAATGAAATTGCCATTTTCATCAGTTACTCCCACTCTATCAGCGTCACCATCAATACCGATTCCAAAATCATAATTTAATTCTTTAACTTTTTTACCTAAGTCAACCATGTTAGCAGCAACAGCCGGATCAGGAACATGATTTGGAAAATTAGGATTACTTTCACAATACAAAAGTTCATATTCAATATCAAACATATCTAAAATATCTTTGATAATTATACTTCCAGTTCCATTACCACAATCAACGACAACTTTTACTTTTCTATTATTAAGATCGATGCTATTTTTAATATTTTGCAGGTAATATTCTTTAATATCTTTTTTAATAACTTTTCCATTACCCTTTTTAAAATTTAATTTATAAGTGTATTCTTTAAAATCTTGGATTAATTTTCCATAAGCATTACCAATTTTCGAAAATGATATTTTAAAACCATTATATTCCTTAGGGTTATGACTTGCTGTCACCATCACACCAGTATATGTATTATAAAATAATTTAGCAAAATAAAACATTGGTGTTGTTATTAAACCTAGGTCAATGACATCAACTCCACTTTCAGTTAAACCTTTTGTCAAAGCTTTAAATATTCTAGGCGAACTTAATCTGTTATCATGCCCAATTACGACCTCATTGTTTCCGTTTTCTTGAATGTAACTGCCATAGCTCATGCCAATTGTATAAGCAACATCATCACTAATGTCAGTCTCAGCAATCGCTCTTAAATCATATTCGCGAAACATACTTGGATTTATATTTTTTGTTAATTTCATATTATCACCTACTATTATTATATATTAAATATAAATTCCTCGCAATTTTAATTTGAGCCTGTTTTACATAACTTTAACACTATTTAATATAATATAGTATGAAAAAAATTTTGTTTTTACTCGTAATATTAACTATAATATCCGTTGCTATCTTTTTTATCAAAGATAGTAAAAAAGAAAGTGTTTTGTTACTAGAATTAAAAGGCAAAAAAATAATTACCATAAACATTAACGAAAAATTTTTTGACCCTGGTTTTAAGGCATTTGATACCATTGATGGTGATCTTACCAATAAAGTTAAAATAATTAACAATATCAATACATCTAAAGAAGGAAATTATCAAATCACATATAAAGTTAAAAACTCAAAAGGAATTTCTAAAGAGGCATATCGCTTCGTTAAAGTAAAATCGCTTCCATATTATAAAGAAGAATATAATAATCTCGATAATACTACTAGAAGTTGGTGGGCTACTAATAAGAAAAACAAAACGCGACCTACCGGTGGTGCCGATATAAATGAGCTAAAAAAATATAATGCTTATTATTTAGGACCAGACGAAAAAATAATCTACTTAACTTTTGATGAGGGCGCACTAGAAACTTATATTAAAGAAATTGTCGAAGTTCTTGATAAAAACAACGCAAAAGCCACTTTCTTTTTATGCTATAAATATATGATAGAAAACAAAGAATTAATTAAAAATATGGTATCGAGTGGCCACACTATTGGTAATCACACAGTAAATCATTTAAATATGCCTTCCCTGGCTACAAAAGAAAAATTTAATGAGTATTTATATGAAATACAAAAGGTGGAGCAAGGTTATAAGGAAATCACTGGCAAAAACATGGAAAAAATATATCGTTCGCCTCGCGGTGAATGGAGCATACGTGACTTGCAAATTATGAAAGATCTGGGTTATAAAACATACTTTTATAGTGCTTATTACTTAGATTTTGAAAATGATGTTAGCAAAGAATATGCCTTAAATGAACTTTTAATTAGATATCATAATGGAGCCATATATTTACTGCATCCTAAAAACAAAGGAAATTTAGAGGCCTTAGACTCATTTATAAAAATTATGAAAAATAATGGTTACAAGTTTGATTTAGTAAAAAACATCCCTTAGGATGTTTTATTGTGGTAACTTTAAAACTTGGCCAATTGAAAGCAAATTACTAGTTAAACCATTAAGTCTTTTTAATGTGTCAACAGTTGTTCCATACTTCCTGGCAATTGACCATAGGCTATCACCTGATTTGACGGTATATGTATTAGCAACAGGTATATTATTTGGAACTAAAAGAACTTGACCGATGCTTAAATTATCAGTTTTTAAATTATTTAACGACTTTAAATTCGTAACAGTTGTGCCATAACTATTAGCTATTTTCCATAAACTATCGCCCTTTTTAACGGTATAAGTGCTTCCTGTTGGTGTAACACCCGATTCACTGCTTGGGACTCTTAAAACCTGCCCTATGCTTAAATTATCACTTGTTAAATTATTTAGTTTCTTTAATTCATTTACTGTTATTCCATATTTTTTTGAGATATTCCAAAGGCTGTCACCAGCTTTAACAGTATATGCATTTTCTTCAACAGCCACCGTTTCGGTTGGAACTTTTAACACTTGGCCAATACTTAAGTTGTTTGATGTCAAATTGTTTAAAGCTTTTAATTCATTTACCGTAGTAGCATACTTATTAGCAATCGCCCATAAACTATCGCCTGATCTTACAACATAAGTTCCTTCTTGTGGTTTCGCAGTAATAGTCTCACCATTTTTCGTCGCGATAACCGCATCGACAACCGCATTCACGTATTTTTGATAATTAGTTTGAATCCTATTTAAATCAGTTGGATTATCAATAAACCCATATTCAACAATAACCGGTTCCGTATTACCCGTATTACGATGAATAAAATAATAGTCTTTTGAAGTATCACTAGGCAAACGTCTTTGATAACTTTTTCTAACAACTTGCCCAGCATTATTTAAAGAATTTAAGATATTATCAGCAAGACGATTAGTATTTCTTAATGCATAAATTACTTCTGCTCCTTCAGCTCCCTGATAACCGCTTCCAGCGGCATTTATATGGTTAGATATAACTATAACATTGGGATTATTACCATAAGCGGCAAGTATTCTATTAACTCTGTCAGTTGGAGATATGGTCTCATCAGTACTCCTAATTAAAGTAACCGGAATTCTTCTTCTTTGGAATTCTTGATACATCGCCTGAGCTATTTTTAAAGTTAAATCCTTTTCTCTAACACCTGTTGAACTCACAGCCCCACTATCGGTTCCACCATGCCCAGCATCTATTACAACTTGATAATTCATTTTATCCCTCCTAAATTAATATATGTAATTTAGGATGTTTGGCTAATAAAAAACACCTATACGGTGTTTGGTTATTCAAAAATCGACACTTTTTTGATAATCTCTTTTATTATATTTACATCCTTTTGATAATTAAGGATTTGATCAGTCATATGATTGGCATTATTATCTTTTTTATCAATTAAATAATTTAACCATTGTATTTTACCATTCCAGCATCCATAAATTGCCTCTTCAATATTTGCAGGTACTTTTTTATATTCTTCGATATATGCCTTTAAATATTCTTCATAATAAGTAAAATCTAGTTCATGATTTTTATATGAAAAAGTATAAGCACTTTCTAAAAGTGAAACTGCTGGGTAATTGTTGTTCACTGCATCAAAATCAACCAGTAATGGTTTATTGTTTCGCCAAATAATATTTAACGTCTTATAATCATTTTGACATACGCAAAGATTTTTCTTAAATAGTGATGCGTAACTATTAATAGTATTAATTATATAAGCAAGTTTTTCCTCTTTAATTTCTAATTTTTTATAGTGCGACGGTAAAAAAGAATTAATGTTCATTTTATGAATTTTTGCTTGAGTTTTAGCGAGTATTTTAATGTGTTCAATTGTCAATTCATCGTTGTTTAAAACTTTGCCATCATTAAATGGATATATTACATAATAATTATCGTGATGCCAAAAAATATCCGTCAGTGGTATCGAACAATCAATACCATTTTCATTCCATATTTTACTAATTCTAATTTGCTCTTTCCTTATTTTTAAGTCCTCTTCATTTTTAATCGCATCATGCGAAAATTCTTTAAGAATATAGTTATTATTACAAGTTTTAATTAAATATACAGTGTTTTGACTACTATTCATAATTTTGTAATCAACTACTTTTTCTTCAATATATTTATTAAAAGCTTCAATAAAGTGTTTCATCCTATCACCTTCTACATTTTATCAAACATTTTTACATGAATAAATAGTTTATTTATCTATTACATTATTAAACACAAAATAAGCTCATAATGAGCTTATTTTTTACTTGTTTTTAATTTTAACTCCATATAATAAGCATCTGTTAAATCAACACCTACGACGCTATTGGCCATTTTCACTTCTTTTCCAGGTTCTAATGTTTGCTCGACATTAGCGACTATTTTTGTAATAAGTGTTTTGCTTTTATCTTTAATCAATACATTATAGTTATTTAAATCAATTTTCTTATCAGTGTCATTTACTATAATATAAGTAATTAAAGAATCTTTTCCATCATATGCACATTTGATATTCTTAAAAAGAATACCATCTTTATTTTGATGTTTTAAAAAGCTACGATGATTATTATAAATAATATTATCATCTTTCTTTTCTTGATGATCATAAATAAATATTGCCAAACCACCAATGATAAAAAAGCTAATTAGAAATGAGATTATTACTTTTTTACTAGTTTGTGCTTGTTTTTTTAAAGCACTAATTTCAGATCTTGTGATTTTTCCATTTTCCATCTTATCACCTACTTACTGATAATCAATCATCTTAGTTTTAAATTGATTAACTAAATTAACTAAGTTTACACCATCAACAGTCGTTCCTTCTAAAGTAAACCAAGCCATAACATCTTCAACACCGGTCGTATTGTTTGGTGTTGCATTTCTTATAGAGTCTTTTAAATAAATAAATTTATAAGAATCATTCGTACTTGTCTTAATTTTATAATATCTAGTTCTTTCTCTAAGACCGAAGAAAGTAGTTAGCTCGTAATCTTGATAGCGATATTCAGTCGGAACGCCTAAAAGGCCTTCAAGAATATAAGCAAGCGTTCCAGTTCTATCTGCACCAATACGGCAGTGAAAATAAAGAGCGTAATCGTCATTCCCAGCAACAACCTTTTGCATGACATCAATAGCCGCGTCCCTAGCTAATTGATAGTAGCTCTTGCCATTAAATCGCGGTTCAGATGCTGGCGAACCAAATTCCGTATGATCAATTCTATAGTGAACGATTTCAAAATTAGTATAATTCGCTAGTTGATCCTCTTCTGAAGATACAATTTCGCTGGTATTTGGAGTCCTTAGGTCATATTCATTAGTGATACCTAATTTGGAAAACTCAGCTTTGGTTACATTGTCTCCACCCCAAATTTTTTCGCCACGATATAACTTTTGATACTTGATAGTCCCATCGATAGTTCCATCATTATCAGTATCAACTGGTAAACCTCCTAAGTCACGAACATTACGTGTCATTCTACTAGTACCGTTAATCGTAATTAATCGTCTCTCACCAGTAGGTTTAACATAACCATTTTTCAAACTGTTAGTAGCAGATTCCCAATAATAGACTTTATTAGGAATCATATTATATAGCTTACCATCTTCGACAGATACATAACTAGCGACACTGTTAGAGGCAGTTCTTGTTTTATCATTATATTCATAAACATTAACGTCTCCACCAACACCTGTATCATATTTATTAGGTTGATCGCAATATACACTACCATTTTCACTATTAACGTTATCATTTAAATAGTATACACAATTTTTAGCCGTCAAATTGTTGGTCATTGAATTATTGAAACTATCAAAATTCGCATCACTTTGACCGGCATCCCATGAACTTACATTATCAAAATATACACGCATGGCCTCCGGAATCATATCAAATTCTTCTGGCTCATCATCGACTTCAATAGCTGATTTAGGAATTTCAATTACTGGACGAACAGCAGCTGATGATGAGGTGCTTAGTTTTTTAGCAGTTCCATCAATTATATAAGCAGCAGTTCCAGATGAACTTGGTGTTTCTAATAAATAACTATTTTGGCAACTTCCGCCGACATTTTCCATTAAGAAATCATAGTCATTCAATTCATTAGTTGTTCCATCTAAAGTATTAGTAGTTGCGGCTTTAATTTCTTGGATAGTTGCTAATCTAGTAGTTTTTCCAGTATAACTAAATGTTCCTGTTACGCTACCGGTTTCATCTTTAATTTGTCGAGAAGCATTAGCTAAGCTAACACCGGACCACGCAGTACCTGGAAGTTCTTGATAAGCTGTACTTGGCCCATCAGCGTATGGCAATCCATAATCTACACCTGATGCACTACAAGACGGATTACCTTGTGAAACATTATTTGAATAAATTAGAACAGCGGTATCATCATCACCAGTCAAATAATAAAATCTTTCATTTGAAGCACTATATGTACCATCACCATCAACATCACAATCAAAGGCATCTCCGGCTCGAAGTTCATACCCAGCTGGTAACTGTCCATATGTAATACTGCCACTAGTATGTAAGCTAGTTGCGCGTTTACATATCATGGCTGAGTAATGGGCAAAATAAGTAATATCATCTGTTACTAATGTGTGTTCATCGATTTTTGTTCCGCCAGTTTCTTCGGTAAACCAGCCAATAAAAGTTGCATCTTCTTTTTCGGCTACTGGCAATTCGCCAATTTCACTATCAGCCAAAAGAGTTTTTGTATTTAAAGTAGTTGTTCCTCCAAGCGGATTAAAAGTAACCGTATATCGAACTAATGAATCTGTCAAATATGCAACATCATACTGAACATTATCGATCATTTCAGTATCGTGAGTTATTGTTGTGTCACCATGACTAATATTAGCTTCATTACTAATTGCTTTGTCACTAGTAGTTCCTTGTCCTTTAAATATACCATCGTAGACTGTAACTGTACTTGCACTTTCCAAACCATAGGTTTTTCCTTGAAGAACTGGACTTGTGATATCTATAGTACCGTCATTAATACCAATTGTCATTGTGCCGCTATTTTTAACAGCAGAAGAAGCTTTACTAACAATGGTTCCGCCAAGTATATTAACTGTTCCTGAGTTATTGTGAACAGCAGCTCGACCATTGCTGTTATTTGCAGAAACATTTTCTAAATAAGCATCTCCGCTGATTGTGGTAATTCCACCATTATTATAGACAGCTTGACCTTTATAAGTATTGCTTGCCTTAACTACTCCTCCAGATATATTTAAAGTGCCGCCATTAATATTCATTGTAGCAGCCTTAGAGTTACAAGAAAGTGTTCCGCCAGTTATATTAATTGCTCCACTTTCACTTTCAATAACTTTTCCTTCAGAATCATCGGCTTTATTATAGGTAAGTGTTCCTCCGGAAATGTTCACTATTCCGCCTGAATAATTTTTAATAATGTATCCAACTCGACTTACATTCGCACCAGTGCTTATTATAGTACCATTTATAATATTCAGTTTTCCAGTATTTGTAAATACATTAACCCCAGCAGTATTATTACTAATAGTATAATTTCCAATATCAAATTCTACCCATTTATTACTTGGTATTGTTATCGTCGATGTAATTTCAATATCTTTTAATATTGTTACAGTTGTTTTAACACTACCAGTAGGTACAGCATTGATAGCTTCATCTAATGTTTCAAATTGGACACCGTTTACTTCCGCAATATATAATGCACTTCGCCATTTAGCAAAGAATTCGGTGTTATTTGATACAACCGTTGACGAAGTAACTAAAGTCTCATATTCATCGTCTTCGTACCAACCGTCAAACACATAATCTTCATATTCTGGTATTGGTAACTCGCCGACTTCGCTTCCTAAAGGAATCGTAATTGTATTTGGCGTTACCGTTCCACCCACTGGATTAAGTGTGATTGTTACATTCTCTACCCAGTGTGCATAATAAGTATCATTAGCATCAACAATTGTGTCTTCTGTAATTTCAGTTCCAGCAGTTTCTTCAGTGTACCAACCTAAGAATGTGTATCCAGTTTTTTCTGGTGTTGGAAGCTCACCAACTTCACTACCAACAATCATAGTAATAGTGTTTGGACTTACAGTTCCACCCATTGGATTAAGCGTTATCGTTGCATTTTCTGCCCAGTGGGCGTAATATGTCGTATCCGCACTTACCGTGGTGTTTTCCGTAATTTCAGCTCCACCAGTATCTTCCGTAAACCAACCAAGGAACGTATAACCTGATTTGCTTATTTCAGGTAATTGCCCAATCGCACTACCTTTACTAATTGTTTTAGTAGTAGAATCCAAAGTCGGATCATTAGGATTAAAAGTAATAGTTACCTTCTCGGTTGATTTTAATTTAATATACATATCGCCAATAGTCCCTTTAAAATATCTTCTTGCAGTTGTTGCTGAGGCATCAGTAGGCGCAGCCCCAAACCACACTGTAGTATCAAATATCGGATTATATGCAGTTAAATCATTTAATTTCGTTTTTGGAGCCCCATTAACGCTATAGTATATTTCACTATCAAGCCTATATATTTTAACCGAACTTACGCCACTTGAAGACATGACATATTCAGCGTTGGCTGTCGTAGATTCTCTAGATTGAATCATAAAGTCTGTAGTATTACTTTTTTTTCTAAATACGACACCTGGATAATGAGCATCAGAATCTTCCGCTTTTGTATTCATTATCGTAGCGTCATTTACTTGACCACTATTTGAATAATCAATCAAGGTAAATCCAATTTCATAATCGTAATCATGATTAGTCGTATCATATAAGGAAATTCCCGTATCAATATATCGTTTCGTACTAAGAGCGTTCACCGTGTAATCAATGTCTTGAGCTGTTGGATTAATAGTACTAATACATTCACCATTGTCACCATTGACAATACCAGAAGTAGTGAATTTACATTCTCCAGGTATACGATATACATATGGTAGGGACACGTCGTCCTCAATCCATTTGGCATAATATATTGCGTCGCCTGTAACTATAGTGTTTTCACTAATTTTTTGTGTGTATTCTGTATTTGTATACCAACCATCGAAAAAATAATTTTCTTTTGTCGGTATAGGAAGGTTTCCAATTGCTTGATTTTCATATCTAACAATATCTTCTACCGCAGATCCTCCTTGCGAGTTGAAAGAAATTGTATAAGCTACTTTTTCTTTATATCCATCGATTGAAGCAGCTGGAATTTGAATTACTGGACGAACAGTATTTTTTGAATCAGATTCAACATTTGCAACTTTGCTTGTCCTAGTATCAACTCGATAGAAACGACTGCCTACTTTTTCAACCCATATACCAGAACGACCCAAACTACCAGATTGAAAACGGCTTGTTTCTAAAAAATATTGACAGCTATTAAGATAATTATCAGCCGTTGAAAATGTTCCGCAAGCCATAACTAAATCTTCCTGATTTATATATCTTGAAACTTTGCCGTCAAATGTTGTAAGGGCAGGATTTGACCATAAAACAGAATCCGGAAGATGTGTTTTACCATCATCATAAAGATATATTAGTCTCTCAGAAGAACTATCGGCCTGACCAAGTTCATCAAAACTTGTAAAATGAACTAAAGCTGCGCTATCAACATCATTTTCACTAATGTTTCGAATATAATAAAATCTTTCAGTAGCAGCATCATAAATTCCATCGTCATTTACATCACAATCATAGGCATCTCCTGGAAGCGGACTATTTGCCCCTGGAATTGCACCATAAGAAATAGTATCGTTTAAGCTATAGCCCGCTGAAAGACAGCCGCCATCTTGACTACATATTTCTGTATGCAACGTCGTCGCTTTTTTACATACGATTTTCTCCCAGTGGGCATGATATACTACATTGTCTGTAACTAAAGTGCTACTAGTAATTTTTGTTCCGCCATCAATCTCTGTATACCACCCTAAGAAATTGTAATTAAGTTTTGTCGTGGTTGGTAATGTCCCAATCGGCTCATTTGCTTCTCTTTGAATCGGCTCAACGCTTTCGCCTCCTTGAGTATCAAAGGTTACTGTATACCCACTAGTTGGATTTAAAATACTTAAATCAATTGAATCATCTTGTTTTTCCCTATAAATAGAAAGGGCGCCATGGTTAATCAAGGCGCAGAAAAAGAATAAAGCTGAAAGTAAAATAATTATCTTGTAATGCTTTTTCATTTTTTTCCCTACTTTCTATTTATATTTTTTATAAAGCTTGTCTAAATTCAACATCAACATCAATTTCTTGTTCAGACACAGCTGTAGCCCCACTGATAGCTTTAAAGGTAAGCGTATGCTCACGCACTTTTTCCGAATCATTATAATTAATGGTTCCAGCATTAGGTATTGTAATTTTGCCTTCTTCCTGTGGCAAATCTGAGCCACCATCCAATGAAACCACCACACCTTCTGGCAAGTTACTAATTATAATATCATATATTACATCTACTTTAGAATTACTCTGAACAGTTAAAGTATAATCATCGGTGATCGTTCCTGAAGTTAATTCCAAAGAATCATTAGGGTCGCTATAACTACGTGTCACGCTCCACGTTGCCGCGGGAATCGTTCCTTCACCTGATGCACTATCACGATACATCGCAAATGTTTGTATAACAAAGAAAATTGCTACTACAAATACAAAACATAAGATTGGAGCCAATGCTTTTTTCATACAAACACTTCCTTTACAACTATTCTTCTTGTTTTTCAAAATAACAACTAAATAAGTAAAGTGCCAACAATATTGCGGCAAGCACATACTTATAATCAACTAAAAAATTAAAAATTCCCCCGCAGTAAATAACTTTACCAACAATATTTTTAACATTTATCGCCTCGTCATTAGTATTGTTAGCATCCCCTTTGGTGATGATTTTTTTGTCATCTTTTTCAACAATACGATGCGTTACAAAATAATTATCGACTTTGTAAGTAACAACGTCACCAATTTTGTAACTACCTTTTTTATACACTAAAATGTAATCACCAATATGGATATTATCTTCCATCGATCCAGTTTCAACTTTATAAATTTCAGCAGTTCCTGAAAGGCGAAGAATAAAATATGTGGCAATACAAATAATTAGCAATACAAAGATTACATCAAATATTATTTTAAATATCTTAGTCATTTACACTTTCAGCCTCAACATTAATTTGTAATTTATAATTTGCTTGTATTTCGCCTGCTTGGGTATCATTTTCACTGCTTATCCATTTCCAATCCAAATAATATGTATCACTATTTTTGGAATTTAATAAAACTTCACTTATATTTAATTGATCGTAACTTACATAATCACTAATTATATAACTACCATTTTTCTTCAATTTATATTTTAAATTAATATTATATGGATTTGTTTCCGTAAAACTAATAGTATATTTTAAATTATAATCAGTAGAGTTTTTAACAACAAATTTGTAAGTATTACTGCACTCAGGAGCTATTTTGTCTTCAAAATCATATAGCGAATTAGCAAAGATCTTAAGATCTGACGAACCGCTCCAAGTTACGTCTGTATCAAGAACATGAAACTCACCATCATCTTCTTCAGTATCTTCGCTCGGTTTATTACTATTATTATCCGATTTTTTACTAGATTTTTTTTCAGCTTTTCTATTAGGTGTTTTATTACCAGCATTATTATCAGTCTTCTTATCAGTGTCATCAATATCGACATCACATTGACCATCTTCATCACATTTGATTTCGATTATATTAACGTTACCATTCGGTGTTTTTTCTTTACCTTTTTGTTTTGCTAAATCACAGCTATAAAGCAACAACATAATGATAACAATCATTAGTACTATTTCAATCGTGCGATCGACAATTTTTCGCGCACGTTCTTTTTGTATCATTTCTTTTTTAGTTAAAACTTTTCTTTTAGTTTTTTTCATTATTTCACTTCCCTTTAAAACCTATAAACAAGTTATAGGCTTTAAATGAAAGAATAATAAAATATTATTCTTTTCATTTTTATTATGATGCATGGTTTGTTAGATCTTGTCTAGCCGTTAAAGTAACTGGTAATGATAATTGAGTCCCAGCTGCTTGTAAATCTGTGCCATCTTTAATATCATCATCTGATGCTGAACCTGCCCATGCAATGTTAATTCTAACAGTCGTTTCCATTGCGCCTTCAGTGGCTGAATATGCGATTGTTTTTTCATTGCCACCTTGAATTGATGCAGTCATGCCACTAGGTAAATTTGAAGTATCTAATACTGCCGCAAGTATAACGCCAACTTCAGAACCATCAGCATCGACATTAATTTCGATGTATCCTTCCGAACCAGGGGCAATTGTGTTTTGATAGCCCGTTAAAGTTGTCCATGTGATGTCTTCAGCATCAAAATCAAAATTTGCTGATTCAATGGCTGTTCCATTTACTTTTACTGACCAAGCAGCAGCATCAACACTACCATCTCCTTCAGCACTAGAACGATAAATTGCATATGAACTAAAGCATACGGCTAATGCCAAAACCATAATCGCCAAAGCTAATATTTTTTTGTTTCCTTTCATAAATTACCTCCTTCATATTTTTTTTCGTAAAGATGAGCCTATTTTTTCACTATCCTACTTTACTTTTTAAGTATATCGCAAATGACAGTTTTAGTCAATATTTGTCGAAGATAAATACGAATATTTTTGATTGTAATTTACAACTAGCTAAATTTAAAAAATATGCTATAATATCTATGGCTTGGAAATGAATTTAAATCTGCAGAATTTTTTTGAAATTGGAGTGTGTTTTATATGAAAAATAAAATGGTAATCGATCGAAAATCTTTAAAAAAAGATTCCCACAAAAATTTAAAAGCGACATATTTAAAAAGTATCTTAATTATTTTTATATTTACTTTAATTATGACGGGTGGATATAATTTCACTTCTTCTTTGGCAAATGATTATAATACTAATCAATCAACGATAAACGAAGTTAGAAGTAATTATAATACAATTGATAAATTACTAAATGATGCTAGAGAAAAACAAGGAAAAGAAACAAATAAAAAAAGTAAAGCTAATGGTGTGATTGCTCCGATTGTCAATAAAGTAACCGCCGATAAATCTGCAGTTTTTTCATTTGTTAATACCTTTAGGCTATTTTATTACGAGCATAAAATAAGTGCGGGATTATGGTCATTGTTTTCAGGAATAATTTTGTTACTTATTTACATTTTTATTAAGTTAGTATTGGAAATTGGAAAAAACAGATATTTTCTTGAAGCCCGAAGATATAAGGATACGAAAATCGAAAAATTGTTATTTCCTTACCGAGCTAAAAAAGCCCTACATTTATCAGGTATTATTTTCCTTAGAAATTTATATTTGGCTTTATGGAATTTAACAATAATCGGTTATTTAATTAAAAAATATGAATATTTAATGATCCCATATGTTCTTGCTGAAAATCCAAAGATTAAACGAAAAGAAGCCTTTAGACTTTCTCGTGAAATGATGCGTGGATTGAAATGGCAAACTTTTAAATTGGATATTACCTTAATCGGCTGGGATATTCTTGCCATAGTAACCTTGGGATTTAGTAATCTTTTCTATACGAATGCTTATAAAGAATTCATATATGCAAACCTATATATGAACGTTCGAAAAGAAAAGAAAAAAGAATTAACTTATAAAGAATTATTAAATGATAAATACTTAGATATTAAAACAATTAAAGATGAAGAATACCCACTTGATAAATATACAACGCCACTTTGGTATAAAAAAGACTTTAAAAGTAATTATAATCAAAAATATCCTGTAACAAGTTTAATATTGTTCTTCTTTACTTTTTCGTTCATCGGCTGGAGCTGGGAAGTATTACTTCACTTAGCTACTGATGGCGTGTTTGTAAATCGCGGAACGATGTTTGGGCCATGGCTTCCTATATATGGTTTTGGTGGCTTATTAATACTTGCTGTTTTAAAGCCATTTAGAAAACGTCCCGTTGTTTATTTTATCGTTTCAATGTTTCTTGCTGGAATTTTAGAATATTCAACGGCCTGGTATTTGGAAACATTTCGTGGTATGAAATGGTGGGACTACACAGGATACTTCTTAAATATTGATGGGAGAATTTGCTTGGAGGGATTAATTATATTTGGATTAGGTGGTGCTGCTGTCACATACTTTATTGGTCCCTTACTAAATTATTATTTCAAAAAAATAAAACCAAAAACATCTATTATTTTATGTATAATACTATTAACACTATTTTCAATTGATGCCGTCTACTCTTTTATCCATCCTAATACTGGTGATGGTATTACAACATATGAAACTAATATTTCTTTGAATTTGTAAAATAATATAAAATGTGCTAAAGTGGCATTAATTATTTGGAGGCGATTATGAAAAAATATTTAAAATATATATTGATAGTTTTAATTGCTTTGGTAGCCTTCTTTGCTTTTTATGCTTCAGATAGCAATTCTCCAAAAAATACATATACTCCTGAAGTAAAAAAAATAATCAAGGAAGAAGAAAATGTAGTTCAAAAACTTCGTCAAGAATATAAAAACGATGATATCATCGGAACGATTTCTATAACTGATACTGATATCAACGAAGTTATTGTTCAAGCATCTGATAATAAATATTATTTAACTCATGACTTATACAAAAACTATGATAAATATGGAAGCGTTTTCTTAGATCACAGAAACACCAAAGAAAATCAAAAAATTCTTATTTATGGTCACAATGATTACAAAGATAAAACTCCATTTAGTGAATTAGAAAATTACATGCACGAAGATTATTATCAAAAACATCAATTTATCGATTTATTATTTGATGATACTAAAATAAAATATCAAATCTTTTCAATATATGTTGAGACATCAGATTTTACTTATATGAATTTAAATATCGATACTAATCAATTTCAAAACGATTTACTAAAATATAAAAACAATTCATTTTATAAAAATAATGTTGTTGTTTCGGCAACCGATGATATTTTAATCTTACAAACCTGTAGTAATGATCCAAAATATAAAAAATATAGTGATAAATATTTACTAATAATTGCCAAGAAAATCAAGTAAAAACAGCATAGTGCTGTTTTTTTTGACATAAAAATTCTTTTTTATCATAGTATTCAATGTATATTTTGAAAATTTGCAAACATATTAAAAATGAAAATTCAAAAATTACAAATTTTCCCATAGAAAAAGGAAAAAATATGAAATAAATTATTGACAAAGAAAATTATTCATGTATAATAAATGACACTTTGGTGATTAACATTGCCAACTCATATATATAGGATATTGAGTATTTAAATGCTAGGGGGGAATTGGAAATGAAGCATTTTAAAAACTTAAGCATTAAGAAAAAACTGTCTTATTTTCTTTTTGCGACAACTGTTTTAGCTGCATCTGTTTTTGGTGTGGTTAATTTTAAAGCTGATGATGACTCATCACCAAGTCATGCAAAGCAATTATCCGATAATGGTGACGGAACCTACCAAATAGCACTTGATGTTACTGGTGATTCTATTCCAAAAGTCGAAACTACGGCTGATGTGAACGTTGTCCTTGTTTATGACGTTTCGCAAAGTATGACTAACAGAATTAGTGGCAATACAGGTCCACGACGTGCAGATGCTGCCGAAAATGTTGTTCATGATTTTCTAGTTACTTTGGCTGGTTACCAAAACGAAAACAAAAGCAATATTCAAGTATCACTTGTACGTTTTTCAGTAAATGGTAGCCAACTTTCCGGATGGACTAATAATATCAACACAAATAATAATGGTTTAGCTAATATGTTTGGTGATGGTGGACAATATGGTGACGCTAAACTTAGCTATTCGAATATGGGTAGTCAAAACATGGGTACTAACTGGGAACATCCACTAAGACTTGCTCAAAACCTTGTTGATAATAAACCGCTTGATGGTCCAACTTTTGTGATTATGATTACGGATGGTGCACCAACTAAAAGTGGTACAAGCACAGGTATGGGAGACAGCCCTACTTCACCTTGGTACGATTTAAGAACTCATTATAATGCTGCTACTGATGAAGCTCGAGCAATTGAAAACATTGGTGCGAGCACTGAAACAGAATCAGATGATGCAACATTATATGGTATTTATGCGGCTTTCGGTGGAACTGAAGCGGATCTTTTAGATGACTTACTATACTATGCTAATACAGGAAATCATAGATCTGTGGGTAATAGTAATATTATGTCTAATCCGAGACCAAATCATGACTATGGTGAAACTGAAAGTGCTCCTAACTATTATAATGCTAATCAAACTTCTGAGCTTGAAGGTGCCATCGCTGAAATTTTAAGTAAAGTTATTAATGCAATGGGTGTTACTGAAGTTAACATAAGCGATGGAACAACAACTTCTGTTAAAGCATCTTCAGGTACAGTTCACTTGTTAAATGTGGATCAAACTTCATATAAGTATTATCTTTCAATGGATGTGACACAAACATCAGGCAACACTTATATTAACAATACTACAGGAAATACAATTACTTTCATTGGTGATGAAAATTCCGCTACCGGAACTTGGACTGACAAAGATGGTGACCACCAAATCGAAGGTAAAATATTAACTATTCATGATCCTGCTTATCCGGATGATGAAACAAAAACTAAAACCATATTTAGAATGGAATGGACAGAGGATGGTAATGCGCTTCATCCAGAAGCACCAACACCTGCTAAGTTAGTTACTGATGAAAATGGTAATGATTCTGTCGATTGGGATTTGTCTAGCCATGGAGTATTACTAAATGGCGTTACTTACACTGTTACATTCGATGTATGGCCTACTCAATATACATATGATTTAATTGCTGATCTAGAAAATGGTACAGTTGATTATGCAGATCTACACGAAGGTGCAGATTCTGAATATGCTGGTCTTGATCGATATATTTCTAAAACCTTAACGGGTAAATACTATCTTGAGACAAATACTACTGCGACTTTGTCTTATAAAGATACAAGATTAGAAAATCCAACTACTGAATATGCGACATATGAAAACCCACCAGCTCAAGAATTAAAAGCTGATGAAATTGATGTTGTTAAAAAATGGGAAAACAAGTATGATAGCGCTACTGGTAATGCTATTCAAATAATTATTAATCGCGCAACTGATGAAGAAAAAGATGAATTCTATCGTGCAAACTTAGATTTTAATAATGATTATACAGTTAATGATATTAGTATTGCGACTGGTTTAATGCGTTTAGATCGTTCAACTGGTAAAGTACAAGTACTTGAATCAGGACACGACTATTCATTTGAAGAAGTAAATGGTCAACACTATAGATGGGAATTTGTAGCACAAACAGTTCACCCAATGCTTATCAATGGTGAATTACACGAACTAATTTTATTGGATGAGGCTGCAACACAAGTTTATACAGTTGATGATACATTAGAAACCTATACTATTCCAGAAGATATGGGTGAAGACGATGATTACTTCGATGACGGCGAATATGAATACGTTAGAATCGATGGTAATATTTACGTTATAACTGGAGCTACTCCAACTATTAAAGCATTTAACTATCGCCGTAGTAATTTAAATCTTAATAAGGTTGTTGATGGAAAAGCTGCTGATCCTAACGCTTTATATGAATTTACAATTGATATTGAAGATGAAGGATTAGAAGATGATGAAAAATTGTGGTTCTCAATTTATGATGAAAATAACGAAGTTATTATTGACGAGAACTTACCTGTTTCTGATGGCTGGACACCAGAAGTAAGAGATGGTGCTAAAACAGGATTCTACTCTGCACCACAAGGAACAACTTTAGTCGTAAGCTTAAAAGTTGGTCAAAACTTGAGATTTACAAACTTAACTACTAAAGCTGAATATACAATAGTTGAATCAGACAAAGAAAACTTCGTATTTACTGGTGCTGAAGGCAGCGCTGATTATGGCAGCAATCATCAACCATTTGATTATGATGATTATGAAGTTGATACTGATAATAAAACAATTACTGGTAATATTACTATGACAAATTCAACATTTAATATTACTGCCAATAATAAATATGAACTAGCAAGTATTGAAATCACCAAAAAATGGGATGATAATGATAACCAAGATGGTAAGAGAACTGATGAAATTGAGGTTCAAATTTATCGTCAAATTGGTGCAAATGGAACACCTTCAGCTTACGGTGAACCTGTAACTATCGAAGGCGATGTTAATGAAGATACTTGGACATATACTATCGAAAGTACAGAAGAATTAACTCTTCCAAGATATGATAGTAATGGTAATGAATACTTATATACAGTCAAAGAAACTGCAATAGATGGATATGATACTGAATACGATCCAGAAGGTGTTAACCAAACGAATGGTAAAGCATCATATACTATAACTAACAAACATGTTCCTGAACTTTATAATAAAAATGGTAAATTAAAAGTTACTAAACATTGGGATGA
>CAZELY010000002.1:0-79995 GCA_964513345.1 uncultured Muribaculaceae bacterium
CCAATAAATGTCAAACTTAGATTTACTTTTAAAACACTGATAATGCTATTGAGGTTACTAGGTAATACTAGTTTATATAATATTTGATTTTTAGTAGCTTTAAAACTTTGCATCAACCTTATTTTATTGATGTCTGTGTTTTTGAAAGCAGTGTAAATATCCATGATGGTTATAATTACTGATATAAATAATGCCATTAAAACAATTGATTTTGTACTTGCTCCAGCAATTATAATAATAATTGGTCCCAAAGATACTTTTGGAAGACTATTTAAAACAGTTAAGTATGGGTCTAAAACTTTGGCTAAAAAATTATATTTCCAAAGAAGTATCGCAGTGAAAAGGCCAATTATGGTCCCCAGTACAAAGCTAATAATTACTTCATGAAAAGTAATAAATATATGGTGCAATAAAGAACCATCGTTAAACAAGCTAAATATCGTTTTTAAAACGTTTTTTGGGCTTGAGTATATAAAGGTATTAATTAGGCTCAAATCGGCTAAAAATTGCCATAAAAACGCTAAAAACAGGATAATAATTATTTGGGTAAAACGAATTAAAAAAACATTCTTTTTAATCTGTTTTAAATACTTTTTGTGTTCATCACTATACATGGTAATCAATATCCTTCCATATTTTTTCATAATAATAACTAAATTCTTTAGCTTTTCGATTATTTATGGGATTTGACCTGTTTTCCAATTTAATTTCATAAATACTTTTAATAGTGCCAGGCCGTTTGGACATCACGATAATTTTATCAGCCATGCTTATAGCTTCTGATATATCGTGGGTTACCATTATTGCGGATTTGTTTTCCTTTTTGATGATTTTATGAACATCATCGGACACAGCTAATCTAGTTTGATAGTCTAGGGCGCTAAAAGGTTCATCTAAAAGTAATAAATCGGGTTTGGTAGCTAATGTTCTGATAAGCGCAACTCTTTGTCGCATACCACCTGATAAATTGGATGGAAAAGCATTAGCAAATTCTTTAAGGCCGTAAGTTTCTAATAGCTTTCTAACATACTTTTTATTTGATTTATTCACAGCTTTATTTATTTCTAAGCCCAAAAGGCAGTTTTTGAAAATGCTTTGCCATTCAAATAAATTGTCGCCCTGAAGCATATAACCTAGCTTAGTTTTTTTGTCTAGAATGATTTTACCACTAGAAGGGTTTTCAAGGCCGCAAAGAATGGATAGTATAGTTGATTTTCCACAGCCACTGGGGCCAACAATTGCGACAAACTCACCTTCTTTTAAATTAAAAGAAAAATTATCGACAGCTAAAGTTTCACCTTTATTAGTATGATAAATTTTCCTCAAATTTTTAATTTTTAAAATGTCCATTATTGATAACTAATTTCCTATAAGGTGCTTTTTTATCAAGTTGCCCAGCATTTTTAATTATTTCTTGAATATGATTGAAATCTTTTTCTTTTATTTGAGCATTTTTAAACCAAGCATCAATATTTTTATATTTAGTTACAATATTTTCTAGATCTTTTAGTGATGTATCAGGAAAATAATTTTTTATTGTATTGGCAATTTCTTTAGAATTATGGCTGTGAACATAATTTAAGCCTTTTTGTGTTGCCTTCGTAAAACCTTTAATAATTTTTAGGTTTTTTTCAACGTAACTTTTTTTGGCATTGTAAGTTGTATATGGAACATTACCACCCAATTCTCCGATTGAAGCAACGATGTAGCCATAGCCTTTATTAGCTAACTGAGAAGCCGTTGGCTCAAATAAACTTACAAAGTCACCATTTCCTCCAATAAAAGAGCCAGACATTGCGGCAAATTCGACGCTAGTATCAATATCAATGTCACTGCTTTTAATACCATTAGTATTTAAGGCATATTCCAGTGTCATTGCGGGCATACCACCTTTTCTTCCGCCTAGTATTTTTTTGCCTTTTAAATCTTTAAGTTTAAAGTTTTTAATATTATTCCTAGAAACTAAGAAGCTTCCATCTTTCTTAGTTAAACCGGCGAAATTTACTAAATAATCTTTTTCACCATTATTATAAATATAAATGGTGGCTTCGCTACCGCAGAATCCAATTTGGACATCACCTGATAAGACAGCCGCCGTTACTTTGTCGGCACCAGGAGTTAAAATAAATTCTACATCTATTCCTTCATTTTTAAAATAGCCAAGGGCATCGGCAACATATTGCGGGGCATAAAAAACACTATGAGTTACTTCACCAACTTTAATTTTCGCAAGATTATTATCGGTTTTATCTTCTTTAAATATTAAAAAACCTGCGATAATTAAAGACAATAAAATTAAAATAACTAAAAATTTTTTCATAAATTCTCCTTTCTTTTTTTCATAGTATTATATTCTTTTATATAAAAATGGCGTCAAGTGAAGGCCCATTATATTTAAAAAATGCTTAAACTATGGTATTATATTAATGGTGATTATCATGCTTGAGGGATTAAATGACAAACAACTTGAAGCCGTAAATAGTACTGAAGGCCCAGTACTTGTTTTAGCTGGGGCCGGAAGTGGTAAAACAAAAGTTTTAACAACTAAAGTTGCATTTTTAGTAAAAGAAAAACAAATAGATCCTTATAATATTTTAGCCATTACTTTTACAAATAAGGCAGCTAAGGAAATGAAACAAAGAGTTTTTAAATTGCTAGGTAAAGAAGCATCTAATATTCAAATTTCGACATTTCATTCACTAGGACTTTTATTGATAAAAGAAAATTATAAATTATTGGATTTAAAATCCAATTTTACTATTTTAGATAGTGATGATGTCTTAACTGTCATAAAAAAGATATTAAAAAATATGAATTTAGATCCTAAAATTTATAATCCTAAAGCTATTCGCAATAAGATAAGTAGTGCGAAAAATGAGTTAATTGATTCTAAAAAATATGAAATATTTGCCAATAACAATTATGAGCAAATAGTTTTAGAAGTATTTAAAAGATATGAAGCAAAATTAAGTATTAATAGTTCTTTAGATTTTGATGATTTATTATTAATGCCAATCAAATTATTTCAAAAACATCCAGAAGTATTACAAAAGTATCAAGAAAGGTTTAAATATATTTTGGTTGATGAGTATCAAGACACTAATGAAGCTCAGTATGTTTTAATTAAACTTTTAAGTGCAAAGCATAAAAATATTTGCGTGGTTGGTGATGTTGATCAATCGATATATGGTTTTAGAGGCGCAAATTATAAAAACATTTTAAATTTTGAAAAAGATTATAAAAACGCGAAAGTTATTAAATTAGAAGAGAATTATCGTTCGACAGGGAATATCTTAAATGTTGCTAATGACATTATAAAGAATAATAAAAAGCGAAAAGAAAAAACACTGTGGACCAAGAATGATGAAGGCAAACTAATAAAATATCATCGGGCTTATGATGAACAAGATGAAGCATATTATGTCATGGATCAAATAAAAAAACTATTAATCGAAGGCGAAAGTAAAAGCGATATCGCTGTTTTGTATCGTACTAATGCTCAATCAAGAAATATGGAAGAAGCTTTACTTCGCGAAAATATTCCATATAAGGTTGTAGGTAGTTTTTACTTTTATAATCGTAAAGAGATTAAAGATTTAATTGCCTATTTAAAATTAATATATAATTCTAACGATGATATTAGTCTAATGCGAATTATTAATGTACCTAAACGGGGAATAGGCCCTAAAACAATTGAAAATTTAGCTATTAAGGCCGCTAGTAATCATTCAAGTATATATGATTCTATTGATAGTGGTAAAGAATTAATATTTAAAAATTTAATAGATGAACTAAAAAAAGAAAGTGAAAATATATCGCTTACGGAATTAGTTGATTTGATTTTAGAAAAATCTAAAATTAAGGAAGAATTAATAAAAGAAAAAACATTAGAAGCCGAAGTAAGATTGGAAAATTTAGAGGAATTTAAATCAATTACTAAAAACTTTGAAGAAAGTAATGGAATAATTTCATTAGAGGATTTTTTATTAGAAATATCTTTAGTTTCGGACATTGAAGAACATAAAAATAATACCGATGTTGTGACTTTAATGACAATTCATTCAGCTAAAGGATTAGAATTTAAACATGTATTTTTAATTGGTATGGAAGAAGGATTGTTTCCACATAATAATTCAATGGATTATGAGGATGATTTGGAAGAGGAGCGAAGACTTTGCTATGTCGCAGTGACAAGAGCTAAAAAGTCATTAACATTAGTTAATGCAAAAAGAAGGATGATTTATGGTAATACTAATGTCAATGCCCCAAGTCGTTTTATCAAAGAAATAGATTCAAAATATTTAGATAGCGACGCTCCAGAAGAACCAAAATTGATAAGAAAAGAAGATATGATTGATGAAGATGCAACATATAAAGTAGGCGATAAAATAATACATGATAAGTATGGGGAAGGTATTATTGTTGCCGTTGGCAGTATTTTAACTATTGCATTTAATCATAAATATGGTATTATAAAGATAATGAAAGGTCATAAAAGTATAAGAAAGGTGGAAAAAAATGGTACTGAATATTATTGATAAGTTAAATGAATGGGTTGAACCAGTTCGAGCATGGCTTGATGCTAACCATGGTAATCCATTAATGTGGATAGCGTTTTTTGTTATTGGATTAGCTGTATTTTTCTTTACGTATGGTGCTTTAAATAAGGATCACTAGGGAGGATTTATGGAAGAATATACATTAGTTGTAATGGCCGCCGGCATGGGTAGTCGTTTTGGTGGCTTAAAACAAGTTGAGCCAATGGGCCCAAATGGCGAATTTATAATGGATTATTCGATTTATGATGCCATTAAAGCCGGTTTTAATAAAATCGTCTTTGTTATCAATAGAAAATATGAAGAATATTTTAGAAGCACTATTGGAACAAGAATAGGTGACAAAGCTGAAGTTTGCTTTGCATTTCAAGATCTGACGGATCTTCCTGAAGGGTTTCAAGTACCAGCGGGAAGAGTTAAACCTTGGGGTACAGGACAAGCTATTTATAGCGCTAGAGAATTCATAAAAGGATCTTTTGCCGTTATAAATGCTGACGATTTTTATGGTGCTGAAGCTTTTGAAAGTTTAATAGAATTTTTGAAAAATAATGAAACTAGAAATCATTATGTTTCTGTATGTTATAAAGTAAAAAACACTTTATCTGAAAATGGGACAGTTAAAAGAGGAATAGTTACGGTTAAAAATGGTTTGCTTGAAGATATAAATGAAAGTTCGGTCGGTTATGAAGGTGAAAGTATTATTGCTAGGCCTTTAGATGGAACACATCCAATTAAAATAGGCGATGACGATTTAGCTGCTCTTAACTTGTTTGGTTTTACATCTAATTTTATGAAGACAATTCAAGCTAAATTTAGTGAGTTTTTGATGAAAAATGGCAATAGTTTAGATGCTGAATATTTACTACCTGATGTTTTAGAAGAGGAAATAAAGGATGGCAACATCAATGTTTATATTAAAGTAACACCATCTAAGTGGTATGGTATTACATATAAAGAAGATGTTGAATCCGTAAAAAGTGTTATCAAGACCTATGTTCTTGAGGGAAAATACCCACAAAATTTATGGGAATAAGCAAGGTAAAAACCTTGTTTTTTTGTATATTCTTATAAAACAACGTAAAAATTACTATTTAATATTTTTTATTTTCATTGTAAAAAAGGTAAAAAAATCATAAAAAAACCAAAAAAAGCGTTAAAATATATTGATTTTTCTTATAAAAAATGGTATCTTTATAATGTAAGCAAGAGCTTAACAATATAAGGAGGTATAGAACATGACAAAACAAGATTTAGTTAATTACATTGCTGAAAAAACTGGATTAACAAAAGCTGACTCTGCAAGAGCATTAGATGCTATGATGGGTGGAGTTGTAAAAGGATTAAAGAAAGAAGGTAAAGTTGCTTTAACTGGTTTCTGCACTTTCACTGCTCAACAAAAAGCAGCTAGAAAAGGTCGTAACCCAAGAACTGGCGAAACAGTTAATATTCCTGCAAGAGTTGCAGTTTCTATTAAAGCTGGTTCTAAATTAAAAGACGCTTTAAATTAAGGCTTTTTAGCCTTTTTTTAATGCATTGGAGATGATTAAATGTATAACTCGGCAATAAAAATTTTAAATATACTAGCGAAATTTGGTTATAAAGCATATATCGTTGGCGGTTATCCACGAGATTTATATTTGAAGAGAAGTTCTAGTGATATTGATATATGCACTGATGCCACGCCCAAAGATATTATTAATATTTTTGATGAAGTCATTACAACTAATTCAGAGTATGGATCTATTATTATTTCGTTTGAAAAAATAAAATTTGAAATTACTACTTTTAGAATTGAAGAAAAGTATATTGATTTTCGTAGGCCTAGTAAGATCACTTATACCGAAAACCTAGAAGATGATTTGAAAAGACGAGATTTTACTATAAACACACTTTGTATTGATAAAGACGGTAATCAAATAGATTTATTAAATGCCAAAAGTGATTTAGATAATAAAATCATTAGAATGGTAGGAAATCCTAAAATCAAACTAAAAGAGGATGCTTTAAGGATTTTAAGAGCTATTCGCTTCGCAACTATTTTGGATTTTGAATTAGAACCAGTTTTAAAGGTTTATATTAAGAAATATGCTTCGTTAGTTAAAAAAATTTCCAAGGAAAGACAAAAAGAGGAATTGGATATTATTTTTTCTAGTTCCAATAAAGAATATGGCATTAAATTATTAAATGAATTAAAATTATCTGATTATTTAGAAATACCACTACTTAAGAAAATTGCGATTACGCCATCGATGATTGTTACTTGGTCTAACCTTAATGTTTTAAATAAATTCCCGTTTAATACTAATGAAAAAGAAACAATTATTAAACTAGGAGAGTTACAAAAGAAAAATTTACTTGATAAGCGTACATTATATGAATATGGTCTTTATGATTGCCTTTTGGCCAGCGAATTAACTAATACTTCTAAAAAACTAATTAATGAAATTTATGCTAAAATGCCAATTCATAGTAAAACAGATATTGCATTAAAGCCTGAAGATATATGTAAGATATTAAACAAGGAACCGGGTAGCTTCTTAAAAAGTGTTATTAGCGATTTGGAAGAAAAAATCTTATTAGGAACAATTAAAAACAATAAAAAGGAAGTAGAAAAATATATTATTGATAATTACAAATAATACCCTAAGGGGTATTTTTTTGTCGACAAATAAATGTTTTTACGTTATAATAACTTTTAGGTGGTAGTATGACGGAAAAAATAATTGAACTTTTAAAAGATGGTAGTATACTAATTCCTAAAATATTATTGAAAAACTATAAGAATTTAAATATTACTCCTGAGGAGCTTGTTGTTTTAATATATTTAATTCAAAATAATGATTTTAATCCCGAAAAAATTTCTAAGGATTTGTCATTAAGTCAAAAAGAAGTTTTGAATATAATAAATTCTTTAACAAAAAAAGACATTATAAAATTAAAAAGCATTACTAAAAACAAATTGCGTGAGGAATATATTTCGTTAGATGAACTTTATAATAAATTAACACTCAGTTTTATTTCTGAAGAAAATGATGTGCCTAGTACGAATCTTTATGACATATTTCAAAAAGAATTTGGACGTCAGTTGAGTTCAATGGAATACGAAATAATAGGTGCTTGGTTAGAAGATAAATTCAGCGAAGAATTAATATTACTTGCTTTAAAAGAGGCAGTTTATAATGGCGTTCATAAATTAAATTATATTGATAAAATACTTTATGAGTGGCGTAAAAAGGGCATCAAAGATAAAGCAGATATTGAAAAGGAACGCAAGAATCGCAAAAAAGAAAGCAAGAAGGAAGTATATGATTATGACTGGCTCAATGAATAAAATCGAAAGTTATTTAGATGAGCTTTTTCCAAATCCTAAATGTGAATTAAATTACAACAAGGATTATGAATTATTACTAGCGACCATGCTAAGTGCTCAGACAACTGATAAGAGAGTTAACATGGTTACAGAAATATTATTTAAAAAATATGATTTAGAAAAGCTTAGTAAAGCTAAATTGGAGGATATTATTGAAATAATAAAACCGATTGGAACTTTTAATAAAAAAGCCCAAAATGTTATTGAAATTTCTAAAAGACTAATTTCAGATTATCAAGGTATTGTTCCTAATAATCGTGAATACTTGGAAAGTCTCCCAGGCGTTGGTAGAAAAACAACAAATGTTGTTTTAAGCAATTTATTTAATGAGCCGTGCTTAGCTGTGGATACTCATGTAGCAAGAGTTAGTAGACGACTTGGCTTAGCTAAAAATAGTGATACGCCTTTAGAAATTGAAAAAAAATTGAGCAGGAAATTTAGAAAAGAAGACCTTGAAAAAAGACATCATCAACTAGTATTGTTTGGACGATACTATTGTGTAGCTAGAAATCCCAAATGTAGTGAATGCAAAATAAAAGACCTTTGTAAATATTAAAGGTCTTTTTTATTATTCAACGATTACAGTCCTTGTTGGAGCCTTCGAACTTATATTTTCACCATCACAAATTATATTTGGATAGCTTATAGTATAAGTTCCTTCGTGTGAGCTAATATCGCTTAAATCTACTGAATGTCCAGAACCATTAGTAGCTACTGGATCATCCCATACGCACTGTGTAGTAACATTTTGATTATCAGAGTTTAGAACTTTGAATAGACGCTCTGAATACGTTGAGTTTTTAGCAATGGTAATAGGATTATCACCATTTAATTTTATTGTATATTCTTCATGACCGTTGCCATCATAATTAACTCTAACTTCAACACCGCCACTTTCGGCACCACCGAATTTAGAATAACTAGATTTTACCACCAATACAGGGGAAGCTTTTCTAGGTAATCTAACAGTTGCATGAGTATCAGACGTAGAAGCAAGTTTTGTTAATTTTCCACCATCTTTTAAGTAAATGTTGTAAACAACCTTACCTAAAACGCTTTCGTTATAGCTCATTACATAATTTAAGTAAGAAGTTTGATCGCTAGTGATTGCAAAAGCTTTATTAACATATTGACTCCAATAATCACGGCTTAAGCCATCTGGAGTACCAATACCTTTCCAAGCAATAGTCGCTTTATTGTTGTTAACAGTGGCTTTTAAATCACTTGGATTATTTAATTGGTTAAAACGATTTGATACTTCTGTTGGTTTGGCACTTGATTTGAATAGTTCAGTTGTAATTTCACTACTAGGAGTAGATGAACTAGGTAACAGTGGTGTTCCACAGTTCTTTTCAACAGCAACTTCAACAAGAGAATCAGGTTTACTAAAAGTACCAGATTTGAAGAAGTGTTTAGCAACAGCTTGGAATAGTCTTGAATTTTGGCTAGAACCAAACCAGTTATATCCGTCTTTTATATTGTCATATCCATACCAAACAGCTATGGCATATTCTGGATTATATCCAGCAACCCAAAGATCGTTAACAGCATTTCCTGGAAGACCTCTAGCGCGCATTGTTGCTTTGTCAAAGTTTGTTGTCCCGGTTTTGGCAGCAAATTGAACACCATTTATTGAACTATATCTACCTAAAGCAGATTTACCAGTATCAACAAGCATATCAGTAACTATATAAGCAGTTTCTTTACTCATAACTTTTGTTTCTTCCGGTTTATATTCAACAGTTTTACCAGTTTGTTCAAATTCTATTTTCGTATAACTATGTGGTTTATTATAAACCCCACCATTACCAAAGGCTGCATAGGCAGCGGCAACAGATAGAGGATTTTCACCATTATATCCACCAATAGCGTGAGCTTCGTGTAATGTTCCGTTAGATAATTCTGGTGAAAGACCTAGTTTAGTAACAAAGTCCTTGATATCAGCATTTTTAACACTTTGGAAAGTTTTTAATGCCGGAATGTTACGTGATTCAACCAAAGCTTGGCGAATTGTAATTGTTCCACGATATCCACCATCCCAGTTATTGATTTCCGTTCCATTACTATAGTGATATGGAGCATCAATTATTGGGTGATATGTATTCCAATCTAAGTATTCAACAGCCGGTCCATAGTCAAATAATGGTTTTGCCGTTGAACCAATTTGTTTTTTCATCATGGTAGCGTTATTAAATGATTTAGCATCGCTGCTGTTGCGTCCAGAACCAACGGCTACTATTTCACCAGTTTTAACGTTTACTACAGCGACACCAGCATCAACTTTGTCATTTTCCCAATTGAAGTTTTTACCATTCATAATGTTGGTAACCTCATCTTGTTTAGAGCGATCCATAGTCGTGTATATTTTCATTGAATATGAATAAGGATCATAACCAGTTGCGTCTTTTACTTCAACGGCTACTGTATCAACAAATCCTTGATATTCAGCGTGGCTTGTGTGAGCAGAATGCCCTTTTATGACAATTTTGTCAACTGTCATTTTTTTAGCCATTTCATATTCATCATTATTAATGTAGCCATGACGTTTCATTAGTTTTAATACCGTAATACGCCTAGCTTCAGTTTTATCAGGATTCAAATTAGGATCATATGAAACTGGTGATTGGAAAATACCAGCAATCATAGCTGCCTCTGACAAGTTCAAATCTTTAGCGTTTTTATTGAAATAAGTTTTTGCTGCTGTTTGAACACCATAAGCGCCACTTCCTAAATAATAAGAGTTAACGTAGAATTCCATAATTTCTTCTTTAGAATATTTTTGCTCAATTTGGAAAATTGACATATAAATATCCGTAAACTTACGTTTGATACCCGCAAATCCACTAGAAGTTGTCGAAGTAAATTGGTTTTTAGACACTTGCATGGTCAAAGTGGAAGCTCCACCAGCATTTTGGCCCATTATTTGGCCTAAACTAGCTTTTAAGAAACGAGGAGCATCGAAACCATTGTGTTGGAAAAATCTTGAATCCTCGGTTGCGACAATCGCGTTAATTAATTCTTCAGAAAGATCATTGTATTTAATCTTTTGACGCATTTCGCTTCCTAATTGTGCAAATTGTTTACCTTCGTTATCGTAAAGGACACTAGCTTCTTTAGTATAAAGCTTATTTGGATCAAATTTATCAGCGCTTGCAGCAATATATCCAAAGAAGCAGAAGAATGCGAAAATTCCTACGATAAACATAACAAGAATAATTAGAAGTATAATTTTAATAATGCTTTTTTTCTTTTTATCTTTTGGTTCTTTTTCTTTAGTTCTTCGTGGTTTTCGTTCTGTAACTTTTCGTATTCTTTTAGTTTTTTCACGTTTTTCTAAGTTCATGTGAGCTTCTTTTTTCTTAGGATCATGTGTAACAATAATAATGTATGGAATAATCCAAATCAAATTGATTGCTAAGGCAACAAGCAGCATTATCCAAAATGGAACAAAAAACGATCCAATTAATAAAATAACAATACTACTTATAAAAATACCTAGTCTATAAGGATTTTTTACAAGATATCTTATAAATCGTGGCATTTTATTTACTTTCTTTTTAATATTTATACTTTCTATTTTATTTTTAACTTTATGTAGTTTATTTTTCATATTTACCTCCATCAAAATATATTTGATTAACTATTTCTAAATAATCTACTCGTGGCTGATATTTATCCTTAATTAAATAACCATGTTTTTTAAAGTAATTTAAAGGAATTGATTTTCGGGTCTCGTCATTTAAAAAGCGTAATAGATCGCTGATATCTAACAAGTATGTTTGATTTAGAGTAGTAAATCTAACGATAATAAAACCAATTCCCCCATGATTATTAATAGCTTGTAAGTGTTCAATCTGATGTTTATGGATATTATCTAACGGAAATGACGTTTTATTTTTTGTTTCTTTAGCTTCAAAATCAATATATTTTCCCTTATATATACCATTATAATCAGTTGTCGATGGCGTTTTAAAATAGGCTTCTTTAATAACTGCTTCTAGTCGTGAGGGATAATTAACTTTAGTAATAGTAATTGGCGTTGGTTTTTTATAAATAACTGCCATATCATTATTTAAATAATATTCATTACTATTACCGATGTCACTTTCCAAACTCATACCGCGATTGGCATAATTATTAAAGCTTTTATAAGTCTTTTTATTTCCACCAGGATATTTCATAATAAACACCATTACAATTATACTATAATTATAATATTTTTTCCATAGAAAATATAAAAGTTCTAATTTTATCTAGTATTGTCGAATTTGTTTTTTAGATAGTATAAATCTGATAGTATGGATATGGTGATTATATGGATATTAATATTATAAATGATGTTTTTGATGAAATGGTTTGGGATGTTAGCTATATTAAAAGGATTTTGATAATAAAAAAATATTAAAAGCAGAATTATTTTTCTGCTTTTAAATTTTCTTCCATCAAATCTTTAATGATGTTATAAAGTTTATGATTGGCTTTTTCTAAGTCCATGTCATCGACTTTAAAAGGTTTACCAAATCTGGCAGTAAGATTTTTGCTGCGGAATTTGTAATCGCCAGTTAAACCAAAGGGAATAATAGTTGCTCCAGTTTTTTTTGCTAATGAAACTGCACCATATTTAAATGGTAGTAAGAAAGCCTCTGTTTTATTTCTAGTTCCCTCAGGAAAAATTCCGATGGCCCCACCACTATTTAAAACATCTAAAGCAGCATTTGTAGCTTTATCATCTTTAATTTGTCTATTTACTGGAATGCAACCAACAGCTTTGAAAAACCATGATAATTTTTTGTCATCAAAATATTCTTTTTTGGCCATGTATGTAATACATCTTTTGGTGGCAATAATAGTTAAACATTGATCGTAAACGTGTTTATGGTTGCCGGCAATAACTATTGGGCCTTCAATATTTAAATATTCTTTATTTAAAATTTTGGGATTATACCAAAATTTGAATATTGGCCCTAAAATAGCTCTAAAAAATTTATAGCCGAAGTTTTTCATGTGCATCATTTCTTTCTTTTTGATTCTTCTTCTTTTTCTAATGATTTATAGTCGATTTTATTATATAAGGTATTAGGTAAATCATCTCTAAATTCGATTTCTTTTGGTACAGAATGAGTATCTAATTCTTTTTTACATAATTCTTTAATCTCGTTTTTAATCTTAGCCGATGGGCGAACACCCTCTTTTAATACAACAAAAGCTTTAGCTACATGCATTTTATATGGGTGAGGGATGCCAATAACGCAGACTTTTTTAACAGAGTCGTGTTTTGAAATTACTTTTTCAATCATATTTGGATAAACGTTAAATCCAGAAACAACAATCATTCGTTTTAGCCTGCCGGTATAGTAGACAACACCATTTGGTGAAATATAGCCCAAATCACCGGTGTGAAGCCATCGTTTACCATCTTTATGTTTTTTTATGACATTATCAGTCTCCTCTTGATTGTTTAAATATCCCATCATTAGCGTCGGCCCATTAACACAAATTTCTCCTTCTTCACCTAATGGCAATTCTTTATTTGTTTTTGGATCGACAATTTTGTAGATGTTACCAACCATTGGAATACCGATGCTGCCCGGTTCATTGGTCCCTGGGAATGTATAACAAGTAGCAGCTACGCTTTCGGTCATACCATAGCCTTTTAATATATTTACTTTAGCCCCGTGTTTATGCAAGAAATTATTAATTCTGGTTTCGGCTTGAACTGATAAGAAATCACCACCGCTAATAATATATTTCAATTGAGACATATCAACAGAATTAAATTTTTTATTAGACATCATACCTTCCCATAAGGTAGGAACACCTAAAATAACGTGAGGTTTATCATATTTCCATATTTTATAAAATCTATTAGCATCGTACTCAGGCATTAATATAGTTTCTACTCGAAGACAAATTGGCGTATGAACACAAATTCCAAGTCCAAAACCATGGAAAATTGGTAAAATAGTCACAATTTTATCTTTAGGACGAACATCAATAACGTTAACGCCACTCTGCTGAGCAATGGCATTAAAGCTATAGTTAGAAATCATTATACCTTTTGGAGTGCCGGTAGTGCCCCCGCTATGTAAAATTAAAGCTAAATCTTCACTTTTAACATCAGCATGGTATTCTCTAACATTAGACATACCATAATTTAAAAACTCTTTCCAAGACATATAAGCAGTATCACTAAGTTTTGGTTTTTTTGTTTTAATGCTTCTAGTTAATGTATAACCAACATTAAGCATCAGTGGCATGCTTTCTTTTGGTGAAATCAGAATAGTTTTATAAACTAATGTCTCTTCAATGCAATCTTTAAGTTTTTCATAGTTAAAATCTACTAAAAATAAATATCTTGATTTTGATTCGTTTAAGTAAAATTTAACTGATTCAGGACTAGATAATGGATGAATAATATCGGCTACTGCGCCTATTTTATTAATTGCATAAAAAGCGTATATAGCTTCTGGCATATTAGGAAGACAAATAGTAACAACGTCGCCTTCTTTAACACCAAACTCTCTTAAAGCGCGTGCGCAAATATTAATTTTATTTAGAAAATCATTGTAGCTTATTCTGTTTTCAAAATAGTTTAAACAAATAAAATCTTTGTCATTTCCAACCTCATCAATCATGTAATCATATATTGATTTGTCAGTAAATTTAATTTTTCTTTCTTTTCTTGAATAATAATCTAGCCATGGTCTTTCGGTTTTCTCTTTGAAAAGTTTAAAAAAGAAATCACTTATTTTCCCCATAATCTACCTTCTTTCTATAATCATTTCGTTAATTATACTTCGAAGTTTTTCATTTTCTCTTGTAACATCATCGGATACTTTATAAGGTTTTCCAAAAGAAATAGTTAGTTTACCAAATGGAGTGTATTTACCAGTGATGGCAAAAGGGACAATATTAGAATTAGTCTCGTTTGCCATACGGACGGCGCCAGTTTTAAATTTTATTGTTGGCTCTTTTGTCTTATTTACCGTACCTTCTGGGAAAACACCAATTAATAAATTATTGTTTAAGCAATCAATGGCTGCCGGCATAACAGTTTTATCTTTAATTTGCCTATTTACTGGGACAATGCCCATGTGTTTGTAACCTATTCCTAAAGGACTATTAATAAGTTCGATTTTTGCTAGAAAATGTACTGTTCTTTTAGTTAAGCTAAGTATGAAAACAGGATCTAAAATATTAGTATGATTACCTGCTAAAACAGCTCGCCCTTCTTTAGGAATATTTTCTTTTCCAATTACTTTTGGATGAAAAATTATTTTTATTAGTATTGTTAAAATCGGTCTTAAAAATCTGTATAATCCTTCTTTGCACATTTTAACCACCATATTAATTATACCTTAAAAAAGGATATCTTTCAATCTAATGGTGAAAAAGTCTCATATAAAGGTTAAAAGCAAAATACCTTTTAATTTCAAAGAAAGAAGACGTTTTTTTGTTGGGCCATATATTGACAAAAAAGTCATTTTCCTCTAAAATTAAATTATAATGAAAGAGGGGATACTTTATGTATCAAGAAAGAATTGTTCTTACTCCCAAAGATATACTAGAAAAAGAGTTTAAAATCGATACTCGAGGTTACAGACCACAAGAAGTAGACAAATTTTTAGACACAGTTATTAGTGATTATGAAGAGATGTTTGAACTATTGAAAGAAAGTGACCAAGAGAAGAAAGATTTAATTGACGAAAACATGCGTTTAAAAGGCGAAATTAGAAGTTTACGTACTAAATTAGAAGTTCTACGCGATACTGGCGGAGCTGAAGTAAATAATTCAGATTTACTTCGTCGTTTATCTAATTTAGAAAAAATTATTTATGGCGAAAAATAATATTTTGACAAACGCTGCATTTTTATAATGTAGAGGAAAGTCCATACTTGCACTATCTGTGATGATAGTAGTGTTTGTGCTTAGGGAAAAAATAACCTAAGGTAGCTTTGGCTAACGACGCCTGATGACCTAAGGGAAACTATGGTCTGGGGCATAAAGTGCCGCAGAGACGAGCTTTTCAGAAATGAAAAGGTGAAACGTGGTAAACTCCGCAAGCAAGAAACCCAAATTATGGTAGGGGAACCCAGAAAAGAAGAATTAGAATTCTTGAGGGACTGATTTTCAGTAGATAAATGTTTGTCGCCTCTTATGAGGTACAGAATATGGCTTATAAAATATTATGAATTTTAAGGAGAATATATGGATGAAATAGGAAAACAACTAAAAAATGCCAGAGAAAGTATGAACATATCAATCGAAGAAGTAGCCGAAGATTTAAAAATCAGGCCTTCACAAATAGAAAATTTAGAAGCTGGAAATAGAGAAGCTTTTGAAGATGTATTCTATTTAAAATATTTTATTCGTGACTATGCTAAATATTTGGGTCTGAATAAAGATGATATGGTTGATGAATTTAATGAATATTTATTTGACGTAACTTCGAGACTCTCATTAGATGATATAAAAGCTGCGAAAAAAGAAAGCAAACGCGCTAAAACTGTAAAATCGCCATATACTATGGCTAAGAAAAAGAAGAGTTTTTTCGTTCCTTTTATCATTTATATGGTTGTTGTAATTTTAGCAGTAGCAATTGTATATTTTATCGTTAATTTAAATAAAAGTGATGATAGTTTTGATGAAGGAACTGTCATATCCGAAAATAAGTAGGAGGTATTTATGAACACACCTAACAAATTAACAATGCTTAGAATATTTTTAACTATTATTATTGTAGCGGTATTATTATTTCCGTTTTCCGCTGTTGGTATAGATATACCACAACTATTTGTCAATGAACTTATTGTTGTTGATATTAAATATATTATCGCCGGCATCTTGTTTATAATCGCATCATTAACTGATTTTATTGATGGAAGAATGGCTAGAAAATATAACTTAGTAACTGATTTTGGAAAACTTATGGACGCCGTTGCTGATAAAATACTAGTGAATGCCGTTTTGATCATATTATGTGCGCAAGGATTTATTCATCCGATTATTACAGTTGTAATTATTATGCGTGATACATTTGTCGATTCAATTAGAATGGTTGCGAGCTCGAAAGGAAAAGTTATCCCAGCCGGTAATTTAGGCAAAGTTAAAACAGCTTGTATGATGGTTGGTTTAACGCTAACATTATTTTATAATTTGCCATTCGAAATATGGAATTTAAAAATTTCTGACTTCTTATTAATATTAGCTACAATTTTTTCAGTAATTTCAGGGATTGAATATTATACGGCTAATAGAATGTATTTTAGCGAAAAATAAACTTTAATAGTTTATTTTTTTAGGGGGATTTTATGAATCAAACATTAAAAAACTTTTTTATAGGACAAAATATATATGATGAAGAATTTGAAGCATTTATGGAAGGTAAGGTTTTAATCGTGCCAAATACGACAGATTTGTCGTGGTATGGATGCTTTCCTATTGTTAAGGATAATGTATTAACTGATATACGTTTACTGGTTCCAGAAATTGAAAATGATCAAGATCTTTTAATTAATATTCACGAATATGCCCATGCATTAGAGTTATATAGTGAACTTGGCAAAATTTATGAAGACAAAGTGGAACTTAGAGAAAGCCGCGCTAGAGAGATGGAAAAAGTATATTTAAAAAGTAATTAGGTATACTTTTTTTATGAAAAAACGTAAAATTGAACAAATGTTCGCAAAAAGTATTGACATTGCTTTTTTTATGTTATAGAATAAAATTGTAGGAGCATTATATAAGGAGGAAAAAAATGACAAAATCTACTAATGATAGTAATCTATCACAAGTCCTTTCAGATATTGAAAAACAATTTGGAAAAGGCTCAATAATGCGTTTAGGAGATAATGAAAAAAGAGAAATTGATGTAATCCCTAGTGGAAGTATTGCGTTAGATGTAGCACTTGGTATCGGCGGTTATCCTAAGGGACGCATCATCGAAATATATGGACCGGAATCAAGCGGTAAAACAACCTTTGCTTTGCACGCAATTGCTGAAGCGCAAAAATTAGGTGGTAAAGTAGCTTTTATCGATGCCGAAAATTCACTTGATCCACAATATGCAGAACGTTTAGGAGTTAATATAAATGATTTACTTTTATCACAACCTGATAATGGTGAACAAGCTTTAGAAATTACTGAAGCCTTAGTGAGAAGTGGCGCAATTAGTGTAATTGTAATTGATTCGGTAGCTGCATTAGTACCTCAAGCGGAAATCGAAGGCGAAATGGGCGATGCTCATGTTGGACTTCAAGCAAGACTTATGAGTCAGGCATTAAGAAAATTGGCCGGTGTTATTAATAAAACTGGGACAGTTGCAATCTTTATAAATCAACTACGTGAAAAAGTAGGCGTTATGTTTGGAAATCCTGAAGTGACACCAGGCGGAAGAGCGTTAAAGTTTTATTCATCAATTAGATTAGAAATTAGAAGAAGTGAGCAAATTAAATTAGGAACCGATATTATTGGTAACAAAACCACTGTAAAAGTTGTTAAAAACAAAATGGCGCCACCTTTTAAAACTTGCTCAGTTGATATCATGTATGGAACAGGGATTTCAGCCGAAGGCGAGCTTATTGATTTAGGTAGCGATGCTAATATATTAGAAAAATCTGGCGCTTGGTATGCATACAAAGGCGAAAAAATTGGTCAAGGAAAAGAAAATGTTAAAGAATATTTGAAGGCCAATCCAAAAATAAAGGACGAGATTTTAAAGAAAGTTCGTGAGCATTATAAAGTAACTATAAAAGAAACCAAAAATTAATTGGTTTCTTTTTTATACACTTGATATTTAAATTAAAAACCTTTATACTTATTATATACTAGGTGATAGAATGAATAAACAAAAAAGAAATCGAATAATTATTATTATTTCTTTCATTACTTTTGTTGCCGGTTTTACGATTTTGTCTTACAACTATTTTATTGAAAAAAGAAACTTGGCATTTGAAAAAATTAATTTGCAAATTAATGGTAATAAAGAAACTGAAAACAAAAGTGATGATGTTGTTGTTGAAAGTAATCAGCAAAAAACGGAAAGTGTTGAAAATTCTTCAGCTAAAACCACACCAATAATTCCTGATAAGGACTATATTGGCACTTTAGAGATTCCGAAGATTAATTTAACCAAAGGTTTTGTTGATGTAAATTCACCACATAATACTGTTGATTACAATATTCAAATTATTCAGCCATCTAGTTATCCTGATGTAAATGGCGGCAATTTGATTTTTGCGTCACATTCAGGAAGCAGTAATATTAGTTATTTTAAACATTTATATAAACTTTCACGTGGTGATTTAGTATATATTCATTATAAAAATACAAAATATACTTATGAAATTGTTAATATTTATGAACAACCTAAAAACGGATATGTTGACATATACCGTGATATTAATGCGACAACGGTTACACTGATAACGTGTACTAAAAATAATGATAATACGCAAACTGTGTATATATGTAATTTAAAAAACAAAGAAAAAGAAGGATGATTACATGCAAGGCTTTTCTATTTGGGAAATGATTAAGACAATTGCCAATTTAGTTTTATCGACACCAATATTTTTAGTGTCTTTTGTCGTTGGTGTAATTTTATTAATCGCGATGATTGTTTCAATGAAGAAAAGCAAAAAATTTACCAAAGCCTTAATGATACTAATATATGTATTTTTAATAGCGTTTGTAGTTATTTATTATAATTCATTCTTATATAACATATTAGATAATTTTATGAACACCTTATTTACACAATTATTTTTCCCAAATTTAGCGACATTTTCTTTGATGATCTTTATAACGTTAGTAATATTATTTTATTCTTTATTTAGTCAAAAACTATCAAAAGCGTTGAAAGGCATTAATATGGTTATATCATCGTTAATTATATTTTTGTTTATTTTAACTTTAGATAAAATCGTTACATTAAAAATTAATATTTATGAGCCACTAACAATTTACTCAGATAAAACGCTTTTAACGCTAATAGAGTTCATTATGATTATTTTTTCACTTTGGATTTTATTACTTTTGAGTGTTAAAATCATTAAAAAATTGATAAAAAAGAGTGATGCCAAGGTAGTTAAAGAATTTTTGGATAATAACCAAAACGAAAATTCAGAAACACTTAAATTATAAAGAAATTGTTAATTGACATTTATGTTAAAAGTTGATACACTATAGTTAATATAATAGAAAGTAGGGAAAATATGAAAAAACTAAAGTATGTTGTGCTAACATTCGTATTGAGTTTTGCATTTATTATTGGTGCTAAAGCTGCACTTTCAGATGACATTGCGGCTGCTGAGGCAAATGGCGCTGATTTAAACCAATCAGGTGTTGCACAAATTGATAAAATTATTTCGTCAGACTATAGTTTTGCATTAGGACAGACTAATGAGTTGGATGGTGAGTACTTTGGACAATCACCAGCCGCTGACATTTCCAGTGCTAAAAGTGCTTGGGGAGAAAATGCGTTAGGCTATTTGAATATAGTAACGACGCCGATGGCGTTAGCTACTAACAATGCAAAAAACACTTATGGTGTAAGATATAAGAATGTTGGTATTTATAATAATCAATATGTTGATATTAAGGCAACTGTTACTGATTTTGAAACAGCTTCTAGTTCACCTAAAACTCCAATTATTGCTTTGAATGGCACAAGCATTGATAACTATTCAATTGGGCTTAAATGGATGAAAATTAAATATGAATTTTTCAAAGCCGGCACTAATATTCCAATTGTCGTCAAAGGAAATATTACGTATAATCTTACTGATGGTAAAGGTGTTTTATTACATGACAATACTGTTAATATATTTACTAGCACCGGAAACACCTTAAAAACTGCCACTGTCGGTGGTAAAACCATTGTGTTTGCTGCTGAGAGTTCTAGCAATCCCAAAGGTGGCCTTATGGCTAGCAGCGGATCATCTATTCTTACATCATTTACTGAAACTTTCGAAGGTGATTCAATAACAAGAACTTATCAATATGGTAATTTATCTGATTCTACAATTGGTACTGAGGCAAGCGGTGTAACGACTACGCCAAAAGCGGTTACTGAGGTTGAGATACCAGAACCTGTGAAAGGTGTTAACAAATCTAAAGTAACTATGGGCGAAGAATTTACTTATACAATTACTCAAGTGGTTCCTGCAGTGACAGCTGATAATAGGTACGATGTGTTTGTAATGGATGATACTCTTGCAGACTGCTTAACAGTTGATGCCAGTAAAGTTACTATTAAAGATGAAAACGGACATGATGTTACAACCAAATTTGCCATATCTAATGAGGGACAGATGATTATAATGACCTTGAAAAATACGGACGATGATAGTTTTTATGGACATACTTATAATGCTAGCATTAAAACAAGCATCAAGTCTGGATTCAATATGAGCAAATATAAGGTTGGTAACAAATATACTATTACTAATAAAGCTAACGTAATGAAGAATACAGTTATAAAGTGTAGCAATTATGTGAACATTGAATACTCTACTGAAACAATAAAAAATGTTCCAAAAACTTTTGCTGGCACACCATTTTATGTTATTATGGTAGGCATTATGCTTTTTATCATGAGTCTAGGTACTTTATATTATACGGTAATGAATGGAAAAGAAGAAAGTGGTGAATAACCACTTTTTTTATTTCTCTTGACTTATAAAAAAAATGCCGATACAATATATATGTAGATATAATTTCTACATTTTGATATGGAGGTAATAAGATGACAAATTCTATTTTCTCCATTTTGCTAGTTATATCTGGACTTTTTGTAGGTATTATCATAATGATAATATTCAATCATATTAAAGGTTTTACTGCTTCAAAAAAAGCTGAAAAAACTATTGAACAGGCTAAAAAAGAAGCTGAAAAAATAAAAAGAGATGGAGTTTTAGAAGCCAAAGAAGAATCACATAAATTAAAACTTGAATTAGATAAAGAAATTAAAGAAAAAAAGCAAGAGATAAAGGATTCTGAAGATAGACTTTTAGCACGCGAAGAAAGCATGGATCGCCGTGATCAAACACTTCAAAATCGCGAGCAAATGCTTGAAGATAAAGAAAACAATTTAATAGATAAACAAAAAGACATTCAAAAGAAGCAAGTGGAGTTAGAAGAAGAAAAAGAAAAACAAATTAAAGAACTTGAAAAAATTTCTGGTTATTCTAAAAAAGAAGCCAAAGAAGTAATTATGAAACAAGTGGAACAAATGATGAATTTAGAAATCGCGTCATATATTAAGGATCGCGAAAGTGAAGCAAAACTTGATGCCGATAAAAAAGCTAAATCATTGTTAGTTTCATCAATGCAAAAGTATGCCGCAGATATTGTTAGCGAACAAACCGTAACCGTAATTGACCTTCCAAATGAAGATATGAAAGGTCGTATTATTGGAAGAGAAGGACGTAATATTCGTACTATTGAATCTGTTACTGGAGTAGATTTAATTATCGATGATACCCCAGAAGCAATTGTTATATCTAGCTTTGATCCTTATCGTAGAGAAATTGCTAGAGTAACTTTAGAAACTTTAATCAAGGATGGAAGAATTCATCCGGGACGTATTGAAGAAGTTTATGATAAAACAGTTAAAGAAATGAAGAGTAAATTAACTGAATACGGGGATAATGCTTTATTTGAACTGGGCATTACAAAAATGGAACCAGAGTTAATTGAAATAATTGGTAAATTACAATTTAGAACTAGTTATGGACAAAATGCTTTGAAGCACTCAATGGAAGTTGCTAATTTAGCTGGTCTTTTAGCTGCTGAATTAGGCGAGAATGTTAATTTAGCAAAAAGAGCTGGATTATTACATGACATTGGAAAAGCTGTTGATCACGAAATCGAAGGAAGTCACGTAGAAATCGGTGTTAAAATAGCTTCTAAATTCAAAGAAAATGATGTGGTTATCAATGCGATTGCTTCGCATCATGGTGATACTGAGGCCACAAGTGTTATTTCAGTTATTGTAGCCATTGCTGATGCATTATCAGCATCAAGACCAGGTGCCCGCAATGATTCATTGGAAAACTATATTCAAAGACTTACCGAGCTTGAAAATATCGGTAACGGAATTAAAGGTGTCGATAAAGCTTATGCAGTTCAAGCTGGTAGAGAACTTAGAGTAATTGTTAAGCCTGAAGAAATCGATGATTTAGAAAGCTTTAAAGTTGCTCGTGATGTAAAACAACAAATCGAAGAAAAGCTTCAATATCCAGGAACAATTAAGGTTGTTGTTATTAGAGAAACAAGAGCTATTGAAGAAGCCAAATAGGCTTCTTTTAATGTGAAAAAACGCAGAACAAAAAAGCGAACATTTTATTTTTATATAAATTAAAATAAAAAGGTAACATTTATCTTCAATAATTTCTTTTTTTTAAAAATATTCTTTTTTGAAAAAACATTATTTTTCAAAAAAACAAAAAAATCAAAATTACCAAATCTTTCCTTTGGCCTTTAAAATAAAGAAAAAAGCTCTTTTCTCTGAAATGGTAATTTTTTCAAAAAATCAAAAATGTAAAGTTTATGCAAAATCAAAAAAATAATTTTTTTGATTTTTTGTTTAAAATAAAGGCTTAAAAAAAAGCACTATAAAAAACTCAAAAAAAGCGAACAAAATCTATTGACCTTTTATAATAAAAGTGCCATAATGAAATTACAGTAGGAAAGGACGTATATTTATGACACAAACAAAAAAGAAATTAGAATCATTAACAGTCATTAAAAGAAATGGCAAGAAGGTAGAATGGAACGGCACCAAAGTGGCTGTAGCAATAAAAAAAGGCTTCGATAGTATTAAGACACCAGAAGATGAGCTTAAATACACTGAAAAGGATATTAATAATGTTTATAATTCAGTAATAAAAAGAATAACAAAAGAATTTGTCGATAAAGATGCTGACAAAATTAAAATAGAACAAATTCAAGATTTAATCGAAGAGGAATTAAAAAACAAAGGCTATGAAGATGTTTATAAATCTTTTTCCGAATATAGAGAAAGAAGAAACACATCTAGACAAATGTTCTTTGGTGAAAAAAAGCAACATAAATTTTTAAAAGCTATTGAAAACTTAGGCTTAAAATCATCTTTAGAAGAAGATGGTAAAAGAGAAAATGCTAATGTCGATGGCGATACGGCGATGGGAACGATGCTTCAGTATGGTTCTACAGTATCAAAAGAATTTGCTAAATCATATTTAATGAAGCCAAAATTCGCTGAAGCTCATGATAGCGGTGATATTCATATTCATGACATGGATTTTATGCCAATGGGGACGACTACGTGTAACCAAATAGATTTAAGTAAATTATTTAGCGGTGGTTTTTCAACTGGACACGGTCATTTAAGAGAACCTAAAGATATAATGAGTTATGCAGCGTTAGCGGCTATTGCTATTCAATCTAACCAAAATGATCAACATGGTGGCCAAAGTGTTCCTGCTTTTGATTATTATATGGCACCAGGCGTGCTATGCACATTTAAAAAACAATTTAAACAAGCAGTTTGTGATTATATAGATTTTATGGATTTAAATGATTACATTAATATGGATAAAATTGCTGCACATATCGATAAATTAAAATCAATCAAAGTTGATTTGGAAGAATTTAGTTCTTATTATAAAGAATCAGAACAATTAAAAAGAATGTTTGAAATAAGTTATGAAAAGGCTATGGCTAAAACCGATAGAACTACATATCAAGCCATGGAAGCATTTATTCACAACTTAAATACTATGCATTCGCGCGCAGGAGCTCAAGTTCCATTTTCGTCAATAAATTTTGGGACTGATATTTCTCCTGAAGGACGCATGGTTATGGAAAATTATTTAAAAGCAACAGATGCTGGACTTGGACATCATGAAATACCAATTTTCCCAATTTCTATTTTTAAGGTTAAGGAAGGCGTTAACTATAATCCGGGGGATCCAAATTATGACTTATTTAAATTAGCGTGTGAAGTTTCAGCAAAGAGATTGTTCCCTAACTTTTCATTTATTGATGCGCCATTCAATATTTCTGAGTATGATCCAAATGATTTTCGTACAGAAGTTGGTTATATGGGATGCCGCACGCGTGTTTTAGTTGATGTCCACGGACCTTCTATTACGCCAGGAAGAGGTAATTTATCTTTTACTACCATAAATTTACCAAGGCTTGGTATTAAACATGGAATTGTTAGTGGAAAAACCGATTTAAAAGGTTTCTTTGATGAATTAGAAGAAAAGTTAGAACTTGTTAAAGATCAATTATTAGAAAGATTTGATATTCAATGTTCAAAACACGTTTATAATTTTCCGTTTTTATTAGGACAAGGCGTTTGGATGAACAGTGAAAAATTAGGCCTAAATGATAGACTTAGAAAAGTTTTGAAACATGGAACTTTAACTATCGGTTTTATTGGTCTTGCTGAATGTTTGAAAGCTTTAATCGGCAAACATCAAGGTGAAAGCGAAGAAGCTCAAAAACTAGGTTTAAAAATAGTTGAATTTATGCGCAAAAAAACAAATGAATTTACAAAACAACACAATTTAAATATTACTCTAATTGCGACACCTGCTGAAGGTTTATCAGGAAGATTTACAAATATAGATAAGGCTATTTATGGAAAAATAAAAGGTGTTACAGATAGAGAATATTATACAAATTCATTCCATGTGCCAGTTTATTACAATATATCAGTAGCTAAAAAGTTGAAAATAGAAGGACCATATCATGCGCTTACTAATGGTGGCCATATTAGTTATGTTGAACTAGATGGTGATACAGCTATGAACGTTGAGGCTTTTGAAAAAATTGTTAGACTAATGCACGATAATGGAATTGGCTATGGAGCCATTAATCATCCGGTTGATCGTGATCCAGTGTGTGGATATACCGGTGTAATCGGGGATACATGCCCAGGTTGTGGCCGTAAAGAGGGTGAAGGTGTTCCTATTGAAAGAGTTAAAAACGCAAGTTTAAGTACTTGGGGTGGAAGATAAGGAGGAAAAAATATGAAAGCAGATGAAAAGAAAATAGGCGAAGGCGTTAAATTTGAACGAATCAGAAGAATTACAGGATATCTTGTAGGTACTACTGACAGATTTAACAATGGTAAAAGAGCCGAAGAACGTGATAGAGTAAAACACAGCATTAAAGATGTGAAATAATGAAAATACGTTTAGCAAGTGATCTTCAAACAGACAGTATTGTCGATGGTGAAGGAATTCGAACTGTTATTTGGACGCAAGGGTGTTCTCATAACTGCAAGGGTTGCCACAATCCTTCAACCCATGACTTTAAAGGTGGTTTTGAGGTTGATGTGGAAGAAATCATCGATGATTTATCACGTTTAGAAGGTCAATCAGGAATTACTTTTTCTGGCGGTGATCCGATGTTTCAAACAGAAGCTTGCACGCTAATCGCCAAAGAAGCCAAGAAATTAGGTTTAGATATTTGGTGCTATACAGGATTTAGATTTGAAGAATTAGTTAGCATGCCAAAATTTAAAAACTTTTTAAAGGAAATTGATGTTTTAGTCGACGGAAAATTTATTGAAGAAGAAAAAAGTTTTAATTTAGACTTTAGAGGGTCACGTAATCAGAGAATTATCGATGTGAGGGAAAGTCTAAAACAAGGTGTCGTTGTTTTAGTTCCTAAATATCAAGGCGAAAGAATTGTCGATGTTAGTGTTTATCACAGGAAACATGTTTATGTATGAAACTATTTTTGCAAAAAAATAGTTTTTTTGTTGCAAAAAATGCTTCCTTTTTATTTGTTTTATGATATAATTAAATATGATAGGGAAGGGGCGTTCACATGATACTTAGAAAGCCATATGCATTTTTTATCAAGTACTTTAGAGTCATCAACTTAATTATGGCTGTTTTTATGGCAGTTCTTCTTTATCGCACACTTAAAATTGGGAATTATTTAACAAGTTATATAAAAGATTACATCATGGCTAGTGATGGATTCGTACTAGGCCAATATGTTAATTTTTATATTTATTTACTCACTTTTTTTGTTATTATTTTGTCAGTTTCAGTATTGTCAGTAATGATAGTAAAGAAGAAACCAAAGAAATTATATATTTTCAATTTGGCTATGTATATAGTTCTGTTAATCTTGTATATTGTTGACTACAACGTCATGTTTGATATTTATGATAAAGTTTTAGATGTTCGTATATCAAAAGCATTGCGTGATGCTAATTACATAATTGTGGCTATGCAGGCTATTAGCTTTATCATGACAGTGATAAGAGCTACGGGCTTTGATATCAAAGGTTTTGACTTTAACAAGGATTTACAAGAATTAGAAATTAACGTAAAAGATAATGAGGAGTTTGAAGTCGCTGTTGAATTTGATCAAAACAAGCTTAAAAGAGGTTTGAGAAACAAATTCAGACAAGTTAAATATTTCTATTCTGATTATAAATTTTTTATAAACATTGCTGCAGCTGCATTAATTGCTATTATAATTTTTAGTGCAATTATTACTGCTAGCATGTATAGCAAAAATTATAGTCAGAACAAGATTTTTACTGCTAGCACACTGCAATTTAATATTAGAAATTCATATTTGACAACAACGGATCTATATGGCAAAACCATAGCGGATGATTATACATTAGTAGTTGTAAATTTTGATGTGCGAAAACTTTCGGATGACAAGAAAAAACTAAACACGGGGCTAATTACATTGAAAGTAGGGAAGAAATCTTATGGTCAAACAACCAAGTATAATGACTATTTGACTGACATAGGCGTACCTTACACTAATCAGAAACTAAACAATGAATTTGATAATTATATTTTAATCTTTTCAATTCCTAATACTGAAGCCAAAAAAACTAAGAGATTGAAAATTAATGACAACATTAGTTATGTTAGGGGTCAAATGGGTGCGAAAAACAATTATGTTAAATTAAAAACAATTGATCTAACTAAAAAAGAAGATTTGATTCAAAATAAGATAAAAGATGAAGTTAGTTTTTCTGGCAGTTTATTAGGAGAAACCAATTTAACAATAAACAGCTACGAAGTGGCCAATAAATTTAAATCTGAATATGAATTTTGCTCAAAAAAAGATAAATGCGTAACCTCTTATGAATATATTACACCGACGGCTACAGGCAATTATTTTAAGACCTTACTTAAGCTGGATGGTGAATTTGAAGTGGATGAAAATACAAACTTGGAAATTGGTGATATGTTTTATTTTGTTAATGAATTTGCCAGTATTTATTATCAAATTGATGGTGTTTGGCATAATCATAAAATCAATTCGCAAAGGATTAAGCCAAAAATGAGCATAAATGATGTTACTTATATAGAAGTAAACAAAGATGTTGAAAAAGCTGATTCTATTTATTTATTATTTAATGTAAGAAATTATACTTACAAGTATGTTTTGAAATAAAAATATGTTATAATAGGAAAGGAGGCTAAGCCTTGAAATCAAAAATTAAATATTTGTTAATAGTGTTGGGGTTTATGCTAACTTTCCCTTTAAATGTACATGCATCATGTGATTATGAAAGACAAGCTGAGCTTTCTAGAATAGCTTCTAATGTTCAGATAAATTATAGCTATGAAGTTGGCTGGGGTGCTGGTGCATTTTTTACAGCATATATAACAAATGTTACTAACGACATATATATTACTGACAATTATGCGCATCGCTTCAGTGGAAATAAAGAGGGTTCTGCTTCTTATTTAGCTGGTAGCAAAGTTGAATATACAATATATTCAAATGATAGTTCCTGTTACGGAGAAAAAATTGTAACGCAATATTTAGATATACCACACTATAATTCATATTCACAAAGCGATGATTGTAAGGAAAATCCGAATTTTAAATATTGTCAATTGTGGGATTATGTAATTGTTGATACGGCACAATTTAAAGAGGAACTAGAAAAATATAAGCAAGCAAAACAAAGTGACGAACAAGGCGAAGAAGAAACAATAGGCGTTTTTGAACAAATAAAAAGCTTTATTGTTCAAAACTATGTTTACATTTTAATAGCGGTTGCTACCTTAGGCGTTTTCATCATTGGATTTAAAATATATAGGAGGAGGCATTAAGATGAAATATTTAAAAACTATATTCTTATCATGTTGCTTTTTGCTGCTTTTCACCATTGGTTCTGGTAATGCAAAAGCATATTGGGTAGAACATTCTGGAGCTGGTTCAACCAGCAGCTCTGGCTGGTCTAGTTATGGTGGCGGTTTTAGCGCCTATGTGTATGGCGTCAGAGCTACTTTGGTTGATAAGAATGGCGACAGATTAGGGTTTACACTACGAGATGGTCAACAACTTGTTAGTGATAGTAGAGATTTTTTTGACAAAAATGGTGGCACTAGCTTAAGTTTTTGTCAATCTGATACGCTCTGTGGAATTGATACTTGGAATTTTCATTCTCGTTGTACAAAGTCAAACGGGGAAAAAACTCTTTGTTACAAAAAGGATACGGCAGGGTCTTCTATGGAATTCGTTAATGATGGTTACTATGATGACCACTGGCACTATATTCAAAATTGGATGCCTAATTTGTGGATAGGAAATTATATTAAAAGTGGGTTCAGCGTTTCTGGCCAATTTAGCAAATTAGCTGAAGAAAAATATCGTGGTGACCTTGAAAGTCTTTTCAAACGATTAATGGGGGAACCTTTGGAAACAATATTGAAGCAAAGTGGCGGGCATTGTAAAGAAAATAAGCAACAATTGGAAGAAGCATATCTTGTTTATGAAATTTTAACGTTCATGGGTTCTGATTATCCTAGCCCATTTGCTCAATATGATGATCCTAGATATTATGGTTTGGTTGGAACTGCCTCTGAGTTTTCAACATATTTTCCAAAAACAACCGGCAATCCTTGCTGGGAATGGCTGCCAAATCTAGATAGAGCTTTGTATATACCAATAAATCCTGGAAGCCTTGGTAATAATTACTTTTATGCACCACCGGAATGGGTGCCATATTCTAATTGTGGTTGGGGGTTTGCTAATGAGGCTGCAGATTCACACAAAGGACATTTTATGGGAATTTTACATCTAACCTCATTACCTGAAGCTCACGAGCATGATTGGAGCTGTGATTGGAATTATAACATAGACGCTGCTTGTGATAATGACAATTGTGACGCAATAACTAAAGATGGATCTTATTATATTCAGGATACGAACAACTGGGAAGCAATTGAAAAAAGTGTAGAATCTGATCTTCCTAATGTAAAAAGTTACTATAAAAAGACTTATGGTAATTGTACACTTTTCTGTAGAGAAGAATATAAAATTAAATTTCCAAACAAACAAAACTTTGTAACATTTAATAATGAAACGGTTTTTAATGTGTCGACAGGTCGTTATTTTACAATAAATTTACCTGGCCAGCTGGCAGAAAATGGTATAGCTAATTTTGGACCTATATCTATTGAAAAAATAAGACAATGTAAAACAACAGGCGATGCTAGCTGCTTGGATAATTTTGCCAAAAACGTTGGTGTAGGGCAAATGGGTACGATTCATTTGGATTATAAAGAAACTAAAGGCAAACAATATAGCGTTTCTAAAGATCTTGTCGCCGATGGCAGTCGAACAAAAGTAGAAAAACCTACAAAAAGCAATAATATAATTACTATGAAAAAAACCGAATATTATGTTTTGCCGGATAATGTATACCGATATTATAAGAATGGTACAGGAGAACCGGTTAATGGTAATTTTGCTGGCAACAACAGCTATCAAGATTATTTGACATCGACTATTCCAGTTTCATTTAATAATACTCCTAGCAAAGGAGACAGACTTGGTGGCAATATAACTCTTACTTACAAGATGGCAAGTAATGATTCTTATAGTAAAATGAATAAGGCATTTGCAAATCCCGATTACTTTCAAAATCGTGTAGGGTCTGAAAATGTTTACAAAAAGTATATTGATAAAAAAATTACAGAAGATGTAGATAAGAACGAGATTGCGAAGAGCTCGTGTGCTAAATTGTATGGCTATAGTGATTCTGCTTCTAGTAAATTTTATAAGTGTGCACAATCAAGGCAAACAGATCCTACAAGCGAGTGCTATAAATCAATAACAGGTGCATATGTTTGTAAAGATTATACATGTGACTATGGTTATCCTGTTTGTCCTGATGGAACTTGCCCAGATAAGGAGGGTATCTGTCTAAATGGAGATAGTTGTACTAATCTAGGTGGAAATAAATGCCTTGTTACAACGTGGTCAAACAAATCAGGAACTCAAACAAAAAAAGAGACAACATTTGCTTGTAATGATGATTATATACAAAATAAATACCCTGGGTGCAGTGGGTCAACCAAGTGTCGTCTTGATTTGGCGACTAAAAAGTGTATTGTAGGTGGCAAAAAATATAATTGTGATGCAGAAAACAACAATGTAGATTCATACATCAAAACAAATTATCCAACGTGTCCAAACACTAAAGGTGATTGCGAAATGGTTAAAACGTCAAAGACAAAGACTGTTAAAATCAATGGTGTAACAAAAACACTACCGGTATTTGAACATTTTAAAAACGGAAGACCGATTACTGAAGCTATTTATGATACGGACTGCACATGTAAAATATTAAGCAGTGATGAATTTCTTGATAGCAAGGGTGTATTAATTTATAGTTATAAACAATACCTTAAAGAATGTCAGCCTTGTCAAATAGTTACGACAAGTGACGGTGATTTAATATATTATGATAAAAATAGACAAGCAGTTACATATACTGAATTCAAAAAACAATGTGGTAATTGCCCACCACCAGGATGTCCTAATCCTGGCTGTGCACCAGAGGATGAATGCCCTTGTGAAGGTGATGATTGTATAAATGGTGATCCATGTATTAAGTGTCCTAGTGGAGCATGCCCAATGCCTGGTGGGGTTTGTCCAGGAACAGGAAGGGAGATTATTTATCGACCAATAGATTTAGACAATCCATTCCCAGGAATTGGCGGTTCATCTAGCAAGAGCCGTGAAACTGGTACTAACTGGTGTGAAAAAGATTTGACGAAAAATGTGTTACATTGTAGTGCTAGCACAAGTACAACACCTAATAAAGGAAATAAAGTTGTTCAAACGCAAATAACAAACAATAGGAAAGTTAAGACTTATGAAGTATATACGAGAAGCCCATTGTATGAAGTTACTATTGATGCCAATGCTATCAAAACTATCCAAGACTATAATAAGAAACATCCATATGATGATTGGAATATTACTTGTAAGGGAATTTCTGATTGTTCAAGTACCTTCTTGAAAAAGATAGGTGTTACAGGCGATTGCATGAAAAATTCAAAAACTTGTGCAGAATCAAAAGGGGGCGACGCTTAGATGAATAGAGCAATTTGGGGTGTTTTTGTAATAATGCTTGGAGTCACGGGAATTATTTTCATTACCTTGTTTCAAACTATTACAAATAATGATGAACACAATTCACAAAAACTAAAAGAAGTAACTGAGGCTGCCATGTGGGATGCTGTAGATTATACTAAGTATCGTGCAAAAGGCTTAGTTACAATTAATAAGGAAAAATTTGCTGAAAATTTCATTCGTCGATTTGGTGAGGTTGCCAACAAATCTAATACATATAGAATTAGATTCTATGATGTTAATGAAACGCCACCAAAGGTAAGTGTGGAAATCACAAGTACTATTGGTACGGGCTCACTTAGGGCCACAGTTAATGATGATGATATGGTTGATTCTATTAGGACTAACCACAGAATAGATGCAATTTTGGAAACACCATATTAAAGAAATAAAAAGGAGGAAAAAAATATGAATCAATTTTTAGCTTCGGCGCAAAGAATAATTCGAAATAAAAATTTCGTAACAATTGTAGGCATAATACTTGTTTTGGCTTTATTATATTGGGGATACAGCAGTCAAATCAATAAAGCCGTTAATCCTGTTTCTGTTCCAGTAGCAATAGAAACAATTCAACCACGCACGCAAATTACGGAGGACATGATTGAAATGGTAACTATGCCTGCTATTTCAGTGAGTGATAACGTTATCAAAAATAAAGACTCAATTATAGGGAAATATACTGCTGTTAACACAGTGGTTCCAGCTGGCAGCATGTTTTATACAGACACAGTCATTGATCAAAGTCAATTACCAGATTCTGTATTTGTCAAGGTGAAAAAAGGAGAAGTTGTTTATAATTTCCCAGTTGATATGGAAACAACTTATGGTAATTCAATATATCCAGGAAATAAAATTGACATTTACATGAAAACTGGTGATGGTTCTGCAGAAAAAGTCATGCTTGGTAAATTGGTTGAAAATGTTGAAGTTTTGGCTGTAAAAGATTCTGCTGGTAGAGATGTGTTTGAAAATAGTAGTGAATCAAGAACTCCAGATATGATTATATTTGGTGTTCCGGAAGAAATAGGTTTATTACTTAGAAAAGCATCTTATATGTCCGCTATTGGTGTTGAATTATTCCCAGTGCCACATGGCGGTAGCGTATCTACTGTTGGTGCTACGGAAGTTTCTACACAACAACTTGCAGATTATATTGAGGCTCATGCTGTAAATATTCCAATTCCGAAAAAAGAAACTACTGATGAATTGTTACCAACATTTACACAAAAGAACAATACTGTAACTATTACATTCCCTAAAGGTTGCGGAACTAAATATACATGTACCTATTCTAAAGATGGAGCTTTACCAATAACTGTAACAAAAGCAACTCAAAAAGTTAATTTTACAGCAACTGGCAAATTAACAGCTACGTTAAAAGAAAAAGATGGTACAGAGCATATAGCTAACCAAGATGTTAAAATCGAAGCTAGTCAATCAACTAATTCAACTACAAATCAAACTCAAAATGCAGGTGCATAATTATGCATGAGAGCATGTTTGAGCAGATTGATTTTGGCCCGTTAAAAGAGTTTTTAGAAAATGACGACATAACCGATATTTCATATGATAATGGTGGACAAATTCATTTAAAAACGTTATCTAGAGGTATTTATCGAATTGAAAAACCAGAAATAAACAATGCTTTTATGGAAAAATTAGCCTTTCAGTGTTCAAATGTTATGGGTAAGACATTTAACATGGCTCATCCATTTCTGGATGCTGAAAGCGCAGAACTCCGTTTAAATTTTGTTCATGATTCAATTGCTACAAATGGCATTGCATGCGTTATTCGTAAAACACCAGCCAAAATCAGATTACAAAAAGAAAAAATAATAGCTGAAAAGTATATTGAGCCTGATATTCATGATTTCCTTGAATACTGTGTCAAAGGACACTGTAATATAATTGCTTGTGGTGAAACGGGCTCAGGTAAAACCGAATTAGTTAAATATTTGGCTTCTAAAATAGCAGAAGATGAGAAAATAATTACAATAGAAGATACATTGGAGCTTCACTTAGATAGAATTTTTCCACACAGGGATATTGTTTCTATGAAAACTAATAATATTGCTTCGTATAGTGATGTATTAGTAACTTGTATGCGACAAAATCCGAAATGGATTTTACTATCAGAAGTTCGTAGTGCTGAAGCGGTTCTAGCCGTAAGAAATTCAATTTCTTCTGGTCACTATATCTTATCAACAATTCATGCCGATAAAGCCTCTTCAATACCAAATCGTATGTATAGTTTGCTTGAAACTAGTCAAAATATCGAACAATTTTTGAAAACAATTCATCGATATGTTCAAATTGGTATATATGTAAGAGGTTATACCGATAAAGCAACTCACAATTTTGTTCGTGAGATTGCCGAAGTTACCGAGTTTTATGTTGATGAAAATAATGAAGCTAAGAGTAATACTATATATAGAAAAACGGCCAATGGGACTGTTAATAGAAAAAATCCTTCTAAATATTTAGTTGATTATTTAGAAGTTCAAGGTGTGTATTTACCGAAGGAAATGCTTTTGTTAGGAGAAAATGTTCCATTATCAGAGGCTGAAGGAAAAATAAAGGAAAACAGTAATGGAAGAATTCCAATTATTGATACTTCAGCTGGAACAAAAACGTTAGAACCGGCTTCTTCACAAGTAAAGGTAGAAACTCCACAACCGCCGGTTGTAGGATCTAAACCTGAACCTAAGGTAGTACCTGAACAGCCAGTGCCAATTGTAAAAGTAGCACAACCTGTTCAGATGCCTGTAGGACAAGCTCCTATAGTAAATAATGAATAAAGGAGGGAAAATATGACATTTATAATATTTGCAATAGTTCTGGCTATTTGCATTTTCGTTGTTGTTTATCGCAGCGACAGAAAAACAAATGCTTATAAATTTATTAATGAAAAAATAACTTTTGTTTATAACAAATATACTCCTTATTCATTTAGAATGATAAGGGAAAAAGTTAAAGAATTGGGTCAGGAATATACCCCAAGACAATATTTTATTCAAATTGTTGTTTTTGCAGCAGGATCCGCAACAATTACATATTTATATTTCTATAGTATACCTATTTCGTTGATGTATTCAGCAGCATCAATTTTGGTAATTCCAGTATTAACTTATTGGCGCTGCAAAAGAGTATATAGTGAGTTCATATTTGAACAAATACAAGTATATACAACTAATACCATTATGGAATTTAATACAACCCAAGCGTTTGTTAAAGCTTTGGAAGGAGTTTATGAATCTAATGTCTTAGAGGATCCAGTTAAGCAAGATGTTAAGACGATGATTGATATGGCTTATGAAAACGGAACCATTGAATCATCGATAGAATTCTTTAATGCAAAATATGATTATTATATCGTTAGAAATATGCATCAATTGTTTTTACAAATTACTAATGAAGGTTCGAGAGATTCAGGAGAAGCCTTAGAAAACATGAGCCAGGATATTGATATGCTTGTTGAAGCTGTTTATAGAGATCGTATCGATAGAGCTGGTTTCCATAAAAAGTTTTTACAATTTGGTATTGTCTTATATTTAATGGTTATGTTGGTTCAATTTTTACTTGGTGTTGAAACTTATAACCAAATGCTAGAAAGTTTATGGGTGAGGCTTTTACTTCATGGAATTATTTTGCTAAATACATTTTTTATCCTAAATGGGGAAAAATACTATAATGAAGATGTGGGGGCGGAATAATGGAAATAAGTACAGGTATGTTATTTATATTTATTGGAATTATTGCTATTGCTATATTTGAGGCTAATAACCATTTCAATAGTAAAAAATTTGTTAATGACGCTTATCCGTATTTTAAATTTTTAATGGAAGATGATTATAAATTTTTGTTAAATGTTAAATATGGTGACGTTGATCTTAATAAAATGTTTTCAATTCGTATTAGAAATGGATTGATTGTTATTGTGTTTGTATTTTTCTTGTTTCTATCAAGATTATCATTCTTATACATATTAGCATCAGTATTAGCTGGATTTGCGATGTTTAAATTACCATATATTCAATTAAAAAATTTTTACAAAGCAAATTTACATCGAATAAATTTGCTGCTACCATATTATTTAAAATCACTAGAAATTTTGGCACAACACTATACAATTCCGGTGGCAATTTCAAGATCGGTTGTTACAGCACCAGATATATTCAAACCAGGCTTGGAAAGATTAATTCAAAAAATTGATGAAGGTGATTCAAGTGTTCAACCATATATGGATTTTGCAAATGAATATCCGGTAAGAGACTCTATGAGAATGATGAGACTTCTTTATCGTTTAAGCTTAGGTAGTCAAGAGAATAAACAGGAACAGCTGTTAACATTTTCAAGGACAATTTCGGCACTTCAAAACAAGGCTCGTGAACAAAAATATCAAGAGCGATTGGATAAGATGGAAAAGAAAACAATGATTATGTTATTTGGAACAGGTGGAGGTATTATAGTATTTCTAATGCTTTCAATGATGCAAATGATGAACTTATAGACAAATTAAAAAAAATAAAGTATAATTATATATATAATAAAGGGAGGTGAGACTGTGAAAGAAGCTGCAGGTGAAGCTAATATGACTGTAATTACAATTGTTTTAATTGGTATCGTCTTGGCTATTGGTACAATCGTTGTTACTAATATGATGAATAGTACACAAAATAGAACTAATTGTATTAATCAAGGCAAGACATGGACAAATGGTAAATGTGTTGCTGGAGCAAATCATTAATTTATTGAAAGAAGGATAGTATATGCGTCAAGGAATAGGTGCGATTGGAACATTTAATATAATAATTATTTATATAATGGTAGTTTTTGGCCTGTTAATTGGCGCTATTAACTACTATAAGGCCTATAAAATTAATTCTAGAGTTCTAGACATTATCGAAAAATATGAAGGTTATAATAGCCTTGCAGTTAGTGAAATCGATGATTTCATGGGAAGCATTGGGTATGTCCAAGGTAATAAGGGATGCGAAAATACAAGCCATGGAGCTAATCTAGTGACTAAAAAAAATGGCGGTCATGATATGGATCAAAACTACGATTATTGTGTGTATTTTCATCCGGCTGATGGCACTAAGAAAGACATCAACGGAACAAAAACCTATTATAATTACAGTGTAGTAACTTATATTTATATTGATTTACCAGGATTTAATCAAATGAATGGTGGCCATGGCATACCGGTTTATACTAAAGGCGAAAGGACCTATAAATTTGGGACTAAAAACCCAGCAAGTGGTTGATAAGGAGTGATAAAACATGAATGAAGCATTAGGGAATGCCTTACTTTTTAAATTAGCTATTGGTTTTATTCTTATTCTGTCGGCCATTTTTTTAGGATCTTTTGCCTATTCAAAGGCCTTTAAAGTCAATAATAGAATAATTGAGGAAATAGAAAAAAATGGCGAAACAAGTGGGCGACAAACAACGACTTTAGCGAACGCACTTAGTGCCTATAATAACGATGTGGCTGCTGAAATAGAAAGATGGCTAGTTAGCGGTGACAATAATCGTGGCATTGGCTATCGAGTTAGTTCAGGCAAAGCTCATTGTAACTATGATAAACCAGGTGCAGTATTAATGGATGGTATTAACAATAATTATGAGTACTGTGTTTATCAGATTAACACTTGTCATGCTGATGGTTCAAAAGAACGCTGCGGAGTTTATTATCACGTTATTACATATATGTATGTTGATTTTCCGCTGTTGGAGTTGTTTTTAATACCAGTGCATGGTGAAACAAGAACATTTGAAGTTTTAAATAGTTAAGGAGGTGCTAAATGAACGTAATTGTTGCTAATAAATATCGCGATGCTCTAGCGACTTTAGACATCGACGTTATTAAAAAATTAGATGGTGAATTCACTGTCGAAGAAATCATTGAATCATTCAAAAATTTCTTCTTTCAAAGAATGATTTTGGATGTTACCGCTTTGAAAGATTATAAGGATATTAAAACAATTCAAAAACTTTCTTTAGCGTTAGATATGGATAGACTTATATTACTTTTAGATGGCTCTCCTGAAGTAACAAATCCAGAATATTTATCAGACTTAATATCAATGCGAATATATAATTTTACGATGAATGTTGAAGGAGTTATGTATTTATACAATAATCCTAACAGTTATCGTGATGTTGCCCAATATCACCAATTGGATACTTATCACGATGTTAATGCACCAGTTGCCCCAGCTCCAACAATGGAATTTGGTTCTAATTCTTGCAGAGTTATTGGAATTAAAAACATTACTGATGGTGCCGGAGCTACAACATTAACTTACATTATGAAAAAGCAATTAGAAAGAAATTATTCAGTTGTTGCTTTAGAAATAGGCAAGCGTGATTTTGTTTATTTCGGTGATGAAAAAATGTATAGTATTACTGATGGTGAACTTGGCAACAATATTTCAAAATATAATTCAAATGATGTTATTTTGGTAGATATCAATAATAGTATTTCTGCTGAAGGATTAGTTGATGACATGTTATATTTGGTAGAACCCTCAAAGATAAAACTAAATAAACTTTTATCTAAAAATATGAATGCTTTTACTAAATATAAAAACAAGAAAATTGTTTTAAACAAGAGTCTACTAAACAAACAAGATGTAATGGATTTTGAATATGAAACTAAAACGACGACGTTTTATAATGTTCCACCATTATATGATCAAGAAAACTCCAATAGTAGCCTTGATAAGTTGTTGTCTAAATTAGGCTTTGCTAAACAAAGCGATGAGAATCCTTCAGATAAAAAAGGATTATTTGGAAAACTATAATATACAAGCGAAACTTGTATATTTTTTCTTTGTTTTTTAAACCTTTTTACCTATGGTTATTGACAAAAAACCATTTTTAAAGTATCATTATATCATAAGGAGAAGGAGGAAGAATATGGGATTAATTAACATATTAGAAGACATCAGTTGTAGTATGGGAGGAACTGATTCAATTACAATACCTGGCGGTGTTGCTGGAATAATTCATTTTATTATTTTAGTTATCCAAGTTGCTGTTCCTATCATGCTTATTATTTGGGGAATGATTGATTTTGCCAAATCTACAATCGGTGGTAGTGAAGATGACATTAAGAAAGGGCAAAAAGTATTTGTAAAAAGACTTATCGCAGCTATTATTGTTTTCTTAATTATTACTGTTACACAATTAATTATCACAACTGTTGGTACTGCTACTAAAGATGAAGGCGGAACTAGTGATGCTGGAAATGCTTGGAAATGTGCTTGTAAAATAATTAAGAATAACAATACTGCTTGTGAAAAATATTAAAGAAAGAAGGAATATAAATGCTTAATATATTAGATACAGCTAACACAACAATTTGTGCTGGTATAGAAGTGCCAGACGAATTATTTAATTTAGTTGCAACTATTATTAGAATAATCAAAATTGTTGTTCCAATACTTTTAATTATTTGGGGAATGATTGATTTTGCTAAATCAATTGTAGCTAAAAAAGAAGATGATATAAAAGCTTATCGTAAAGCATTTATATCTCGATTAATTTCAGCTGTTTTAGTATTTTTAGTAATAACTATTGTTCAACTTACAGTAGGCTTAGTATCCGGAGTTGAAAAGCAGTCACATATTGAAGGTCAAACCACTGGTGATATTTGGGCATGCAGTAAGAAATTCATCAATGGTGTTGCTACTGAAGATAAAAAAGACACTGAAGAAACATCAAATTAACGAAAGGGGCAATAAATTATTTATTGCTTTCTTTTTTTATGGTATAATGTGCATAGTTGAAGTATGCTAGAGGAGTGGTATTGTGAATAGTAAATTAAAAAAAATGTTATTTACAAGTATAATATTGTTTTTCGGTATGTTTTTTGCAAACATCAATTTAGCATATGCGGAAGATGTTTGTGATGGTACTAATCCTAATGATGTTTGCGACGGGGACGGTCATGGATTTGCCAAGTGTATATATGATTTCGAAAGTGTTTATGAGGATTCAGGAAGCCCTACAAATGGAGATAGTTCCTATGAGTTAAGTGACTATGCCAAATATTATAGGCCTTATAGAATAGGCATGGTTGTTTATAAAAAAAATGATGGTCACTTTTATGGCTGGGGTGACATTGGCTGTGGTGCATGGGAAAAAGAAACTGATGAATATCATTATTCTGACACTGTTACAGGCACGTGTTTTATAGATAACTATAATAGTAATTTTACTAATTTTGATGGTGGCACCTGGGAAAATTTTGTATCTAATGGTGATAAGGATAACCCTAAATGGACTTGCCCAGACAAAATATATATAGATATGGATAAAGCAGCAAACGACCATCTTTCTATGCACTTTGTGAAATCAGCATGCACTAACGGAGTATGTCAATATGAGGTTTTATTATCAAATAATTTGAGCCAGCAAAATGGCCAACCAGGGCAATTAAATGTTAGTGGTAAAAAAAGAGAAGGTAAAGATGATGGTTATGGAAGAGCGATTGATTATAAAAATGGAAAAAGTGAAACAAATTCTAACTCAAAATATGATATAACCATTCCTTCAATTATAGCGGCATTTGCGGATCCATTGAAGGCGTATAAAGCCTCAAAAGGTGATGTGGATTGCGGTTTGATTCCCGATTCCATCATGATAATTGTTAACAATGCAATTTTAATACTACAAGTTGTTGGTATTTTAGCGTTAGTTATTTTAACAATTATTGAATTTGTTAAAGTAATAACTACTGCCGAAGAAGATGGCTTAAAAGGCGCAATAAAAAACACCTTTAGAAGAATAATAATGGTAATTTTATTATTAATAGTTAGGCCGATAATTATTTGGATTTTAGCTTTAATAAATTTGAGAAGTTGTATGTAAAAATTTATGGATGAAAATAATAAAGCATTTATTATTTTCTTTTTTTTATGATATAATATATTTGTTGAGATTTACAGAGGAGTGATACTATGAATAGCAAGACGTTAAAGACATTGTTTATGTGTTTAGTATTATTTTTTAGTATATTCTTTATCAATACCGGCCACATTATAGCCGATTCTGGAGGTACTGGAATGGCAGATGATACGGCTAGAAATAAAGGAACCGATAGAAATAAAACCAATAATTCTGGCGAAACTACTACGACGTCTGATGCCCATGGGTCAACAAATAGTGGGGTTTGTTACTATGAGTGGAACGTTGATGGTGACCCATATTTATTACAAATAACGTTTATGAAATCATCTCAGAGTTATAAATCCTTTAAGGCGGTTACAAAATTTGAAAACAAAAAAACAAAATCAGCCGCAAAAATCACCAATTTTAGTGATATTTTTTCTGCTTACAATATTGGTGCCCATTGGGTTCCATATTTAACGAATGCTGGAACCGGCGGCGATTGTTTAACTGATGCATTATACAAAAAAGATACTGGAGGCTGTGGAAGTATAACCTGGAATTGTCCGGACAGTGTATTCTATAAATATGAAGGGGACAATAAGTTTAGCTTACATTATACAGAAAAAGAAGGGTATACAAATGGCGATTGGACATCTGAATATAAGGCATCTGACGAGGCTAAAGATATATATGGTAATGATGAAGATTGGGATCAAACGGAAGATGAAAAATCCAAAGCTGGCTGGGATATAAATATATCCGATATCGCCTTTGATGATTATTCTCAGAATGCTGGCGACAAGGATTGTGGTCTAATCCCCAATTCAATAATTAAATTTTTGAACAATTTATTTTTAATTATTCAAGTGATAGGCATTTTATTATTAGTTGTTTTAACGATAGTAGAATTTGTCAAAGTAATAACCACGGCAGCTGAAGATGGTTTAGGTGGAGCAATTAAAAACACTTTCAGAAGAATAATAATGGTTATCTTATTGTTGATAATTAGACCTTTGATTATATGGATATTAGGTTTAATAAGCGTTCGAAGTTGCATGTGAAAAACAACAATAAATTTCTTGCTAAAAAAAGGCAATAAAACTTTAATATTGCTTTTTTTTATGATATAATATATTTGTAAAAAAGTATACTAGGAGAGTGTGTCCTATGCATAAGAAAAACATAAAACTATTGATTGTGGGTTTTTTATTGGTTTTCGGGACTTTTTTTGTGAATTTTGATAGTGTTAGTGCCGAAAAATGCACTTCCTATGGTAACAAAACTGAAGCTATATGTGAATCACATCAAGAAAATGGATATATGTGTAAATGGAATTCTAGCGCAAAAGGTGGCGGACGATGCAAAAAGAGTCGCCAACCTGCACCTGCACTTAAGGAATCAGTGAAAAGTTGCACTGAAATTAAATCATCAAATGTTTGTAGCAACAGCATAGTTGATGGAAAAGAATGCATTTGGAGACAAGGAGCCTGCTATGCGACTGAAGATGATGGGACTGACAAAACTATTATTGCTGGTAGTCGTGAAGAGAGACATAGTGAAGAAGTTAAATTGGATAGCATTACGATAGACCAAATAACGACGGCATATAGTGTCACAGATGCAGATCCCGGTGATACGGATTGCGGTTTAATTCCCGATTCAATAATTAAATTTTTGAACAATTTATTTTTAATTATTCAAGTAATAGGCATTTTATTATTAGTTGTTTTAACGATAGTAGAATTTGTCAAAGTAATAACCACGGCAGCTGAAGATGGTTTAGGTGGAGCAATTAAAAACACTTTTAGAAGAATTATTATGGTCGTTTTACTATTAATACTTCGACCGTTAATCATGTGGATACTTAATTTAATAGATTTAAGTGACTGTATGTAAAACAAGGAGGTAGAAAGATGGCATTATTATGGGAAGCTCTTAGACAGGTAGCATTTCTTTTAGATAAAGTTGCGTATGGGTTTATACCTGCCGTTTACGAGTTGATATTCTATTTGGCAAATGTAAATCTAGCAAATCAAGATATTTTTGTAGCAATTATTGAGAGAATATATCTTTTGCTTGGTATTTTTATGCTATTTAGAGTTAGTTTTTCAATATTACAATATATTGTTGATCCTGGTTCATTTAGTGATAAATCTAAAGGATTTGGTAAATTGGTTACTAATACATTAGTAGTAATTATTCTTTTGGCAGCAACACCATGGATATTTAGTACAGCTTACGATTTGCAAAACAAAATAATAATGAGTAACGTTATACCAAGATTAATACTGGGTGATACCAGTTATGTTGATAATTCCGGTATGACAGCTGATAGTATTAATAAGGATGCAATCAAAGATCAACAAGCTAGCGTTCATTCGATGGCTGTAGATCTTCAGTTCGCTATATATGGCGCTTTCTTCACGTTAAATGTCGATCCTGGCAATAAAGCTGGCTATGAAGATACTTTATGTGATCCAAAGAAACTTGAAAAGGACGGAACTCCACATCCAAATGCAAATGCCTTTGGTTCAAAAGATATGGTTGATTCTGGATGTTTAGGCGAGATAGAAGAAGATCTATCAAAGGAATTAACTAGTCATGGTGCTAAATTGAGTGGCTTATACAAATATTATGATGCCGATGATGAAGATAGCAATAGTGAAGGAATAGTGGATCACCGTGATTTTAATACATTTGGTAGTTTGCTATGGTGGCGAAAAAATGGAGGCGATGGGCTTTCAGATTTTACAATTAATTATATGCCAATTGTTTCAGCATTTGTTGGAATATATTTATTGTTTTTATTAATAGCATTTGCTATTGATATTGCTGTTCGTGTATTCAAACTTATGTTTTTACAAGCAGTTGCCCCAATAGCTATAGTATCTTATATAGATCCAAAAGAAAGTGCTTCGAACGGAAGACTTCATAATTGGGGAATGGAATGCTTAAGGACATATTTTTCATTGTTCTTACGACTTGCAATCATTTATTTGGCGATATTCCTAGTAAAATTATTAATATCAGTGTTTATTGATACAGCACTAGAAGGACAATCAACTATGTACTACAATGGAATAGCACCAGAAGGAAATTTAAATATATTTGTATTTATCATGTTAGTTCTTGGTATATTCACATTTGCTAAAAAAGTTCCACAAATGATTGAAGGTATCTTTGGAATCAAGATGAGTGGTGAATTAAGTTTAAATCCATTAAAAGCAATAGGGGGTAATGCTGGTGTAAAATTAGGATTGGGTGCCGCTGGAATTGCTGCTACGGGAGTCGCAGCCGGTCTTGGAACCGCAGCAGCATCTGCATATAAAGCTAAACATGATTTAGGTCAGACAGCTCCTCGTGCGGCATTGAGTGCTTTAGGTGGTATGTTTGTTGGTGCCGGAAGAGGTGTAGTTGGTGGAGTGAAAGGTAAAGGTAAATTTTCTATGTCAGCAGTTCAAAATTCGGCAGGACGCTCAATGCGTAACATGGATGTAAGAAGCAAAACTCAAGGATGGTCCGGTGCACCAGCTAGAGTAGCAGATAGAGTTCGTTATTCAATTGGTGCCGCAAGTGATTATGAAACTCTAGAACTGAATGCATCTATGCATGATAATACCGCTGCTAAATTTAAAGCAGTTCAAGATAGAGTAAGTAGTGAAGTAGCTACAACTGGTGCTGGCAAATATCTTGCTGAATATCGAAAACGAGCTGATAAAATGGCTGCGGAAGGACGTATTGATGATGCAATGGAAATGAGGAGACAGGCAGACGCTGCTGAAAGAGCACTGCGTGATGAGTATATTAGCTATAATGGACGATATTTTAATGCTGATGCAATAACTAATGGAACCTTTAATGCTGATGGAACGTTTACACTTAAAGGCTCATATGATTACGACAAAGATGGAAATGATTTGGTACTACAAACAGCAAAACAAGCTGCCAGTGTAGCATATAAAGAAAGTACACACAATGATCTTGATGCAACCGCATTCATCACTTATAAAAGCGCCGGTGATGTTAAGAAGTCTGCTGAGCAGGAAGCAGCTGGAATTCGTTCAACCAGAGAATATAATGATGCTAAAGACCGACACGAAAATATTCAAGCACAAGCTAAACAAGGACATATTAAAAGATAATAAAAGGAGGCTAAAAAATGGACTATTTAATACCGGCAAACTCGAAGAAATCTTTACTGATTTTTGGGTTATTTACGGAATTTGACTTAATATTATTTGGTACGGGAGTGGGAGCAACAATATTATTATTGCTGCTCATTAGTCCGTCCACACTGCTGGGTGCAGTCATTGATTTAGCCCCTGGCTTAATCACAGGATTTTTGGTATTACCGATACCAAATTATCACAATTCATTAACACTAATAAAAGAAGTATATACATTTTATACAAGAAGGCAAAGATTTGTATGGAAAGGGTGGTGCGTGAAAGATGGCTTCAAAGACACAAAATAGAAGTAAATACACTAGCGATTTTGTTCCGGTAAAAGCAATAACAAACGGAATGATAATTTTAGATAATAATGAGAAGGTAACAGGAGTAAAAATATTTCCAAGAAACATTGGTATATTAGAAGCTGATTTACAATATTCAATTATTAATAATTTAAGAAATGTTTATAACATGATTGATTATGAATTTTGGATAATTGCGGCTGATCGACCTGTTGATATTACGGCTTACCTATCACAATTACAACTTCTTTATAATTCGCAGCAAAATCCAATTAAAAGAAAATTAATCGTTGAGGATATAGAAAAAGCAAATATGTTTACAAATAATAATGTTGTTGATACTGAATTTTACTTGTTATTTAAAGATACAGATCCAGAAAGAATTAATAAAAGAATAAGAAATTTAATTCAATCTTTTGCAGCAGCTGGATTAAATACAAAACAAACATCAAATGAAGATTTAAGAGTTATTTTGGATAATTTCTTAAACGGTGGACAAACTACTAAATTTGGGGCGGTGATGAGCTAATGGATATAAAGTCACAAATTGCTCCTAAGGGGCTAGAATTTAGACCAAGTGAATTTGTTGTATCTGATAAGTATGCGACAATTTTAACTGCTATATCTTATCCTAAATATGTTCCAGTTGGATTTTTATCTAACTTAACAAGTATGAGTGGTATCAAAATGGTAATTAAACATATACCAATGCAATTTGATGTTATTACAAAAATGATTAATAAAGAAGTTGCTGATTTAAAAATGCGTTATCAAGAAGAACACGATATTACTATTCAAGAACGTATTCGTCAGGACTATGAATCTTTAGAACAATTTATTAAGCAATTAGCAGCTTCACAAACAAAAATATATGACTTTCAATTACATGTCATGATTACAGCTGATTCTATGGATGAGCTTACAAGTAAAAAATTACAATTAAAAGGTTATTTGGAAGCTATGGATATTAGAGCGATCCCTCTTCGTTTTGAGCAGGAAAAAGTTCTAAAATCAATGTTACCAATTTTCCCTAAACAAGATATCGAAGATCGAATTGGTACGCCGATTCCAGCTTCGACTATTGCGGCAACTTATCCATTTGTATTTGACAGTATCAAAGACCCAGGGTTATCTACGTTATTAGGTGTAGACTTTTCTGGAGGAGTTGTATTATTTAACCAATTCTTATATCAAATACAAAAGGAACATAATCGTAACAACGCTAATATGATTATTTTAGGTACGTCTGGTTCTGGTAAATCAACAGCAGCTAAATTGATGGTTAGATCACATATTAGAAATGATCATCAAATAGTTATTATCGATCCAGAAGGCGAATTTGAAGATATGACTAGATTATATGGTGGAGATTATATCGACCTTGGAAAAGGTGGAGAATTTGGTATGATCAATCCATTAGAAGTTATTGTCGATGCCGATGAAGAAGAAATTAAGCAAGGTCAAGGATATGCTGTTTTAACAAGAACATTACAAACAATTAAAGCCTTTATGAAATATTATGATCCATCTATTACTGAAGATGTATTAAATGTCTTTAGTGAAATGGTTCAAGAAACATATCGAAGATTTGGCGTGGATTTTGAAACAGATTTTACTAAACTTAAATCACAAGATTATCCAACATTTAAAGACGTTTATGCAACAGTTAAAGGTAAAATCACAGCTATGCCAGATCAAAATAAAGAACGCGATATTTTAGAACAGCTTGAATTAAAATTAAGACCAATAATTAAAGAATTAAGATATTATTTTGATGGAACAACAACGATTTCACCAAAGAGTAATTTTATAGTGTTCAATATTAAAGAATTAATGAATGCTGATTTAAATATTAGAAATGCACTTTTCTTTAATACATTGAAATATTCATGGAGTTTAACATTAAATCCTAGTATTAATACAGTACTTATGGTAGATGAGGCTCACGTACTACTTTCAGGAAACAATACTTTAGGTGCTGATTTCTTGGCACAAGTTCAAAGACGTGCACGTAAGTACAATACAGGAACAATTATTATTACACAACAACCAACAGATTTTAGTGATCCAAAAGTTATTACGCAAGGTAAAGCGATTTTTGATAACTCTTCATATTATCTTGTTATGGGACTTAGGAAACAAGCTGTTGAGGATTTAAGTAAATTAATTGATTTAAATGATAACGAAAGAGAAAATATTAAACAATTTACACAAGGTGAAGCATTATTTGTCTGCGGCAGCAAACGTATGACAATTAATGTTCAAGTTACCGAACAAGAACTAGATTCCTTCGGAAGTGGAGGCGGACTATAAAAGGTTAGGTGGTGATTAGATGTGGGGTAAAATAGCATCAGTAGCTAAAAAATTCGCAGTTGATAAAGCAAAAAATGCAGTTAAAGATAAAGCAATAGAAGAAGCCAATACAAAAGGTATAGGCAAGGTTTTAGCAACCATGGGAATGGCTGGAGTTGCCGCTGTTGCTGTTGTTCCAATTGCTGTGATTTTGCTTTTAATTGCCCCGCTTCTTGTTATTCATCAATCTTTTAGCTCAATTTTTATTATCCAAGGATTAGATAAAGCTTATGCTGATACGGGGAAAAGTGCGTCAGTTTCATCGGCTTCTTCAGTAGTAGAATGTGCAAAAGAACAGATAGGAAAACCTTATATTTGGGGTGCCGAAGGACCTGATTCTTTTGATTGTTCAGGGTTAGTTACTTATTGCTATAGAGAAGCGTTAGGTGTTAATGTACCACACCAAACAGGCTCAATTTACACAAGCCCATTATTTGAACAAGTCACTTTTTCTGAACTTGCTGCTGGCGATTTAATTCAATTTGGCGGATCTAATCTAACAGGTCACGTAGGCATTTATACTGGTGAAAACACGGTTATTGAAGCTCCTGGGTGGATTGTGCCAGGTTGGGGTAATAATGTAGTAGAAACACCCGTTGAAAATTTTACTAATAGTAATGCGGGACCATATTATTTAAAATATGTTGGATAAAATGGGGTGTCTTATATGAAACGAATATTTTTAATAGCACTTTTGTTTGTTATTACAGGATGCACTGTTGATTATGATTTAAATATTGATAGTGATTATATAGATGAAAAAGCAAATATCAATTTATTGGATGATGATTTTTCTGATTCCGCTGAAGTTGAAGAACAGTTAGATTACAAAAAAAGAGTTTATAATGATAATAATTTTTATTACAACAACAAAGTATTAGCAACAGCTGATGGTTATGAGGCTACATATAGTTACAAGCATGACGTTGATAACTATGGTCAATCGTCATTTGTTGAAAAATGCTATGGCCAAAAAACTATTACAACTACAGATGATTTAATTAAGATAAATACTAATCCAGTATTCTATTGTCTAATTATGGAAGATGGATTTTATGCTGATGCAGTAGATATAAATATTACTACGCAATTAAAAGTTCAAGACCATAATGCTGATGAAGTAATTGGCAATACATATAAATGGCACATTGATGAAAGCAATTATCAAAACAAACCAATAAACATGGTTTTGAAAAAAGATAAAACGGCACAAGAAATTGCACAAAATATTGTTGATAAAATACCAAATAAAGAAATAATATATGTTTGTTTATTTATATTGCTAATGACAGTAATTATTTATGTGTTTGTAAAGCATAGACAAAAAATTAAGAATGAAATTTAAAGGCGGTGATAAAAATGAAAACAAAAAAATTTAAGCTTTTTGTTTTTATCATGGCTTTTTTTATTATGGTAACATTTTCGATATTAATATCGAAAGTTGAAGCTTCTTCAGATTGTCCAATTTGTACAGGCGATAAATCAACTTATCCAATGGAAAAACAATTTTATGAAAGAATTCAAGCTTTAAAAGATAAGTATGGCAAAAATAAAATTGATGAAATCGCGTTAGCTGCTACTGTTTTACATCGAGAAAATTTTAATCAGGCTGCAAGAGCAAGGTACAATAAAGACTATAGCAGAAGTAGTTTTTCATCAGCTTTTTCTGCTGCTGAATCAGGCGAAGTATCAGACAATAAGGAAGAAAGCGAAAAACTTGGATTAACCGAAACTCAAGTTGACAAGCTTACAGCAGCTGCCATAATTATGGCGGCCTCAGCTGGTAGTGGCAGCTATAACGAAGATAAATATAAAGAAGCTTTGGCTAACGAAAATTTCTTTGGCGATCATGAAAATATATTGTGCGGAGTTGCAGCACTTCACGGGTTATTTAGTGGTGAAAGCGACAGCGATTCCGAGGAAGCTATTAAGTGGACTAATCGTGAAAACATTTGTAAATATGGTTATGTTGGAACGGTATATAATTTAACTGAAATCGAAGATGATGATGTAAGACACATCAGAGAAGAACGATCAGCACAAGAAATAATTGATTTTATTCATTATTACTATAAATTAACAAATAAAAAAAGGGACATGTGTGCAATAGCGACATCAGGTGATTTTGCCACTTGGAAACAATATGGCGAAACTTGGAGTTCTGTCATTATGGGCGGTGGAGGTTCAATTGCTAAATATGGTTGCTATGTCACATCAATAGCGATTCAAGCGGCTCGTTCTGGAACTGCGGTTGTTGATTTACCTAGTGGTTATGATAGCTTTAATCCAGGGGCCTTTGTTACATCTCTAAATCAAAATGGGGGCCTTGATGATAATTCTAATTTTACTGGCACTGGCTTTCAAAAAATCATCCCAAATTGGAAGTTACAAGGTAATTATTCCCTGGGAACAGGCAGCAAATCAGTTTTAGCAAAAAAATTATCTGATGTACTATCTACAGGTGTTCCTGGTGATGGTGGTAAAGAATATCAAAAATTTCTTGTCTTACAAATTCACCATTATAATAGCGATCAGCATTGGGTTGCTGTTGATTCAGTGACTGGTAATGAGGTAACAATTTTTGATCCAGGAGCTCAGGGTAATACTTTAGATGATAATTATAGTGGATGGTATGTCGATTCATATTCAGTTTTCTATGCAACAGACATTGAATTTGGGAAGACAGGAACATCAACGTCTGGACTTGCAAGTTGCGGTGCAGGCACTTTAGAGGACCTGATGACATTTATTAATAACTTTGAAGGTGGTACAACTTGTAACGATGGTACTGGTTATACTACTTCGACGTTACCAAATGATCCAGGAGGATTGACAGCATCAAATGGTGTTACGTTAGGAACAGCAAAATATTATCAAAGTGCGGCTGGTATTTCCGATATTGAAAGTGAATATGCTACAGGATGTCCAAATAAAGAAAAGATGGATAAAATTAAAATGGCAATATTACAATCGATGTATGATGAAGTTGGTGCCAGCGCAGAAGAAAAAGGAGTTACATTAAGTGAACAAGAACATTTAGCACTTACTAGTGTTCGCTATGGTGGATATGGTATGGACAGGGATATTATGGATCAAATAAAGCAATTCGGTCATGATAGTTATGAAGTTTTCCACTGTTTTGTATCATTAGGCTGTGGCTTTGGTAATGCTTCATATATGGATGGACTTGCTAATAGACGTGCAGGTGAATATGAGTTATTCAGAACCGGTAATACTAATGTACACAACGTTGGTAAAGGTTATAGTTATTATCAAGCAATTACAAATAAAGCACAGTTAGAACATTACATGCAAACAGATTGGCCAACTGGAAGTGCATAGAAAAACATTCTAATTTATTAGAATGTTTTTTATATTTTTTTTGACTTTTTAGTGGTAAATAAATTATTTATTTTTGCTTTTTTTATAATATTATTTATTTCACCCGAAAATACAATTGCTTCTTCTTTGATCCGCGGGCACATCAATTTATAATCGCCCTTTGCTTTAAGTATTTTGCAATCAAAAGTTTTAGTTTTAATATTGTATGTTGCACTTTGAGAAATTGCATAATAGTTTGGTGAAAAGCTTTCTGAATAATATGAAATTTCGACGTCGTTTGTGCCGTCATATTTTAAAATAATAGTTTCATATATATTTTTTATATTTTTTGTAAACTTGTTTGCTTTAATTGAAAAAATATAGTTAATAGTTGAATTCATGTCACCACTTTCAGTTACAGTTTTATAAAATACACCATTTTTATTTTTATATTCATGTTTTTGCAAATAATTTTCAAGTCTATTTTCATTAGAGCTTTTTCCAATTACAAAAATTAACAAAATAGTAGCAATTAAAATTATGCTGCAAATAAAAACCCATTTAAATTTTTTAATCACATTAAATACACCTGTGTCTTCCACTTTACCACCTTCTATTTTAAATTATATCAATAACAAAAATATTATGCAATAAAAAACAAAAAAATAATTGACTATTGATTTTTAACTTTATATAATGATAATAGGAGGCTGGATAATATGGATGGTGAAAGAGAAAAGACTATCAAACTGCTAGTTTGGTCGGCTATTATTTTCATAATTATAATTTTTGCTGCAGTAGTATATAATATTTTTATCAAAGATGATGGGGCAAAAACATCAGACAAATATATTCTTTTTGGAAATTATTTAATTTTGCAAAAAACAAATTTTTCGTATCAACAAATAAAAACTCTGGATGATAAAATTTTACAGTATGATTATATTGTTACAGATGGTAAAAATACAAGAAACGATGTAAAAATACAATTTTTAAATAACAAGTGGTATTTATTTGATAAAGAATATAATGAAATTAAGATGAATACTATGCGAATGGCTACCCATAATTTTAAAGCAACGCTTGTAAATTATTTGAGAAATACACATATCATGGCTTCTGATGATCAACGTATTCATGAATTTTTAGAGAATGATTCTGCAAGAAAGCCAGATAGTTATTTTTTCACTAAAATATCTACAGACTTAGATAATGATGGCCAAGAAGAAAATCTTTATACACTAAATAATAATTCACTGGCTGCAGTCAATTATCCAGTTAAAGGATTTCTATTGATGGAAAAAGATAGTAATCTAATAAAAATTGCTGAAGCTGAAAATCAACCATTCACAATTATGGAGATAGTTGATTTGGAAAGTGATGGTACTTATGAAATGATTGTTAATAAAGGTGATGTTGATCTTAAATCATTTGATAGCTGCTATCAAATATATAGTTTTAAAGACGGAAAATTTGAATTAGTAAAAGATTGTAAGTAATATTTTAAATATTACTTTTTTGTGCTATAATATGGTTGTTGTTGATAAAAAGGAGAATTAGTATGAAATTAAAATTTACAGCTGACTCAAAAGATTGGATGATGTTCGGTATATATGCCGTTGTTTTATTATATTTTGTAGCAATCGCAGTTTTAAATATTGCCCAATTTGCGGCTGGTGATATAGATCATCCATTCCATGGATTAAATCCATTTCCAGCGTTTTCTAAAAACTTTATTGCAACCACAATTATTTTATATATAATTGCACTAGTTGCGAGTCTTTTAAGTGTTTCCGATAGGTTTTTTGATATGGAAACTGGTATTGGTTTTTCTTCTAAAAAGAAAAAAGAAAAAGGTTATTCTAAATGGTTAGATGCTAGAGAATTAAAAAAAGATCGTGGTGTTGCCATGAGTTTGATAAATTCTGAAACTAGCGAAGCCGGTGGATTACCACTTTTCTACGAAGGTAAGAAAGTATGGGTTGATAATGGCGAAGGACATACAATGATTATGGGTTCTTCTGGATCTGGTAAAACCCAAATGATTGCTTTCCCAATGGTTAAGAATTTAGCAAAACATGATGAATCTATGATTATAACTGACCCTAAGGGTGAAATTTATGAAGGCACTCATAAAATGCTTGAAGAAAGAGGTTATAATGTTGTTCTTTTAAATTTCCGTAATCCACAAAATGGTAGTGGTTGGAATCCACTACATCTTCCTTACCAGTACTATAAAAATGGTAATATCGATAAAGCTAACGAATTAGTTGATGACTTAGGTGTTAATATTATTTATGAAGAAAACGCTCAAAACCAAGACCCATTCTGGGAAAAAACTTCAGCTAACTACTTTGCGGGATTATGTTTAGCGTTATTTGAAGATGCTAAAGAAGAAGAAATAAATAAAAATATTATAAATATGTTTACACCAATTGGTGAAGAAATAGCAGGTCCAAACACAACTTATGTTAATGAATACTTTAAAACCAAAGACCAAAACTCTTCAGCTTATGTATCAGCATCATCAACACTAATTGCGCCTAATGATACAAAAGGTAGTATTTTATCTGTCTTTAAAGAAAAATTAAGACTATTTGCTTCACGTGAAAACATGTCAGAAATGCTTTCACATAGTGATTTCGAATTTGAAGATATTGGTAAAAAGAAAACAGCAGTATTTATTATCATTCAAGATGAAAAAACAACATATCACTCATTAGTTACAATATTTATTAAACAATGTTATGAAACATTAATTGACTATGCTCAAAAATGCGGTGGAAAACTTCCATATAGAACTAACTTTATTCTAGATGAGTTTGCCAATATGCCGCCACTTAAGGACGTAGAAACAATGGTATCAGCAGCGAGAAGCCGTAATATGAGATTTACTTTCATTATTCAAAACTTCGCGCAATTATCTGGTAAATATGGTAAAGATACAGCCGATACAATTAGAGGTAACTGTACTAATACGATATACTTAATTTCAACAGAACTTGCTGCCTTAGAAGAAATCAGCAAACTATGTGGGGAAATTAAAGTAAAAAGTGGCAAAGGTGAAAAAGAAAAAGAAGAAACAAGGCCACTTGTTACAGTTAGTGATTTACAAAAAATGCCGTTTGGTGAAATAATATTGCTTCGTCAAAGGCTAGATCCATTTAAAACAAAATTGAGGTTTGATTATGAAATGAATTGGCCAGATTTATTTAAAAATCAAGATTCTAAAGATGCCGTTTACCCACATCGTGAAAAAGAACCAGTTCATATATTTGATTTAAAAGCTTACGTTAATAAGAAAAAAGAAGAAAAAATTCAAGAATTAATCAGCAACGGCATGAATAAACCAAACTCACCAGGTCTTCCTAATATTCCAGGCTTGCCAACAGCAAAACCAAAGGGTTTGAATGTCAATGATTTGGTTCAACGTATTGATAAGCGTTTAGCAGAATTAGAAGAGGAAGAAAAGAAAGAAAAAGAAAACTTAAATATCAAGGCTAAAGGTGGTGCTTCTAAAGAGCCGACTATATCTTCAGCAACAACAGTAGATGAAATTCAAAAACAAATAACTGATGAACAAATTGATAATAAGATTGCTGGAGAACCTGTAGTACAAAAACCAGTTGTTCCAGCCAAACCTAGAAGCGAAAGAAAGATAAATAAAACAGATTTAGCTGCTAAGATTACTAGTAGAGTTAATGAGACTGCTAAACCAAAGCCAGATTTATTGAAGCCAATGGAACCATCTGAAGTGGAAAAGCCACAAAATGACTATGTCACCGATGATCAATTCTTTGATGATTTCTTTGCTGACGATGATGAATAAAACAATTCCTAAGGAATTGTTTTTTTTAGACTAAAATAAAACCATAATTAATTATTTTTCATATAATAAACTGAGGTGATACTTTGGAAATTACAATTGAAAATTTAAAAAAAATAAATAATCCTAATATAATTGATATTCGAAGTAGTGATAGCTACAATAAAGGTCATATACAAGACTCTAAAAACATTATATATAACAGTCTAGTATTAAAGCCGCAACTATTTTTAAACAAAACTAAAACATATTATATTTATTGTGATTATGGCAACACATCATTAGGATTATGTAAAATTTTAAGAGGTCAAGGATATGATGTATATAGTATTAAAGGAGGGTATTCTAAATTAACAAACCGCTAACATATGTAACGAACAGCGACACCAAAAGTCTTTTAAAATATGGGAAAATATAGTTGGTGGTTAATATGACATTTAATCGTAATGATGAAAATTATGTTTATGATTTTGTCGGTAAAAACATACGGAAATATCGTCTACAAAAAGGATGGACACAAAAGAAATTAGCCGAAGAAACTCGTTATTCAAAACAGTTTATATCAAATATTGAAAACAATGTTCATCAAACATTTTCACTAGGAACTTTATGGAAAATAGCCATGGTTTTAGAAGTGGAAATGGCCGAATTATGTAAAGAAGAAAAAGAAGAAGAAAACACATATTATTAAATAAACCAAAAGGTTTATTTTTTTCTTTTTATAAGCTATAATAATATAGGAGGTTACAGTATGGAATATATAATAATCGGATTACTAGTAGTAATATTAATAATTAGTGTAATAGCTTTAACAAAAAATGTTAATGAATCTAATATCACTGAAAGACTTGGCAAACTAGAAACAGAAGTTGTTAAAGAGTTAGGTGAATTTAAAAGTGATTTAGCTGATAACACTAATAATAATTTTAACACTTTAAATGATAAAATGGAGAAAAAGCTTAGTTTAATTAATGATAAAGTAAATGAAAGATTAGATCAAAATTTCGAAAAGACCAATAAAACGTTTGCTTCTGTTTTAGAAAGAATTTCAAAAATAGATGAAGCCCAAAAGAAAATAGATAGCCTATCAAACGATATTGTTTCATTGCAAACAGTTTTAACTGACAAAAAAACAAGAGGAATCTTTGGAGAAGTTAATTTGCAACATATTCTAGAAAATGTTTTTGGAGTCAACAACAAAAAAATATATCAACTTCAATACACTTTAGAAAATGGTACTATTGCTGATAGTGTTATTTTTGCACCTGAACCTTTGGGTTTAATTGCGATTGACTCAAAATTTCCTTTGGAAAACTTTAGAGCGATGGTTGATAAAGAAAACAAAAGAAAAAGCGAAGCAGAAAAACTATTTAAAAGCGACATGAAAAAACACATCGATGCGATTGCTAGTAAATACATAATTCCTGGTCAAACTTCTGATCAAGCTATGCTATTTTTACCAGCTGAAGCCATATTCGCTGAAGTTACTGCTTATCATCCAGAAATAATGGATTATGCTTATAAAAAAAGAGTTTGGATTACTGGTCCTACTACTTTGATGAGCACTTTAACAACTTTACAGGTGATTATGAAAAACATTGAAAGAGATAAATACGCTAAAGTTATTCACCAAGAATTAAAACTATTAGATGAAGAATTTATTCGTTATAAAGATAGATGGGACAAATTATCTAGAAGTATTGATACTGTAAGCAAAGATGTTAAAGATATTCATACAACAACTGAAAAAATAACAAAAAGATTTAATTCTATCAATCAAGTTGAAATGGAGAGCATAACACATGAAGACAATAAATAAACTACTAATTATTTTCACTATACTTTTAGCATATATTCACATTTTAATATATTCAATTTTAAATTTTGATGGTGATGGTAATCAAATAGTTATAATTTTAAAAGACGCTAGTATTGCTTTGACAATAACGCTACCTTATATTTTTGAAAAGGTATTTAAAATTAAAATTGATGAAAGTTTTAAGCTATGCTGGATTATATTTATTTTTATGGCTCACTATGTAGGTGTAATTTTAGAAGTGTTTTTTATAACTGAAGGCTTTGATAAAGTTACACATACTTTATCAGGAGTTATAAGCGCCTATGTAGCATTACTAATTCTTAATCATAATAAAATTAAAAATAAAGTAATAAATATATTATTTATCATTGCTTTTTCAGCATTATGTGCAGTATGCTGGGAAATATTTGAATATGTCTGCAATATCCTATTTGGCGGCGATGCTCAAATGGTTGAAAAAACAGGCGTTAATGACACAATGCTCGATATGATAGTGGCGCTTATTGGTGCTTTGTGTTTTAGTGTTTGGTATAAAATTAAGAAGACGTCTTGACGTCTTTTTTACTATGAAAACAATAAATTACTATATTTTTAAAGGAATATATATTATAATAAATATAAGGTGGTTACATGGAAGAAAAAATTTTAAGCATAATTGAAAATAGTAATAAAGCTCTTACGTATGAAGAAATTTGGGAAAAATTAGATGATCAAGAGCAAGAAGAATTAGGACAAATTTTAGTTAAACTTCAAAAGGATTTAAAAATTCGTACAACTAACAAAGGTAAATATGAAAAATTCAATGACAGAAGACAAAAATTAGGTGTTTTAATATTTAATCCTAAAGGCTTTGGTTTCGTTGAAGTAGATGGTGAAGACGATTACCATATAGCTAAAGAAAACATTAATGGGGCTATTGATGGTGATAAAGTATTAATTAATGTTGTCGACGAAGGTAAAAGAGAAGCTATTATCAAAGATATTATCGAAAGAAAATTAAAAGACCAATTAGTTGGTGAATTTTACGTTAAGGATGGTCAAAACTTTGTTAAATTAGAAGATGAACGCTTAAATATTATTGTTGAAATAAGCCCAGAAAAAAGTAATGGCGCAGTTACTGGGCACAAAGTAATAGTTAAATTAGATAAAAATGTTGAAAATACTAATTATTATCAAGGTGAAGTAATAAGGATAATCGGTCACAAAGATGATCCTGGTGTTGATATTTTGACAATAGCTGCGAAATACGAAATATATGATATTTTTCCAGACGAGGTTATAAATCAACTGAAAGATATTCCGCAAGAAGTAAAAGAAGACGAGTATAAAGATAGAAGAGACTTACGCGATGAGATGATTTTCACTATTGATGGTGATGATACTAAAGATATTGATGACGCGATTAGTATTAAAAAGTTGGAAAATGGTAATTTTGAATTAGGTGTTCACATTGCCGATGTATCATATTACGTTAAAGAAGGAAGCCCATTGTATGAAGAAGCTTATACAAGAGGGACCAGTTCTTATTTAGCTGATACCGTTATCCCAATGCTTCCACATCAACTTTCAAATGGCATTTGTTCTTTAAATCCTAATGTTGATAGACTCGCAATGTCATGTGTTATGGAAATTGATAGTGATGGTAATACAGTGTCTTCTGATATTTTTGAAAGTGTCATTAAATCAAGAATTCAAATGACTTATAAAAACGTTAATAAAATTATTGAAGAAGATATTATTCCAGAAGGTTATGGAGAGTATGCAGAAACTTTAAAATTAATGCATGAATTAGCTAAAATTTTAAGGAAAAACAAAATTTCAAAAGGTTATATTGACTTTGACTTAGAGGAGCCCAAAATAATAGCTGATGAAAATGGCAAAGCTATTGATGTTAAAAAACGCGAGCGCGGTGAAGGCGAGAAATTAATTGAGGACTTTATGATTGCGGCAAACGAAGCCGTTGCTAGTACAATTACATATATGGATTTACCATTTATATATCGTATTCATGGTGAACCAGATAAAGAAAAAATTGATAGTTTCTTAAATTTTCTTGGTGTTTTAGGTTATAAAGTAAAAGCCAATTTAAATAAAATAACCCCACAAACTATTCAAAGTATTTTAAATCAATTAAAAGATAAAGAAGAATATGAAATTTTATCTTCAATGCTTTTAAGAAGTATGCAAAAGGCCGTATATGATGTTAATAACATTGGACACTTTGGATTAGGAAGCAAGTGTTATACCCATTTCACTTCGCCAATCAGAAGATTTCCAGATTTAAACGTTCATAGATTACTTCGTACATATTTATTTAAGCATAGTATTAATAATGATACTATTACGTATTTTAATAACACTTTACCAGACATCACTAAACAATCATCAGAACGTGAACGCGCCGCTGTGGATTGTGAAAGAGATGTTACGGATATGAAAATGGCTGAATATATGGAATCACATATTGGCGAGACATTTAAAGGGATTATTAATACGGTTACTAATTATGGTTTTTATGTTGAACTACCTAATTTAATTGAGGGTTTGGTCAGAGTTGATGATCTTACCGATGACTACTATTTTTACCAAGAAAACACTTTCAGTTTAATAGGTCAAAGAAGTAAAAAACGTTATACCTTAGGAAGCAAAATAGAAGTTATCGTCGATAGTGTTGATAAGGATCAAGGCCTAATTAATTTTAAACCAATAAAAAAAGGTGATAATAATGGAAATAAACAACAGGAAAGCTAAATATGATTATGAAATAATAGAAACTATCGAAGCTGGGATTGCCTTAACTGGAACTGAAATCAAATCAATTAGAAATGGTAAAGCTAATTTAAAAGATAGTTATGCTACTATAAAAAAAGGTGAAGCATTACTTTTAAATATGCATATAAGTCCATATAAACAAGGTAATATTTTTAATCATGATGAAACAAGAACGAGAAAACTTCTTCTTCATAAAAAAGAAATACTTAAATTAAATGACAAAATTAGATTAGAAGGTTATACGTTAGTACCTATAAAATTGTATTTCAAAGGCAATAAAGCTAAAATATTATTAGGTGTAGCTAAAGGTAAAAAAACATATGATAAAAGAGAGGCTATTAAAAAAAGAGATATTGAAAGAGATATTAAAGCTAGAATGAAATTCTAATTTTACAAAGAGTCTAAAATTTGCTATAATACCTCTTACTTGGGGTCGCTTTGGTTTCGACAGATATATGGAGATTAAAATTGCAAGTCGAGGGTACTCGTAAAAATACACAGTTAAATATAACTGGAAATACTGATAAGTCCTCTTTGGGCAAACTTGCTTTCGCCTAATAATGAGCGAAGCGCTTCTTTTAATCTTTTTCCCACGGAGATTTGAAGAGGCTCACTTTTAGTGGGATATATTGCTTTTAAGCCTAGGAAAAGCAATGAATAATCTAGGCTTACTAATAAATTGGTTGTTAGCTACTTTATTTATTAGGACATATTTTAGCTAACTAAACTTGTAGATATTTTTTTGGAAGTATATTTGGACAGGAGTTCAATTCTCCTCGGCTCCACCATTTGAAAATAAGCACACACATTTTAATGCGTGTGTTTTTAAATATGTACAATTGTAAATAAATGTATGATGTAAAAAATAACACTCTAACATGGTATATTTAAATTGACATTTACCCTTAATATGGTTATAATAAAAGCAGTTAGGGAGTGGTTTAATGACACTAGAAGAATTAATGCGTCAATTAATGGAACAAGAAGGATTATCTGAAGCAGAAGCTAGAAGAAGAGCTGAAGCAGAAATACGTCAGAGATTATCTGAAATTTCCACGGAGAGAACTAATCAAATTAATGAAGCCGCCAGTACATTTGGAGCAAACGCTACCGATATAGATCTTGGCACTAGCGAGGAAAGACAAAGATTAGAAGGCGAACTTAATCAATTATTAGAAGATCAAAGAAACGAATTTGAAACTAATAGACAAGCAAGAATTGATGCCGATAGACAAAGAAGAGAAGAAAGAGCTGCTGAAATAAATAGAAATGGTCAATTAGAACAAGCGTATAAATTTTTTACTTATTTAGATACAGCTACCACGCAGGGATATAATCTAGATGGTTTAAGCGAAGATGAAATCATTGAAATGTATAATGATTTTATGACAAAACCAGAGTATGAACAAATACGAAGAGAGACTTTAGATAAGGCTGCAAGAAATGATAGAGAGGTAGTAATTCCTGAGACGAGACAAGCGGCAGAAGTAACTGTAGATCGTCAAAAAGAATTATCTGATCGTGAAGCAGAAATACGTCAAAGATTATCCGAAATTGCTAATGAAAGAACAGCTAGTATGAATGAGGCTGCTAGCGTGTATGGGGTCAATGCCACGGATATTGATCTTGGAGCTAGTGAAGAACGCCAAAACTTAGAATCAGAACTCGAACAAATTCATAAAGATCAACAAGCAATATTTGAGGGAAACAGACAAGAAAAAATTGCTGCTGATAAACAAAGAAGAGAAGAAAGAACTACTGAAATAAATAGAAATGGTAAATTAGAACAAGCATATAAATTTTTTACTTATTTAGACACAACCACTACGCAGGGATATAATCTAAATGGTTTAAGTGAGGATGAAATACTTGCGTTATATGATGATTTTCAAACAAAGCCTGAATATGAACAAATAAAAAAAGAAACTCAAGAAAGAATGGCTAAGGGTGATCGTGAAGTAGTGATTCCTAATCAACAAACCAAAGAAGAGCCAGTTATTGCTGGACCAGCGTTGGAAACAGACGAGGAAATAGAACAAACCCCTGAAGAAGCTTTGCGAGAACTAGAAGAAATGCAGGCCAAAGGCAAAGGTCAGCACATAGATTATGAAGCTGAGAAAAAGAAATTAGAAGCTCAAATTGCTGCCAACAAATTTGCTGCAGCCGCAGCCGCTACTTTAACTGCTGATGAAATTGGAAATTTTACTTCACATAAACCTACAAAAGAAACAACGGCAATAGTACCTGATGGTGTAGAAGATACAGCTGTTACAAATTTGCCAGCAGATGTTCAAAAAGGAAAAACAAGCGCTGCCCCAGCCACATTAGTTGCCAAAGCTAAAGAGTGGATTAAAAACAATAAAGGAAAAGCTATCGCAATTGCTACTGCACTTGCCGCTGGCTTGATTGTAGCAGGCATAGCTGCATATTCGGCATTAACTGGTGATACCGCTGCTGCTTCGCAAGACCCTAATACACTTGCTTCTGTAGCTACGGATATTGTTAATCAAGGATTAAATGCTATTGATTTATCGGCAGTTGATCCTTCTGTAACACAAGCAGCTGACCCAACTACTGTACAAGCATTTGATCCTAGCGTTTTTAGTGGTTCAGATCAAATAGTCCATCAAACTGCTCAAGATGCTATTAATAATACTAATGGTGTAGTAACAAATGAATACTATCAAATAGATGGTGGCTACGTACAAAATTATGTAACGGGTGATAATATTGATACTGCTGGTATGACAAGGGAACAAATTATTGATACTTTGAATAGTGGCACATATGATTATGTACCTACTCATGATGGTGTTGCTATGTCACATATGTCTGCTGATGAATTTGAGGCAATTAGTCAAGGAGGTCGCAATTTATAATGAATAACGAAGAATTTAAAGTGGTTGAATTAGCTGATGGAACAAAATGGTTTGTTTTATCAGAAATAGTATATGATAAAGGACTTTATAGATATGTAGTAGGTGTTGAAAATGATGATCTTACAGACAAATTTCAAGTATTACGTGTTTACTTCAGTGAGGGCGAAGAATATTTTCAAACGGTAAAAGATCAAGAAATTTTAAAACAAGTTATTCCTTTGTTGATGCCAGACACTAAAGACTATATAGATAATCAAGATAAATTGAAAGAACTAATGGAACAAAATTAGTTCTTTTTTTTGTTAAAAAATGTAAAAAAATCAAAATTTTTTCCGGAATCAAAAATCGAAAATATTACCTTTTAATTAATATATTTATATCAAAAGTTTAATGTCAACAATATGTAAGTAAAATATGTGTAAAATTATATTTTAATAAAGTCTTTTAATATGATACAATAATAATTAGGTGATAATATGCATGATAAATTAGAATTACTTTTAACCAAAATAGAACTATCAAAAGATAACTATCAGTACTTTGAAGAAGGAAAACTTACTAAAATCGTTTGCAATAAATCAAAAGATAATTCTGTTTTTTATATTAAACTTAACCGTGTTTTACCATTAGATGTTTATCTTGATTTTAACAAAAAATTAAAAAAACATTTTAAAACATCCAGTAAAGTTTCATCCAAAATTAGTTGTGAAAATTTTGAACTAGAAATTCTAGAAGAATATTATCGCTATTATTTAAAAGACTATAGTAAAAATGCGCCATTACTAGAAATATTTATTAATAGTCCATTGAAAATCGATGATAATGATTTAGAAATAGAAATAAGTAATAAGGCTGAAAAGATGAAATTTAAAAGCATTCATAAGGAACTAGAAGAAAAACTAAAAAATGCGGGATTTAATCTTAAAATTAAATTAAAAATAAACGAAACAAAAGCTGAAGAAATAATAAAAGAAATAGAATCGGAAAAAGAAGTAAAAATAACTAAAAAACCAAAAAAAGAAAATCCAATTATTATGGGTAATGAAATCAAAACAAAAAGCATGGATATAAGCGCTATTACATTTGAAATGGATAATGCAACTATTGAAGCTAAGATTTTTGATAAAGAAGTTAGGAATACCAAAAGTGGTATGCAGATAATATTATTAAAGGTCTACGACGGAACAGATAGCATGGAATGTAATATTTTTTGTCGTGAAGAAGATGAATTTAAAAAGTATGATAAAGCCTTAAAAGAAGGCAATTACTATAAAATAAAAGGCTATACTAAAAACAATAAATATTCTGGTGATATTGTTTTAAATCCAAGAGATATTAATTTATCTGATAAAAAAGATGAAGTTAGAATGGATGAAGCCAAAGAAAAAAGAGTTGAACTTCATGCCCATACGAAAATGAGCCAAATGGACGGCATATGTGATGCCAAAAAATTAATTGAAACAGCATACAATTGGGGTCATAAAGCAATTGCTATTACCGATCACAATGGTGTTCAATCTTTTCCAGATGTATATCACACAATATGTGACCTAAATTGCAACAAAGAAGGCGATCCTTTTAAAGCATTATATGGCACCGAATTAGTGATGATTGATGACAGATTAGACATTGTTATTAGACCAACGGATGATGATTTATTAGAAACTACTTATGTTGTTTTCGACTTTGAAACAACAGGTTTTAATGCTGGTGGCGCCGACTCCATTATTGAAGTTGGAGCTGTTAAAATAAAAAATGGTGAGATTATTGATCGCTTTGATGAATTAATTGACCCAAAAAGAAAACTACCAGCTAAAATAATTGAACTTACTAATATAACTGATGAAATGTTAGAAGGCAAAGATGATGAAGAAACTGTTGTTAAAAGATTTCAAGACTGGTATGGTGATTTGCCATTAGTTGCCCACAATGCTAAATTTGATACATCATTCTTACAAATGGCTTACCAAAAATATAATTTAGGTGAACTTACAAATACAATCATCGATACCCTTGAATTATCAAGAACTTTAGATAATAATTATGCTAGACATAGTTTATCAGCATTAGTGAAACGTTATGAAATCCCATGGGATGAAGATGCCCATCATAGGGCTGATTATGACGCAGAGGGTACAGCATTAGTATTTCACAAAATGTTACAAAAATTATCAGCGCGTAATTTTGAAAAAATATCTGATTTTAATAAATTAGTATCAAAAGATGAAATTCATAAATACGGAACAGCATACCACATTAATTTAATAGCCTTAAATAGAGAAGGGCTAAAAAATATATTTAAATTAGTATCACTTGCCAATACTAAATACTTATATAAAACCCCAAGAATTTTAAGAAGCGAAATAACTAAACATAGAGAAGGACTACTTGTTGGTAGTGGCTGCTATGAAAGTGAAATATTTAAACAAGCTTCCAGTAAATCAGATGAAGAATTATCTAATTTAATTAATTTTTATGATTACGTTGAGGTTCAATCACCAGAAGTATATGATCATTTAATTCAAACTAATGATTTTGGCAGCAAAGCTGAATTAATTGAACACTTAAAAAAAATTATTCGTGTTACTAAAGATTCAGGAAAACTTATTGTGGCCACAGGTGATGTGCATCATATAAATAAGGAAGATAAAATTTATCGCGAAATAATCGTTAATCAAAAAGTTCCTGGTGGTGGAAGGCATCCACTAGCGAGAAAAAATATTTCGCAAATCCCTAATCAATATTTTAGAACTACTGAAGAAATGCTTGATGATTTTAATTTTTTGGATAAAGAAGAAGCGAAGGAGATTATCATCGATAATCCTAATAAAATAGCTGATATGGCTGAAGTCATTGAAGTTATTATTGAAACTGGCGGCATCCCTTTTGCGCCAAAAATAGAAAATTCAGTTAGGCAAACATTGGATTTAGTATATACTAATGCCCAAAAAATATATGGTAATCCACTTCCATATTTAATCGAAGAAAGATTATCCAGTGAATTATACGGTGAAGAGCCATTTAAAATAATAAAAGAAATGAACCCTAGGGGAGATTTACAAGAAGAAGAGTATAATAGAAAAATTTATAGTGACTTGCATGATGTAATGATTAAAGGCGATGAAGCTGTTAGAAAATTAGTTTCCGATTATATTCAAAAGATAAGCGACAAAAAATTATCAAAAGAAGAAATTGAAAAGGAAGTTAATAAAAAATTAACCGCAATTATCGGTGCTAATTTTGATGTCATCTACTTGATCGCTCAGAAATTGGTTAAAAAATCAAATGATGATGGTTATTTGGTTGGTTCAAGAGGTTCAGTAGGATCTTCCTTAGTTGCTACTATGATGGGAATATCTGAAGTTAATCCACTACCACCACATTATGTATGTCCGAAGTGCAAAAAAACATTATTTGAAAAAGATGGTGTTTCTTTAGGTAGCATATATGGTAGTGGTTACGATATGCCAGATATAAAATGTCCAGAATGCAATACAAAGATGAAAAAAGATGGACATGATATGCCATTTGCCACTTTCCTTGGGATTCATGCCGATAAAGTTCCTGATATTGATTTAAATTTTTCTGACTTAAATCAAGCGGCTGCTCATGAATATACTAAAGTTTTGTTTGGTGAAGATAACGTGTATCGTGCAGGAACAATTGGTACAGTCGCTGATAAAACCGCCTTCGGTTTTGTTAGAGGTTATTGCGAAGATAAAGGTATCATGATGCGTAAGGTTGAGATGGAACGCTTAGCTAAAGGGTGTACAGGAGTCAAAAGAACAACCGGCCAACACCCCGGTGGAATAGTTGTTATTCCAAATTATATGGAAGTATTTGATTTTACACCATTCCAATATCCGGCTGATGATGTGAATTCGGCATGGAGAACTACACATTTCGATTATCATGCAATCGATCAAGATGTTTTAAAATTGGATATTTTAGGTCATTCTGGTCCAACGAAATTGCGCATGATTCAGGATATAACTGGAATTGATGTAAGAGAAGTACCTTTAGATGACAAAGAAACTATGGGGATATTTACATCTACTAAGCCTTTAGGAGTTACTCCTGAGCAAATTATGTGTAATACAGGGACTTTAGGAATTCCTGAATTTGGAACATCATTTACTTTGAAAATGGTTGAAGAGACTAAACCGAAAACATTTGCCGAACTTACAAAAATTTCAGGACTTTCGCACGGTACTGATGTTTGGAATGGAAATGCTCAAGATTTGATTAATAATAATATTGTTCCTTTCTCAGAAGTTATTGGTTGTCGTGATGACATTATGGTTTACTTGATGTATAAAGGGCTTCCAGCAATTAAAGCATTTACGATTATGGAATTTGTCCGTAAAGGTAAACCTAGTAAAGAACCAGAAAAATGGGCCGAATTCCGCAAGGAATTAGAAGAAGTTGGCGTTGAAAATTGGTATATAGAATCATGTGAAAAAATTAAATACATGTTTCCAAAAGCTCACGCGGTGGCCTATGTTATTAATGCATTTAGATTAGCTTATTTTAAAGTTCACCGCCCAGGAGTATATTATGCTTCTCAATTTTCAGTCGAATATACAGACTTTGATATTGACTCTATGATAAAAGGTTATAATTCTGTCAAACAAAAAATGGCGGAAATTGCTGACAAAGGTTTTGAAGCTTCTAATAAAGAAGTGAACATCTTGGAATGTTTAAAAGTAGCTCTAGAAGCACTAGCTCGTGACATAAAATTTGCGCCAATTGATCTTAATAAAAGCGAAGCTTTAAACTTTGTTTTGTCAGATGATGAAAAAACTTTAATTCCACCTTTTAGAACCATCGATGGGCTAGGTGATGTCGTAGCTAAAAAGATAGTTGAAGAAAGAAATAAGGCACCATTTTTGAGCATCGAAGATTTACAAAAAAGAGCTAAGATTTCCAGTACATTAATTGAAAAATTAAGGTCAATGGGGATTTTAGACAACTTGGATGAATCAAGCCAATTAAGTTTATTTTAAAAGCCAGCAAAAGTTGGCTTTTTATCTTTAAAAAATAATTGAGATATAGTATAATATATATAATGGAGAGGATGTTATGAACATAAGCGAGAGGAAAAAGAAATATGGTACGATATTACTCATTATTTTTATTGTAATGGTAATATTTATATCATTAATTGTTAAAGCTGGCCAAAGTGTCATTGATTATTTTGGTGACGCTGATTTTAAGCTATTGCTTAGTACTGAGAACAAGGATTTGGAACCAGTGATTAAAGACTACTTTAAAGAAAAAAATCTTAAAGTTGATATCGATTATGCAGGCACCATTGAAATTATGGACAAGTTAAATAGTAATGAAGACTACAATGCAGTATGGGCTTCAAATTCTATTTGGGTTTATATGTTGGAAAACAGTTATAAAATTACTAATTCTAAATCGACATCTATTAATCCAGTAGTCTTTGGTATAAAAAAATCTGTTGCTGATAAATTAGGATTTGTTGGTAAAAATGTTTATACAAAGGACATACTAAAAGCTATAAATGATGGTGATTTAAAATTTATTATGTCATCGGCTACACAAACAAACACTGGAGCCAGCGCTTATTTAGGATTCTTGCAAACGCTATCAGGCAATCCGGAAGTTCTTACTAAAGAGCACTTAGAAAATCCTGAACTTGTAACAAACATTACTAATTTATTAAATGGCGTAACGAGAACGAGCGGTAGTGATGAATTTTTAGAAGACGTTATGAAAAAGGGCGACTACGATGCCGCTATTACCTATGAATCATCATTAATCAATTTAAATAAAGAATTAGTTAGTAAAAACAAAGAACCATATTATATCGTATATCCAGTTGATGGAGTAACAATTTCAGATTCTCCACTTGCTTATGTTGCTAATGAAAATAGTGATGCTGAAAAAATAATTTTCGATGAATTTCAAGCTTATATATTAAGCAAAGAAGGCCAAAAAAAATTAGAAGAATATGGAAGACGAACTTGGTATGGTGGAATAAACAAAAATGTCGACAAAGACACCTTCAATAGTGATTGGGGTATTGATACCACTAAATATATTTCTCCAATTAAATATCCGTCATCAAGCATTATAAAAGAAGCTTTAATTTTATATCAAACGGAATTTAGAAAACCGACGCATACGATATTCTGTTTAGATTATTCCGGAAGTATGTATGGCGAAGGCAACAAACAATTGGTGGCAGCCATGAAATACATTTTAACTGAGGAAGAGGCATCTAAAAATTTAGTGCAGTTTTCGAAAAAAGATAAAATTTCGGTTATTACTTTCGATGATGAACTGATGCACGGATTTAAAACCGATAGTGGAACAAACACAGAAAAAATGATTGAAGCTATTGAAAATGAAGAAGTCGATGGCGGAACAAATTTATATGATCCACTTATAAAAGCTATGGATATTTTAGAAGCTGAAAATCCAAATGAATATAATTTATCCATAATTTTAATGACAGATGGTCAAGGAAATAGTGGAAGTTATTATACGTTCAAAGATAAATATAATAGTTTGAAACAAGAAATTCCAATTTATGCAATTATGTTTGGTTATGCTGAGGAGTATCAATTAGAACAAATAACTAGTATAGCGAATGGTAAAGTTTTTGATGGTCGAACTAATTTACTTGAAGCTTTTAAAGAAGTGCGAGGTTATAACTAATGAATAATCGATATATATTTTCAGGATTAGTTGGTGGTGCATTTTTTGCTTCAACTTATTTAGCTTTAAACATAGGACTTGTTCCATCGCTAGTAAGCGCTTCAGTAGCTTTCGCAGCTTCAGCACTAGCTACTAAAGGAACCAATCTAGATACCTTAGGCAACAAAAATTTAAAAAATTATATTAATCTCCTAGAAAAAAGTAAAGAAGACATTAAAAACTTAAAAAGAATTATTCCAAGCATTGATAATTTAGAAATAAAAAAAGATGTTACGGAAATAACCAAAACATCAGAAAAAATTATTAAGCGACTGGAAACAACACCAAAAAAAATCTCGCAGGCTACAAACTTTTTAAACTATTATTTACCAATCACTTTAAAAATTATGAAAAAATATAATGAAATTGAAGATGAAAAACTAACTAGTAAAGAAGTTAAAAATTTTAATGAAAGAATTTTGAATTTAACTGATAGTATTAATAATGCATTTAATACCCAGCTTAATAATTTATATAGTACTGATATGATTGACATCGATGCTGAAATGAAAGTTTTTGAATCAGTATTAAAAGCTGATGGATTATTAGGCGAAACTATCAAAACAAAAGGCGGTGATAAAAATGGACACTAAAAAATTAGGAATAGGGATTTTAATATTTCTAGTAGTTATTTTAGGAACAATTGGAATCAAAAATCTAAACCTAACTAAAAACAAAGTAACAACCATTTATGGCGCCGTAGGAGGCGGAAAAGAAAATCTTTTAGCTGATGAAGAATTTGTTAATATTTTAAACAAGAAATATAAAATTGATGTTGTTAATGATACGTGGAGTAATGGGAAATTAATCGTTAATGATGTAGTTAGAGAAGATGGTAGTAATTATGATTTTATCTTTTTCTCAGATCAAAGGTTTTATGATTATTATAAAATTGCCCCTGATGAAGCAAAAGGTGAAGCCAAGAGATATACCGTTAAAAAAGGTAGTTTAACTTTAAATACTCCTGTTGTTATTTATAGTTGGGATACAGTAACGGATGCTTTAATTAAAGAGGGTATTGTTACCGAAAAAGATGGTGTATATTTTATAACCGACATGAATAAATTATTAAATTATATTTTAGCTGGTAAATCATGGAAAGATTTAGGATTGGATTTATATGGCAATATAAATATTGATTCTACAGATCCAGTTACATCTTCACCAGGTGCTACATACTATGGATTGCTTGCCTCTATCATGGGTGGTGGTAAAGTAACTGATGAAAACATTGATGAAATTTTACCGAAATTAAAAGAATTTTATAAAAAATCAGGATATATGAATAATACGCCTGCTGATTTGTTCCAACTATATTTAAAAACTGGCGTTGGAGCTAAACCAATGATCGTCGATTATGAAAAAAGTATTATTGACTTTGCTAACGCTGATCCAGAAGGATATAAATCAGTAAAAGATAAAATTAGAATATTATATCCAAGTCCAACTATTTGGAATTCACATTGTATTGCTTCATTAAGCGATAATGGTAATATTTATTATGATGTATTTGAAGACAAAAATGTTCAGCAATTAGCTTGGGAAAAATATGGTTTCAGAACAGGAGTAACCGGTGGAAACTATGATGTTTCTAAAGTTATTGTTAAAGGTATACCACAAAGTATAGATGGGGCCGTTTCTAGTTTAAAAATGAATATTTATGAAAAAATGATAGAAAGTTTAAAAAATTAGGAGGGATAATATGGAAAATAAAATTGAACTTAAAACTATCGACACTTTAGATCTAGAGGAGATCAAAAATACAATTGACAAAGGAAATGAAGTTACTGAAGAAAAGGTCGAAAAAACTTTAGATTACAACAAACTAACGAAAGAAGAACAGGAAGCGATTGATGAGTTCGTAGGCAAAATCGACGCTACTAGTACAAATGAAATAATCACGTTTGGTGCACCTGCTCAAACAAAAATTACGCAATTTTCAGATGAAGTTTTAGAAAATGTTAAAACTAGAAGTCTAGGTGAAGTAGGGGATTTACTTGCTGATTTAACTTCTGAAATTAAATCATTTGATGCGACAGTCAATCCAAACATTAAACCAGGTTTATTTAGTTCTTTGAAAAAACAACTTGCTAAAATAATTGCGAAATTTAGTAAAGTTGAAACTAACATTAATGAAATTGAAAAGAAATTAGAATCACATAAAATTCAAATGATGAAAGATATTGAAATCTTTGATCAAATGTATTTAAAAAATCTAGAATACTTTAAAGAATTATCACTTTATATTATCGCTGGTATGAAAAAAATTGAAGAGATGAAAACTAAAGTATTACCAGAATTAGAGCATATTGCTAAAGAATCTGGTGAAGAAACCGATGTTCAAAAAGTAAATGATATGAATAATTTAATTGACAGATTTGAAAAGAAAATTTATGATTTAAAAACAACGAGAATCATTTCTATTCAAATGGCTCCACAAATTAGACTAATTCAAAATAATGATGCCGAATTAGTTGATAAAATTCAATCATCAATTACTAATACAATTCCACTATGGAAAAACCAAATGGTTATTGCTTTAGGTATTTCAAATGCTAAACAAGCTTTAAACGCTCAAAAAGAAGTAACAGAATTAACTAATGAAATGCTTAAGAAAAATAGTGAAACTTTAAAACAAGGCTCAATTGAAATTGCCAAAGAAAGCGAAAGAGCTATTGTTGATTTAGAAACACTTAAGAAAACAAATGCTGATTTGATTACTACTTTGGATGAAATCGTAAGAATTCACGCTGAAGGCAGAAAACAAAGAGAAGAAGCTGAAGTTGAGCTTAATAAAATTGAACTTGAACTTAAAAACAAATTAATTAATTTAAAAGAACAAGCTGAATAAAAAGGAGTAAGAAAATGAGAAAAGTAAGATATTTGCTGTTAGCTTTCCTATTAACATTTACACTAACAGGATGTGTTAAATACAATGTTAATATGGACATAAAAAAAGATAAATCTATGGACACATCAATAATTATGGCTTTTGACAAATCATTAGTTCAAGATGAGGAAATATTAGAAGAGGAAGATGTAAAAACCTTACAAAGTAAAGGCTATACTGTTAAAGATTATAGCGAAGGCAATATGAAAGGCTTTACGGTAACTAAAAAAATCAAAAATATTGATGACGTTAGTACTACTAAAAAAGTAGAATATAATTTGTCCGGAATAATGGATGAAAAAACTAAAGACGATCAGATATTTCAAGTAAAAAAAGGATTTTTTAAAAACACTTATATAGCGAATTTTAAATTTGAAAGTACTGATAATAATTTAGAAGGTTTAACAGAAGATACAACTACTGAAGGTACCGAAGAAGATGACACTTTACTTAGTGATGAAAATGAAGAAAGCGAAACTTTAGTAGGTGAAGAAGAAACAACTTTGGATGAGGAAGTAGATACGACACTAGATGAGGATGCAAAAGAAGAATCTGAAACTACTGAGGACGAAGCGATTGAAGAAACTGAAGAAGAGACTACTGGAGCAACATCATTAGATGATATGGATTTATCAAACATGTCAGCTATGGATATAAGTTTTAATATAACGTTACCTTATCCAGCTAAAAATGAAAACGCATCGAAAGTTAGCAAGGATGGGAAAGAATTAACTTGGGATAAATCTTCAAATCAAGAAGGTAATGTTAAATTTGAATTTGAAATGTATAATATGACAAATATTTATATTTGTGCCGGTGTTGCCACATTATTAATAATTATACTAATTATTATTATTCTAAAGGGAAAAGGTAAAAAAGCAAAAAAGACTGAAGCACCAAGTGAACAGCCAATAGCTCCAGCACCAGTTGAGCCAACACAACCGATTGAACCTGTTCAACCAGTAATGCAAGAGCAATCACAACCTGTCGCGCCAGAAGTTTCAGTAGAAATAAAACCAGAAATAAATATTGAAACTACACCAGCGCAAGAAACGCCAATTGCACCGGAACCAGTTCAACCAGAAATGCCTGCAGAAACAGCTGATATACCACAGCCAGCAGCAGAACCAGCACCAATTGAACAAACGCCGGTTACTCCGGTGGAAACACCAGTTGAGCCGCAAAATAATCAACAACAATAAATCCGTTTATAACGGATTTTTGTTTATTAAAAAAGAAAATCAATATGTTAGTGCAGATCAACGAATAATTACGATAGTTTATACAATAATATGATATAATAAATATAGGTGATTTTATGAAAAAAATAATTCTTGTAGATGGTAATAATTTATTATTTAGAAGTTACTACGCAACAGCTTATAATGGTAATTTTATGAATAATAGTAAAGGTTTCCCGACAAATGCTTTATTTGGCTTTACTAACATGATAAACAAAATTGTCAATGAAGAAAAACCTGAATATATAATTGTTGCTTTTGATAAAGGGAAAACATTTAGACACGACAAATATAAAGAATATAAAGATGGTCGAACTGAAACACCTAAAGAACTAAAACTACAATTTCCAATCGCTAAAGAATTGTTAACTGCTATGGGTATTAAATATTATGAAATCGATAATTATGAAGCTGATGATATTATTGGTACTTTCAGTATGTACTGCGATAAAGAATCGGAATACATTGGCACAATTATTAGTAGTGACAAAGATTTACTGCAATTAATTAGTGATGATGTTGATATTAAATTATTGAAACAAAAAGATTATATCAGATACAATAAGGATAATTTTAAAAAAGAATGGGGTATTGATCCAATTAATATAATCGATTTAAAAGCTCTAATGGGCGACTCTTCAGATAATATTCCCGGTGTTAAAGGTGTTGGTGAAAAAACAGCTTTAAAACTTTTACAAGAATATAAAACATTGGATGGCATTTATGAAAATATCGATAGTATCAAAGGAAAATTACAAGAAAAATTAATTAATGATAAAGAAAATGCTTACATGAGTTATGACTTGGCAACAATTATTAAAGATGTTCCAATGGATATAGATATTAATGATATAAGAATTAAAAATGCTGATAATGATAAATTAAATCATCTATATGAAGAATTAGAATTTTATTCTTTCCTTAAAAAAAATAAAAAAGAAAATATTAAAACTGAATTAAATGTTAAAATTATAAGTAGCATTGATGAGATAAATATTCAAGATAAAGTAGCTATTCATTTAGAAGTTTTTGGCGATAATTATCATACATCAGAAATAATTGGTATGGGTGTTTATAATGAAAAAACAAATTATTTTATACCAGTTGAAATATTGAAACAAAAACCAAAATTTTTAAAAGAAATACCTAAATATACATATGACTCTAAAAAAATAATTGCTTCATTAAAATATTTAAATATTGAAATTGATAACATAGTTTTTGACACGATGATTGCGGCATCATTACTTGATTATAACGTTAAAGATGATATTGCTTATTTAGCTAATGAACAGGGATATAATATTGAATTTTATGAAAATATTTATGGGAAAGGCAAACACATGCTTTTGCCAGAAATTAAATTAATAGCTAAATCAATGGTTGAACGTGCGCGTTTTATTTATGAGACTAAAGATAGTTTTGAAGAAAAACTTAAAGAAGATGAACAACATGAATTATTTACAAATATAGAAATGCCTTTAGCTAGAGTTTTAGCTGATATGGAATATACTGGTGTAAAAGTTGATCAGGAAAAACTAAATGAAATGGGCGAAAAAATCAAAATTAAAATTGAATTATTAACTAAAGATATTTATAACATGGCTGGATGTGAATTTAATATCGCATCGCCTCAACAACTTTCCGAGGTGTTGTTTGAAAAATTAGAACTTCCACATGGAAAGAAAAAAACCAATGGTTATTCAACAGCCGCTGATGTGCTTCATAAGATAAAAGACAAGCACCCAATCATTAACTTGATTTTAGAATATCGTGCTTTAGCTAAACTATATAATACATATATTGAAGGCATGAAATCTTATATTCATGATGATTTAATTCATACTGTTTATACACAAAACTTAACTCGAACTGGAAGGCTTTCATCAACAGAACCTAATTTACAAAATATTCCAGTTAGAGAAGAACTAGGTAGATCTATAAGAAAAGCTTTTATCCCAGTTAATGATTATATTGTCAGTGCTGATTATTCGCAAATTGAACTTCGTATTTTAGCACATATGGCCGATGTTGAAGCCTTAAGAAAAGCTTTTAATGAGGATAAAGATATTCATGCAAAGACAGCTAGTGATATTTTTGATGTACCAATTGACTTAGTTACACCACATATGCGAAGGGTAGCGAAGGCTGTTAATTTTGGAATTATATATGGTATCAGCGGTTTTGGCCTAGGTGAAAACTTGGACATTAATATGAATGATGCCAAAAAATTTATCGATACATATTTAGAAACATATCCAGGCATTGGTGAATATATGGATGCGACAATTAAAACGGCCAAAGAAAATGGCTATGTTCGTACTTTGTTTAATCGTAAACGAAATATTCCTGAATTAAATAACCCAGCATACATGATTAGACAAAGTGGTGAGCGAATGGCTTTAAACACACCAATTCAGGGAACTAGCGCTGACATTATAAAAATCGCTATGGTTAAAGTGTATGAAGCCTTTAAAGAAAATAATATTAAAAGTAAAATGATTATTCAAGTGCATGATGAATTAATATTCGACACTAAAAAAGAAGAATTAGAAAAAGTCATAACCATTGTTAAAGAAGTTATGGAAAATGTTTGTAAATTATCAGTTCCTTTAAAAGTGGATATTAATTACGGTAAAAACTGGTTCGAAGCAAAATAGGAGTAAAAATATGGAAGATAATTTTAAGCAAAAAGATTTGAGTTTGGAAAAACTAGAGGAATTTTTTACTTATGATATTGAGGTAAAAAAGAAACTATATCAACTAGGAAGCATTCCCACTTCACATGAAGAACTTATTGAATATACAGATATCTTATGGAAATCAACCGAAAGCATTAGATCGAAATTAATAAAAATATGTAAGTTGTTTGATATTAATATTGCTGTTCCGATCGTTGAGAACCTTATTAAAAATTGTCAGCAACGCATTATTAATACAAATTACAGCTATCAAGATATTCAATCAATTTACAATGATTTGTTTGCTAAAATGAACGAAGAAACAATAAGCTTAATTCAAGAAAATATTTTTGGTTATTCAGATAAAACAATGGAGGACTTTGGTCTGATTTTAAATAAATGTGCATCATGCAATGAATTTTTGCATGCCCTACATAGCTATGTAATTAGAAACGAAAGTATTTTGCAATCAATACCGGAAATAAAAAGCATACCAATAGGAACTAGTAAGTGGGTAAAAATATCACTAAGAGGTGATCAAAATCAATTAGCTGAAGATATTTTCGATAAATTGGTTGAGCAAAATGCTGATGTTTCAAGCGAAGCCAGATTTCATGCGGTTGGCAACACGGATATAGTTGCTATAAACAAAAGCAATAAAATTTTAATCATGGCTAGGGATAAAGGCCATAGTTTAACTATCGAAACAAAATTAGAAGAAGATGGAAATTATGGCGTAGAGTATTATATGCCTAAATCAATATCGTATAATTTAACCAGCAAGCTTCGTGGTATTACTAACTATAATGATGGTGATGATTTTGCGATTGGATCATTTTTGACAGAACCTGGTTGTTTTGTTAATGATATTGTTGATTTGATAAATAGTGTACCTACAGATTGTAACTTGTCATGGACGAACGAAACTATGTATTCATATTTGAATGATCAAGCTTACCATAGGTAATGCATAAAATATATTGGTGGTATTATGAAAAAAATAACAAAAGTTTTATTAAAAAGTTTTATAACAAATATTTTGCTTTCAGCGATTAAAATAATAACTGGAATAATTGGTGCTTCAGGAGCGTTAATAGCTGATGGACTTCACTCATTAAGCGATACAGTAACTGATGTTGTAGCCATTGTTGGTAGCAAACTATCAGCTAAACCTGCAGATTCCAAACATCCTTATGGGCATGGCAAGATCGAATACATTACGTGTATTATAATTGGTATTGCGGTTTTTATGGTAGGAATTTCTATTATTTATAGTGCGATATATAAAGAAATAACAGTTCCAGATTTTATTACAGCTATTATTGCCTTAGTCGTTATATTAGCTAAAATATTGTTGTCACGATATTTGTTAAATAAAGGCAAACAATATCAAAGCAATATCCTAATTGCATCGGGTAGTGAAAGCTTATCTGATGTTATAAGTTCTATAGTAGTTTTTGTTTCAATTTTAGTTTCACAATTAAATGGTATTTTTATTTATGCGGATAAAATAGCTATGATAATTGTTGGCATTCTTATACTTAGAATAGCTTTCAATATTTTTAAAAATAATTTCAGTAGCTTGTTAGGAGAAAAAGTCACTGATAAAGAATATATCAGTGAAGTTAGAAAAATTATAAAAAACGAAGAAGAAATTAAAAATATCGATGTATTAATTATTTTAAAGTATGGCTCTTTTTATCAAATGAATTGTGAAGTCAGTATGGACGGCAACATGATTTTAAAAGATGCCCATGAAATATTAAACAAAATCGAAAAAAATTTAAAGCGTTATGATCAAAAATTAAAAAATATAACAATTCATGTAAATCCTTATAAAGATTGACTTTAAAAGACAAATGTGCTAATATTTATGTAAATCGAGGAGAAAGACTAGTAATATAAATTATTATTTTAAGAGAGTTAATGGTTGGTGCAAATTAATAGTAATGTTTATATGAATCTACTTTTGAGAGGAAATTAATCATTTCCCGGTGATAACCGTTATTAAAATTAAGGCTATATTAGGATGGCACCGTGCGAAAGTACTCCTAAGACTATAGCCTTTTTGTTTTCTAGAAAGGATAATTATGGAAGAAATAAACGAAAAAGAAAGATTAGAACAAAAATCATCAGAATTACAAAAGGAAATTAGAAAGCACACTTATGATATGGCTTCTGATAAGGATAGTGCTGAAGAAATGAAGAAAGTGGTAGAAGAAAAACGAAAAGAACTTTTAAAAACGCGAGTTGCGTTAGCTTTGGCTAATAAGGCTTCGAGTGAGGAACAAGAAGCAGTAAGGAGTAAGTAATATGACAATTGATGAAGTATTAAAAAAATGGCCTTTGGATGAAGAAGACATTGCTTTTTTACTAGTAGAAAGAGAAAAGCTTTTACAAAAAAAAGAGAAAAATCTTAGGGAAATTGAGAGATGTGATAGCAAAATAGCGCTTTATAAACAGACTATTAATCATTATACTATAAAAATTTTTGTAACAGATCGTAAAATTCAAACGATTTTGACTAACGAAAAATCTCACAGCAAAGGATTTAGAAAAATTCCAACCTCTTTAAGTACCAAAATGAAACTATATGAATTAGAACAACAAAATGCCCATAGTGATGAAAAAATTGTGGAGGCACGTAGAGAAATACGTATTTATTCATCCATCAAAGATAAAAAGGAAAACGAAAATATAAGTATCAGTAATCAAATATTTTTGATTGATGATAAAATTGAAAGAAGAAATGAAAAACCTAGAGTTTTAAGAAAGGGGCCTAGACATGATAGATATTAAATTAATTAGAGAAAATAAAGAAATTGTTAAGGAAAATATTAAAAAGAAATTTCAAGATCATAAACTACCACTTGTTGACGAAATTGAAAAATTAGATAAAGAATATCGTGAATGCAAAGGACAAGGAGACGAACTTCGAGCTTTAAAAAATAGTAAAAGTAGCGAAATTGGAACTTTAATGCGCGAAGGGAAGCAAGAAGAAGCTGAAACCTTAAAAAAAGAAATTGCTTCTTATGGTGAAAAAATTGATGAATTAACAACTAAAGAAACCGAACTAGAAAAAGAAATAAAAGAAAAAATGATGATGATTCCAAATATTATTGCTGACGATGTACCAATCGGTGAAGATGATACTAAAAATGTTGAAGAAGCTAGATTTGGAGATCCTAAAGTTCCTGACTATGAAATTCCATATCATGCAGAAATTATGGAAAGTTTTAATGGCTTAGATAAGGATGCTGCTGGTCGAGTTTCTGGTAATGGTTTTTATTATTTAATGGGGGATATTGCTAGACTTCATTCGGCAGTTTTGACTTATGCTCGTGATTTTATGATTGACAAGGGATTTACTTATTGTATCCCACCGTTTATGATTCATAGTGATGCAGTTGATGGAGTTATGTCATTTGAAGAAAAAGAAAACATGATGTATAAAATTGAAGGTGAAGATTTATATTTAATTGGAACATCTGAGCATTCAATGATTGCTAAATTTAAAGATCAAATTTTAAAAGAAAAAGATTTACCAATTACAATGACTTCATATTCACCATGTTTTAGAAAAGAAGTAGGTGCCCATGGCATTGAAGAACGTGGAGTATATCGTATTCACCAATTTGAAAAACAAGAAATGGTTGTTATTTGTAAACCTGAAGATTCTGAAAATTGGTATGATAAAAGGTGGACTTATTCAGTAGACTTGGTCCAGACTTTAGATATTCCTGTGCGCGAACTAGTTTGTTGTGCAGGT
>CAZELY010000003.1:0-79530 GCA_964513345.1 uncultured Muribaculaceae bacterium
GTTTTTCTTGTAATTGAATACCATAGTTAGATAGTTTTTTTCTTCTATCTTGTCCATGCTGTCCTGGAGCGTAAGGTTTCTTAGAAAGTTCTTTACCACTTTCTAGTACTGAAAAACCAAGTCTTCTAGATTTTTTGTACATTGGGCCAGTATATCTTGCCATATTTTCCTCCCTCTAGCGTGAGAGGTTATTTTGCCAAATTATAGGGTGAATAAATTAATATTTTCGCTTAGCAGCTTTGCAATAAAAAGTTACTAATAACCCCTATAGGGAATAATCACATTATAATTTTCAAAATAACGCTGCGTCATTAAATCACGCTTCTTAATTATATTATGTTTGCCCTTTAAAGTCAAGACTAAATTTATATAAATAGGTTAATAATTAACAAAAAAATACAAAAAAATGCAAAATGCGACAAAAATATGTTAAAATAAATATAGGTGATAAGGATGGACAAAACATTAATGTTATCAATTATAGTATTTGCCGCTACCATTGTTATTCTTTTTATTGCGCTTATGATTGTAAAGCATCGCAAAAAAAAGAAATATCAACAAATGTTGGAGGAACTAGAATATCAGAAAAATGAAATTAATAGTGCCCCAGTAGGCCCAGAACTTGCGAAAGTAGAAACATTTTTAAAAAACGAAAAGTTTGAAGCCATGTACAATGGTTGGCAAGATCGTCTAGATGATATTAAAGAAACTAAAATTCCTAAAATTACCGACATGTTAATCGATGCCGAATATTCACTTTCTAAAAAAGATTATAAAAGTACAATGTATAAAATTGCTAAACTAGAAATGGAGCTTTATAAAGTCCGTACGAAATCTGATTTTTTATTAGATGAAATTAAAAATTTAACTAATAGTGAAGAACGTAACAGGGCAGTCATAACTAAGCTGAAAGCTAGATATCGCGAAATTATTGAAAAATTTAATGAACGCCAAAATGAATATGGTGATATGGCTGAGCCAATTAGCTTACAGTTTGAAAATATTGCTAAAAGATTTGAAGAATTTGAAAATATTATGGATCGCAACGACTTTGATGAAGTAGAAACAATTGTCAGAGCAGTTGAAGAAATGCTTAATCATATTGAGGTTGTAGTTGAAGAAATGCCTTCTATCGTTTTAATTGGCGAAAACATTTTACCTCGTAAAATGGATGAAATTGAAGAAGTTTATCAAAAAATGACTGAAGAAGGCTATGCACTGGATTATTTGAATGTTGAATTTAATATCGAAGAAGCTGACAAAAAAATTCAAGACATTTTGGATCGCGCAAAAGTATTAGATTTAGAAAATAGTCTGTTTGAACTTAAAGTATTAACGGAATATTTTGAAGCTTTATTCACGGATTTTGAAAAAGAAAAAATCATCAAAAGTGAATATACTGACGCTGATAAAGCTCTTCAAAATAAACTAGACAAAATGAATAATTTGGTTAATGACATTTTTGAACAGATTGAGGAACTAAAAAATACATATAATCTAGAAAAAGCTGATATTGACTCGCTAGAGCAGGTTAGAAAAGATTTAGAAGAACTTAATAGTGATTATAATATGTTAAATAATCATGCGGCTAATAACTCTATACCTTTTTCTAAATTGACTGAAGAAGTTGATGTTTTGGCAGTAAGACTATCATCTATTGAAGAAAAACTTGATAAAACATTAGATATTATTGGAACTATGCATGATGATGAGATGCGTGCTAGACAACAACTTTCCGAAGTAAACATTTTACTTAAAGATTCTAAAAATCAAATCAGAAATTATAATTTACCAGTAATTCCAAATAGTTATTATGTTGAACTTAAAGAAGCTAGCGAAGCTATCAAGGAAATAGTTAAAGAATTAGATAAAAAGCCATTAACGATCGAAACATTAAATACCAGAGTTGATACCGCTAGAGATTTGGCACTTAAATTGTTCGCCAAAACTAAAGAAATGATGAAAACCGCTATGTTTGCAGAAATGGCCATTGTTTATGGAAATCGTTATCGTTCAGTAGAAAAAGAATTAGATAAGAATTTATCTTATTCAGAAGTTTTATTTAATAAGGGTGAATATAAAAAATCACTAGAGCTTACGATTAATTCCCTTAATAAAATAGAACCAGGAATATATGAAAAATTATTAAATTTTTATAGTGAAGAGGCTAAATAGCCTTTTTTTCTTTTGAAAAATATAGTATAATTCTTTAGATGGAGTGATTTTATGGAATACAACCAAGAATTATATGATGTTTCTTTAAACCTTTTATTGTTACAGGAAAGACAATTAGATATAAGCCATGAAATAGAGGCTTTAAAACATATTGATGAATTAAAAAAAGATGTATTTAATATGCTTATGCAAGATTTCAAAAATGAATATGAAAATCAAATATTTGAGAAAAAACACACAATTTCTGATAATTTATGTATTCGAATTCCGGAAACAGAAATGGAATTTAAAGCGATCGATGAATTAAAAAGGGTAGATGAACTTGAATCTTTAACCGATGATTATGGAATTGTTTTTACAAAAGCTTATAATAATTCATGTGAAGAATACATTGTTACTTGGTATTATGGAACATATTTTGAAGACATTAGTAAACTTGAAGAAAAAAAATTAATTAAAAGGGTAATTTAAGAATGAAGAAACTATTTAATGGAGTGATATTATGGAAGAATTAATATTAATAAAATATGGTGAACTTACTACTAAAAAAGACAATCGCAATTTTTTTATCAAAACCTTAGAAAACAATATTAAAAATTTATTAAAAGATGAAGAAATTTCTATTACTAAAGATAGAGTAAGAATGTATGTAAAATGTAGTGATGCTAAAAAAGTGGCTCAAAAATTACAAAATATTTTTGGTATATATAGTATAGTTATTTGCTATAAAGTTAATAATAATATTGAAGATGTACTTGCCAAAGCATTAGAAATTATGGATAAAAGTAAAAAAACATTTAAAGTAGTTACTAATAGAGCCGATAAAACATATCCAATTCATTCAATGGAATATAGTAGAAAATTAGGCGGCATGATTTTAAAAAATACTGATTTTAAAGTTGATGTTCATAATCCAGATATAACTTTAACCGTCGAAATTAGAAATAACGGCACTTTCGTATATACTGATGAGATAAAAGGAATAGGTGGATATCCTGTTGGAATACAGGGAACAGGTTTACTTATGTTAAGTGGTGGAATTGATAGTCCAGTAGCCGGATATTTAACTTTAAAAAGAGGGGTAAATATCGAATGTATATATTTTGATTCTCCACCACATACTAGCGAGGAAGCAAGAAACAAAGTATTGAAACTTGCAAGCATTTTAAATAATTATTCATCGCATATAAAAGTACATGTAATACCATTTACAAAAATTCAGGAAGAAATTTTTAGAAATTGTCCTGATAATTATATGATAACCATTATGCGAAGAATGATGTATCGTATTTCCGAAAAACTTGCCAAAAAAATTAATGCCAAAATAATTGTTAATGGTGAATCAATTGGCCAAGTTGCTTCCCAAACTTTAGATAGCATTAATTGTATAAATAGTGTTACAAACATGCCAGTAATAAGACCAGTAGCGTGTTTTGATAAATTAGAAATAATTAATTTGGCTCAAAAAATTGGAACTTATGAAACAAGCATTTTACCTTTTGAAGATTGTTGTACTATTTTTGTTCCAAAACATCCTGTAATTAATCCAAAATTAGAAAAATGCACTGAATATGAAAAAAGCATTAATTATGAAGCTTTAGTAGAAGAATGCATCAATAATGCAAAAACAATTACCGAATTTGAAGAGAATAATTTTAGCGATATTCTTTAGTAAAAATTACCATGTATTTTACCAAAAAATATGTGCACTATATTAATGTACAGGAGGTGAAATGCATGACTACTAATAGTAAAATTGTGGCACCTGGTGCTAAACAAGCAATTGAACAAATGAAATATGAAATAGCTAGTGAATTAGGTGTTAATATGGGCCCAGATGCTTCAAGTAGAGCTAATGGTTCTGTAGGTGGAGAAATCACTAAAAGACTTGTTCAAATGGGTCAACAACAATTAGGCGGATCTAAATATTCTAAATAATAAAGTCCTTGAATTCAAGGACTTTTTTATATTATTTTATCAATTAATCCATAATCAAGGGCTTCTTTAGCTGAAAGAAAATAATCTCTTTCAGTATCTTTTTCGATTTTGGAAAGTTCTTGATTGGTATTTTTACTTAGTATTTTATTTATTTTTTCTTTTAATTTTATTATTCGTTCAGCTGCTATTTTAATTTCCGTAGCTTGGCCTTGGGCTCCACCAAGTGGTTGATGAATCATAACTTCACTATTAGGTAAAGAATACCTTAAATTTTTCTCGCCACTTGAAAGAAGAAACGCGGCCATACTGGCGGCCATACCTATACAAATAGTTGACACTTTACTTTTGACAAAATTCATTGTGTCATAAATGGCCATTCCAGAGGTAATAGATCCTCCTGGGGAGTTTATATATAAATTAATAATATCATGATTTAATGAATCAAGATAAAGTAATTGACCAACAATAGAATTAGCTAGTTTATCATCAATTTCTCCACTTAAAATAATAATTCTATCCTTTAAAAGTCTACTATAAATATCATATACTCTTTCGCCAGTTTCATCTATTTCAATAACATTTGGTATTAACAAATTAATCATCTCCTAATGTTATCATAAGTGTAAATGAAATGTTTTATTCATTAAATTTACTGACAAAATAGGATATTTTTGATAAAATTAAAGAGGATAGTGTATAGTAACAGGAGGTAGATTAACATGAAATATATAATTGATACCGATCCTGGCATCGATGATGCTGTAGCTATTATGATGGGGTATTTAAATGGCCTTGATATTGTTGGTTTCACATTAGCTCAAGGCAATATTAAAATAGATAATTCACTAAGAAACTTAAAAGCAGTTGAAGATATGCTTGGTAGTGACATCAAAATATATAAAAGTAAACAATTAGAGAATATTGATTATGAACTAGCATCATATGCACATGGCAAAAATGGTTTAGGTGATATAGCGACACCAAAAAGTGAAAGAAGAGTTTCAAGAATGAGTGCGGAAGACTTTATTGTTGAAGCAGCTCATACGTATGATAAATTAACTATTGTTTGTTTTGGGCCGCTTACAAATTTAGCCAATGCGATTAAACAAGATAAAACAATTGTCGATAAAATTTCGAGAGTAGTGATTATGGGAATTTCTTATAATGCAAAATCCAAAGAGCTATATCATGAATTTAATTTGAGCGTTAATCCAGAAGCTGCTAAAGAAGTTTTGAAAGCAGGCTTTAAAAACATTAGAATTATTACGCATGAAGCAGGAGTAGCCGCCTGGATTGAAAAAGATTATTTAGAATCACTAAGAAAATCAAAAAATAAAATTTCTAGATTTATTGGTAGAATTACTCATAGATATATGAAATTTAGTAAAAAACGTTATAATGTTGAAGGCTTTACAGCTGCTGACCCATTAACGATGGCGGCGATTTTAAATGGTAAAATCGTTAGATATAAACCATGTAAAATTAAAGTTGATTTAATAAATAGAGGAGTAAGTAAAGTTAAATTAGTAGATGAAAGCAATATTAAAATTTCTACAGGCATTAACCTTAAGGAATTTAGAAAAACATTCAAAGAAACATTTAAAGAATAGAGGGAAAATATGAATACAGTAAAACTAAAGTATCATGGCGAGGCAATACCTAATATTGCTAGCGGATCAACAGTATATGAAGTTAGCAAAACTGTTCAAAAAGATTTTAAGTATCCGATTATCGGCGCCAAATTGAATAATTTATATATCGATTTGAGTGAGGAAATTACCGAAAATGGAACTATTGATTTTTTTGATCTTAGTTCAGCTGAAGGAAATAATATTTACCAAAGAAGTTTAGAGTTTTTAACAATAGTTGCTGCTAAGGAAGTATTAGAAAAAGACTCAGAAGTTTTAATTAATTATTCACTTAATAATGGTATTTATTGCGAAGTAGTGGGGCAAAAACTACAAACAAAGACTGTTGAAAACATTGAAGAAAAAATGCATGAACTAGTAAAGCAGGAATTGCCAATTATTAAAGCTAAAGTTGCTAGATTAGAAGCTATTAAATATTTTAAGAAAACTAAACAATTGGATAAAGTTAAAAATTTAAATTATACAAGTAACTCAACTATAGGACTTCATAAATTGAAAAACACTTATGATTATTTCTTTGGAACGCTTGCTCACAATACCGGTCAAATTAATAAATTTAAATTAACGTACATCAGAAATAATTTCTTTGTTGTAAACTATCCGAGCATTGAAAAACCAAATGTTGTCGCAAGTTACAAGGAATATACAAGTTTAGTTAAAATGTATGATGAATTTAAAGAGTGGGGACAAACCATTAATATTTCTTTAGCCAGTGACTTAAATGACTGGGGCGCTAAAGGAAAATATGGTGATGCGATTAGAATATTTGAAGCCCATTTTGAAAGTGTTCTTTCATTTATTGCTGAAGATATATACAAAAAGAAAGACCGCATCAAAGTAATTTTATTATCAGGTCCTTCTTCAAGTGGTAAAACGACAACCTCAAAAAAATTGGCTTTGTATTTAAAAGCTAAGGGAATTACAACACGTCAAATTTCTTTAGATGATTATTTAGTCACTCGTAAAAAGACACCAAAAGATGAAAATGGTGAATATGATTTTGACGATATTGGGGCTACTGATGTTAAACTATTCAATAATCATTTAGAAAAACTATTAAGTGGTAAAAAAGTTGATATTCCTGAGCATAATTTTGAAAGTGGTACTAATATATATGATGGTAAATATGTTAGTTTAGAAGAAAATGAAATTTTATTAGTAGAAGGAACACATGCCTTAAATGATATTTTAACTAAAAATATTAAAAGGGAAAATAAATATAAAATATTTATTAGTCCACTTGCTTGGTTAAAGATTGATAATCATAATCGTATCAGGACTACCGATATACGTAAATTACGAAGAATTGTCAGAGACAATAGAACTCGTAGTACGACAGCTGAAGAAACATTGAAAATGTGGCCAAATGTTGACCGTGGCACAAGTAAAAACATCTATCCTTTTCAGTATGATGTTGATGCAGTTATAAATAGTTCATTAAGCTATGAACTTGGTGTTTTGAGAATATATGCTGAACCGCTTTTATATGGCATAAGTCAAACAAGCGAAGTATATAGTGAAGCAATTAGACTAATTAATGTATTACGTCAATTTTTACCAATATCGAGTGAGGAAGTTCCAAAAGACTCAATTTTAAGAGAATTTATTGGGGATGGCATTTACAATCAGTAAGGAGGAATATATATGATAAAAGTTGCAATTAATGGATTCGGAAGAATCGGAAGACTAGTCTTTAGAATAATGGAGGAGGATAATGATTTCGAAGTAGTAGCAATTAATAATCGTACTGGTGACGATCAATTAGCTTATTTACTTAAATATGACACTTCGCATCGTCCTTATAAACCAGAAGAAATTAGTTATGAAGGGGATCATATAACAGTTTCAGGAAGACAAATTAAAATATTTTCTGAAGACGATCCAAACAATCTACCATGGAGAGAACTTGACGTTGATATAGTTTTTGAATGTACAGGAGTATTTACAGAAAAAGAGAAAGCTATGGCCCACATTAATGCTGGGGCAAAACAAGTAATTATTTCAGCGCCAGCTAAGGGAGATTTAAAAACTATTGTTTATGGAGTAAATGAAGATACTTTAGATGGTACGGAACAAGTTATTAGTACAGCTTCTTGTACAACTAATTGTTTGGCACCAGTTATCGATATTTTAAATAAAGAATTTCATATTGTTAAAGGTTATATGACAACAGTTCATGCTTATACTAATGACCAAGAAATTTTAGATGGAACTCACAAAAAAGGTTCACTTTCTAGAAGAGGAAGAGCCGGAGCTGCTAATATTATTCCAGCATCTACTGGTGCCGCTTCAGCCATTGGAAAAGTTATCCCAGAATTAAATGGAAAACTTGATGGTAGTGCCTTAAGAGTACCAGTTACAGATGGTTCAGTAATTGATTTAACACTAGAATTTGAAAGAAGTACTACAGCTGAAGAAATTAATAATACTTTTAAAACAAACACCAATGAAGTATTAAAATACACAGAAGATCCAATTGTTTCAAGCGATATTATCGGTTCACATTGCGGAGCCTTGGTCGATGGACTTTTAACAAGTGTTCTTGATACTGATGGCAAACAATTAGTAAAAGTAATTGCTTGGTATGACAATGAAATGGGTTATAGTGCTCAAATGGTTAGAACTGCTAAAAGCTTATACGAAAAAAGAAAGAGTATGTAAATACTCTTTTTAAATTAAAAAATATAGAAAAAGAATCCACGTCATGTTATAATTTAAATAATAGGATAGGTGGCAATGGAACAAAATATTCTGCTGATCATATAGATAAAACATATGCCAGAATAGATAAATCTGGACAGCCTGGACATTTCACCAAAAAATAAAGGGTATTTTAAACCCTTTATTTTTTTAAAAACTCTTTGTATTGATTAATAAAATCTATTAGCGCTTGACATAAATTTTGCAATTTTTCAAAATCATTTATATCACGATAATTTTGATTAATTTCTAATTGAATAATATCAATATTTGTTTTTTCATATACTGTTTGCGTAATAGCGCCACCTTTAAATGGATCATTATAAGTGATATTATCAATATTATTTTCATGCATCGCATCTTCTAATTCTTTAACAACACTAAAATCACAACTCAAATTATTTAAAGTGCCAAATTCAATATCATATTCTCGCTCTTTTTTAGATCCATGAATGTCAATTACAAGTTTAATATTATTATTTTTAATAAACGTAATAAGCATATCCTTAAAATCTTCTTTTACTTCACGGTTAGCATCTTTACCAGTATCTTTTTGTTTTATCAAGTATGAACAATTAGTTTTTTTTGCCACATACATGGCAATAGCTTTAGTAAAAAACTCTCCAAATTTAATACCATCTTCTTTTTTTTGCTCCATGGTATGAGGCGCAGTTAAAATAACTGGGCAATCTCCAATATTAATTAAATAAGTATTGTCACTATTAGTTCCTTCTAAATCAAGCATTTCTTTTGCAAAATCCATGTCATTTCTCCTTTACTTTAGTATCAATACTGCCTCTAAAGACAACATATTTATCATATAAATATTCTAAAACAAAATTACATGCCATATTTAATCCAGTCACTATATATTCATTCCAGCCTAAATTCTCCGCCAAATAGTTTCCGCATATTGTTGATACTGGAGTAAATACTAAATAAAATAATGCTACCTTCATCATCGCAATCGGAATATTATTAGCAGCTCTAAAAGTAAAATTTCTATTTAATGTAAAGTTCCAAACTACTGAAGCTATCAAAGCCACTAAATAATTAACCCAGTAGCCAAATGCAAAAAACTGATTTAAAAATGCAAAGACTACTATTTCAATAATTCCTGCCGATATCGAAAACAACGTAAATTTTGTCATCCTAATTATTTCTTTTTTATTCATTGAAATTCTCCATTCATAGTGTTGCTTATACAATAATTATACAAAGTATTTAAAAAAAGGACAACATTTTTTATAAAAACTTTACACAGGAAATGTTTTCCTTGTAAAAATATAGTAATTAGTATAAAATAATAATAGGGTGATAACATGAAAAAGAACGGATTTACACTAATAGAACTACTAGGTATTTTAGTATTACTTGGAATAATTATTTTAGTAGCTGTTCCCGCTATTATTAAATCAAACTCTACCGCTAAAACTAATGAAGGTAAAGAATTTGATCAAATAGCTAAAAATGCCTGTGAGGCATATGAAGCAGTATATGGTAAGGATGCAGCTAAAGATAAGACACTAGAAGAACTTAAAAATGCAGGTTACATACAAAAAGATTTGACTAAACCAAATGGAGCAACGTGGACTAAATGTTCTTAAAAATAATTAATAGGAGGCATACTCATGAAAAAAACAGTACGTGATTATGATTTAAAAAATAAAAAAGTAATTATTAGGTGTGATTTAAACGTACCTATTTCTAATGGGAAAATTACTGATGATAATCGTATTAGGGAAGCGTTAAAAACAATTAAATATGTAATTAGAAATAGTGGTAAAGTAATAATTTTATCACATTTAGGAAGAGTAAAAACTGAAGATGATAAAAAAGATAAAAGCTTAAAAATTGTTGCCGATAGATTGTCAGAATTATTAAAAAGAAAAGTAAAATTTATCGATAAAACAAGAGGTAAAGAAGTTGAAGAAGCTATCGATAAAATGAAAAATAGGGAAGTTATTTTACTTGAAAATACGCGATTTGAAGATTTAAAAGGCGAAAAGGAAAGCAAAAACAATTCATTATTGGGTAAATACTGGGCGTCATTAGGTGATATTTTTATCAACGACGCTTTTGGAACTGCTCACAGGAAGCATGCATCTAATGTTGGTATTGCCAAACATTTACCAAACGGATTAGGTTTTTTGGTTATTAAAGAACTAAAATATTTAAATCAAACTTTAGAAAAACCAAAAAAACCTTTTGTTATTATTTTAGGTGGCGCTAAGGTAAGCGACAAAATAAAAGTCATTGATAATTTAGCAAAAAAAGCTGATTATGTATTAATTGGTGGAGCTATGGCATTTACTTTTTTAAAGGCGGCAGGCTTCAAAGTTGGAAAATCTCCAGTTGAAAAAGACAGCCTAGAATTTTGTACTAAAATGCTTGCTAAATACGAAGACAAAATTATTTTGCCTATTGACATTGTCACAAGTACTAGTTTAAAAGATAGTAAAGAAACTAAAAACCGATTTATTAATGAAATTGAAGAAAACGAAATTGGTTTAGATGTTGGACCAAGAACTATTAAAGTATTCAAACAATATATTGAAGATGCGAAAACAATTTTTTGGAATGGTCCACTAGGATATTTTGAATCTGAAAAATTCGCTAAAGGAACTAAAAAAGTACTAGAAATTGTTTCAAACACTAAAGCCACTACAATTATTGGTGGTGGTGACACGGCAAGTGCAGCTATTAATCTAGGATACAAAGATAAATTTTCATTAATTTCCACGGGTGGTGGTGCAAGTTTGGAAATGCTTGAAGGAAAAGTTTTACCAGCAATCAAAGTAATTGATGAAAAAGAATAAACTTTAAGGAGGATTAACCATGCGCATTGGAATTTTTACTGAGACGTATACCCCATATATAAGTGGATTAGTTACTAGTGAAGTAATGCTTAAAAAAGCCCTTGAAAAAAAAGGGCATGAAGTATATGTTGTGACAGCCAATTTAGAAGGTTTCCATTATGATTATGATGAAGAGGAAAAAGTTTTAAGAATTCCTGGAATTCCAACCGGTATATATGATTCTAGACTTACTAGTATTTATCCTATTAAAGCTATTAATAAAATAAAAAGTTGGAAACTAGATGTTATTCATTCACAAACTGAATTTGCGATTGGATCTTTTGCCAGATTGTTTGCTAAACAATACAATATACCAATTGTTCATACATATCATACAATGTATGAAGATTACGTTCACTATATAACTAAAGGACATTTCAATAGATCAAGTAAAAAACTTGTAGAATATTTGACAAAATTCTATTGCGACAAGACTATTAATGAACTTATTGTACCAACTAAAAAAGCATACAATTTGTTTAAAGAAAAATATAATGTTGAAAGAAATATTCATATTATTCCAACCGGTATTGAAGTTGAAAGATTTTATAAAGAAAATATTAATCTTCGAAAACTAGCTGAATTAAAAAGAAAATGTAAAATTAAAGCAAATGATTTTGTCTTGATTTTTGTAGGTCGTATTGCTGAAGAAAAAAACATTCCTTTTGTTATTGATGTTGTTAGTGAACTATCTAAAACTAATAAAAATTTAAAACTATTGATAATTGGTGATGGCCCTGATAAAGAAATATATGAGGAATATGTAAAGCAAAAAAAGGCGACAAGCAATATTATTTTTACTGGAAAGGTCCCATGGGAAGATATTCCATTATATTATAGTCTGGGAAGCGCTTTTATTTCAGCGTCAACCACAGAAACGCAAGGACTTACTATTATTGAAGCTATGGCAGCCTCACTTCCAGCTTTATGTATTGATGATGAAAGCTTTAATGGTACAGTTGTTGATGATTTAAATGGTTATTTATTTAAAGATGAGAAAGAATGTCGAGAATGTATTTTAAAACTACTTAAAAGTAAGAAAAAACTACTTTATTTAAGTAAGGGCGCAAGAGCGAGTGCCGAAAATCATTCATCTAAATATTTTGCTGAAAGAGTTTTAGATGTTTATAAAAAAGCCATAAGAAAAAAAGAAAAAAGTTTTTATAGCAAATTTAAAAAAAGAATTCAAAAGTTTAAATTTTGGAAAAAATAAATAAGAGAAGTACTAAAATACTTCTCTTTATTTGTTCTTAAAAACATTCGACAAAATTAGCTATTATTTACTCTAGAAAATGAAAATTATGTTTTGTATAATTAAAAAAAGTAAAGGAGAATAAGAAATGGAAACAATAAATGTATTAATGATTGATGATAATGTAAACTTAATAGACATGGTTAAAGAATATTTTAAGGAAAAGAAAGGTGTTAATGTTATAAAAGAAGCCTACGATGGAATTCAAGGACTAGAAATAATTAAAGAAAACTTAGATGAAATTGACTTAATTATTTTAGATTTGATTATGCCAAAAAAAGATGGAATTTATGTTTTAAAAGAGATGAAAAAGTTAGGAATTGATAAAAAAGTAATTGTCGCAACTAGTTATAATGCTGCCGAAGTGATTAGAGAAGTTTCAGAATATGGAGTTAATTATTATATTTTAAAACCATTTGATTTAGAAGACTTAGAAAAAAGAATTCACGAAATAACCAACAAAAAAAATGAAAATAAAAATATTGATTTTTACAATAGTAATATTCAAGTGTCAATTACTAAAATGCTGCATGAGCTAGGTATTCCATCACATATTAAAGGGTACCAATATATTAGAGAAGCCGTCAACATTATTTTTAAAAATCCCGAAGTTATTGGCGGCATTACTAAAGAATTATACCCTGAACTAGCTACTAAATTTTCGACAACTGTATCTCGAGTTGAAAGAGCTATTAGGCATGCCATTGAAGTTAGTTGGAATCGAGGTAATTTAGATTTTATGGAGGAATTATTTGGATATAGTGTTGATATTGATAAAGCTAAGCCAACAAATTCAGAGTTTATTGTCACTATTGCCGATAAACTAAGATTAGATTACCATAAAGTTGGCAATTAGAAAGTTTATACTTTCTTTTTTTTAATTTCTATTATATAATTATTATGGTGATACTATGAAGAAAAATGGTTTTACATTAATTGAACTAGTAGGCGCAGTCGTTATTATAGCTATATTGGCATTAATCGCGTTTCCAGCCTTAGTTAGTATGTTAAATAAAGGTCAAGCTAAAATAGATAAATCAGTTAAGGAATTTGTTATGGCGGCTGTAGCGGAGTATGTTAATGATAATATTGATAGTTTAGGTACAAAACGTAGAATTGATGTAACTGCAGATTTAATAGAAAATGGGTATATTTCAACATCGTTTGCCGATAAGTACTGCGAAATCAAAAATGATTATGTCATAATAGATTTGGGAACATCTTTAAAACAAAAATATCAGGAAGTCATGCCAGACGATAATTGTTAAAAACTATTTTAAATAGTTTTTTTGTTTGCTAAAATTTATTTTTTATTATATAATACCTATCCAATGGGGGAATTAATATGAAAAATGTTCATTTTTTTGACAAAATTAAGGATGATAAATCATATAAATTAGCATTATCGACAGCCGTTCTAATAGCGGCTTTATTTCCAGTAAATGCCTATGCTTCTGAAGAACTTAGTGTAGAATATAAATATAATGGCACGCTAATTGATATGATTAATCCTACTAATTGGGATTATAATTATAACACAGCGATCATTAAAACAGCCAATACAAATATAACTATAAATAGTGAAGAGTTGGAAGCTTTAGTGGATACTGATGATGATACACTAACTATTAGTGACGGTGGAAGTACAATTACTTATAATAAGAGCGATTTAAAAAAGGAAATGATCAGTGCTAAAGAAAGTTATAATCCGAATGGCGAAAAAGTAAAAAAAATCATTTTAAATGGTGGTGTAACAATTACTTTTTTAGGAGCAACAGGATTATGTATTTACAATGAAATGAAGGAAAGAAAAAGACGTTAGTCTTTTTTTTATGATATAATGGTGGTGGTGATAATATGTGGAAAATTGGCAATGTTGAAATTAATAATAAAGTTGTTTTAGCGCCGATGGCTGGCATTTCAAATAGTGCGTATCGTCGTATTGTAAAAGAGATGGGCTGTGGACTAGTTGTATGTGAAATGGTTAGTGATAAAGCTATTTTTTATGGTAGTACAAAAACCATTGACATGCTTTACATGACCGATTTTGAAAGGCCAATTTCCCAACAAATATTTGGAAGTGATTTAGAAAGTTTTAAAGTCGCTGCCAAATTTATTGAAGAAAAGATGCATCCAGATATTATTGATATTAATATGGGTTGTCCAGTTCCAAAAGTTGCGACTAGAGCACAAGCTGGAAGTGCATTATTAAAAAATCCAGAAAAAGTGTATGAAATTGTAAAGGCCGTTGCTGATACTGTGTCAGTTCCAGTAACTGTTAAAATTAGAAGTGGTTGGGATGCTAATAGTATCAACGCTGTAGAAATTGCTAAAGTATGTGAGAAAGCCGGAGCTAGTGCGATTGCTATTCATCCACGAACTCGTAGTCAAGGATATAGTGGCAAAGCCGATTGGACAATTATTAAAAAAGTGAAAGAAAGTGTGAATATTCCAGTCATTGGCAATGGGGACATCAAAAATCCAATAGATGCCAAAAGAATGATAGATGAAACGGGTTGCGATGCTGTAATGATAGGAAGAGCAGCGATTGGGAACCCTTGGTTGATACGTGATACTATTGAATATCTAGAAAATGAAACTATTTTAGAAAAGCCAAGTTATAGTGAAATAATTGAAATGATAAAAAAACATTTAAATTATTTATTGGAAACTAAGAAAGAAAATATTGCGGTTAAAGAAATGAGAACTCATATCAGCTATTATTTAAAAGGAATGCCAAAAAGCAGTGAAGTCAAAGAAAAAGTTTTTAAAGTAACAACTAAAGATGAATTATTTAGCATTTTAGATGACTATTTACAAAAATTATCATAAATTTTTAATTTGTGGTACAATGAATATAGATATATATTAGATAGGGGCATGTTATGAAGTTATATGTAGTTAGACATGGCGAGACACTTGCAAATCTTGAAGAAAGAGTTAGTGGTAGTAAAGAAAGCCCACTTACTTCTAAAGGGATCATGCAAGCAAAAAAATTAGGTGAGGAATTAAAAGATATATCATTTGATAGAGTTTTTTCGTCACCACTTTTGAGGACCATTGATACTGCTAGATTGATTACAAAAAAAACGGTAATTATTGATGAAAGATTAATTGAAAGAGATTATGGTGACAACGAAGGTAAATTAAAGATCGAAACTAATCCCAATGAATTATGGGATTATAATTTAAACGTTGAAACTGGTGGCTGCGAAAAAGTCCATGATATTTTAAACAGGGCCAAAGACTTTATAAGTGACTTAAAAGAAAACTATCCTGATGAAACACTTTTGGTTGTTACGCACAGTGGTGTCGCAAGAGCAATTTATTATTCTTTGCATAAAATTCCTAAGGATGGAAATTTAAGAAAGATTGAGCTACCTAATTGTGGCTATCAAATTTATGAATTATAGGTGATAATATGAGCATATATGGACAAATATACAAAGAAATAAAAAATGCTGATACCATTGTTTTGGCTCGGCATATTGGGCCTGATCCCGATGCTTTAGGCAGTACATTAGGCCTAAAAGAAGTAATTTTAAATACTTTCCCTAATAAAAAAGTATATGTTGTTGGGGCGCCTGCTAGTAAATTTAAATATTTAGGTGAATTAGATAAATTTAACAGTGATATGTACAATGGGCTTTTAATAGTTTTAGATACACCTGATGCGAAAAGAGTGGATGGCGTTGATGTTAAAAGATTTAATAAATCTATTAAAATAGATCATCATCCATTTATCGAAAAAATGTGTGATATCGAATGGATTGATGATTCGGCTTCATCAGCGGCGCAAATGATTATCGAACTTACTTATTATACTAAATTAAAGCTTTCAGATAGTGCTGCATTTAAACTTTATGCGGGGTTAGTATCTGATACAAATAGATTTCTATTCAAATATTCAACTAATAAAACTTTTTATTTAGTTAGTTATTTATTACAAGAAACAAAATTAGATATTACGGAAGTGTATGAAAAATTATATTTAAGACCATATTCTGAAATTAAATTCCATGGCTTTTTAGAACAGAATTTTAAATTTAGTGAAAATGGTGTTGGTTATATTATTATTTCAGAGGAAGATTTAAAAAAATATAATATGGATGTAGCCACTTCTGGTAATATGATTAATGATTTTAATTACATAAATGAAATGCTAGTATGGGTAACATTTTCATATGACAAAGATGCTAAAAATTATCGGACATCAATTAGATCTAGAGGGCCAATTATAAATGACGTTGCTTCAGAGTTTGGTGGCGGCGGTCATATTTATGCATCTGGGGCTAAGGTTACTTCAAAAGAAGAAATTGACAAATTAATTAATGCACTGGATATAAAAGTTCAAAAATATTTAGAAAACAAATAAACATCTTTTGATGTTTTTTTTTAATATTTTTGGTATAATTATAATGGTGGTAAGATGGATTTATGGGCCTATGAAAAGGAATTGTTTGATCAAGGTATTAATATCATCGGAGGAACTGATGAAGCTGGCAGGGGGCCATTATTTGGGCCGGTTGTCGCAGCATGTGTCGTCTTACCGAAAGATTTTGTTTTAGAAGGTCTTACAGATTCAAAAAAACTATCTGAAAAGAAACGAAATATATTTTATGATTACATTATTAATAATAGTATTTGGGCTGTAGGAATTATTGAGCCAGAAGAAATCGACAGAATTAATATTTATGAAGCTAGTAGAAAAGCGATGATTAAAGCAATTAAAAAAGTTCAAAAACAAATTGACTTAGAGTATGTTTTATCAGATGCGATGCCAATAAATATTGATATTCCAGTCAAATCGATTATTAAAGGTGATGCCAAAAGTATAAGCATTGCAGCTGCTTCAGTAATTGCCAAAGTAACTAGAGACAGTATACTTTATGAAATCGATAAAAAATATCCACAATATGGATTTGCCAATCACAAAGGTTATCCAACAAAAAAACATTTGGAAGCTTTAGAAAAGTATGGTTTAATTGATGGCTATCGTAAAACGTATGGACCGGTTAAAAAAATATTGGAGATGGTAAAATGATTATTAGAAGTGGTAATGAACCAGAGTTAAAAGGGACAGTCTTAAGAGGGTTTAATCGTAAACCAGCGGATATTAAAGAGCAAATAGATAGAACGTTTATTCAAATGGAAGAATATAAAAATAGACAAAATAATATTGTAAAAGATCAACCTAAAATGTTTGATCCGAATAAACAACGCGAAATCATGAACAAAATGAATAGACTTAATAAGTAGTATTTATTTTTTAAAATTAAAATGTTATAATGAAAAAAAGGTAGGAGGCTTATTTATGCTAATGGAAGGAACTGGACTTTATATTGGTCTACTTATTTTAATAATATTTATTGTTTATGCAACTTCTAAAATATGCTTAGGGAGTTTACTTAAAAGGGCTAAATTACCAGCCTGGAAAGGTTATGTACCAATTTATTCTACATATGTATTAGTAGATTTATTAGAAATGAAAAAATCTATTTTCTTCTTAACATTGATTCCAATTTTAAATTTGTATTTTTATAATTTAATTATGGCTAAATTTTTAGAAGGATTTTCCCTAGATTCAAAAGATTCTATATGGTATCTTATAATTCCTATGTACAAATTTCCAGAATTGGTGTTTAGAAAACCGAAATTTACTTTGAATGCATATGATTTAACTGAAGAGTTTGTCAGCAACCAAAAAGCTTTATTTGATAAGCCTATAGAAGAAAAAGAACCAGTTAATATTGACAATAATCAAAATGCAAATAATTTTGAAAATAATTTGGTCGATACTGAACCTAATATTTATGAAACTACAATTACCGAAGAAGAGAAACATCAAACCACATATGTTGAAGCTCCTAAAGAAGAAGAAAAGAAAGAAGAAAAACCAATTATTCAACCACTTGATGATGGAAGGTTAAAGTTATGTCCTAAATGTAATACTAAATTAACTGCCGGCGCTGAAACATGCTTCATGTGCGGTTACCATTTTGACTGACAGATGTCAGTTTTTTCCTATAAGGAGGCGATAAAATGTTTGTTGATGAAGCGATAGTAGAACTTTTCGCTGGTGATGGTGGAAATGGATGTAAAGCCTTTAGAAGAGAAAAAGGAGTTCCACTAGGAGGACCATTTGGCGGAAATGGCGGAAAGGGCTCAAGCATTATTTTTAAGGTTGACAACGGTTTAAATACGTTAGTTGATTTTCGTTATAAAAGAATAATTAAAGGTTCAAACGGTGAAAATGGGCTTGGAAAAGGCATGAATGGCAAAAATGCCGAAGATATAGTTATCATGGTTCCACCAGGGACAGTAATTACTGATCTTCATACTAAATTAATTGTTGCTGATTTAATTAAAGAAGGAGATCAAGCAGTCATCGTTGAAGGCGGCCGTGGAGGAAGAGGTAACATTGCTTTTGCTACTAAAAATAATCCGGCTCCAGATTTTGCTGAAAATGGTGAACCAGGAGAATATAGAAAAATAAAACTTGAACTAAAATTAATTGCTGATGTTGGTTTAGTAGGACTTCCTAGTGTCGGAAAATCTACAATAATTTCTCGAGTATCCTCATCAAAACCAAAAATTGCCGACTACCCATTTACAACATTAAAACCAAATTTAGGCGTTGTAAAAGTAGAAGATGGTCGTTCATTTGTTCTTGCTGATTTACCAGGATTAATTGAAGGCGCTTCATTAGGCCATGGATTAGGTGATCAATTTTTAAAACACATTGAAAGAACTAGAATAATCGCCCATATTATTGATATGGGTGGATATACTGGAAGAGACCCTTATAAAGATTATGAAATAATCAATAATGAATTAAAAGCATTTAATGAAAAAATATTAGAAAAACCACAGATTATTATTGCTAATAAAATGGATATGATTAATGCTGAGGAAAACTTGAAAAAGTTTAAAGAGCAAGTTGATTTACCAGTTTATAAAGTATCTGCTGTGACTGGATATGGACTACGACAAGTAATGGCAAAACTTGCCGATATGCTAGATGAAATACCTAAAAATAATTTATATGAGGAAGAAAAATTTGAAAGCCATGTAATTTATAAATTTAAAGAAGAAAAACCATTTACAATTACTAAGGAAAATGATGCCTGGGTTATTAAAGGAAAACAAATAGAAAAACTTCTTCGTATGAGTAGATTTGATACCAACGAAGCTATACTTAGATTTGCTGCTAAATTAAGAAAATTAGGTATTGATGATGAGCTTAGAAAATTAGGCGCTGAAGACGGAGATACAGTCAAAATATTAGATTATGAATTTGAATTTAGTGAATAACTAAATTCTTTTTAATGTAAAGCAGAATAATAATTGTTTGTAAAAAAAGGTGAATTATGCTATATTTAATGTAGAAAATAGGGTGATTATATGAATAAAACAAAACAAAAAAATATATTTATCATTAGCTTACTAGCTATAGTACTAATAATGGCCGTAGGCTATGCAGCTTTCGCAACAAATCTAACGGTAAATGGGACAGCAAGTATTTCATCAAATTGGTGTATAGGGTTTGATAGTACTAAAACTACAGATTATGTAGCAAGTAAAACTCATTCTACTGGAGACACACCAACAGGAAGTATTTCATTTAGTGGAAATGCATGTCAGACTAACTATAAAACAAATGCATCTTTAGTAGCTAATTTTAAACAACCAGGAGATAAAATAGAATATACCCTAACAATAGCAAATAAAGGAAGTTTAGCAGCAGCAATAGAAAGTATCTTAGTAGATAATAATAACGTAACATCTAATCAAACAATAACAAAAGGAAATGTAAAATATACAATAGAGATGCCATTAGATACATCATTAGCAGAAAATGAAACCACAACCATGCAAATAACAGCGGAGTTTCAAAATGATACAAATATAAGCACCTCTAGTACAAGTACAGAAACCATAAGTGTTCAAATTAATGCCACCCAAGATGATGGTAGTGGAGGCTTCACTCCAACCCCAGCAGCGCAAACAGTATACGCAATCAATACAAGTAGTATATATAAAAACACATCAACGCTACAAGATATAGGAACAACGTATAATAGTTGTTCCGCAACAGGGAAGAATACATGTATAAGATATACTATAGAAAATGATATCGTAACAGGAGCAGAAGCTTGCTTTGTAAAAGGCGGAACTGAGTATTGCCTAAAAGGCTGGGTAGATGAGTGCTTGTATGATGGTAACGATTGTACATTTACAGGAACACAAACAGTATATAATGCCAATAAAACAACATTACAAACAGCCTTTACAGAAACAAATGCCTGTTCTGATATTGGCTATGATTTCGGCTGCGATGCTTCCGGTTTCGATGCCAGCGCCAATAATGAGGGCGGCGTCTATGCGTACGATGGCGGCTGGAGCTGCTATGTCTATTCAGATGGCAATGCCGACTGCAGCGACAGCAGTTAGTAGCCTAGTTGCGGTCCGCCCATCTTGAAATCTTGAATCCTTCAAGATAAAGGAAAGGCAAAATGTGTTTGCTATAAGCAAATTAATATAAAATAACAAAACATTTTAAGAATTTAGTGAATAACTAAATTCTTTTTTTGTCGACTGAAAACATGTGTATATATATAAGATTATCATAGAATATATATGAAAGGAGAAATATCATGTTTGCTAATTTTGAAGAAGAGGCTAGAAAAGTTTTAGTAATGGCTAAAAAAGAAATGCTTGATTTAAAACATCCTTATGTTTCATCTGAACACCTTCTACTTGCTATTTTAAGAAACAAAAATGAAGTATCTGAAAGATTATTAAATTATGATATAAATTATACTCTTATAAAAAATGAAATTATTAAAATAATTGGTAAAGGTTCAAAAGAAAGTGAATATTTTTTATATACACCACTTTTAAAAAGAATTATTGAAAATGCCTCGTTTGATGCCAAAGAAAACAACAAAAACACCGTCACCATAAATCATTTATTTTCATCATTATTAGAAGAAGGCGAAGGTGTAGCCATTAGAATATTAATTGGCATGGGAATTGATGTAGATCAGTTATATAGTGAATTTGCTTTTAAATTAATTAATAAAAGCAAGTCAAAAAAAATGCTTTTGGAACAGTTAGGTATCGATTTAAATAAAAAAGCTTTAAATAACGAAATAGATCCAATCACGGGAAGACATAGTGAAATTAATAGAGTGTTGGAAATATTATCTAGAAGAACCAAAAATAATCCGTTGTTAATTGGTGAAGCCGGAGTGGGAAAAACCGCAATCGTTGAAGGCATTGCCAGTAAAATAGTAAGTGGAGAAGTACCAATATCTTTAAAAAACAAAAGAATAATCAGTTTAGATATGGGGTCTTGTGTAGCTGGAACAAAATATCGCGGAGAATTTGAAGAAAGGATCCATAAAATTTTAAAAGAGCTCGAACAAAATAATGATATAATTCTTTTTATCGATGAGATTCATACATTAGTAGGAGCCGGAGGCGCTGAAGGCGCCATCGACGCTTCTAATTTATTTAAACCGGCTTTGGCTAGGGGAACTATTAGATGTATTGGGGCAACAACCACCGATGAATACAAAAAATATATTGAAAGGGAGGGAGCTTTAGAAAGAAGATTTCAAAAAGTAACAATTAAAGAGGCCAATCAAGAAGAAGTAAAAAATATTCTTTTGAATTTGAAAAACATTTATGAAAGTTACCACAAAGTAATCATAAATGAAGAAATAATAGATTTGATTGTTAATTTGTCAAAAAAATATATTTATAACCGCAAAGAACCAGATAGATCAATCGACATATTAGATGAAGTATGTGCCAAAACCAGTTTAAAAGAAAGCAAAGATTTAATTAGATATAATACCAGCACTAAAAAATTAAAAGAAATCACCAGCAAAAAGAAAAAAGCAATCATTGATAATAATTTTTTAAAAGCGGCAGATTACAAAAAAGAAGAATGTAAATTAATGAATGAAATTAATAATTTAGAACTAAGTCTTTATAAACCAAAATTTAAAAAGGTAACAAAATATGATGTTGCGAGAGTAATTAATAATAAAACAGGAATTCCAGTTTATGAAATATTCGGTCAAAAAAGCAAAGAAAACAATTTAAAGCAAAAAATAATTGGACAAAATGAAGCTATTAAACAAGTAACTAATATTGCCAAAAAAATAAAAATGGGTTTAAATGATAAATGTTATTCAATGCTTTTTTGCGGACCATCGGGGGTTGGAAAAACTGAACTTGCTAAAGTGTTTGGGGAAACGTTGGTTGGAAAAGATAATGTGATTAAAATAGATTGCTCAGAATATAAAGAAGCCCATAGCATTTCCAAAATTATAGGTGCCCCACCAGGTTATGTTGGGTATGATGAAAATAATGTTTTAGAAGAAATTAAAAACAAACCATATTCGGTTTTAATCTTAGACGAAATTGAAAAAGCTCATAACGATATTATAAATTTGTTTTTAGGTGTTTTAGACGAAGGTGTAATTAAAAACAATAAAACAAAAACGATAAATTTTGATAACGTTGTTATTATTTTGACCTCTAATATTGGATTTCATAATATTAATGTCGGCTTTGTTAATAATGATGATTTTAAAACAAAATTGAATGACAAATTTTCTATTCCCTTTATGAATAGAGTGGATAATGTTGTTATTTTTAATAATTTAACTAAAGAGGATATTATTAAAATAACAAACAAAAAAATTAAAAAGTTGAAAAATAAATATAAAAATAAAATACTTATTAGAATTGGCAAACAAGTAATAGAAGACATCGTTGACAAATCAAATTACGAGCAATATGGTGCCAGAAGAATAAGTAAAATAATTAAAGATGATATAGAAACGCAAATAATAGAAGCATTATTAAATAGAAAAGAAACAATTTACATTAAAAAAACATTACAAAAAGTATAGATATTAATCTATACTTTTTTCAAAATCAATAAAGAAAGTTTTGTACCAAATAAGGAATGCATAAACCGTCCAAATTTTGCGGCAATTGTTTTTTCTGCCTTTATAATGATCGTCAAGCATTTTATTCAATTTATTTATTTCAAAAAACTCTTTTGTAAAGTCCTGATTAAATAAATCCTTAGCTAAATTATAATATTTTTCCTCTCTAAACCATTTAATAATTGGAACAGGGAATCCTTTTTTAGGTCTTTTGTACCAATCTTCAGGAATTCTTTTTGAGGCTGCTTGCCTTAAGGCATATTTAGTTGTGCCATGTGATATTTTATAATCCGTTTGAATAGTATTAGCTAAGGCAAATACCTCTTTGTCAAGTATTGGTACACGAAGCTCTAATGAATTTGCCATACTCATTTTATCAGCTTTTAGAAGAATATCATTAGGAAGCCAAAAGTGCATATCCAAATATTGCATTTTTGTAACATCATCTTCATTTTTAACTTCGTCAAAATAAGGTCGCGTAATATCTTGATACGTAGTACTATTTTTATATTTATCACTTAAAATATTATTGGCACCTTTATTATCAAAAACGAAAGCTTCACCAACAAAGTAATCTTCAACTTTGCTGCCACCTTTAGTTAAGAAATTCTTACCGTGAAAATCAGGTAGGGGAGAAATAATAGTTTTAATAAATTTTCTTATAAAGAAAGGTAATTTACGGTATTTAATTAACAAATCATCTTCTTTATAAAATGGATAACCCCCAAATAATTCGTCGGCACCCTCACCAGATAAAACAACCTTTACATATTTGCTTGCTAATGCTGATAAAAAATAAAGTGGCACTGCTGATAAATTAGCCGTTGGTTCATCAGCATAATATTCTACTTTATCTAAGCTTTCAAAAAAATCATCAGCATCTATTAATTCATTAATGTTTTCAATTTTTAAAATATCTGATAGTTCTTTAGCATAGGGCACTTCATTAAATATTTCATAATCAAAACCAACAGAAAAAGTCTTATCTGGTTTTAAATAAGAAACTACATATGAAGAATCAATTCCACCAGACAAATACGCACCTAAAGGCACATCAGAAATTAAGTGAGTGTCAATTGATGAAGTAACAGTATCGTCGATCTTTTTAACTAAGCTATCAAAATCTTGATTGGTTGGTTTAAATTCAATTTGATAATATTTATTAATTTTAAGGTCATTATTAATAAAATCATATATAAAATAGTGACCAGGCAATAGCTTGTAAACATTTTTAAAAAATGTCTCTTCATATACAGAAGTTTGAAAAGTTAAAAAAGGTTTCAATGATTTTTCATTAATTTCTTTTACAAAATCAGGGTGATATAAAAAACTTTTTATTTCTGAACCAAACATAAAAGTATCATTCATATTCGTATAATAAAAAGGTTTTTGTCCAAAGTGATCTCTGGCTCCAAAAAGAATATTATTCTTTTTATCCCAAATAACGAAAGCAAACATTCCCCTTAAATGATCTAATACTTTTTCTTTGTATTCTTCGTAACCATGAAGTAATACTTCAGTATCCGAATTAGTTTTGAAAATATGGCCCTTTTTAACTAAATCTTCTTTTATATCTTTAAAATTATAGATTTCACCATTGAAAGTAATAACATAATCGTTATCAAGCATTGGTTGACGTCCATTTTGTAAATCAATAATTGATAATCTTCGAAACCCCATATTAATGTAGTTATCTTTATAGTAATTTTCATCATCTGGTCCTCGATGAGCAATCGCATCAGTCATTTTTTTAATATCTATTTCATTTTTTTCTTTTTTATTTATATATCCGCAAAAACCGCACATAATATTCTTCCTTTCTAGGATTTCCAATATCCATTTTTGTAGTCTTTAAAATATCTAAAGTTTTTTCTTACAAGAAACAATATTCTTTTAAATGGCAAATCTTTTTTATAATAAAGAGGATTTACAACTTTTTTTTCTTTATAAAGCTTAAGAATTTCTTTTTTGAATTCTTCGTTTACAACATATTTTTTAACAATAGCTTTAGGAACGTAACTCAAAGCTATTTTATTTTTGACAATTTGAAAATCATTGGTTTTATGATAAACCAAATCATCAACCACGTATTTTACTAAATTAAAACCAGCTGCTGTTACATAATAACTACATCTACCTTGTCTAGCGTTAATTTCTAAAATTTTATATTTTGAATCACGATAATCATATTTAATATCTAATTCGGCTAATCCTTTAAAATTAATACTTTCCATAAAATCTTTAAATTTAGTAATAGTTTTTTCATCGTAACCATTGGTTGTAAAACCATTAATTAAACAAGCGGCGTTTCCAACCATTTTTGACGTATGTTCCTGAAGACCAATTTGAGCAAAAGCGGCAAATTCACATTTACCATTAGAATTACAGTATACGACCATATCGTGAAGAGCACTATCATCGCCAGGAATATATTCTTGGATGATTAATGTGTCAGTATAATCACTATTTTTAAAATAATTGATTGTTTCATTTACCTCATCCATATTATTTAATTTATATATTTTCTTTTTACCAGCAAATTCTATATGATTAAACATAATTACATTACTAGGTTTAATAATAACAGGAAAATCAAAATCTATTTTTAATTCATCTTTTAAATTATAAATAATAGTTTTAGGAAGCAATCCAGAATCACCATACGTTTTAAAGAATAAATCTTTCATCATTAAAGAATCTAAGAATTTTAAATCAACATAATTGAAAACAATACGATCGTCAAGCTTATCTTTATTGAAAACTAAATTTCTTGCATAAGTTTCATTAGAACTAATGCAAACAATTTTGGAAGCTTTAATATCAGAAACATATTCATTTAAGGCTTCGGCAAAAGTGTTAGTATCCCATAGTCGATTATCAATAGTTAAATTAATTATATTTGAATGGTTGACAAAACTCATTGATTTAACAGCAATAACTCTAACTTTTTTTCCATATGCTTCATGAGCACATCTGGCCATATAATAAGCATTTGCATCGCTTCCAATAATAATGACTTCAAATTCCATAATTGTCCTCCTAGTATTTTATTTCAGTTTCTTTGTTATCCTCAATATATACTCTAGGAACTCTATTAGTAATACTTATAAATAATTGGTAAGCACTAATTCCAAGTTCTTGAGATCTTTTTCTTATATTTTTATATATAATAACTTCATCATATAATTTAACACTATCATCGATTAAAACAGCGGTCATATCCATACCAATTTCGCCGATAATAGGATATTCTTTATCATTAATAGTAACATTTAATCCTTCATTTTGTTTTAATAATCCATCAGCATAGCCAATTGCCATAATACCAATTTTGATATTTTTATTAGCTACAAATTTAGCTCCGTAACCTACATATTCACCTTTTCTAACATTTTTAATGGCGATAATTTCAGAATGTAGTGATAATGCTGTTTTTAAATTCAAATTATTTGTAAATGTTACTCTACTAATATTGTGTTTTTTCAAATAATGATTTCTTTTAATTAATCTAAGACCAGTTGGTTCGTTTAAACTTTGACTAAAACCATACATAATAATACCAAGTCTAACACCATTTACAAAAGATGGAAATTTATGTTGAACCATAGTAAGGGATCTGCCCAAATGAATAATTGGTATTTTATTAAGGTCGATTAAACTAGTAATTTCTTTGAAATTTCTAAAGCCATCATCAAAATGTTTATCCCACATACCACTAGTCCCAAAGTGTGTATATATACCTTCAACTTCCATCTTGCTATTTAATAATTTATCAAAAACTTCTTTTAATTGATTCTTGTCTTTAAATCCAAGACGATTCATACCATTATCAACTTTTAAATGAACTTTTAATTTTTTAGATAAATCTAATTTGTTAAAATAATCTATATCAGGAATAGTAATGGTAATGTTTTCTTTTTCACAAACATCCAAAAAATCCACATGAATAGGTTCTAAACATAAAATAGGTATGTGTTTATTTCTTTTTCTAATTGAAATACATTCTTCCAAAGAAGAGGCTGCCAAATAATTTATACCACCATCAATTAAAGAATTAACAACATAATCACCATGCCCATAAGCATTAGCTTTAACAACACCAATATAATATTGATAGTCGTATTTTTCTTTAATTTCCTTAATATTGTTTTTAAGTGTGTTACAATCAATTTTAACGTAAGTTTTTCGATACATATATTCACTTTCTTTCTTCTTAATAATTATATAATATTTTAATTAGTAACGCAAATAAAAAAACGAGGAGATTTACAATAAATTTATATCATAATTCAAAAAATGTGGTATACTTATTAATAGAAGGATAATTGGAGTGTGTTGGCTTATGTCACAAAAGAAATCATTACATATAAAAAGTGTTAATATTGATTATAATAAGGATTATTCATTTATAAGTCTCGTATTGCTTTTTTTCATATTTGCTTTTGTTGGATGGATTTGGGAAGTTTTTCTATGCTTAGTAATGGATGGTTCGCTAGCTAATAAAGGAACTTTGTTTGGACCATGGCTTCCTATATATGGTTTTGGTATGATTTTAATATTGGTACTATTAAGACCATTTAGAGGTAAATTAATTTTATATTTTTTCGCTTCAATGGCTTTAGCAATAGTACTAGAATATTTAACGGCTGTTTATTTGGAAACTATAATGCATATGAAATGGTGGGACTATAGTAATTATTATTTAAATTTTCAAGGGCGAATTTGTTTAGAAGGAGCATTGATGTTTGGACTAGGCAGCCTTTTAGTTACATATTTTGTAGCTCCAGTTTTGGATAACTGGTTCATGAGTCTTAGGCCTGATATTTTAATCATGATATGTGTTATACTAGCAATATTCTTTTGCATCGATGTAATATATTCTAGTTATCATCCAAATAAAGGAGAAAACATAACTTCCTATAGGCCTGTGAATGCATATATTTATAAATAAAAAGGGGACTTTCCTGTTGAAAAAGCCTCTTTTTACTTTACAATTACTTGACATTATACCCCTGTGGATAAGTGGTGTGGAAAACTTCTTTATTTTTAAAGGAAAATTGAAAAAATAGTAAAATAAGTGTCAAAAAAAATTAAAACTTTGTAATTTTTTGATGTACTTTTAAAGAGGCTTGTGTTATAATATTGGACAGGTGATTGGATTATGGTAGAAACGCTTAAAAATACTCTTAATGCAAATCAAAATATCACACCAGAGGTAAAGGAAAACCTCATAGAATTAATTGAACTTTTTAATAAAAAATTTCCAGATGTTGATCTAAATAACTTAAATGAAAGATTAAAAACATTAAAGATTAAAAGAGCTAGTATGTTTTTAGTAAAGCTACCTTGCCAATATAATCCACACGCGAATGAGATAATGGTCAATCTTGGAAGGTTTGAACAAAGTGATGCAAGACACTGGATGATGCATGCATTACTTGGTATAATTACAGCAAAAGAAAACTACTATGGATTTAACAATGCTGATGATTCCTTAGTTGCTTTAAATGAGGGCTATACAGAAATAATTACTAACTACTTAGTTGGTGATATAGAAGAAAATTTCTTCTTTGATGAAATCGTTATTACTAATTTAATAAGTAAGGCTATTGGTGAAGACGTATTATTTGATGCTTATTTTAGTAACGATTCTAAAAAGGTGCTGGAAGCGATGATTGAAGCGGAGGGTAAATAGTATGTCAAAAACAGTTGAAAAAGTAGGAGCATTTCTTGATTTAACCAGAAAAAATTTGAGTATGAAACTTAGTAGTATGGAACATAATTCTTTGCTGCCTGATTTACAAAGCATGCTTCAAACGATGTATAAAAATATACCATTATTTAACTATGTTACTAATTCTAATTTGTGTCCAGATTTAGGAACATACAATATTCATTATCCAGAAGAAACGTTTGCGCCTTTGCAACAAACATTACAAAAACAAGAACAAGACAAAACAGAAGTTTTAGAAGTAAAAACAAAAAGTAAAAAATAACTAACTAATGTTAGTTTTTTTGTGCCATAAAATATATTTATAAACATATAATTTATTGGTGATATTTATGTTTTTTAAAAGCATTCATAAAAGAATAAAAATAGTATTATTAATTATTCTTTTTTTGTTTTTGTTAGTCACTTTAAAAGTTTTTTATATTCAAGTAATTCAATATAAAAAAATAAATAAATTAGCTGAAAACTTGTGGAGTAGAAATTTGCCTATAAAAGCTGATAGGGGATTAATTTTTGATCGTAGTGGAAAAATTCTTGCTGATAATTTAACAACGACATCGCTTGTTTTAATACCAAATCAGATAAAAGATAAGGAAGCAGTTGCCAAAACATTATCACAAATATTAAATGTACCATATGAAGCAATGGCAAAGCATGTAAATAAAAAGGCTTCCATTGAACGGGTCCATCCAGAAGGAAGAAGACTCTCTTATGAAATTACGGATAGAATTAAAAATTTGAAACTAGATGGAGTATATTTATTAAAAGAATCAAAGCGATATTATCCAAATGATACATATATGTCGCATACCCTTGGTTATGTCGGAATTGATAATCAAGGATTAAGTGGTCTTGAACTTATGTATGATGATTATCTAACTGGCGAAGATGGCGCAATTAAATATTTTAGTGATGCTAAAGGTAATAGACTAAAATTATCAGAAGTTTATGAAAAACCACAAAAAGGCATGAACATTACTTTAACAATTAACAAAGATATTCAAGCATCAATTGAAAGGGAACTAGATAATGCGGTAACTAAATACAATCCTGATCATGTAATTGGTCTAGCAATGGACCCTAACAATGGTGAAATATTAGGTATATCGGCAAGACCAAATTTTTCGCCAAATAATTATCAAAAATATACAACTGAAGAGATTAATCGAAATCTACCAATTTGGGCCACTTATGAGCCAGGATCAACTTTTAAAATTATAACTTTGGCAGCCGCTTTAGAAGAGGGTGAAGTTGATTTAGAAAAAGATACCTTTCATGATAGTGGTAGTATTAAAGTGGAAAATGCCACCCTCCATTGTTGGAAGCATGGAGGTCATGGTAAAGAAACATTTTTAGAAGTAGTAGAAAATTCATGTAATCCAGGGTTTGTTGTTTTAGGGCAAAGGCTTGGCAAAGAAAAATTGTTTAGTTATATCAAAAAATTCGGTTTTGGTAAAAAAACAGGCATTGATTTAAATGGCGAATCTACAGGTATTCTTTTCAGTATGGATAAAATTGGGCCAGTTGAGTTGGCAACAACAGCTTTTGGTCAAGGTGTTTCTGTTACACCAATTCAACAAGTAACAGCTGTTTCGGCAGCTATAAATGGGGGTATATTATATCAACCATATATTGTGAAAAGCATTAATGAACCAGAGACAAATAACGTTATTGAAGAAAACAGAAAAGCAGTTATTCGTAAGGTGATAAGTGAAAAAACTAGTGAAAAAGTAAGATATGCTTTAGAAAATGTTGTCGCCAATGGAACAGGAAGAACAGCATATATTGATGGTTATCGCGTTGGTGGTAAAACGGGAACCGCACAAAAAGTATTTGAAGGGCACTACTTATTTAATAATTATATATTATCATTTATCGGTTTTTTGCCAGCCGATGATCCAAAAGTCGTTGTTTATCTTGCAATTGATAATCCAAAAGGTGTGCCACAATATGGAGGAGTAATTGCTGGACCACCAGCTAAAAACATTTTAAGTGATGCGGTGGAAGCATTAAATATTAAAAAACCAAAAGGTGGCATGGAAAAAAAGTATCAATATACTGACAAAAAATATACTACTGTTCCAAATTTTGTTGGCATGACTATTAAAGAAGCAAAAGAACAAGTAACCAAAGTAAACATCGAAATTGAGGGAAGTGGCAATCAAGTTATTTATCAATCACCAGATGCTGGAAGTCATATATATGAAGGTGAAGCTGTTAGATTATTTACTAATTAAGGGGTGATTAAATGCTTACAAAATCAGTTATAGCGATGCTTATTGGTTTCATAACATCAACTATTATGGCATTAATTTTAATTCCTATTTTGAAAAAACAGAAAGCCTCACAAAGCATTAGTATTTATCTTCAAAAAAGTCATGGTAATAAGAAAGACACTCCGACAATGGGCGGCTTAATATTTATTATTTCCACTATTCTAATAGTTACTATTTTTTTACTAATCAATAAATTCAATTTTAGTTATACGTTAATAATTATTTTATTTACATTATTTAGTTATTCATTAATAGGATTCATAGATGACTATTTAATAATTAGAAGAAAAAATAACGATGGCCTCAGCAGGTCGCAAAAACTATTTTTACAGATGATAGTAGCTTTGATATTTTTTTATTTATTTATGAAAAGTGGTAATGAACCATTACTTTGGATTCATTCGCTACACTTTAAATTAAATATTGGTTTTTTGTATGGAATTTTTATTCTTTTTGTTTTAGTTGCCTCATCCAACGCCGTAAATTTAACTGATGGCTTAGATGGTTTAGCTGGTGGGCTTTCATTAATATGTTTTTTTACGTTTGGGATTCTTTCATGGTATGCTGGATGGCTTGATGGTTATGAAGAAATTGCTGTTACATCTTTTATTTTAGTAGGTAGTTTATTAGGCTTTTTGATTTTTAACATTAATCCTGCCAAAATATTTATGGGTGATACAGGTTCTTTAGCTTTAGGCGCTACTTTAGGTGCTTATGCAATTATGACGCGGCACGAAGTTTTATTAATATTAATTGGTTTAGTATTTGTTTTAGAAACCATGAGTTGTATTATCCAAATTATATATTATAAATTAACAAAGAAAAGATTTTTTTCAATGACACCAATTCATCATGCCTTTGAAAAAAAAGGTATAAAAGAAGTCAATGTTGTTAGAATATTTTGGTTAATTGGTTTACTTTCATCATTAATTGCTTTGATATATGGGGTGATTTTATGAAAAAAATCAATATATCTTTATTTATTACTATAGTTGTTATTTCGCTTTTAGGGTTATTGATGATTTATTCATCTTCTTATGTCTGGGCTGAATACAAATTCAATGATCCATTTAAATATGTTAAAAATCAAAGCTTGTTTTTAATTGTCGGTATTTTACTTATGTATTTAATAAGTAAAGTTGATTTTAAAAATTATTATAAATATGCCAATAAAATATTTTTAATTGGATTTATTTTGCTTATTTTAGTGTTAATTTTTGGAACTGAAAGAAATGGATCAAAAAGCTGGTTTGGGATAGGTTCTTTTGGAATTCAGCCTTCGGAATTTATGAAATTAGTAATGATTATTTTTACTAGTAAATATTTATACAATAATCAAAAAAACATTAGGAATATTAGAAAAGGTATAATCCCGATACTTTTTTTGACATTTATTATTTTTGCTTTAATAATGCTTCAACCTGATTTTGGCACCGGATTAATTTTAGTAATGGGAGTAATTGGTTTGTTATTTATTGGTGGGGTAGATGTGAAATTCTTTTTAAAAATTGGATTTTTTGGAATGGCTGGTATAGCTGGATTAATCATGGCTGCCCCATACAGATTAAAAAGAATACTCTCATTTTTAAATCCATGGCAAGATCCATTAGGAAGTGGATTTCAAATAATTCAGTCTCTTTATGCGATAGGCCCAGGTGGAATTTTCGGTTTTGGTTTAGGTAATTCAAGGCAAAAACACTTTTATTTACCAGAACCACAAACGGATTTTATTTTTTCTATAATTAGTGAAGAATTTGGTTTTATAGGCATTTTAATTGTTTCAACACTTTTTATTGTAATAATAACTTTATCTATAAAAATAGCTTTAAATTGTGAAAACTTATTTGGTAAATACTTAGCCTTTGGTATTGCTTTTGAGCTTGGCTTTCAAGCATTGCTTAATTTAATGGTAGTAGTTGGATTAGTTCCAGTAACAGGAGTTACTTTACCATTTCTCTCTTATGGAGGAAGTAGTTTACTAATTACTTTACTAAGTATGGGAATTATACTTAATATATCAAGGTACCAAAAATAGAATTGACACACGAACAAACATTTGCTATTGTATAATTAAGGGGGAATAGCAAATATGAATAATACACTAGAAAAAGAAAAAATTGAAAACTTAATTTATGTAATAAGAGGAAAGCAAGTGATTTTAGCTTCCGATGTGGCTAGATTATACGAATCAGAAACAAAAATAATAAACCAAGTCGTAAAAAGAAATATAAATCGTTTTCCTGAAAACTTTTGTTTTCAACTTACGAACGAAGAATATATTTCTTTAAGGTCACAAACTGTGACCTTAAAAGAAACTGGACGTGGCCGCCATATTAAATATTTACCCTATGCTTTTACAGAACATGGGATAATGATGCTTTCTGGATTATTAAAAAGTAATATTGCAGCAAAAGTTAATGTAGAAATTATAAATGCTTTTGTTGCAATGAGAAAATACATCTCTACAAATTTAATTGAGCAAAATTATATTAATGAACTTGTATTAAGAGATAGCAAAAGAATTGATTTAATAGAAGAAACCTTATCTAGCTTTAAAGAGAAGAATAATCATCTATTCTTTGAAGGACAAATATATGATGCATATTCTTTATTACTTGATATAGTTAATAAAAGTAAAAATGAAATCATAATCATCGATAACTATATTGATAAACATATTTTGGATATATTATCCAAAACAAAAAAGCAGATTATTTTAATCACAAATAGATATAATAATAATGATTATAATGTATATAAATCTCAATACAAAAACATAAGAATGATTATCAACAATAAATTTCATGATAGATTTATCATAATTGATAGAAGTGTTTTATATCATTGTGGAGCTAGTTTTAAAGATTTAGGAAATAAGTGTTTTGCAATAACAAAAATTGAAGATGGTGAATATTTAAATGAAATTATTAAAAAAACAGCCATATAGATTTTATTTTTCAATTATTATATAATTTAAGTAGGTGATAGTATGTATGCAGAAGTACTGGTAGAAATTAAAGCAAAGGCAGTTGACAAAACTTTTACTTATAAAATTCCTGAAAATTTTAATATTGAAGTAGGTAAAAGAGTATTAGTTCCTTTTGGTAATAGAAAATTAGAAGGCTTTGTTTTAAAAATTGATAATAAAGAAGTGGACTATGAAGTAAAAAACATAATTGACGTTATTGATGAAAAACCAGTTATTAATGAAGAAATGCTTAAATTAGGAATTTATATTAGCAAAAAAACACTATCACCATTAATCAGTTGTTATCAAACGATGTTACCTAAAGCTTTAAAAGCTAAACATAATACTATTATTCACAAAAAAATGGTAAGTTATTTATTGATTACTGATAAAACTAATGATTTAAAAAGTGAAAAGCAAATTAATATTTATAATTTAATTAAAAAAAATAAAAAGGTTTTAAAAACTGAAATGAATAATATTTCTACTTCAGTTGTAAAAACATTATTAAAAAACGGGTATATTAAAGAAGAAACAGAAGAAGTATATCGTCTTGATGATGATGTAAAACAAGAAAAATATAATTATAAATTAACCGATGATCAAAAAAGAGTTATTACTTCGGTTGATTTATCATGTTTCAAACCTTATTTATTACATGGTGTTACAGGCAGTGGCAAAACATTAGTATATATTAAAATAATTGAAGAAGTTATAAAACAAGGCAAAGAAGCTATTTTGCTAGTTCCTGAAATAAGTTTAACGCCGCAAGTAGTCAATATTTTTAAAAAGCATTTTGGTAAAGTTGTTGCCATTTTACATAGTGGTTTGAATGATGGCGAAAAATATGATGAATGGCGTAAAATAGAAGAAAAAAAAGTTTCTATCGTTATTGGTGCCAGAAGTGCAATATTTGCACCATTTACAAACATAGGCGTTATTATTATTGATGAAGAACACTCAGAAACGTACAAACAAGAAAATACTCCTAAATATAATACGGTGGATATTGCCATAAAAAGAAGCCAAACACATAATTGCCCACTTATTTTAGGAAGTGCTACACCATCTATTCAAAGTTATACTAGAGCTAAAACAAATAATTATGAACTTTTAGAATTAAAAGAAAGAATCAATCATAATTTACCAAAAGTATCTTTAGTTGATATGAAAAATGAATTTAAAAAAGGCAATAGAGTATTTTCTGAAAAATTAAAAAACTTGATTAATATAGCTTTAGAAAAAGATGAACAGGTTATAATACTTTTAAATAGAAGAGGTTTTAACACAGTCATTACGTGTAAAGAATGTGGTTTTACACACAAGTGTCCAAATTGTGATATTCCCCTTACTTATCATAAAAACACGAATACGATGAAATGTCACTATTGCAATTATACGACTCACAAATTATTTGAGTGTCCAACTTGCCATAGTAAAAGTATTAATTCTAAAGGAATGGGTACTGAAAAACTAGAAGAACTTTTAAAAGAAGAATTTTCACAAGCTAAAGTAGTAAGAATGGATATTGATACGACTAGAAAAAAAGGCATGCATGCAAAAATAATAACTGATTTTAAAAATGGTAAATATAATATTTTAGTTGGGACGCAGATGATTTCTAAAGGATTAGATTTTCCAAATGTCACAGTTGTTGGTGTTATTAATGGTGATAATTCTTTAAATATTCCTGACTATAGAAGTTCAGAAAGGACTTTTTGTCTTTTGAATCAGATCGCTGGAAGAGCCGGAAGAGCTGACAAAGAAGGACAAGTTGTTATTCAAGGATTTAATATGGACCATTACAGCATTGTTGCGGCTAGTTTACACAATTATCAAATGTTTTATAAAGAAGAAATCAAAATTAGAAAAATACTAAAATACCCGCCTTTTTATAATTTATGTTATATCAAAATATCATCTAAAGATTACAATATGGCTTTTGATGAGGCTGATAAAATTTCTCATTATTTACAAAAAGAGATACCAAATAATATTATTTTAGGGCCATCACCAGCCAGTATGCCTAAGATAAATAATATTTATTACTTTGGTATTATTATTAAATTTAAAAATACTAAAGAAATAATAGAGAGTCTATATTTTGTCGATAACAAGTATAAAACGAGTAATAAAGTAAAGGTGGAAATAGACTTAAATCCATCAAAAATATAGTTATTTATAAAAAAATATGATAAAATTGAAGATAGGGTGAAACATATGGATATAGATAGTATTGAAATAAAACATGACCCAATAATTATTTTTATGGGAACACCAGAATTTAGTAAAGAAGTCTTAGAAGGATTGATTCAAAATTATAAAATCAAAGCTATTGTAACGCAACCAGATAGACCAGTTGGAAGAGGTGGCAATGTTAAGCAATCTCCAGTTAAAGAAGTAGCTTTAGAAAATAATATTTTGTGCTTGCAACCGAATAAAATTAATGAAGCTTTGGAGGAAATTAATTCATTAGAACCAGATCTTATTATAACTTGTGCTTATGGTCAAATTTTACCATTGGAGCTATTGTTAATTCCTAAATTAGGATGTATTAATGTGCACGCTTCATTGCTGCCAAAACTAAGAGGTGGAGCTCCAATTCACCGAGCTATTATAAATGGTTATTCAAAAACGGGTGTAACTATTATGTACATGTCTAAAGATATGGATGCTGGGGATATCATCAGCACTAAAGAAGTAGAGATTACTGATATTGATACAGCCGAAACACTTCATGATAAACTTAAAATAGTCGGAAAAGAATTACTGCTAGAAACACTTCCTAGTATTTTAAATAAAACAAATAGTAGAATAAAGCAAGAGGAATCTGAAGTCACTTATGCTCCAATTATCACTAGGGAAGATGAAAAAATAGATTTTACCAAAAACAAAAGAGACATTGTGAATTTAGTACGTGGGCTTAATTCATGGCCAGGTGCATATTGCTATTTCGAAGATAAAATTATGAAAGTTTGGTCTTGTTATCGAACCGAAAATATATTTGACACGAAATTACCTGGTGAAATAACGGCCATCTATCCCGATGGGTTTGGAGTAAAAGTTTTAAATGGCGAAGTTGTATTTACAATTATTCAGCCTGAGGGTAAAGCTAAAATGAAATCCATTGATTTTATTCATGGCCATCCTGATTTAGTCGGGAAAGTCTTAAGATAGAGGTAGTAAGATGTTTAAAAAAATAAAAGAAAATGAAAAGGTACAAAAAATAATTGAACTTTGGAAAAACCCTAAAACTCACGACTTAATAGTTTTGGCTTTTTGGCTTATATTTATTTTCATTGTTATTATATTTGCTAGAAGTGTGGCATCACCAAATGTAAAAAATGTTGATGTAAAAGCTTATACAAACAGCTTTGAATATATTAATAATTATGATTTTACATATGAGTCACTTGATTATAAGGTTCATGGATCTTACTATGATGATAAATTAGTTTTCTACTTAGATAATAAACGCTATTATTATCATGAGAACACTTATTTGATTGATAAAGAAGCAACCTTAGTTCCAAATTATGATTTAGGTATTTTAAAGATCAACCCTAAAATGCTTAATAATTTAGTAGGTGGTATAACGCCAAGTGAAAATGGTGAATTTAAACAATATTCAGTGCCGCTTGATCGATTTATAAATTTATATGAAATTGATACCGATGTTGATTTATCTAAAGCTGCTACATATAATGTAGTTATAAAAGTTTATTTAGTAGATAATGAAATATCGAAAGTTATTTTAGATTTATCAAATTATTATTTAATGAAAGGTAATTTGATTAATAACCCAGTAACCATTTATTATTATAATATAAATAATATTAGTGATTTTAGTAAAGGTTATGACAAACTATTGGAGGTGAAGGAATGACAATTCAATTATTAATTTTTGTTCTAGCGCTAGTAGCCATAATATTTTTCTTCAAAAACTTTAATGCTTGTGTATATTTTATCGTGATGGTTGATATTTTTCTTAGAATTGTTACTTACCTTACAGCGCATTATTTTAGAGCCGATGCTTTTAGTTTTTTAGATTCGATTCCCGAAAGTGTTCTAGCAATTTTAAATAGCTTTGAACTGGGAGTAATTAATGAAATATTGGTCATCATCTATATTATTGTTTATATCATTTTTGAGGTTTTGCTAATTAGATTTTTTGTTAAAAGAAAATTTTAGATTTTCTTTTTTTTATAAAGAAATATGTTATAATGAAAGTGGTGATAACATGTATGATTATATAAAAGGTAAAGTAATTTCAATTGAAAGTAATTATATTGTTTTAGACAATAATGGTATAGGCTATTTAATATATACAGCGAACCCTTATTCTTTTGACGAAGGCGAAGAATATCTAATATATTTGTATCAGTATGTAAGAGAAGATGAAATTAGTTTATTTGGTTTTAAAACTAAAGAAGAAAAAGATTTGTTTTTAAAATTAATTAGCGTTAAAGGTTTAGGTTGTAAAATGGCTTTGCCGATGATCGCTTCAGGCTCGCCTAGTGGCATTATCGATGCTATTGAAAGAGAAAACATTTTATATTTGAAAAAATTCCCAAAAATAGGTGATAAGGTAGCTAGACAAATTATTTTGGATTTAAAAGGGAAATTAGTATCTAAAGAAGAAGCAGCTACAAATAATTTTGAAGAACTTACAGAAGCTTTAAAAGGTTTAGGGTATAAATCTAGTGACATTAATAAAATTACAAAACAAATCAATCCAAATGACGAGATTGAAACTCAAATAAAAGAGGCCCTAAGACTATTACTTAAGTAGGTGGTAAAATGGCAAAATTGCATTTTAAATATGCAACAATGAATTCTGGCAAAAGTATTGATTTAATTAGGACTGTTTACAATTATGAAGAAAATGGTTTTCAAGTATTAGTTATGAAACCAGAAATTGATACAAAAGCGGGAAATAATATTCAAACTAGAATCGGTTTAGAAAGAAATGTTGATATTTTAATTAAACAAAAAAGTAGTATTTTAAGTTTACTAAAAGGTAAATTAAAAAAAGTTGATGCAATTTTTATTGACGAAGTTCAATTTTTAAGCAAAAAACAAATTGATGAATTATTTACGATTAGTAAAGTAATGGATATTCCAGTTATTTGTTATGGACTTCGTAATAATTTTATGATGAAGTCATTTGAAGGAAGTAGAAGATTATTAGAAATTGCTGACGTTTTAGAAGAGTTTCAAACATTATGTAGCTGTGGTAATATCGCACGTTTTGTTGGTCGCAAACACAATGGTAATTTTCAAAGAGATGGAAAGGAAGTTGTCATTGATGGAGAGGCTAAATACGAGTATGTTCCACTATGCGGGAAATGTTATTTAAAAGAAGTAAAAAAGATTAATTTCGATAATTTTTTCAAGAAATTAGATAAATAGAAATCCTTGACACAAGAACGTTTGTTTTATACAATATAAGTAAGAAAAATATGTAGAAGGTGATAACGTGGAAGAAAGAATTGTAACCAATCATGAGTTATCGGAAGATACTTTTGAGGGCACCATTAGACCAGATAGTCTTGATGAATATATAGGTCAATCTGAAGTGAAAGAAAATTTAGATGTTTTTATTAAAGCCGCTAAAATGCGTGATGAAGCATTAGATCATGTCTTATTATATGGCCCACCGGGTTTAGGAAAAACAACTTTGGCATATATTATTGCCAACGAACTTGAAAGTAATATCAAAACAACAAGTGGACCCGCAATTGAAAAAAGTGGGGACCTAGCTGCAGTTTTAAGCACATTAGAAAATGGTGATGTTCTTTTTATCGATGAAATTCATAGAATTCCTAGATACATTGAAGAAATATTATATTCGGCTATGGAAGATTTTACTTTAGATATTATCGTTGGTAGTGATTCTTCCAGCAGAAATATTAAAATTGATTTACCACCATTTACTTTAGTAGGAGCAACAACTAGAGCTGGTGATTTAACAGGCCCACTTCGTGATAGATTTGGAATTGTGGCCAAATTAAACTATTATACCGAAGAAGAACTTACTGATATTGTTAAAAGAACAAGTAGAGTTTTAGATACTGATATAGAAGAAAAAGCCGCTATTGAACTTGCTAGAAGAAGTAGAGGCACGCCAAGAATTGCCAATAGATTATTTAAAAGAGTTCGTGATTATGCTTTAGTTAAAGGTAGTGGATCAATTGATTTAGAAATCACAAAAATTGCCTTAGATAAATTAAAAGTTGATGAGCTTGGTTTGGATGAAACTGATTACAATTTATTAAAATCAATTATTGAAAAATTTAACGGAGGTCCCGTTGGCATTGATGCTTTAGCTTCATCAATTGGTGAAGAAGCTACAACGATTGAAGATGTTTATGAACCATATTTACTTCAAAATGGTTTTTTGAAAAGAACATCTAGAGGTCGAATTGTGACAGATAAAGCTTATGAACATTTAAAAGTTAATAAACAAGGAAGCTTATTCGAATAGGGGTGATAAAGTGACAACCAATGATTTTGATTTTGAATTACCAGAAGAGTTAATTGCGCAAACACCTTTAGAAAAAAGAGATGCATCGAGGATGCTAGTTCTAGATAAAAAAACTGGAAAAATTGAACATAAGCACTTTAAAGATATTGTTGATTATTTAAATGAGGGAGACACTTTGGTTTTAAATGATACCAAAGTAATTCCAGCTAGATTAATTGGAGTAAAAGAAGATACTAACGCGGTAATTGAGCTTTTGATGTTAAAAGAAGTAAAGCCTAATGTTTGGGAGTGTCTTACGAAACCAGCTAAAAGAATTAAGGAAGGAACTATAGTTAGTTTTAGTGATAAATTACAGGCTAAATGTATTTATATTGGTGAAGAAGGCATAAGACATTTTGAGCTGATTTATAAAGGTATTTTATATGAAATACTAGATGAATTAGGTGAAATGCCTTTACCACCTTATATTCATGAAAAATTGAAAGATAAAGATCGCTATCAAACAGTCTATGCTAAAAATATAGGTAGTGCAGCTGCTCCTACAGCGGGTTTGCATTTTACTAATGAATTACTTCAAGCAATAGAAAAAAAAGGCATAAATATTGCCTACGTCACTCTACATGTTGGACTTGGCACTTTTAGACCGGTGAGTGTAGAAAATATAAAAGATCATAAAATGCATAGTGAATATTATTGTATGGATGAAAGAACAGCCCAATTGCTTAATGACACAAAAAATAACAATCATAGTGTCATTGCAGTTGGTACTACTAGTACCAGAACATTGGAAACAATTATTAATTTGTATGGAAATTTTAAAGAATGTTCGGGCTGGACTGATATTTTTATTTATCCGGGTTATGAATTTAAGGCCATTGACAAATTAATTACTAATTTTCATTTGCCAAAATCAACTTTAGTGATGTTAGTAAGTGCTTTAGCGGGTAAAGAAAATATCATAAATGCTTATAACGAAGCTATAAAAGAAAAATATCGCTTTTTTTCATTTGGCGATAGTATGTTTATAAAGTAGGTGATGAATATAGTAAAAGCCGTTATTTTTGATATGGATGGTTTAATGTTTGATACCGAAAAATTATGGGAAGACGCTTTTTATCATATTGGTAAGGATTTTAATGTAACGCTTGATGCAAAATTTCATATGAGAACAATTGGCATTACAGAAAAAAACATTTGTGCTATATTTAAGAAAGAATTTGGTCAAGATTTTCCTTTTGATGAGTTTCTTTATAAATGTCGTCAATATATGGATGATATTATTAAAAAAGGCGGTTTAAAGCAAAAAAAAGGATTAAAAGAATTATTGGAATATTTACATTCTAATAACTATTTAATTGCTATTGCTTCTTCATCTAAAAGAAAGAGAATTCTTTGGTATTTAGAATGTGCTGGTATTGATAGAAATATATTTCAAACTATTATCAGTGGTGAGGATGTTACTAATGGAAAACCAAATCCTGAAATTTTTCTTAAAGCAAGCAAGCTTTTAAAGACTATTCCAGAAGAGACGATAGTATTAGAAGATTCTAATAATGGTTTAAATGCGGCCATTGCGGGCGAATTTATAAGTATAGCTATTCCTGATATAGATATCATAAAAAAAGATGTTCTAGATAAAGTTGATTATAAATTTGAATCATTATTAGATGTAATTGATTTATTAAAAGAAGGTGAATAATATGGTTATTGTTATAACTGGCCCAACGGCGACTGGCAAATCAGAATTAAGTTTGTTCTTAGCTAAAAAGTTAAAAGGTGAGATTATTAATGCAGATAGTACACAGGTATATGAAGGACTTGATATTGCCACGAATAAAATTCAAGATAAAAAACATATTTATCATCATTTGTTTGATATTATTCCAATAGTTGAAGATTATACAGTTTTTGATTATCAAAAAGATACGAGAAAAATAATTGATCGCATTTTAGAGCAAGGAAAAACACCTATTTTAGTCGGTGGCACGGGGCTTTATATAAAAGCCGCTTTATATGATTATGAATTCACCAAAAAAGAAAAAAACACATATGAGGGGATTGATAATGAAAAACTTTATAAAAAACTATTAAGTATTGATCCTGATACTGATATTCATAAAAATAATCGTGTGAGAATAATTAATGCCCTAAATTATTATGAAGCTAATCATAAACCATATAGTAAAAAAGAAAAAAACGAAAAATTATTATATGATACACTATTTATTGGACTTACAGCTGATAGAAAAATTCTTTATGATAAAATTAATACAAGAGTTGACAACATGTTTGAAGAAGGTCTTTTGGAAGAAGCAAGAAGATTGTATGATTCAAAAATTAGAACAAAAGCAATTATGACACCAATAGGATATAAAGAATTGTTTGATTATTTTGAAGGTAATATAACATTAGAAGAGGCTACAGAGCTTATAAAAAGACATAGCCGCAACTATGCTAAGAGGCAATATACATGGTTTAATAATCAAATGAAATTAAAATGGTTTAATACTGATTATGATGATTTTAAAAATACTGAAAATGAAGTTTTAGAATATATTAATAGTAAGAAAAAATAAATATTTTTTCTTTACACAAATTTGACATTTTTCATAATTTGTGCTAAAATTTTAAGTGTTGTGGTGCATTATTCTAGTTACATAACGCTAAAGGAAGGTAGGCCTAAAAATCTACCGGTTGCTGTAACGACACTTTATATATTTGCTTTTTCTGCCCAAGTTAGGGTGAATATATAATTTAAAGATCTAGGAACTCTATAATGGCATATAGTAGCTACTCCTGGATTTGCGTCATTATCAATCAAATCGGCAGGTCGTGAGTGGTATTGTGGGATAAACTTTTAACGATTAATACCCTGATCAGGTTTTAAATCTTTTGAAAACAATACTGCAAAAGCGGATAAGCTTAGCTCATTATGTATTAGGGAAAACCTCTAGAGTGTATATATTATAAGTCTTGTAGTGCGGACCGAATGGCAATCGAGTCATTAATTCGGCGACGATTAATTGCTTTCTTTAAATAGAAATAGCCGGTGGGTAACCTAAGGTAGAAAGTAGAGAAATTCAACTCGACCACAGCCGTAAAATTAATTTATAATATACCATAATGTTTTTTAAGGTGATCAAATGAAAAGAGATAATTGGATTTTAATTATATTTATATTAACGTTCATATTGTCTTTTTTATTTAGTTCTATTTCTAATTTAATTTCCAATTTTAATATAGTTGCGATGATAATAATATTACTTGCTACTATATGCTTTGGTGTTGTTTTCGATATGATTGGTGTTGCCGTATTAAGTGCTAATGAAGCCACTTTTCATGCTAAAGCAGCTAACAAAATATATGGATCTAAAAAGAGTATAGAACTAATTAAAAATGCCAATAGAACTAGTAGTATTTGTAATGACGTTGTCGGTGATATTTGTGGAATTATTTCTGGTGCTCTAGCAGCTGGATTAATTATCATGCTGTGGGATACGCCAATTTTTGCTGCCATAATTACAGCTATTGTTTCGAGCCTTACGGTTGGCTTTAAAGCCATCGGTAAAAAAATGGCCATTAAACATGCTGACAATATTGTGGAAAAAGTTGGCATTATTATTAGTAGAATAGAATTTAAAAGAAAAGAAAAATAGATCAAATTGATCTATTTTTTATTGACCTTCTACATAATAAGCATAATATTCTTCTAAAGTAAGGTTTTCATCTTTAATTATTTTAGCTACTTCTTTTCCGACATAGCGGTAGTGCCATGATTCATAAGTATACCCTGTAACATCTTCTTTATTCTTTGGAAATCTTAAAATAAATCCATATTTATGAGCGTTTTTATCTAGCCATTTAAAAGCATCAGTGTTTTCAAATCCACTATTTATTTGATTAATATCGGTAGCTAAGCCAGTTTGATGTTCAGAAAAACCAGGCCTTGCTGAATATGTATCAGCGGCTTCTTTGCCATCTTTGGAAACGTAGTTATTGTATAAAGTAACTTGGTAGTCATAGCTTCTAAAAGCGGATGCATTTTTAATCGAAATATTTTCTAGCAATGCGGCATTACTCATTTCCATAAATGCATCAGCGGCCACTTTACGCATTGTATTGTTTTTGCCAATATTATATTCATCGGTTAATACAACTAGATCATTAGGTATATAATTATCTTTCAAATAGTAATATTTATTTACTAACATTAGATTACCTTTACTTAAATCTGTTTCAAAAACATCTTTGTATTTTTCTTTGTCTAAATTGGCATTAACATCAGTAATAACTTTATTTAGTGATAAACTATTATTCTTATTGTAATAGTCGACATAGCGTTTCAAATTGTTTTTGATAAAATACTTTTCTTGCGCTAATTTTTCTTCAAGTGTAATTTCATCTTTGGTGTTGTCTTTTGTATCTTCTGTAACATTTGCTTGTTTCACATTATCACCAGTTTCTTTTGGGTTATTAGTAATAAAATAAATTCCTATTATAATTAATACTATGAATATAAATAAAACAATACTTTTATTTTTTTTCTTTCTTTTTCGAACCATCGCTAACATCCTTATCTAAATAAAATGCATAATATTCATCATATGTCAAACCAGAATTTTTAACTTTAGTGGCTAAATCTTGACCTAAATAACGGTAGTGCCAAGATTCATAAGAATAGCCTGTAATATTTTCTTTATCCTTAGGATACCTTAAAATAAAGCCGTATTTATGAGCATTTTTACTAAGCCATTTGAAAGCATCGGTCTGGTCAAAGTTTTTACCATTTGCTCCATAAGTAATAATATCAATAGCTAAACCGGTTTGGTGTTCAGAGTGATTTGGTCTAGCAGCATAGCCATCAGCATATTCTTCACCTTTAGTGTTTTTATAATTATCATATAATCCTTTTTGATATTCATAAGTGCGAAAACCAGAATTTATGATTAGAGTTATATTTTCTTTTTTGGCAGCGTTAAACATATTCTTAAAAGCATCATATACTTCGCTTCTTAAACTATTATCACCATAGGCATATTGATTACTGGCTTTTACAAGATCTTCGGGTTTATATTTTTCAGGCAAAGAATAATACTTATTAACTAAAATCGAATATCCATTATCCATATTAGTTTCTTTAATGTGAGTATAGTAATCATAATTACGTTTAACATTTACAATAGTAATAATTTCGCTGTAATCTATTTTATTAGTTTCTTGTTTTTTCTTATTTATATATTCCTTATAAGTATTATAGTTTTTCCAAATAAAGTATTTTTCGCTAGTTAAAGGAATTAACTCTTTATCATATTTTGTTAGCGCTTTATCGATAACTTTTTGGTCTGATTTTATTAGTGTGCTAATTTCGCTTTCATTGTACCCAATCTGACCAAGTTTATATTCATAACTATTATAATATTTATATAGTTTAAAACCAACAATTCCGCCAATTATCAGTAACACAAAAATTATTAAAATAACGATTGGCCATTTTTTAATTCTTCTTCTTGTTTGATACATAAAGTCACTACCTTTCATAACAAAATTGTATCATAGTTTTTACACTTTAAAAAAAGAAAAATTTGTTTTTTGATTTACGATGTAAAGTAAAAGTGATATAATGTAATAAAGAATAGGGTGAATCTATGAGAGGATTAAGAAGACATAGAAATAGAAAACAAGTAAAAATAGTACTTTGTATGGCCATATGTTTATTAACTATCATGACAGTTGGCTATGCTGCTTTTAGTACTAATATTGGATTAAACGCTAAGGGGAATTTGATAGAGTGCTATCAAAACAGAAAATGGGATTTTGATCATAAAAAAGAAGCTCAAGAAATTACCATTTCTTGCCCGGGAGTTTATCTGTTTGAGCTGTGGGGCGCAGGAAACAATTATTCTGGCGGTGGTTATACTTCTGGTAAAATAAGCTTGCAAAGAAATGACAAATTTTATCTATATGTTGGTGAACAAGGCCATGATAATAACAGTGATACAATTGGGGGATGGAATGGTGGTGGCAACACCATTGCGACAACACAGGGTAAATCTGGAATGACTGGTAGTGGTTCAACTGATGTAAGGACAGTATCAGGTGACTGGGATAATTTTAATTCTTTAAAGTCAAGAATTATGGTTGCTGGAGGCGCTGGAGGAGTAGGAGGCGCAAACCAAGGTGCCAATGGTGGCGGCTTGGTTGGTTATGATGGATCCTCTACTAATACAGATTATTTAATTTATTTAGGTAAAGGTGGTACCCAAACAGCCGGAGGCGCTGCACCTACCAAATATGATGCTGCTCAATCTAATGGCACACCTGGTTTGTTTGGTAAAGGTGGCACCGGTGGCGCAAGTCGCGATGATACTTCGACCGGTGGTGGCGGAGCTGGTGGTGGCGGCTACTTTGGTGGTTCAGGAGCCAGTGGACTTTCCAATGGCACGTTTGCTGCTGGTGGTGGATCATCATTTATATCAGGGCATGTTGGTTGTATAGCTATTGATCAAAATTCTACTGAAAGTAATATTCAGCAAAGAAAAGGAACAAATAATGCAACTTGTGTAGATAATTCCACTGATGTATTATGTTCACGTCATTATTCAAATTATATATTTACCGAAACTGAGATAATTGATGGTAAAGGTTATGGATGGACAAACAATATTGGAAGTTATGAAGGTCAACCACAACCAGATAGTACTATTGCTGCTGGACATATTGGTAATGGCCACGCTAGAATAACATTGATCTCACTTAATTAAATTAGTAGAGAATTAAATCTACTAATTTTCTTTTGTAAAATTATTATTAAATTAAAAAAATACTATACTTTTTTTAAAATAAATGTTAAAATGATAGTGTATTCAAATAGAGGGTGGTTATGTGAAGTATTTAGGTTTGGATCTTGGAACAAGAACGCTCGGTATTGCCGTATCTGATATAACCAAAACTATTGCTTCTTCATTAAAAACCATTCATTTTTCGGAAGAAAATTATGAAGAGGCTATTGAAAAACTAATCCCTGTAATTGAAGAAGAAAAGGTTGAGTTGATAGTTTTAGGACTTCCTAAAAACATGAACAATTCAATTGGTCCACGGGCAGAGGTTACAATGGAGTTTAAAAAAATGCTTGAGGAGGCCTTTAATATTGAAGTAGTTATGCAGGACGAAAGACTATCGACTAAAGAAGCCAGTAGTTATATGATAGAAGCTGACATGTCTAGAAAAAAAAGGAAGAAAAAAATAGACAGTTTAGCCGCTACTATAATACTACAGACATATTTAGATAAAAGAAAGGATTGATAATATGCCAGAAAACACTGAATTACAAGAATTAAAATTTAAAGCCGTAGATGCGGAAGGAAGACAAATCGATTGTGATGCTTTATTTATGTTTGAATCTCCAGAAACAGGAAAGAATTATATAGTTTATACTGATAATTCAATCGATGAAGAAGGTAATACTAGAGTATATGCTTCAATTTACAAACCTGAAGATTTAAAAATGAATGAGGGCGAAGAATTAGCTGCTTTAGAACTTATTCCTATTGAAACAGATAAAGAATGGAAGATTATTGAAACTATTTTAGAAGAAATGCAAAATGAAGTAGAAGAAGCATAAGCACTGTGAAAAGACGTAAGTTTTCATTTAGAAAAACTGCACTATTTTTTATAGTGCTTATTCTTTTGATAATCCTTGTTTTTTTAGGACTTTATAAATTTAATACATCTAGTGTTGGTGGTAATGACAAAGCTATTAGTATTGCAGTTGAAAAAGGTGACAATTACTATACGATTGCCAGCAAATTAAAAAACAAAGATTTAATAAGATCTGAATTCTTCTATAAAATCTTCTTAAAACTTCATAAACCAAGCAAATTAGTTTTGGGTGAATATGATTTAAATAAATCAATGAATGTCTCAAAAATAGTAGAAACTTTATCTGATGAGAAAAATGTTAAGAAAAACATTGTTAAATTAACTTTAAAAGAAGGTACAAATGTTAGACAAATGGCTAAAGCTATTGAAGAAAAAACTGGCATTAAAGCTGACGATTTCTTAAATAAAATTAATGACGAGACGTATATAAATACATTGATTGACAAGTATTGGTTTATTACCGATGCAGTTAAAAACCCACAAATATATTATGATTTAGAGGGATATTTATATCCAGATACATATATATTCGAAGATAATCAAATGACTATAGATATAATATTATCAACAATTTTAAAAAATACTGACAAAAAACTTACAGAGTTAAAATCGGATATTGAAAAAAGTGGATATTCTGTTCACCAAATATTAACAATGGCCTCTTTAGTAGAATTAGAGGCGGTAACAGAAAGCGATAGAAAAACTGTGGCTGGTGTATTTTACAATCGTTTAAACAATAAATGGAGCTTAGGCAGTGATGTAACAACATATTATGCTTCTAAAAAATCAATGACCGAAGCATTGACTGGTGATGATTTAAATGCTTGCAATGGCTATAATACGAGATGTAAAACTATGCAGGGTCTACCAGTTGGACCGATTGCCAATTCATCATTAACTGCAATTAAGGCCGCAATTAATCCTGAAAAGACAGATTATTATTATTTTGTCGCCGATAGTTCAAAAAAAGTATATTTTACAAAAAATGCCACCGAACACGCGAATATCATTGCGAAACTTAAAAAGGAAGGCAAATGGATAGGTTAGAGAAATATGCTAAAGAAAACAAAATTCCCATTATGCAAAAGGATGGGATTTTGTTTTTAACTAATTATATTAAAAAAAACAACATAACTAAAATATTAGAAATTGGAACAGCAATTGGATATTCGGCAATAAATATGGCATTAGTTTCTAAAGATATTGAAGTCACAACAATTGAAAGAGATGAAAATAGATATAAAGAAGCTATCAAAAACATCAAAGAATTTAACGTAGAGAAACAAATTAAAGTTATTTTAGGTGATGCTTTAGAAACAAATATTAGCGGTAAATACGATTTAATATTTATTGATGCAGCAAAAGCTCAATATATAAAATTTTTTGAAAAATATAAACACAATTTAAATAAAAATGGTGTTATTATATCAGATAATTTAGATTTTCATGGGCTTACTCATGAAGATGTTATTATCAAAAACAAAAATTTAAAACAATTAGTTAAAAAAATTAATAATTATAAAGCCTTTTTAAAAGAAAACAAGGAATTCACTACTGATTTCATAGAAATTGGTGATGGAATTGGAATTAGTAGGAAAATTTAATTTTTGAAAAATTAAAAAAAAGTTAAAAAAAAAGTAAAATTATGATATACTTAATAGTAGGGAGAGGGGCATGTCATATGAATAGTTCAAAATTAAAAGCCAAAGCAAGAAAAAATTTAAAGAAAAATTTATATCCATTTACAATCGCAACAACTATATTTATTGCTTTAATATTGTTTTGCTCATTAATCGGATTTATTGTTCAAAAGGATTGGTTAGCATCATTATTAATGATTGTTGTTGAAGGATTGTTCATGATGGGATTAATTAGAATGGCTAATAAAACAGCTGACAATAAGACAGTAACGATAAATGATTTTTCATCTAGGACGGAGTTGTTTTTCAAATATATTGGTCTATATTTGGTAATATTCTTTATTATATTTGTACTTTTCTTATTACTTACGATTGCCTTTAAATCATTAGTTGCTATTATGTTCTATCATGGCGAAATCTCAATGGCTTTATCAATATTTATGATTGCTTTAGGACTACTTTTAGTCGTTGCCATATTACTAGTTACCCTATATATTGGTATTTCATTTTCACAAGTATTATTTATTTTAGATGAAGAACCAAAACTTTCAATTAGAGAAATTCTTGGTAGGAGCTTTGATTTAACAGAAGGTTATGCCGTTGATTATTTTAGTCTTCTTTTGAGTTTCATTGGTTGGTTTATATTAGGCATATTGACCTTGGGAATTTTATTTATTTGGATTGCACCATATATGATGGTTACAATGGCTTGTTTCTATCAACAGCTAAAAAAAGACTATCAAAAATACATAGGAAAGCAAAAAGTTGAAAAAATTATAAATGATGCTGATGCTTTAGAAGCAACAATAACCGAAAAAATAGAAGAGGTTAAAGAAACAACAACTAAAAAAACTGTAAAGCCAAAAACCTCAAAGGCAAAGCCAAAAACATCAAAGGCAAAATCAAAAAAAACAAAATAGTAGCAATGTCTACTATTTTTTGATATAATTACACCTGAGGTGTAATTATGTTAGTTTCAGCAGTTGTTAAGTCAGTAAATCAAGCCAAGAAACTAGAAAATTTAGTTTCTAGTTTTATTGTGCCTTTAGATGATTTAAGTGTCAATTATGAAAAAACTTTATCATTAAGTGATGCTAAAGAAGTAAATAATATTAAAAAATCATTTATCGTTTTAAATAAAAATATTCATAATAATGAACTGAATAAATTAGAAGAAACTTTAAAAGAAATTGAAAAAATGGATTTCTTGGGTATAATTTTTTATGATATTTCATTAATTAATTTAAAACAAAAATTAAATCTCGAAACACCTCTTGTTTGGGCTCAAGAGCACTTAACTACGAACTATGGAACGGCAAATTATTGGTATGAGCATGGATCAGAGTATGCTTATTTATCATCAGAACTTACAAAGAAGGAACTTGATGAAATTGCCTCAAAAACTAAAGCTAAAACATTAGTAAATGTTTTTGGTTATTTACCGATGTTTACTTCCAGAAGACATTTAGTAAATAATTATATGGAAAACTTTAACCTAGAAGATAATCATCAAAAGCACTTATTTAAAGAAGACAAAAATTATATAATTCAAGATAAAAACTACGGAACAACTGTATTTTCTGATTATATATTAAATGCTTTAGACGAAGATTTTAGTAAGTTTGATTATATTGTTTTTAATAGTAATTATATTAGCGATAGCGATTTTTATGAAGTCCTTTTAAACTATAAAGAAAATAAAAAAGAATATAAATTTCCTTTTAATCATGGTTTTTTATATCAAGAAACTATATATAGGGTGAAAAAAGATGCGTAAGATTGAATTATTGGCCCCTGCAGGGGATATAGAAAGGCTTAAAATAGCCTTAATGTATGGCGCTGATGCGGTTTACATTGGCGGACTTTATAGTTTAAGGGCAAATGCTGATAATGGTACTATTGATGAGTTAAAAGAGGGTATAGATTATGCGCATAGGTTGAATAAAAAAGTTTATGTTACTGTAAATATTGCGATGCATAATCAAGAGTTGAATCAAATTAAAGATTATTTAATTGAATTAGACAAAATAAAAGCTGACGCTATTATAATTAGCGATCCAGCTATTATAAAAATTGCTAGAAAATATACTAATTTAAACATTCATTTATCAACTCAAGCGTCTTCTTTAAATAAAGAAGCAATTGAATTTTGGAAAAACGAAGGTGTTAGCCGTGTCGTTTTGGCACGTGAATGTACGAAAGAAGACATAGAAGACATTAAAAAGAATGTTGATATTGAGCTTGAAACATTCATTCATGGAGCCATGTGTGCTTCATATAGTGGTAGATGTGTTCTTTCCAATTTTTTAACTAATCGCGACTCTAATAGGGGTGGATGTAGTCAAATATGTAGATGGGATTTTGATTTAATTGGTAAAGAACCATTAAAAGGTGAAAAACCATTTACCTTCTGCACAAAAGATTTATCATTACTTAAATATATTCCAGATTTAATCGATATGGGTGTTGATAGCCTAAAAATAGAAGGACGTATGAGATCAAGTTATTATATTGCCACAGTTATTAGAACATATCGAAAGGTTATCGATGAATATATGCATAATAAAGAAAATTATAAATATAATATTTTATATGAGAAGATACTTCGAAGATGCGCTAATCGCGATTCTGTCCCGCAATTTTTTGATGGTTCATTCGATAAAAACACTCAATACTATAATGGTAGAGTAGAGCTTACAAATCAAGATTTTTTAGCCGAAGTACTCGCATATGACGAAAAAAGTTCTATGGCCAAATTACAACAAAGAAATTATTTTAAAAAGGGTGATAAAGTAACGATTTTTGGCCCTAAAGATGAATTTTCTTTTGAAATAGATGAAATATATGATGAGGACATGAATTTGATTGATATTGTTCGCCATCCTAAGCAAATTATTTATATAAAAATGCCATGTAATGTCGGTAAAAATTATATGTTAAAAAAATTCTTGACAAACGACTAATTGTGTAGTATCATTTTGTGAAGTCAAGACATTAGAAGCGAGGTGAATGACATGACTGAAAAAACATATGTAACTAAAGAGGGCTTTGAAAATATGAAAAAAGAATTAGAAATGTTACAAACTGAAAAAAGACCTCAAGTTATCGAAGCACTAAAAGAAGCTCGTGCACTTGGCGACTTAAGTGAAAACGCTGAATATGATGCTGCTAGAACTGAACAAGCGGAAGTTGAAGCTCGTATTGTAACTTTAACTAGAATGATTGAAAATGCTGAAGTTATTGAAGAAGCTGGTACTGATGAAGTTTCAATTGGAAACATCGTTGAAATAGAATATACAGAAGATAAAGAAAGGGAAACTTATACTATTGTAGGTAGTTCAGAAGCCGATCCTTTTGCTAACAAAATTTCTAATGAATCTCCAATTGCGATAGCTATTATGGGTAAGAAAAAAGGTGAAAAAGCCAAAGTAGCTAGCCCAAATGGTGAGTATGAAGTAAAAATCATTAAAATTAAATAGACCAAATTGGTCTTTTTTTTTATTTTTTGGTGAATTTTACTTTTTAAAATTGAAAAAAATTGGTATAATTAAAATGATAGTATTAAAGTAGTGCAAAGGGGCGATTCTATGTATAACTTAGGCGAGCATTTCAAAATTGATATGGAAAAAGCCAAAGCCAATGAAAAAAGTATTATCGCTGGCGATAAATACCGTTTTACTGTTTTATCACCAAGATTAATACGTTTGGAATATAATATTGGTGGCGATTTTTTAGATAATCCAACGGAATTTGCTTTGTATCGTAATTTTGATCCAGTTTCATTTGATTCTAAGGATACATCTTCAACTGTCGAAATAAGCACAAAATATTTTAAGTTAACCTATACTAAAAATGCGGTATTTGAAGGAAATAAAGTTAATCCATATGCCAATTTAAAAGTTGAATTGATCGGTACTGATAGATCATGGTACTATGGCTCAGATGAAATTCGTAATTTTAAAGTTCCTTCTGGCAATCTTGAAAAAGAAGTTTTAAATGGACGTGGATTATATTCGGCTGATGGTATAGCGAGTTTTAATGACTCTGCTTCTTTAGCATTTAACGAAGATGGTACAGTCAATGTCCGCACGGATAATAGTACTGATGTTTATTTATTTATGTATGGTAAAGATTACGAAGAAGCCCTACAAGATTATTATAAATTAACTGGCTATCCAGCCTTAATTCCAAGATTTGCATTAGGAAATTGGTGGAGTAGAAATATTTCATATGATGATTTAGAATTAAAAGATCTTGTGGATACTTTTGAGAAAAAAGAAATTCCGATTTCAATAGTTTTGCTTAATCAAGAATGGCATAAGAAAAAAATGAATGGTAAAAAAGCCTTGCATACAGGATTTACTTTTAATAATGAATATTTTAAAAATCCAACTGCGATGCTTAATTATTTACACTCTAAAAATATTCATCTAGGATTAAATGTTAATCCATTAGAAGGTCTTACAGACGTTGATACATATTATAGTGAAGCCATTAAATTTATTGAAACGGATAAAGATGGCGTTATACCATTCAATGCATTAAATCCGAAATTTATTGATGCTTATTTGAAATTATTTATTCATCCACTTGATATGTTGGGTATTGATTTTTTCTGGTTAGATGCCTATAGCGATAGTAAGCTAGTAGAATTATCATTATTAAAGCATTATCAGTTTTATGACACGTCAAGGGACTATAAACGTTGTTCCTTAGTTCTAGCGCCAGATACGAAGATTGCGCCTCACCGTTATCCTGTACTTTATTCGGGACAAACTACTGTTAGTTGGGATACTCTTAAAAAAGTTCCATTTTATAATGCTTCAGCATTTAATAATGGAGTGAGTTTTTGGGCCCATGATATTGGTGGATATCATAAAGGTGCTGAAGATGGCGAACTTTATACAAGATTTGTCCAATTAGGAACTTTTTCACCAATTTTAAAATTTGGTGTAGAAAAAGGGAAATATTATAAGCGTGAACCATGGCTTTGGGATATTAAAACATATACAATTGTTAAAGATTATTTACAGCTTCGTCATAAATTAATTCCATACATTTATAGTGAAGCTTATAAATATCATAAATTTGGTTTACCTTTAGTAAAACCAGTCTATTTTACTAATCCAGAATTTTATGATGACGTTTTATATCGTAATGAATATTACTTTGGTGGTGAATTATTGGTTTGTCCAATAGTCTCTAAAAAGGATTATGTCATGAATAGGGTTGTTCATAATTTCCATGTTCCCGATGGTATGTGGTACGATTTTGTGACTGGTAAAAAATTCCCTGGTGGGCATAATTATATTTCGTTCTTTAAGGATGAAGATTATCCAGTGTTCGCTCGTTCAGGAGCTATTATTCCAATGGGAACTAATGAGAACATTAATGATACAACGCCACCTACGGATATGGAAATTCATATTTTCCCAGGTCAGAACAATACCTATACATTATTTGAAGATGATGGGTTAAGTGATTTATATCGTAAAGATTTCTACTTACTTACGGAAATTGAATATAATTATCTTCCAAATAATTACAGCGTAATTATTAGGTCTAAAGAAGGTAAGAGTGGTATTGTCCCAGACAAGAGGAATTACAAAATTGTCTTTAGAAATACAAAACGTACTGAAGATGTAACGATTTATAGTAATCAAGATAAAGTATCATTTAAAACTTACGTCGATGGACCTGATTTCATTATTGAAGTTGAAAACATTAAAACTGTTGGTCAGTTAACAATTAACTGTAAGGGTAATGATATTGAAATTGATGCGGCTTATCTTATTAACAAAGATGTTGAAAGTATTATTAATGATTTATTAATTCCAACTGAGATGAAAGAAATCATTGATGGTATACTATTTAGTAATTTGTCAATTCAAAAGAAACGTATTGAAATAAGAAAACTTGGTAAAAAAGGTTTGGAGAAAAAATTTATTCGTATGTTTATTAAATTACTGGAGTATATTAATACAATTTAAAGACTTTATAAAAAGTCTTTTTGTTTATACTTGAATTAAACTTTAATTTGTACTATAATTATTTTAATTGCGATGAATAAGAGTAGTAATAATTTATTTGTTTTAAAGAGAGAAAACGGTTGGTGAAAGTTTTTAAATAAAGGTTATGAACTTACTTAGGAGCTGCATATATGATAAGTATATGCCGTATGTGGTGCGTTAAACTATTGAGATAATTAAAGCATTATAAAATAAGGTGGTACCACGTTCAATACGTCCTTATGCATAATGCTTTTTATATTAGGAGGACTTATGAAATATTTATTAACGTTTATTTTTAGTTTTGTTATTATTTATTTGCTTTATTATTTAACGGTTGTAAGACGTGACAAGGGGATTGAAGCATTCAAACAAGGAAAACAACTTTTATTTTTTAAAAATGCTTATAAATTAAATATTGATAAGTTGAATTATAAAAAATTTGCTAATGCACTAGCGATAACTAATGCTTTTATCGTGGCATCAGTTGTAACGATTATTGAATGCGTAAATGGCTATATCCTTAAGCTACTCGTTGGCTTTGTAATTTTAATTCCGCTTATTTTAATTTGTTATTACATTTTAGGACGCATTTATAAAAAGAAAGAGGGTAAATAAAATGTATGATTATAAAAAAATAGAAAAGAAATGGCAAGAATATTGGGATAAGAATAAAACTTTTAAAACTGATAGTTGGGATTTTTCTAAACCTAAGTTTTATGCCCTTGATATGTTTCCATATCCATCAGGAGTTGGACTTCATGCTGGACATCCAGAAGGATATACGGCAACAGATGTTGTTTGTCGTATGAAAAGAATGCAAGGTTATAATGTTCTTCATCCAATGGGTTATGATTCTTTCGGACTTCCTGCTGAACAATATGCTATTCAAACGGGTAACCACCCAGCTATATTTACTAATGAAAATATTAAAACTTTTAGAGGGCAATTAAAATCACTTGGTTTTTCGTATGATTGGGATAGAGAAATATCAACTTCTGATCCCGAATACTATAAATGGACCCAATGGATTTTTAAAAGACTTTTTGAAGATGGTCTTGCTAAATATGTTGATATGCCTGTCAATTGGTGTGAAGGATTAGGTACAGTTTTATCAAATGATGAAATTGTTGATGGAAAATCAGAACGCGGAGGATTTCCAGTCGTTAGAAAAAATATGAAACAATGGGTTATTGATATTCCGAAGTATGCCGAAAAATTGCTTGAAGGATTAGATGAATTAGATTGGCCAGAATCAACTAAAGAAATCCAAAGAAATTGGATTGGTAAATCAAAAGGTGTCGAAGTTAAATTTAATATTAAAGGTGGCGGTTTTTTCAAAATATATACAACGTGTATTGAAACTATATATGGTATTACTTTTATGGTTCTAGCGCCTGAAAATCCTTTAGTTGATGAGCTTAAAGATAGAATAGGTAACTGGGATGAAGTAGTTAAATATAGAGAAGAAACTGCTACAAAATCGGATATCGATAGAACCGAATTAAATAAAGAAAAAAATGGTGTTATTCTTGAAGGTGTATATGCGATTAACCCTGTGAATAATAAAGAAGTGCCGATTTATTTAGGTGACTTTGTTCTAGCAAGTTATGGAACTGGTGCTGTGATGGCTGTACCATCACACGATCAAAGAGATTTCGAATATGCTTTAAAATATGATATTCCAATGATTCAAGTTATCGAAGGTAAAGATACGTCTAATGAGGCTTTTGAAAAGCAAGATTATTTAGGTAAAGATTGCAAACTTATCAATAGTGATGAATTTAATGGAATGACAGTTGAAGAGGCTAAACCAGCAATTACTAAAAAATTAATTGATATGGGCGTTGGTGAAGAAAAAACCAATTATAGATTAAGAGAATGGATTTTTGCTCGTCAAAGATATTGGGGTGAACCAGTGCCGATTATCCATTTAGAAGATGGAAAAAGTATAGCTTTATCTGATGATGAATTACCATTAATTTTGCCAACATTAGATGACTATCAAGGTAAAAAAGGGAAAGCTCCTTTGGAAAATGATCAAAATTGGGTTAATGTCGAAGTGAATGGTAAAAAAGGAAGACGCGAAACATCAACGATGCCAGGCTCAGCTGGATCTAGTTGGTATTTCTTACGATACATCGATCCACATAACGAAAAAGAATTTGCTGATTATGAATTGTTAAAACATTGGATGCCAGTTGATCTATACGTTGGAGGCCCTGAACACGCTGTTGGTCATTTGCTTTACTCCAGAATGTGGAATGAATATTTATATGATAAAGGATTAGTTCCATGCAGTGAACCATTTAAAAAATTAGTTCATCAAGGAATGATTTTGGGCTCTAATGGACTTAAAATGGGTAAACGTTTTCCTAAATATTGTATTAATCCATCGGATATTGTAAGGGATTTTGGTGCAGATACATTAAGGCTTTATGAGATGTTTATGGGGCCACTTGATGCCGACAAACCATGGAGTGATGCTGGAGTCGTTGGCGCCAAAAAGTTTATTGACAAAGTATTCAAATTATATACTGAAGAAAACAAAATCTCTGATGAAGAAAATAAAAATCTCGAAATGATTTATCATCAGACCGTAAAGAAAGTTACTAATGATTATGAAACATTAAATATAAATACGGCAATATCACAAATGATGATATTTATGAATGCCGTTCAAAAAGAAAATACATATCCAAGAAAATATGCCGAAGGGTTTATTAAACTTTTAAATCCACTTTGCCCACATGTAACTGAAGAACTATGGGAAATATTAGGTCACGAGGATACTATTGCTTACGAAGATTGGCCTATATATGATGAAGAAAAGACAATTGATTCATCATATGAACTAGTTATTCAAGTTAATGGCAAGGTAAGAGGTAAGATAACATTACCAATGGACTCTCCTAAAGAAGAAATGGAAAAAGCTGCGATGGAAAATGAAAATACTAGAAAGTTTATTCAAGATAAAGAAATTGTCAAGGTTATTTCTATTCCAAACAAACTTGTAAATATTGTTGTAAAATAATTGAAAAAGCTATAGAAAACTATAGCTTTTTAATATGGCCTATAGCCATAATATGGATAAGGATAATAATAGTAAGTGTTATAAGGTCTATTGTATCCACCATAAAATAATGGTGCTACTAAACCACCAGTTAGTCCGCCTAATAAAAATGGACCTAAAAATCCACCGCCCAAATTGTTATTAGGACGAAATGATCGCGATCTTCCATAATTCATATTTATGCCCCCTCTCATAATATAATATGAAAAATCATTTAACATGTTTATAAAACATATAATTATTACATGAAAAAACTATTCCGTATTATCGGGGTTATAAGCTTACTTATTGGAAGTTTTATGTATAATGAAACAGTAGAAACGGTTTTTAAATATGAAAATGGTATAAAAAGAAATGTTACATTAATTTTGGTAGAAAGCAATAACAATGCGATAGCTAAAAATCCATTTATATATGTTAAGAATAATTTAAAACCTAATAGTGTTTTTATAATTAAAAAAAATGATCAAACAAAAAAAGAATTACAAGCCATAATTAATTATATTAAAGCTAAAGGTTATGAAATAAATTTAGTGGATAAAGAATAAAAAACAAAAACAAAAATATAATTATATAGGAGGTTCAAAATGAAAAAAACAGTGCCATTTAAAAAAGAAATTGTTTTTGATAATAATATTGATGAAATTAATAGTATTTCATTAGAATATGAAGTAAATGAAAAAAGTAATAATTTAATAAAGGGTAATTTTATAATTAATGGAGATTATCGTATGGCTAGTGGTAGTTCTAATCTCGATACATTTTCATATAATTTGCCATTTAGTATCAATGTTGACAGCAAATACAATATCGATGAAGCGGAAATCGAAATTAGTGATTTTTATTATGAGGTTGTAAATAATAAAATATTATCGGTTAATATTGAATTAGAAGTCGATAATATTTTAGAAAACGAGCAAAACATAAAACTAGAAGTAGATGAGCCAGTAAAAGAGGCTGAAGTAATTGAAACTCAGTCTACTGAAACAATTAAATCACTATTCGATAATTTAGAAGATAATGAAACATATACAACGTATAAAGTTCATATCGTAACAGAAAATGATACCATAGAATCGATAATAGTAGATTATGAAATAACTAAAGAAAAATTAGAAAATTATAATAATTTAACTGATATTAAAATTGGCGATAAAATTATTATCCCAGCCAATGAAAATTAATGAAGATTTAAAAAAGTATTCTTTGATACCAAAACGCTATACAAAAAAGAATAAGTCATTTATTATTGATACCAATAAAGGAAAATTTGTATATAAAAACTCTAAACCCAAAAAAGAAATTTTGGATTATTTAAAAACGAGAAATTTTGATTATATACCAAAATATATAACTAAATCATTTGACAATTATCAAATAACTGAATATTTAGAAAATTACAATATTCCGAAAGAACAAAAAATATTAGATATGATTAATTTAGTTTCTCTTTTACATAGTAAAACCACCCATTATAAAGAAATTGATATTAATGAATATGAAAAGATATATGAAGAAGTAATTAATAATATTGATTATTTAAGAGGTTATTATACTGATTTAATAACAATTATTGAAAGCAAAGTATATCCGAGCCCAAGCGAATATTTACTTGAACGTAATATTAGTATTATTTTTGGTACTTTAAATAGTTTAAACGAGCGTCTTGAAAAATTTAATACTTTAATTACAAATAAAAAAACTGATAGAAATGTTATTTTACACAATAATTTAAAATTGGATCATTTTATTAGAAATAATAAATCATATTTAATTAATTGGGATTATGCAAAAATAGGAAATCCTATATTTGATATTTATAAACTATATAAAAACCATGTTAGTGATTTTGATTTTTTAGAATTATTAAAAGCATATGAAAAAAATTATCCTTTAAAAGATGATGAAAAGGAACTTTTGTTTATTTTAATAAGTTTACCGGATAAAATAGAATTTAATGATAATGAATATGAGATGTGTAAAAAAATAAGTAAATTTGTCGATGAATTATATAAAACAAATAATTTTACCAAAACAATTTAAAAAATGATAAAAAGCATAATAAAAGGAAAATAATTACTAAAAATAAATTAAATCTTGTTAAAATAAACAATGTTAAAATTAATTGATAAAATAACAAAATAATACTAACTAATCCGCAAATACACCATATTCCACGATTTGGCCACCATTGTTTCATAATATCACCTAATATAATTTATGATAATAAAATAGACTAGTAATAATACTAGTCTATTTTTCTTGAAACTTTATCATAAATATTATATAATTAATAGAGAATAGGAGCGGGTAGGTATGAATCAAAAAGGATTTATTGCTTCATCACTTTTATATGGTATGCTGGCGCTTTTCTTAACATTAATGATAAGTACCTTATTTATTTTTGGTAATAATAAATTAAGTATGGATAGATTAAAAGAAAAAGCTTTGAATGATTTAGGAACACCAGTAGAAATTATTAGTATTCGCCAAGTTTATGCATATCATTTGGATCAGAAGACTATCGGTACAAGTACAATTACAGATGGTGTTGAGGATTATACAGCTTTAAGTTCATATCAAAATGGTAAAAAATGGTTTTTAAAATATGAAATTAATTCAAGTAATGTAATTCAAAAAGCATGGGCCTGCATGAAATATGATTTTATAACAGAACCTGTATGTATTCAAGGTGGCGGAAGCGAATTTTATAGTCCTAACAGAGAATTATTACAAGGATTAACGGATCTTTTTACGTCAAATGGTGGTTCATGCGTTCCAGCATCAAATCGAATTGATTGTTCTGCCGGCGAGTTGGAAATTACTAATATGAATACAAATAATTATTTGACTTGGAATGATTCTTTAATGGAGTATTGTGAAATAAATGGGAATAAGGCTTATTGTGGTCAAGAATAATAGATTATTGACAAAACAAACATAAAAGATTATAATTTATAGAAAACGAAGAACAAGAGGAGTAGAGTATATATTTTTTAAAGAGAGTTAGTGGTTGGTGAAAACTAATAAAAATAATATTTGAAGGTAGCTTGGGAGTTGATGCACGAATAGTTAATGTACTCCGCTAAAACGGCGTTATTGTTTTAAGGTAATTAATAATTACAAATTAAGGTGGTACCACGTGCAAAACGTCCTTATACAGGGGCGTTTTTTTATTGGAAAGGATGATAACATGTTAGATAAGAAATACAATCATTTAAAAGTTGAAGAAGGAAAGTATGAAAAATGGAAGGAAAAAGGTTATTTTGCTAGCGGAGACACTTCATTAAAGCCATATTCCATTGTAATACCCCCTCCAAATGTAACAGGGAAATTACATTTAGGTCATGCATGGGATACAACACTTCAAGACATTTTAATTAGATTTAAAAGAATGCAAGGGTATGATGCATTATGGCTTCCTGGCATGGATCATGCGGGTATTGCCACACAGGCTAAAGTTGATGCCAGACTTCGTGAAAATGGTATTAATCCTCGTGAGATGAGTAGAGAAGAATGGCTTAAAGCCGCTTGGGCTTGGAAAGAAGAGTATGCTGCTAACATCCATGATCAATGGGCAAAATTAGGGCTTTCATTAGATTATTCTAAGGAAAGATTTACTTTAGATGAAGGCTTATCTGAGGCTGTTCGTCACGTTTTTGTTACTTTATATGAAAAAGGTTTAATTTATCAAGGTGAAAGAATAATAAACTGGGATCCCGTTCAAATGACAGCTTTGTCTAATGAAGAAGTTGTTTATAAAGAAGAACCTGGTAAATTTTACCATATTAAATATTTTATTGAAGGAACTGATGAATATTTAGATGTTGCAACAACTAGACCAGAAACTCTATTCGGCGATACTGCTGTAGCGGTTAATTCTAAAGACAAAAGATATAAAAAATATATTGGTAAGAATGCCATTTTACCAGTTTTAAATAAACCAATTCCAATTATTGCTGATGAGCATGCTGATATGGAAAAGGGAACTGGTGTTGTTAAGATTACCCCTGCTCATGATCCAAATGACTTTGAAGTTGGAGAAAGACATAATTTAGAAAAAATTGTTATCATGAATAAAGATGCTACTATGAATGAAATATGTGGTAAATATGCAGACATGGATAGATATGAATGTCGCAAGGAACTTTTAAAAGATTTAGAAAAAGACGGATTATTAATCGGTATGGAAGATATTGTCCACTCAGTTGGTCACTCCGAAAGAAGTGGGACGGCAGTAGAACCATATCTTTCAAAACAATGGTTTGTTAAAATGCGTCCATTGGCTGATAACGTTTTGAAAAATCAAAAAGATAAAGATAAGAAAGTAAATTTTGTACCATCAAGATATGAAAAAACTATGAACCACTGGATGGAAATTACTTATGATTGGTGTATTTCTAGACAATTGTGGTGGGGTCATAGAATACCAGCTTGGTATAAAGGCGATGAAGTATATGTTGGTATGGAAGCACCAACTGAAGAAGGTTGGGTACAAGATGAAGACGTATTAGACACTTGGTTTTCATCAGCTTTATGGCCATTTAGTACGATGGGCTGGCCAAAGAAAACAGAAATGATGGAAAGATATTATCCTAATAATGTTTTAGTAACAGGATTTGATATTATTTTCTTTTGGGTTAGTAGAATGGTATTCCAGGGATTAGAATTTACGGGGGAAAGACCATTTAAAGATTGTCTTATCCATGGACTTATTCGTTCAAAAGATGGAAGGAAAATGAGTAAAAGCTTAGGCAATGGTGTTGATCCAATTGACATGATAGAAGAATATGGTGCCGATGCTTTAAGGTTTTATCTATCTACTTCAGCAGCAGCCGGAACTGATTTAAAATTTGATGAAGATAAAGTTAAATCAACTTGGAATTTTATTAACAAATTATGGAATGCTTCAAGATATGTTTTAATGAATACCGAAGAATATAATGAGACTTTAGATGATTTAACACTGGCGGACAAATGGATTTTAACTAAGTTAAATAAAACAATTAAACAAGTTACTAAAAATATGGAAAAATATGAATTTAATTTAGTTGGTTCTACCTTACATTCATTTATTTGGGATGATTTCTGTGATTGGTATATTGAACTTTCTAAAATAAATATGAATGATACAACTAAAACTGTTTTAGTTAAAGTATTAAAAGATATTTTAAAGATGTTACATCCATTTATGCCATTTGTAACTGAAGAAATTTACACTAAAATTTCTGCCGAAGCAACAATTATGAAGTCTAAATATCCAGAATATGATAAAAAATGTGTTTTTGAAGAAGCAAATGACATGGATAACATTATTGAACTAATCACTAAAGTTCGTAAATTAAAACTAGAAAATAATATTAAGGAACTCTATTTGAAATATGATAGTGACATTTTAAACAAAAACAAAGATATTATAGATAAATTATTAAAAGTAAAATACATTGATAACTATGCTAATTTGGATAGCTTTGAAATTAACTTTAATGGTGAAAGTATATATTTATATTATGATGGGTCTGCCAATAAAGAAGCTGAAATTGATGGCTTACAAAAAGAAAAAGAAAGATTAGAAGCCTCAATTATTAGGAGAGAAAAACTTCTTTCTAATGAAAACTATGTCAACAAAGCTCCTAAAAATATAGTAGATACTGAAAAAGCTAATTTAGAAAAAGAAAAACAAGAATTAGAAATTATAATTAATAAATTAAAGTAAAATAGTGTCTAAAATATATTTTGCATAAATTTTGATTGATTTTTTAAAATAATTGTGTTATATTTGTTATATAGAATACAAGGAGGATTTAATATGAATAAGAAAGGTTTTACTTTAGTTGAGTTATTAGCCGTTATCGTTATTTTAGCTATCATTGCATTAATTACCGCACCAGCAATATTGAATGTCATTAATGATGCTCGTCAAAAAGGAGCAGAAGATAAAGCTTGGGGTACAATTGATGCCGTTAGACTTGCTTATACTCAAGAACAAGGGTTTGGCACATCAACACTTACAAGAAATGATGGATCTACTAGTGGGGATGAAAAATATATTGTAACATTTGGAACAACTACGGGGAATGCACATGAAGTTGTTGGATCTCGTTCAATCACTGTAAGTGGTGAAAAACCAGTATCTGGTAAAGTAATAATAAATTTAACTTCTGGTCAAATTTCTTGTGAAAACTTAGAATTTACTGCCAATGGTAAATTTAAATGTTCTTCATCAGGTAACACAATGACTTGTACTGCACAATAATAATTAAGCACTTTAAAAAGTGCTTTTTTCTTGCTTATTTTTTTATATCATGATAAAATAAATGAAGATAGAGGTATAAAAAGATGCAAGAAAAGGGTATTGAATTTATGGTAATCGTAATATTATTAATGGTTGTTGGCATTTTGCTTTTTCCAATATGCAAAAAAATGGTATATAACGCACAAGATTCTTCAGCTTCTACTAGTGTCTATAATATGATCGATTCAGTTAAAAATTTATATTTAGTAGAAAATCAGCAATTGGATAATAAAGTCTATCTACCATTTGCGGTTGAATATAATGAAGAAAGTTATAAAACATATTGTAATGGTAATGAGGTAGATCTTCCAACTAAGTTGAAATTAGAAGGTAACAAACCAACTTCTGGAACAATTGTATGGCGTAAGGACAATAGTATTGTAGTTAATGATTTAGTATATAATAATCATACGTGTAATAAACTTCCTGAAGGTGACGTAGAATGTGTCAGAAACTCTAAATAGAGTTTTTTTTCTTTGTTAAAAATGGTATAATGGTTGTGGTGGTAGTATGAATCAAAACAACATTCGCAATTTTTCTATCATTGCCCATATTGATCATGGTAAAAGTACGATTGCCGATAGGATATTAGAATTAACTGGGGCAATAACTGATCGTGAAAAACAAGATCAATTACTTGACAGTATGGATATTGAAAGAGAAAGAGGCATTACAATAAAATTAAATGCGGTTCAATTAAATTATCATTATAAAAATGAAGATTATATTTTACATCTGATCGATACTCCGGGTCATGTGGATTTTTCCTATGAAGTATCGCGCAGTTTAGCAGCTTGTGAAGGTGCTGTTTTAGTCGTTGATGCTGCTCAAGGAATAGAAGCTCAAACACTTGCTAATATTTATTTAGCTTTAGATAATAATTTAGAAATAATTCCTGTTATTAACAAAATTGATTTACCAAATGCTGATGTTCCAAAAGTTAAAAAGGAACTTATGGATACTTTTGGTTTCAAGGAAGAAGAAATTATTTTAACTAGTGCGAAAACTGGTGAAGGAATTAAAGAATTAGTGGACGCCATTGTTGAAAGGATTCCTGCTCCAGAAGGAAATATTAATGGTAAGTTACAGGCATTAGTTTTTGATAGCTATTTTGATTCATATAAAGGTGTGATTGCTTTAGTTAGAATTGTTAATGGTAAAGTAAGCACAAAAGATAAGATAAAAATGATGGCAACTTCAGCTGTGCATGATGTCGTGGAACTTGGTGTCCATAATCCAAAAGAAGTAGTTAAAGATGAACTAGTTACTGGCGAAGTTGGGTATATATGCGGCAGTATAAAAAGTATTAGTGATGTTAAAGTAGGAGATACTATTACTTTAGCCAATGATCCTGCTTCAAAAACACTACCGGGTTATAAACCAATGAAACCTATGGTTTTTTGTGGATTGTACCCAATTGAATCAAATAAATACCCAATGTTAAGAGAAGCTTTAGAAAAATTAAAATTAAATGATGCAGCCCTAGAGTTTGAACCAGAAACATCTAAAGCCTTAGGGTTTGGTTTTAGATGTGGTTTTTTAGGCTTATTACACATGGAAATAACTACTGAAAGAATTAAAAGAGAATTTAATATTGACATTATTGCGACAGCGCCATCAGTAATTTATAAAATAACGAAAACTGATAATGAAACTATTTATATTGATTCTCCAGCTAAAATGCCGGAAAAACAAAAAATTAGAATAATTGAAGAACCATATATTAAAACCGATATTTTAGTACCAAGTGATTATATTGGCCCAGTAATGGAACTATGTCAAAACAAAAGAGGTAATTACATAAGTATGGATTATTTAAATCAAACAAGAGTAAATATTCATTATGAAATACCACTTTCAGAAATAGTCTATGACTTTTTTGACAAATTAAAAGGAAGCACTAAAGGTTATGCTTCATTCGATTATGATTTAATCGGTTATAAAGAAAGCAATTTAGTAAAAATGGATATTTTATTAAACGGATCAATTGTTGATGCCCTAAGTTTAATTGTCCATAAAGATTTTGCTTATAAAAGGGGAAGAAATATTGTCGAAGCTTTAAGAAAGCAAATTCCAAGACAAATGTTTGAAGTGCCTATTCAAGCTGTAATTGGTACTAAAGCTATCGCCCGAGCAGATATTAAAGCCATGCGCAAAAATGTTTTAGCTAAATGTTATGGTGGCGATGTTTCAAGAAAACGAAAACTATTAGAAAAACAAAAAGAAGGTAAAAAGAAAATGAAAATGGTAGGTAATGTCGAAGTGCCGCAAGAGGCCTTCTTAGCTGTTTTAAGTATGGATGAAGAATAAGGAGGAATTAAATGATATCAGTTTATATTCATATTCCTTTTTGCAAGGGCATTTGTAATTATTGTGATTTTTGTAAAATGTATAAACATGATCTTTGGATAGACAAATACTTAATGGCTTTAGAAAGAGAGATCAGAAAATATTATGCTTTTGATAAAGTTAAGACTTTGTACTTTGGTGGTGGAACGCCAAGTTCTTTAAATATTGAACAATTAGAAAAACTATTTGAAATAACAAAAGTTTTTGATTTAGATGAAAATGCCGAAATTACTTTTGAATGTAATGTCGAAGATTTAACCATTGAAAAACTTAAGTTTTTAAAAAATAAAGTTAATAGATTAAGCATTGGCGTGCAAACATTTGATAGTTCTACATTAGAAGAGCTTGGAAGAAAAAATATCGATATGAATAAAATAATTAGAGCTAAAAAATATTTTAAAAACATCAACATCGATCTGATGTACGGATTTCAAAAAGGCACGCTTAAAAATTTAAAAAACGATTTAAAACTTTTTTTAGAACTAGATGTACCACATTTATCAGCATATAATCTTATTTTAGAAGAGCATACAATGCTATATCTTAACGATTATAAAATTAAAGAAGACATAAGATTTGATAAGCTAATTGATGATATGCTCACTAAACATGGATATAAACATTATGAAATAAGTAACTATGCTAAAGAAGGTTATGAATCAAAACATAATTTAACATATTGGAATAATGAAAAATATTATGGCTTTGGATTAGGCGCATGCGGATATTTATATGATGCCAGATATGAAAACACTAGAAGTTTAAATAAATATTTAATGGGTGAATTTCGAAAAAAAAGGGACACTCTAGATGAAAATGAAAAAATTCAAAATGAATTTATTTTAGGTCTTCGAAAAATTGATGGTATAAATAAAGAAGAGTTTAGAAAAAAATATAAGAGGGATATTAAAGATATTAAACATGTAAAAACATTACTAAGGAAAAAACAATTACTGGAAAATGAAAGTAATATTTATATTAATCCTGAATATATTTATGTTTCCAATGATATTCTAGTAAATTTTATAGATGACCTTTTATAAAAAATATGGTATTATTAAAAGCAGTAAAAGGGGCCTTTATAGAAAGAAGGTTTTATAGTGACAAAATGGGATGAATTATACCTAGAATTATGTAAAAGAATATTAGATGAGGGAATTGAAGTAGAAAATCGAACAGGAATTAATACAATAAAAGTACCTTCACATCATTTTCGTTTTGATGTTGGTGAGGAATTTCCAATTTTAACTACTAAACAATTATATATAAGACAAGCTGTTTTAGAAATGCTTTGGATATATCAAGCCCAAAGCAATGATGTAAGATGGCTCCAAGAAAGAGGCGTTCATATATGGGATCAATGGGAAGCTGATGAAAAAGGTGACTACGTTGATAACGATGGAACAATAAGGCATTTTGGGAGCGACTTTGCCTATACTATTGGAACGGCATATGGTTATATAGTTAATAAATTTAAACTAACCGATAATTTAATAGAAAGTATCAAAAATAATCCTAATGATCGTCGTAAAATAATGAGTTTATGGCAAAATGATTATTTACCAACTGCCGTTTTACCATCATGTGTATTTCTAAGCATGTGGGATGTTACTGATAATAAATTAAATGCCACTGTCATTCAAAGAAGTTGTGATGTTCCACTAGGACTTCCATTTAATGTTACTCAGTATTCAGTTTTATTAAGTATGCTGGCAAAAGAAACTAATTTAAAACCAGGTACTATTGACTGGATGATCAAAGATGCGCATATATATGTAAATCAAATTGATGGTATTAGAGAACAACTACAAAGACAAGCCACATTTAATAACCTTGAAAAATTATCAAAAGATGAATTGCTTGCTTTAAAAGAAAAAGTAAAAGACGAATCAGAAGTTAGAATGGTTGATATGCTTTTAGAGCCAGAAAAACCAGAATTATGGTTAAATCCTGAAGTTCAAAGCTTCTATGATTATGACAATTCGAAAGAATGTAAAGACATTAAAGTGAAAAAATATAAACACATGGGAAAAATTGATTTTCCACTTGCGAGGTAATATTATGAATTTATCAATAATTGCGGCTATAGGCAAAAATAATGAACTCGGTAAAGATAATGATTTAATTTGGCATTTAAAAGATGATATGAAATTTTTTAAAGAAACCACATGGGGTCATACAGTAGTTATGGGAAGAAAAACCTTTGATTCACTTCCAGGATTACTTAAAGGAAGAAACCATATTGTAATTTCAAGAAAAACTTTAGAACTTCCGAAAGAAGTGAAGCTTTATAAAAGTCCACAAGAATTTTTAGAAGATTATGAAAATAGTGATGAAGAAATATTTAATATTGGTGGAGCTTCAATGTATAAAGAACTATTGGATTATGCTAATAAATTATATTTAACAGAAATTGATGCAGAAGCAAAAGCTGATGTTTATTTTCCTTATTTTGATAAAAATGATTATGATAGAGAAATATTAGGAGTTCATGAGAATCAAGAAATTAATTTTAAACATGTACTTTATAAAAGGAGACAAATATGAGGGGTAAATTAATAGTAATCGAAGGAACTGATTGTTCTGGTAAAGAAACACAAACAAATTTATTGATTGAAAAATTAAGAGACAAAGACATTAAAGTTGATAATTTTAGCTTTCCAAATTATAATTCACCAACAGGCAAAATAGTGGGTGGGCCTTATTTAGGGAAAGACTATATATCAGATACTTATTTTGAAGAAGGACCAACACAAGTTGACCCTAAAGTAGCATCTTTATATTATGCAGCGGATAGAAAATATAATATTAGTAAAATTATTTTCCTTTTAGAAAATGGCTACAATGTTATATTAGATCGATATATATATTCAAACATGGCTCATCAAGGTGGCAAAATATTTGATGATAAAGAGCGAAATAGCATATATAATTGGCTAGAAAAATTAGAATTTGATCTATTGGAATTACCAAAACCTGATATCGCCATTTTTCTTCATATGCCAACTAATTATTCACAAGTTTTAAAAGCCGAAAGAAATGAAAAACCAGATGGACATGAACAAGATATTAATCATTTAAAACACGCCGAAAAAGCTTATGTTGAACTAGCTAAAAGATATAAAATGCATACTATCGAATGTGTTAAAAATGATATTATTAGAAATATTGATGATATAAGTGATGAAGTATATGATTATGTTATGGATAAATTAAAGTAGGTGTCAACCTACTTTTTTTGTTGTTGAAAATAAATAAAAAATCGATTATAATTAAAATGGGTGAGAGCATGAGTAAAAAAGGGTTTACGTTAATCGAATTACTTGTTGTAATTGTTATACTTGCAATTATTGCTTTAGTAGCTGTCCCGGTGATAATTGGTGTCATTAATAGTTCCAAAGAAAAAGCATATCAGGAACAGGAAAGAGCTATTGTCACAGCAGCTAGAAATTATATTGCTAAAAATTCAAAAGAAATGCCAACAATGAAAGGTGCAAGTAAATGTATACCGGTTGAAACTTTAAAAAACGCTGGATTATTAAAAGATCAGACAATTCAAAATCCAGTTGGAGTTAATTATAAAGATTACACCGAAAAAGATGACAATTTTAACGGCGGTGTTTTAGTTGAAAATAATAACAACAATTATACATATAATTATGTTGATGACTGCTCAACTATAACATTTACTGGAACGATATATAGAAATAATCAAGTTGGAGCAGGCATTGGAAGTTCGATAATACCAGTAAGTGGGACTAAGTACGTTATAACTAACGGCGAGTATGTTGCCCCAGTTGGCCCATATAATAGTCAAAATGAATGCCAAACGGCATTAACAGAACATGGGGCCCCCGAAGAATTTTATTGTGAAAAACAAACTGGAACATTTGGGGGAATCGGTGAATACACAAAAGATGCTTCAGGTTTGAATAAAAAACATTATTTAAAACACGAAGTAGTAGACAATATAATAACTGCATCATATGCATGTTTTGTAACGGACAAAGAATATTGTATGCAAGGGGGAAATGCATCTTATTATGCTGCCAACCAAGCAATATTACAAAGCCAAGATGCGTGGTTTAATAACAGCGATGGTTACTGCTATATTGAATCTGAATTTTCAGGTTGTTACAGTTATAATAAATATAATATTGGTGCAAATTCATATGGTGAGGTTTATACTAGATCATCTGACATTCTTGGATGTATAGTGGAGAAAGATGGCTTTTCCCACTGTAATAAAAGAGAAGAATCGGCTATGTAGTATCATAGCTACATATGAGTAATTATTTTATAGCATTCGAGTTTTCTGGATAAATAAAAAAACACTACTTTGTAGTGCTTTTTTTATTTTCAATTTTTTCTTCAATAAAGCTTCCTATATATGATCCAATTAATGAACCAAGCGCATAAAAGAAAATTTTAATGGGATCATTTTTAATATTCATAATGACATTACCAGTTACAATAATCCAAATCAAGGCCACAAAAAACTGTAAAATAGCGCCTAATATTTTTTTGCCATTGGCAATAACAATAATCCTAAGTGTTTTCAAAGCTTCCTCAATAATCATAAAAATAAAGATAAATATATACATACTTATAGTGTTTACAATTCACAAAATTTTATAAGTTGCATAAATTTTTATTTTTTTAGCATTCTATTATTGACAGTGCTAAAATAAGGTGCTATAATGTAGTAGCAATCATCCGATAAGACTGCTAAAAAAGAGGTGAAGTATGATAACCGAAAGACAAGAAGGATTATTAAAATTAATTGTTGAAGAGTATATTAAAACGGCAAAACCTGTTGGTTCTAAAGCCTTATGTGATGCAATGAAATGTTCTTCAGCTACCATTAGAAATGAAATGGCATCGTTAGAGGAAACTGGATTACTTGAAAAAACGCATACATCTTCTGGAAGGATTCCTAGTGATAAAGGGTACAGATATTATGTTGATAATATTATGCAACCTAAAGAATTAACTGGGGAAGATATGTTGAAACTACAAACGATTTTTAAAAATAATTCATTAGTTTTAAGTGATGCAATTATTAAAAGTATGGAAATTGTTTCTGAACTTACAAATTATACGGCGATCGTGCTAGGAGAAGCATCTTATGATAATAAAGTTGCGAAAGTCGAAGTTGTTCCAACGGGCGAGAATAAATTAACAGCTTTAGTAATTACTGATAAAGGCCACGTTGAAAATAGAAATGTTGTTTTAGAAGAAAAAGTCTCACCAGAAGAAGTAAGACAAACGGTTGATATTATTAATAAATTAATCGTTGGCGTGCCACTTTCAGAAGTTAGTCAAGTTTTGGAATTTGATGTAAAACCAGTTATTGATAAATACGTTAAACAGCATGAAGCTTTATATAATGCTTTTTATAATGCTTTTAGTGATTTTACGCCAAAGCCAGATGTGAAAATGCATGGAACGACTAAACTTTTAGGTTCACCAGAATTTAATGATGTAAATAAAATTAAAGACTTATTAGATAAATTTGAAGATAAAGATTTAATTCAAAACATTAAATCAGAAGATGATGGTGTTAGTATTTATATCGGTAGTGAAAATATGATTGATGATGATATTTCTATTATAAAAACATATTATACTAAAGATGGTACTTCAGGAACAATTGCTTTAATCGGGCCAAAAAGAATGGAATATGATCGTGCGGAAGCCTTATTAAACTATATTAAGGAAAACATAGGAGGTTAATATGGAAGAAAAAAAGGTAAAAGAAAAAAAGATTAATAAGAATAAGCAACAAATAGAAGAACTTAATCAAAAAATCAAAGAATTAGAAGAAGCTTTACTTCGAAAAGATGCTGATATGATAAATTACCGTAAACGTAAAGATGAAGAAGTAGGTAAAATGCTTCGTTACAAAGACGAAGATTTAGCCAAAGATTTACTTATGGTAGTTGATAATTTTGAAAGAGCTATTAATTTGGATGATGATAATTTAGATGATGAACTTTCTAAATTCTTGGAAGGATTTAAAATGATATATTGTCATTTATCAGAAATTTTAGGAAAATACGAAATTACCGCCATTGATGGCGTTAAAATACCATTTGATCCTAACTTACATCAAGCGGTTCTTACAGAAAAAGTTGAAGGAATAGAACCTGGTATGGTTGTTGAAGTTATGCAAAAGGGTTACTTATTAAAAGATAAAGTTATTAGACACGCTATGGTAAAGGTTAGCGTTTAAAGAAAGGAATGATAAATTATGAGTAAAATTATAGGTATTGACTTAGGTACAACTAATAGTTGTGTATGTGTTTATGAGGGAGGCGAAGCAAAAGTTATCGCCAATCCTGAAGGAAGTAGAACTACTCCTTCAGTAGTTGCTTTTAAAGATGGAGAAATTATAGTAGGAACAGCTGCTAAAAACCAAATGGTAACTAATCCAGATACAATCTCATCTGTTAAAAGATTAATGGGTACTAAGAAAAAAGTAAAAGCTGCTGGTAAAGAATATACGCCAGAAGAAATTAGTGCGATGATTTTAGGTGACTTAAAGAAAACCGCTGAAAGTTATTTAGGTGAAGAAGTTAAAAAAGCCGTTATTACCGTTCCAGCATATTTCAACGATGCTGAAAGACAAGCTACTAAAAATGCAGGTAAAATTGCCGGTTTAGAAGTTGAAAGAATTATCAACGAACCAACTGCTGCCGCACTTGCTTATGGGCTTGATAAACAAGATAAAACAGAACAAATCTTAGTTTACGATTTAGGTGGTGGAACATTCGATGTTTCAATTCTTGAAATCGGTGATGGTGTGTTTGAAGTTAAATCAACTTCAGGTAATAATAGACTTGGTGGCGATGATTTTGATCAAAGAATTATTGATTACTTAGTTGAAGAATTTAAAAAAGAAAATAAAATTGATTTAACTGAAGATAAAATGGCTATGCAAAGGCTTAAAGATGCAGCCGAAAAAGCTAAAAAAGATTTAAGTGGTGTTACTACTACTAATATATCTTTACCATTCTTATCACAAGGAGAAAATGGTCCACTTCATTTAGAACTTTCTTTAACAAGGGCAAAATTTGAAGAATTAACTGGTGATTTATTAGAATCAACTCTAGAACCAATTAGAAAAGCTTTAAAAGATGCTAAACTTACTAAAAAAGACATCGATAAAGTATTATTGGTTGGTGGCTCAACTAGAATGCCAAAAGTGGTTGAATTAATCAAAAAAGAATTAGATCAAGAACCTTCTAAAAATGTAAATCCAGACGAAGTAGTCGCAATGGGTGCTGCTATTCAAGGCGGTGTACTAGTCGGAGACGTTAATGACATCGTATTATTAGATGTTACACCTCTTTCACTTGGTATTGAAACATTAGGTGGGGTATGTACTGTACTAATTCCAAGAAATACAACTATTCCAACTAGTAAATCGCAAGTATTCTCAACTGCTGCTGATAATCAACCAGCTGTTGATATTCACGTCCTTCAAGGTGAAAGAAGCATGGCTGCTGATAATAAAACGCTTGGAAATTTTCAATTAACCGGTATTCCAGCAGCTCCTCGTGGTATTCCACAAATTGAAGTTACATTCGATATCGATGCTAATGGCATTGTAAATGTTACAGCTAAAGATAAAGGAACTGGTAAGGCGCAATCAATTACGATTACTTCAGGTGGATCACTATCAGATGATGAGATTGATAAAATGGTTAAAGAAGCTGAGGCTAATAAAGCAGCTGATGAAAAACGTAAGGAAGAAGCTGATACTAAAAACGAAGCTGAACAAACAATTTTCTTAGCTGAAAAATCAATTAAAGAATTAGGCGATAAAGCCGATAAAGATTTAAAGAAAAAAGCTGAAAAACAAATTAAAGAATTAAAAGAAGCTTTAGAAAAAGACGATATTGAAGATATTAAGAAGAAAACTGAAGAATTATCTTCTTCAGCAATGGAATTAGGGGCTAAATTATATGAAGAAGCAGCAAAAGAAAATCAAGCCGAGGAAAAAGAAGAAACTAAAGAAGATAATGTAAAAGATGCTGATTACGAAGAAAAATAATTAAACCAGAAAGGAGAAGATTATGGCTAAAAAAGACTATTATGAAGTATTGGGTGTTGATAAAAATGCTTCTCAAGCTGAAATTAAAAGTGCTTTTAGAAAATTAGCTAAAAAATATCACCCTGATGTTTCAAAAGAACCTGATGCCGAAGAAAAATTCAAAGAAGCTCAAGAAGCTTATGCGGTGCTTTCTGATGAAAACAAAAGAAAGCAATATGATCAATTTGGCCATTCTGCCTTTGAAAACAACGGCGCTGGCGGATATGATTTCTCTGGCTTTGATTTTTCTGATATCTTTTCCGATTTATTTGGTGAAGGTTTTGGCGGTGGATTTAGTAATTTTGGTTTTTCTGATTTTGGTTCATTTGGGTCAAGAAGAAAATCTAAAGGAAGAGACCGTATTGTTAATGTCGATTTAACCTTTGAAGAAGCCGCTTTTGGAACTAATAAAAGTATTAGTTTAACTTTAAATGATACTTGTGAAGAATGTCATGGTGATGGTGGCTTTGATATTAAAACTTGCGATAAATGTCATGGTAGTGGTCAAATTACTGCTCAGCAACAAACTCTTTTTGGAAGTTTTATGACCAGAACAACATGTGATAAATGTGGTGGAAAAGGAGAAACTTATAGTAAGGAATGTTCAAATTGCCATGGCAAAGGAACTACTGAACAAACTAAGGAAATCGAAGTAAAAGTGCCAGCTGGTGTTGATACTGGCAACCAATTGCGTATTAAAGGCAAAGGTGAAGCCGGTGCTAATGGCGGGCCTAATGGCGATATATATTTAGAATTCAATGTTAAAAAACATCCAATTTTTGTAAGAGAAGACAATGATATATATTTAGAACTTCCTATAACGGTATCTGAAGCTGCCCTAGGTTGTAAGAAAAAAGTACCTACGTTATATGGGAATATTACATTAAACATCTCTTCTGGGGCGCAAACAGGTGATAAACACCGTGTTCGCGGAAAAGGCGTTGAAAGCGTTAATTCTTATGGGAAAGGCGATATGTATATTGTTTTAAAGGTAAAAACACCAGAAAAATTAACAAGAGATCAGAAAAAATTGTTTGAACAACTAGCTAAAACTGGTTTAGAAGATAGTGAATTTAGAAAAATTCAAGAGTATTTATAATTAAAAAAAGCCTTAAAATATAAGGTTTTTCTCTAATTTTGTTAAAAAATTACTAAAAAACTCAAGATAAATGTAAAAAAAGGCGAAAAAAATTAATTTTGCCTTTTATATTTGAATTTGACTTTTTATTTTAAATATGCTAATATATCGGCCGAATTGGAGGGGGAGTTTATGAATTTACAAGAAATGGAACCGACAAAAGAACAATTAAACGAACTGGAAAATGAATTAGAATATAAACGTGATGAAGGAGTAAGCTTTGTTTCTGGCGACATTGTTAAAGACAGGATGAGTAGAATTCCTTATCATAGATTATCAAGACATAGGGAAGCTATATTTGTGAAAAGACTAAAATTGTCTTATTATAATGAAGACTTATCAGATGATTTAAAACAATTGTATATTAATTATTATGGCGAAATTTTCCCAAAATTTAAAAAAGCTTATGAAAATGCTGAAGGGGAAGAAAAAGAAAAAATATTAAAAAGAGCCATTGAAGATTCAACGCGTTATCGTGATGAGTTTTTAGCCAATAACCAAAGATTAGTTTTCAAAATAGCTTCGCGTTATATGAGCCAAGACAGAATGGAAGATTTATTCCAAGAAGGTATGATGGGTATGATGAGAGCTGTTGAGAAATTTGACCTTTCGCAAAAAAACAAGTTTTCAACATATGCCACCTGGTGGATTAGACAATCTATAACTAGATATTTAGCTGATACAAAGACCACTATAAGAGTACCTGTTCATTTAGTTGAAAGAATTAATAAATTATCTAGAATAGAAAATCAGCTATCACAAGAGTTAGGTAGAGAAGCAACACCTGATGAAGTTATGGATGAAATGGGTATTGGTGAAGAACAATATAGCTTAATAACAAACGCTAGAAGCCTAGTATCTGTGGCTAGTTTAGATGTGCCAATAGGTGAAGATGATGACACTTTATTTTCAGATATAGTACCAAATGGTGAAACACCTGTTGCAGATCAAGTAGAAAACGCAATGTGTTATGATTTATTAAAAAAAGTAATTGATGAAAAACTAGACTCTAGACAGAAAAAAATCTTATATATGCGTGATGGTATTATAGATGAAGAGTGTGGCACTGATGGTAAATTTTATACGTTAGCAGAAATTGGTCAAGAATTTGGAGTTACTAGAGAGCGTATTAGACAAATTGAAACAAGAACACACAGAAGTTTAGATCATAGCCCGGAAGTTAGACAAATTTATAGTTCTTTATAGGGTGAATTACCAAAAATTGTTCGTTTTCCAAAACAAGTGACAACTTACGATGATTTAATGGCGCAGGCAAATGCCGAGTTGAAATTGGGACCTAGACCTGCACGTCCTACATATACAAAAGCTGATGATTTAAGCTTTATTGATCATAATACATATACAGTGTATTCTACGCCAACTAAACCAGAATATCAAAAGAGTAAAAGCAAAACACGTTAGTTTTGCTTTTTCCTTGACTTTTTTGTTTTAAAATGATAAGATACCAACACTTTGGAGGGGTATATATGGATGAATTACAATATCAATTAGAAAGTAATTATGATGAGTCGTTTGTTTCGGATAGCATTTTTCACGATCGTATGCAAAACATACCTTATAGAAAGCTTCCAAAAAAATTGGAAACAATTTATATAAAGAGAGCTAAGTTGTCATACTATGATGAAAATCTACCAGAAGAACTTAAAGAGTTATATATTGATTATTATGGTGAGACAGATCCAAAATTTAAAGAAGCTTATGAAAGCGCTGAAGGCATTGAAAAAGAGGAAATATTAAATTGTGCCATAGAAAAATCGATGTATTATCGTGATGAGTTTTTAGCAAACAATCAAAGATTGGCTATGAAAATTGCTTGGCGATACGTTGGATTTGATATGATTGAGGATTTATTTCAAGAAGGTATGGAAGGTATGATAAAAGCTCTTGAAAAATTCGATGTTTCTCAAAAAAATAGATTTTCAACTTATGCTATTTGGTGGATTCAAGAGTCAATCGATAGATATTTAGCTGATAATAAAAACACAATTAGAATACCTATACGTATAACAAAAAGAATACATAAATACAATCGTATTTTAAATGAACTGTGTCAAACTTTAGATCATCAACCAACTGAACAAGAAATTGTTGAAAAAATGAATATTTCTTCGGATCAGTATCAAAGAATGCAAATTGCAAAAAACGAAATAAATATGTCTAGTTTAGATGTTCCAATAAGTGAGGACGATAACACTTCACTGGGAGATTTAGTGGCTAGCGATGATATTGTATTTACTGATCAAAT
>CAZELY010000004.1:0-41040 GCA_964513345.1 uncultured Muribaculaceae bacterium
CACAGTTGGATTAACAACTGCAAAGAACATTGTTGAACAATATCAAAAAGTCCCTGGATTAATGAGTCCATTATTAAAGAAAATGATGCTACCATATAATTATAAAGGCATGCTTAATATGTTAAATAAATACATTGACGAAGGTAAATTAGGAAAATCAACAGGCGAAGGGTTTTACAAATATGATAAATCCTAATTAGTAATTTTATAACTATTTACAAATGTCAAAATAATGTGATATATTTTATTCAGGTAATTGAGTCAAACTCAATTCATAGATTTGTGCCAATTTTTCGTATACACGTTAAATCATGGCCCCATTAAAAAATAACCGCTTTTTGCGGTTTTTATTTTATTATTACTATATTTATGTGTTATAATGAGATTAGTGTAAGGTGATAATATGAATGAAGAAAAAATAGAAGAATTAAAACAAGAACAAGAGAAAAAAAAGAAGAAAAAGCGTACAATTATTATTACATCAATTATTATATTAATAATTATAACTATTATATTAATTTGTATATTTACACCAAAGAAAAAAGAAATCGCATATGACATAAAATTTATGCATTTTTATTATAGTACTGGAACTGCAATGAATGATTCAGTTTCATATGATTTAACTTGCAATGAAGGCTGTAATATCAATATCAAACCTTCAGGTATTCCTAATGAAAAAATGTTAAAAACATCTCTCGATGATAAAACCGTAAAAGATATCGCAAAGATTTTGGAAGATAATAACGTAGTTGAATGGGATGGTTTTAATAAGTTTGATAAATATGTTTTAGATGGCAACGGATTTTCCTTTAGCCTAGAAAATAAAAATGGTGAAAAAGTATCTGCCGACGGATATATGAAGTGGCCAAAAAACTATACCACTGTAAAAAGCAAATTAGATAAAATATTTAATAAAATTTACAAAGAAAAAAGTTCCTAAGGGACTTTTTTATGTTGTTTTTAGTTTGTTGCTTCCATCACTATAATCGATTTCAATACCATCTTGAACATTATAAACGAAAACATTAAATCTTATTTTTTCATCTTCTATTGAGCTTGCTTCAATTTGAACTCCCATGGCTAATAAATTTTTGCCTTGATATATTGGTGAAACCCTATACAAAACATGATGATGGGTTTTCTTAACGTATTTAGCAACCATATTTTCAAACGGAAGCATTCCAATTGTGTTCATTTGCCTTGTGCAAGTAATCAAGTTTTTTTCATTGGCGTTTTCCGCTGTTAATTGGTAACCTATCAAATGACATCTATTATAAAGATACTTGCCCTCAATACTTTCATACTTAGATATTTGCCATCCAGATGGCTTAATCATGCCAATTGGTTCGCGTTCTTTTATTGGCATCGTATCCATGCTAATATTGGCAAAAGCCACGCCGCTTCTTTTGTATCTATCCAAATGACTATATTTTTCGAAAGAGTCTTTTTTGTAATCATCATCTGTGAATTTTGGAATATTATTGTTAATAACAATATAATTATCACCTTGATATTCAGGAATTTCTTCGATGCTATATGTTTTCATGGTTACGCCCATGATTTTATTGTAAAGTAAGTCGATTTCTTCGGCAAAATAGGTGGCAATGAAGACAATAATTAGGGCTAGTAAAGTTGCTATTAATCTGTTTTTTGTTTGTTTACTCATACCATCACCCTATATTAATTATACCATATTATAAAAAAATGCTTAATAATTTAAGCATTCTTTTTAATTTCATATTTTTTTCGTTCATTAGCATTTAATATTTTCTTGCGCAAACGATAGTTAAGCGGTGTAATTTCTACCAGTTCATCTTCATTAATATAATCTAAGCAAACTTCCAAGCTCATTTCTCTTGGCCTTTTTAAAACTACCGTATGATCTTTAGTAGCTGAACGAGTATTTGTTAAGTTTTTACCTTTAACAACATTAACAGCTAAATCATTATCATGATTATTTTCACCAACAATCATACCCTCATAAACATCGGTGCCTGGTTCAATAAACATTACCCCGCGGTCTTCTAGTGATCCTAATGAATAAGCTGTCGCTTTACCATTTTCCATCGATACTAAAACGCCATTTTTTCTTTTCCCTACTTCTGTTGATATCATTGGCATATATTCTTTAAAAGTATGATTTATAATACCATATCCTTTAGTTAAAGTCATGAAATCAGTCATAAATCCAATTAATCCTCGCGATGGAATTACATAGTTCAAACGAACTTGATTTTCTTTGTTCTCCATATTTTCCATAGTTGCACTTCTAGTTCCAAGCATCTCAATGACATTGCCTACATATTCCTCAGGAACATCAATTTGTACATCTTCAAATGGTTCACAAATAACACCATCTATTTCTTTAGTAATGATTTGTGGTTTGGACACTTCTAATTCATACCCTTCTCTTCGCATATTTTCAATCAAAATTGAAAGATGTAATTCACCTCTACCAGAAACCATCCATGATTCAGAATCAACTTGTTTAACTTTTAAGGAAACATCTTTTTCCATTTCTTTCATAAGTCTTTCTTCAATCTTACGTGGCGTTAAAAACTTCCCTTCACGACCGCCAAATGGACTAGTATTCACACCAAAGGTCATTTGTAGTGTTGGCTCATCTATACGAAGTAGCGGTAAAGCTTCTTCCTTGCCAACTTCACAAACAGTTTCCCCTACGGAAATGTCTGGAAGGCCGGCAATCGCAACAATATCACCCGCATGAGCTTCTTCAATTTCCAATTTCTTTAAGCCTAAATAGCCAAATATTTTTTGAATTCTAAATTGCTTAATAGAACCATCTAGTCTCACACAAGAAACCATACTATTTAATTTTAAAGTACCTCGTTTCACCAAACCAATTCCGATTCTACCAACATAGTCATTATAATCTAATAGTGCTGGCTGAAACTGTAATGAACCAGATTCACTAACCTTTGGTTCAGGAATGTGCTTTATAACAACATCCAATATTGGATCCATAGTTTCTTTTTGCGTACTTAAATCTGGATCTGTGCTGGAAGTTCCCGCTAATGCCGAAGCATAAATAACCGGAAATTCTAATTGTTCGATGCTGGCACCAAGTTCAATAAATAAATCCAAAACTTCGTCAACTACTTCGTTAGGACGAGCTGATTCTTTATCAACCTTATTAACAACAACTATTGGTGTTACTCCCGCTTCTAAAGCTTTCTTTAGGACAAACCTTGTCTGTGGCATAGTGCCTTCATAAGCATCGACAACCAATAATACACCATCAACCATATTCATAATACGTTCTACTTCACCACCAAAGTCAGCATGACCTGGAGTATCTAATATATTAATACGATATCCTTTATAATCGATAGCAGTTGTTTTTGCCAAAATAGTAATTCCTCGTTCTCTTTCAATATCATTAGAATCCATTACTTGATTTACTATTTCTTCATTATCTCTAAAAGTTCCAGACATCTGCAATAATTTGTCTACTAATGTTGTTTTTCCATGATCGACATGGGCAATTATCGCAATATTTCTTTTATTCATACTACCACCTCTTTTTGGCTACTGGTCAATTATAGCACGGAAGCATTAAATTGTAAACAAAAAAAAGTCATACTCTTTTTGCTGTTTTAGGTGTAAAATATCGAAATCACTCGAAGATTAGCATTAATCCGATTTTTTGTTGACTTAAACACAAAAAACAAGTATAGTTAATATGGTGATTTTATGGAAATATTAATGCTTTTAGCGAGTTTAATCATAATATTGATAGCGGCTGAATTATTCGTAAACGCTATTGAATGGTTAGGAAAACTATTAAATCTTTCCGAAGGTGCTGTGGGCTCTGTATTGGCTGCAGTTGGTACAGCTTTGCCTGAAACACTGATTCCAATTATTGCCCTTATCAGTGGCGACACTGAAGGTGCAAAAGAAATTGGAATAGGAGCAATTTTAGGAGCTCCACTAATGCTTTCAACTTTAACGATGTTTGTAACAGGTTGTGCTGTCATTGGTTTTAAGAAAAAAAGGAAACACAAAGATAAAGTCGTTGTTCACTATGAAACTGTTAGCCGTGATTTAAAATTTTTTATTTTTTCATTCATAGTAGCCTTAATTTGTGGCTTTATTCCATCAGAACTGAGAAGTGTTAAAGTTTGGTTAGGCGCATTATTAGTATTAAGTTATTTCATTTATATTATTAAAATTGTTAAAGAAAATAGAGAAACTGATAGTGATATTCCTAATTTATATTTTTCACTTGGAAATAATAAAATTATGAAAAACAAATATAGTATCATTTTAGTATTAATTCAAGCCGGAATCGCGCTTACTTTAATTATTTTTGGAGCTGAAACATTTGTAAATTCAATTTCTTATATATCTAATTTACTTCATGTTCCTGCCTTTGTTCTAGCAATTATTATTACACCAATCGCTACTGAACTTCCTGAAAAATTTAATAGTGTTATATGGATATCACGAGAAAAAGATACTTTGGCTTTGGGTAATATTACGGGTGCGATGATGTTTCAGGCATCAATATTACCAGCGATAGGTATATTAATGACTGATTGGTCTTTAACAAGTACTGGAACTATTCTTTCCGCACTTATTGCTATTGTTTCAGCTATATTATTACTAGCTGAATTAAACATTAAAAAACACATGACAGTTAAAATGTTATTGACATGTGGAATGTTTTATTTCTTATTCATCGTCTTAGTGTGCATAGGTTTAATTAGATAAAAACTATTTTGAAAATCAAAATAGTTTTTTTAATTAAAATATGTTTTTAAAATATAATCCATAGTTATTCTTATATCTGGAAAAACAGACATGTTTTCAAGTTCTTCTCTCGAAAACCAGCCAGCATCAGTACTTTCATTGCTGATCAAAATATCATCTTCAATATTATTAGGTACAGCGGCATAAATGATGGTAAAATACCTGTCGCCATTTTCTTTTTGATTGCTTTGAATGCCCAAAGGTCTAATCATGTCATCTTCCCTAGGGAACCTTTCACCTATTAATTTAGTCCTAATTCCAGTTTCTTCAAATACTTCTCTAGTTGCAGCTTCTTCCGGAGTTTCATCGTCTTCAATATGACCGCCTGGTTGAACCCACTTATCAAACAAATGATGCTTTACTAATAATATTTTTTTATCTTCAGGATTTATTACAAAAGCTGAAGCACAAAAGTGTCTTGCCATACTATCACCAATATTTAGTATAACAAAAATTCTTTACACTTGTCTATTCTAAGACATCTTCTATCTCTTGGTTGACATTTTTTTCGTAAACTTTTAGTTCTTTTTCATTATCCAAAGTAGCTAATAGTACGTTTTCGATTTTCTTACCTTTTGATTTTAATTTTTTTATTATTTCTTGTTCTTCAATACCTATATTTCGACAAGCATCACGCATAATTTTACCATCGATAATCACGTTGGCTAGTAGACATTCTTTCTTACTTTTTAAATTTAAATCTTTCAACGTTGGTGTTTGGTATTCGCTTTTTTCAAGTATGCTTAATTTACCACTTGTTTCCATAATTCCATAAGATATTTGACTTATATCAAAATATCCATTGATTCGACACTCCTCTAAAAGATCATTAACATCGAATTTAACCTTTTTTAACCCTTCCATCAATAGTTTCCCATCTTGTATTAAAATAGTAGGCCTTCCCATAAAAAATCTTCTTAAATGAATGCTTTTCATGGTAACTATCGATACTAGATAAGCGACTAAACCAAAAAATATAACAGCTACGGTTCCATGTAAATATTCAGATTCTAAATTGATTGTCATTTCAGCAGCAAAATTACCTATTGAAATACCAATCACATAATCAAAGAGACTAAGCTGTGAAACTTGCTTTTTGCCCAATAACTTGGTTACTAAAAAAAGAGTTATTAAAGAAATACTAGCTCTTAAAATTACATCTCCCAGTTCAAGTAATTCTTTTTCCATAAAACCACCATTTTTATTATTAGAAATAAAAAAATAATTATGCATTACATAATTATTTTTTAATCGTCTTTTTAATTTTCTTTTCTAATTCTTTATGATTAAAGACAACATCTGTTTTTAATACTAAGAATAATATAATTATCACTAATAACGTATAAATTATATAGCCTAATTGTCTATCTCTAAGTACATACACTATCGAAGCAATCGCAAACAACCCTTGAATTCCATATATGATTAAAACTGTCGTTCGATAAGAAAAATGCATATTTAGTATTTGATGGTGAATATGTGATTTATCAGGAGTAGCAATGCTTTCGCCTTTTAACTTTCTTCTTAAAATAGCAAATAAAGTATCTAATATTGGAATTGCTAGTATAAGAAGCGGAATAATTAATGACGTTAACGTTACATTTTTAAATCCTAGTAATGAAATTACCGAAATCATGAAGCCCATAAACATTGATCCTGAATCACCAGCAAAAATTGTTGCAGGATGAAAGTTGTGAACTAAAAATCCTAGGCAAGCACCTAACATAATAAATGTTAAGGTCACTTCTAATCCAAGATTTCCCATAATCGCGGCAATTATACCAATTGTCAAAAAATATATTGCACTAATGCCACCAGCTAAACCATCCAACCCATCAATTAAGTTAACACAGTTAATGCACGCAACAATGAAAAATATCGTAATTGGATAAGCTAATATTCCAAAATCAATATAAAATCCAAATGCGCTAATATCTTGAAGCAATAATCCACCATATATTGTAACTACTGCTGCCGCTGCTAGTTGTCCAGTAAATTTAACCAGCGCTCTTATCGAATGGATATCATCAATAATACCCGTAATCATTATAAGAAAACTACCAATTAAAATTGAATTCATTAACGCACTAGGTTCACCAAAAATCATATAACTCAATAAAAAACCAAGAAATATTGCTAGACCACCTAATTTTGGAGTTGTCTTTTTGTGAATATGACGATGCCCTTCCTCGCTTCTTGGAACGTCTAAAGCACCAATATGGAAAGCCAATTTTTTAACAAAAGGCATTATTAAAGCCACAAATAAAAATGTAATTAAAATCATTAAGAATACTTTCGTAATCATTAATTCCCCCATGAACTTCACCTCTAACTTTATTTTACCATAAATTTATTTACAAAAAAAGAGCTTAATTGCTCTTATAAAATGCTTCATAAAATTCATAGGCGTTATATATATCAAATTTGCTAGTAACTTCATACGGAGCATGCATCGATAACACCGCAACTCCGCAATCAATAACATCCATGCCTTTGTTAGCTAAAATATAAGCAATGGTTCCACCACCACCCATATCAATTTTGCCCATATCAGACATTTGATATATTAAATTATGTTCCTCAAATATTTTTCTTACGTAAGCTACAAATTCAGCGTTGGCATCACTGGCTCCACCTTTACCACCAGAACCAGTATATTTTACTAAAACTACACCTTTACCTAAATAAGCAGCGTTGTTTTTTTCGTCAACTTCAGCGTAAGTCGGATCAGAAGCCGAAGTAACATCAGCCGATAACATTTTAGAATTACTCAAAGTTTTATCTAAAACATTATAACCATTTTGATCTGTTTTATTCAAAAGTTCAGAAACGAAAACTTCAAATTTATGTGATTCCATTCCCGTGTTACCAACACTACCTATTTCTTCTTTATCAGAAAGAATCATAATAGAAGTCGTATTTGGTTTTTCAATATTCGTAATAGCTCTTAAAGCAGCATAGGCACAAGATTTGTCATCCTGGCCATAAGCAGCAATCATACTGGCATCAAACCCTAGTGATTTGGCTTTAAATGCTGGCACCAATTCGATTTCTGCACTAATTAAATCTTTTTCTACAATACCATATTTTTCATGCAAAATATTCAAAATATTTAATTTAACTTTTTCATTTACCTTATCATCGTCATAAGGAATGCTTCCAACTAAAAGATTTAAAGCTTCACCGCTAATGCCATCAGACAAAGTTTTCTTAGCTTGATCTTTTCCTAAATGTGGCAATAAATCTGTAATAGTAAAAATCGGGTCAGTATCTTTTTCACCAATATTAATATTAATTACTTCACCAGAAGATTTAACTATTACACCATGCATTGCCAGAGGAATAGTTGTCCATTGATATTTTTTGATGCCGCCATAATAATGTGTTTTCAAAAGTGCAAGGCCGCCTTCTTCATATAATGGATTTGGTTTTAAATCTAACCTTGGTGAATCGATATGAGCACCAATAATATTTAAGCCTAAACTTAAGTTTTCCTTACCAATAACTGCCGCAAACGCCGCTTTTTTATTGTTTATATAATATACTTTATCACCAAAATTTAGTTTATCAACTTCATCAATATTAACAAAGCCTTTTTCTTTCAAATATTCTTCAGTATATTCAGCAGATTCTCTTTCAGTTTTACATTTATTTAAAAAATCAATATATTCATCACAAAAGTCAAATACTTTTTCTTTTTTTTCACTATCAATTATTTCATAACCATTTTGTTTGTTATCAAATAATTTTTCTTGTAATTTCTCGCCCTTAGTTTTTTCCATTTTATCCTCCTAATGTTATTATGTATTCTTTTTAATAATTTAAACTATTATTGTTATTAATCATGTTAACATTATCAAGCAAAACACCAGTTCCTTCAACAACACATGTTAATGGACTTTCAGCGATAAATACTGGTACTTTAAGCTCATGCGCAAGTAATTGTTCAAAACCATCTAGTAATGCTCCACCACCGGTTACAACTACGCCTTTATCAACAATATCAGCTGACAATTCTGGAGGTGTTTGCTCTAATACTGATTTGGTTGTATTGATAATAGTATAAACGCTTTCTCTTAAAGCTTCTTCAACCTCATCAGAAGTTAAAGTAATTGTGTGTGGTAAACCTGTTACTAAATCTCTACCGCGAACATCCATTTTTTCGTTTCTTGATCCAGGAAAAACCGTGCCAATTGAAAACTTAATGTCTTCAGCTGTACGATCCCCAATCAAAAGTTTATATTTATCTTTAATATATTTCATAATATCATTGTCGAAAACGTTTCCTGCAATTTTAATAGATGATGATGTTACAATACCACCCATCGATAAAATGGCAATATCTGTTGTTCCACCACCAATATCAATAACCATATTGCCGCTTGGTTTAGAAATATCCATTCCGGCTCCAATAGCAGCAACCTTTGGTTCTTCCTCAATAAACACTTTTCTAGCCCCTGTTCTTTCAGCAGCTTCTTTAATAGCGTTTTTTTCAACTTGGGTTATGTTAGAAGGACAGCAAATTAATATTCTTGGACGTGCAAAAAAGCTACGGCCATTAACTTTTCTAATAAAGTGATTAAGCATAATTTCCGTAATCTCAAAATCCGCGATGACACCATCTTTCATTGGTCTAATCGCTTTTACTTGTCCAGGTGTTCTTCCTAACATTTCTCTTGCTTCGGTCCCAACTGCTAGTGGTCTTTTCGTTTCTGCATCTATTGCAACGACCGAAGGTTCATTTAATACTATGCCTTGCCCCTTAATATAAATAAGAACATTTGCTGTTCCTAAATCAATGCCTATATCTTTTGAAAACATAATATCACCTTGTCCCTTCGAATATTATACCACAGGATATTAAGTTTTAAACCCTTAACTTTGTATTTTTAAATACTTTTTTTTAGTTGATTCTCCACCTTTAATATGCCTTGTGTCTGTATGTTGTTTTATTATTTTCTGAACCACAAAATATAGACCATTATCAATATGTTTTAATCTATCTTTTAAGTCTTTATGAACAGTACTTTTAGAGACTTTAAAAACATCAGCAATTTCTCTAATAGTTTTGTCTTTTTCAATCATATAATATGCTTCTGCCAGAGTTCTAACAGCAATATAATCCACAATAATCGCCTCAGTAAATTATATGCTTTCTAACCAAAAAAAGTAAGATTTGCTTACTTTTTTGTTATCTTATCATTGAAAAACAAACTAGCGGGATTTCCACTTACCTGCATCAAATTCATCATCGCTGTTATCAGCTAATTCTATATTATCATAATTCAATTTGGCAGCCAAGTCATAATCAAGCTCTTCGCCATCATACTCAATTTCTTCCACAGCCTTATCTTTTAAATGATCGCTTATTTTTTGTTTTGAAAGCCACGCGCTTTGTTTAAGTATGCTAAATTCATAATTGCGTGCATTTTCATTAAATTGTTCTCTCGCATGTCCTGCCGTAAGCGAAGCGTTTGGTAAGTCTTTTAGTTGTTCTTCCTCAGTAGGATTCGACAATCTAAGAAAGTCACCATCTGAATCAACAATTTTGTCTAAGAAAAAAGCTCGACCCCTTTTGTAATATTTATCTATTAATTCACTAATATTAATTGCAATGGACGTGTCACAATGAGCATTGTTTGTTGTTTTTTCATATATGCTCGTTATAATGATTTCATCATTTTCTGACTTAGCAAATTCAGTGGCAAACCCTATTAAATGTATATCCCTTTTGAATTGCTTCGCAAGAAACTCATGTATTTTGTCAATTGCTCTAATTTGTGATTGTTCATGAGGTTTAATGCCATGTTTACCAACAAAATCATACGTTTGAATTAGATTTAAAAAAGTTGTCTTCTCTGATTTGTTTAAATTATATTTCTCCAGTTCTCTTTCTATTCTTTTTTTTGTTTCCTGATTCCCATCTTTATATAACAATAATAATTTGCGCACTCGTTCTTTGGCGTTCTCATAATAATTGGTTGAAACCAACAGTCTTTGCGGAGATAAATTTATAAAAAACAGGTCCTTTTCATCTTTTTCAACTTTTTTGTGCACATTATTAGGATGCGTTGGAGCATTATAATCTAATATAATTTGTGTGGTGTTTGACAAATTTAAAAAATTTAGGCAATTGATACTTTTAACAACATATCGGCTAAATTTTATAATTGGAAAATCTAAATCCAGCTCTTCATACTCTTTTTTAAACCTTTTCCTAAATTTTTCTATATCTTTTATGCTGCCCGTTTCATCATAAGAGTTTGGATGTGTCTTCTTGTCTTTTGCAACAAAGTCCAAAGTTAACTGATTTAAATATAGTATTTCCCTTTGACCATCTTCACTTAATAACCAATTTAACAATCTTTCCGAATGCGCCCCGCCATATTTTTCTGAATTTGGGACTTTTTTTATAAAATATGCTCTTAATAAATTGCTTTTGTCTTTTCCTTCTGTCAATCCTAGCAAGTGGGCAATATTTTTTCTTTTAATTTCAAAATTTCTAGTCATGTTCATGTTGAAACTTTGATCTGGTAGATCAATCGAAAAATATCGTCCTTCATAAATCTCTGAGAAAACTTCGACGTTTTGTTTAATTAATTCAAATAAATATTTGATGTCTTCCTGAGTAGGAATTATTTTGCAATCAGACATATCCTCATAAAATCTTTCCGGCACAGCAATTTCATAATCAAATTTTCCATTTATAAAATCGTATAAAAACTCAATGTTTTTGGCAAATAACGTCAGACATTCATCACTTAGATTGTTTTTTTCAATTTGAACAAACAAATCATTTAAAAAAGATAGTCGTGTCTCGTTCGTTTGCATCATATCCTCAAATGAATAATCAAGATGTATTGTTGCCTTTTCACTTGTATATAATGCCTTTAATACTTCTGCGTATTTTTTCGAAACACTTAAATATGAATTCATTTTACCACCCATCAATATTTTATCATAAAAAAAGTAAGATTTGCTTACTTTTATAATTCGTTTATGTTTTTATCATAATACTCCTCAGGATTAACAAATGAACTATTTACTTTAAGTTCAAAAATAAAATGTTTTCCTAAATCATTATTTATAGTTGTTTCTCCGCTTTTGCCAATTACATCACCCTGATTGATTTGATCATTTTCTTTGATACTTACTTCAGTTAATCCTTGATAAATAGTTGTGATTTTATCATTGTTTTTAATTTCAACAATTGTTCCCAAAATTTTATCTTCTTTAACACTTGTTACCGTTCCTGGTAGAACGCTAACAGCATCAAAGCTATTGTCAAGGCCACCATACGCTACTCCACTATTTTGAATATAAGTTTGTTCATAATTAATAATTGAATTTTCTTGGTCTTTTTCAGATGCTTTATAATCATAAAAATTACGAACTATCTTAACATTAGAATCTGTGTATGGGCGCATAATTGTTTCCGTAGTATTCACTACTGGAATTTCTTCCTCTCCAAATAGTCTTGAGACATATTGATAATCACTAGGATCATTTTTTGTTTTCAAATTACTATTAGAAAAATCCATATAATACAAAACACCAATTAATATTATAAATATTCCGGCAGCAACCCCATACAAAGTACTTTTTCTTATTTTTTCCATAATTTCACCTCTACTATCATTTTGGGCACAATTGGTGAAATTATACTAAATTTTTTTAATTTCAACATTTTGATAATAATATTTTAAAATTTGATCGTATTTATATCCTTCTTTAGCCATACCTAAGGCCCCATATTGACTCATTCCAACACCATGACCATATCCTTTAGTATTAATAGTTATATTGGTACCATTTTGAGTAATACTGAAGTAATTAGATCGCAATTTTAATTTAGAAGCAAAATCTCTTCCATTAAATTCTTGCCCATTAATAGTAATTTTTTTGATTCTACCGGTGCTTGTGGTTTCTAAAATTTTATAATCTAGTTTTTCATTATATTTTAAATTTAATTTTTGATAAAAATCGCTTAGAGTAAATATGCTAGTGTCCATATACACTGGAGATTCTTCATCCCATTTACTGACAACACTTCTTAAATATGGAACTTTTGAAGAAAAAACCTCTTCTGAATTTTCTGTTTTACCAGTACTGGTAGAAAAAAATAAAGCCTCGACAACTTTACCATCATAACTTAAATACTCTCCTTTAGTATCATTTACAGCTTTTTTGATTTTATTTATTTTTGAAACATATTCATTTTTCCACTTTTCTTTCAAAACTTCATCGGTTAAATATACTTGGTTGTCAGTCGTATTTACAACATCATATTCTTTGGACTGATTTTGCGAAATTCTTACCAATGCATAGCTTCTAGCAGCGACCGCTTGCGCTTTTAATGCTTCAAGTTCAAAATTAGCAGGCATCTCACCTGCTAATACACCTTTAATATAATCTTCAAAGGGGACGCTAATTACTACATTTTTACTAACATCCTTTACTCTTATTACTTTGTTAGTTATACAATGAAATTTAATCTCATCTGTTTTAGTAAATATATTTACAATAGTAAAAGGTATCATAATAACAAAAAAAGTAAGTAAGAGTATTTTTTTCATATTAAGTCCTCCTATATGACATTTGAATAATTGAAAAAATCATATAAAAAATTTACAACTAAATACGAAAGCACAATACTTATCATTAAATATAATACTCTAGAAGCATAATATTTATTCTTTTTAAATAAATTGTTAATGTTTAAACTGTCTAAAGCCCAGATGGCTACAAAAGTAAAAATAATATATAAAATTCCTTTTAAAAACATATTATCTATAATTATTTAAATCATCAATTCGTTTTTGATGTCTTTCGGCACCGCTAAAACTTGTTTTTAAAAACACATCTAAAACATCTTTAGCTCTGAATAAAGGCATGCGTGCTGATAAAGCAATTACATTAGCATCATTATCTTTTCTTGCCCACTTAGCCTCTTTAACATTATTTACTTTTGCACATCTTACTTTTTTTACTTTGTTACAAGCAATACTAATTCCAATTCCGCTACCACAAATAGCAATTCCTTTTTCAATTTCACTATTTTTAATAGCTTCACCAAGTTTAAAACCGAATTCGGTGTAATCATCACCTGCAATGCCATCTCCGCCGCAGTCAACAACAATATAACCTAATTTATTCAAATATTTTGTCAGCTTTTGTTTTAATCCATATCCGCGGTGATCAGAAGCAATTCCAATTTTGTTTGAACTAACTTTTTCCATTTCAACAATTGTTTTTTCTTGAAAATCATTTTTAACAATTCCTTTTAAAGAAGAAAAATCTTTATCTTCCTTCATATCTTCTATTTCTGGTAATTTTTTGATTTCTTTTGTTTCTTCCTTTAAATCCTTTTCCTCATTTTTTCTTTCTGTTTTTTCTTCTTTTTCAACTTTTTTTTCTTTGTTGTCACGATTAATAACAATATCCTCAATGTTTATTGATTCAGTTTTATCAAATCTTGCCATACTTAGCCTCCTTTATTATTACAATTATATCATATATTTTAATAAAAAAAGATATATTTTTCAATATATCTAATTTTTAACAAATGGTATTAAAGCCATAAATCTAGCTTTTTTAATTTCACCTGCAATATGTCTTTGATGTTTTGAACAAGCACCAGTAATTCTTCGTGGTAAAATTTTACCTTTGTCGGCACTTACATATTTTTTAATTATATCAACATCTTTATAGTCTACTGATTTACCAGCACACATTTGACATATTTTTTTCTTTTTTCTATAAAATTCAGCCATTTAAATTCCTCCTTTAGTCTAAAAAGTTATCATCAATTGATACATTATCGCCAAAGTCAGCAAACGGATCTTCATCAACATCAACGCTATTAGATGGTGTTGGTTCAGGTTCATAATCATATGGTGTGTCATTGTTTGAGTTGTTTCTTGAATTTTTTGAATCTAAAAATTGAACATTATCAGCTACAACATCAAATGATGTCCTCTTATTACCATCTTTATCTGTATAATTGTTTGTTTGAATTCTTCCTTCAATGGAAACTTGACTTCCTTTATCTAAGTAATTAACAACATTTTCAGCTGCTCTTCTCCAAACAATAATATTGATGAAATCTGCTTCTCTTTGGCCTTGAGAATTACTAAAAGTTCTATTAACAGCTAATGAAAAACGCGTATAAGCCACATTAGAACCCGTATATCTTAATTCTGGTTTGGCAGTTAATCTACCTACTAAACAAACCTTATTCATAAAAGCACCTCTTTCTTAATCTTCTTCTTTTGTAATTAAGTGACGAACAATGTCCTTACTAATTAAAGCTAAACGGTCAAATTCACGAATTGCTTCGTCAGTTTTAGCTTCAACATTATAAACATAATAGTATCCACTTTTGAAGTCTTTTATTTCATAAGCAAGTTCTCTTTGGCCCATGTCTTTTTCTTCAATTATTTTAGCACCATTGCTAGTTAAAATTTTGCCAAAATCTTTGATGACTTTCTTAATTTCATCTTCTCCTAGCGTTGGTCTAACAATAAACATGATTTCATATTTTCTCATTATTCCACCTCCTTATGGTCTATTTGGCTTCCTAAGAAGCAAGGAGTAAATTTCTTACTCGGTAAAGATTATAACAGATTTTTGTGTTTTTGTAAATAAAAAAATGCTCTTTAAATTATATTTAAAAAACATTTATTTATTCTTTTTATACATTGAATCTGAAATAGCAAATATCGCCATCTTGCATGACATAATCTTTGCCCTCAAGACGAAGCTTACCTGCTTCTTTTACCTTAAGTTCTGTTCCATATTTTTCTAAATCTGTAAAACTCATAATTTCGGCTTTAATAAATCCTTTTTGAAAATCAGTATGAATTATACCGGCACATTCTGGCGCCTTCATGCCTTTTTTAAAAGTCCATGCTCTAACTTCATCAGGTCCAGCCGTCAAAAATGTTTCTAGACCTAAAAGTGAATATCCACTTTTAATAAGTTTATCAAGGCCACTTTCATCAATGCCTAATTCCTTTAAAAATTCTAAACGTTCATCGTCTTCTAATTCTGAAAGTTCAGCCTCAATTTTTGCACAAATTACTACAACTTCAGAATTTTCTTTTTTAGCATATTCTCTTAATTTAATAACATATTCATTATCATCATTAATTTCAGTTTCTGAAACATTAGCTACATAAATAATTGGTTTGATTGTTAAAAAGTTAAAAGGCTTTAATATTTTGATTTCATCTTCAGTTAAAGAAATCGTGCGAATGGATTTGTTATCTAATAAAGTTTCCTTAACTCTTTCTAATAATAAAACTTCTGCTTTCGCTTCTTTATCGTTTGAAAGCTTGGCCTTTCTTCCAATTCTATCCAGTCTGTTTTCAACAACTTCTAAATCTGCCAATATTAATTCTAATTCAATAATTTCAACGTCTCTAATTGGATCCACATTGCCAGTCACATGGGTAATATTATCATCATTAAAACATCTCACAACTTCACAAATGGCATCCACTTCACGAATATGCGATAAAAATTTATTACCTAATCCTTCACCCTTTGAGGCTCCAGCTACTAAACCGGCAATATCCGTAAATTCAAATGTCGCCGGAATTGTTTTTTTTGGATTATATAATTTTTCTAAAAAATCGACTCTCTTATCTGGGACCGTCACCATTCCCTGATTTGGCTCAATTGTTGCGAACGGATAATTAGCAGCCAAAATGCTTTGTTTTGTTATGGCGTTAAATAAAGTAGATTTGCCAACGTTTGGAAGACCTACTATACCTGCAGTTAAACTCATTTTCATCACCATTAAAGATTATACAAAAAAAAGCAAATAAATACAACGTTTTATCTGCTTTTAATGACAGGTTTAAATTTTTTAGATAATGATGGATAGTCATTTTTAAATGCTTTCTGTTCTTCCATACCATGTAATCTAAAATTCATTATTACCTCACTATTTTCACTAAATATTTTGTCAGCATGAGTAGCAACTTTGTCTGCTTCTATAGCTTTTTTTAAACTTAAAACCGTGGCTGGTAAACCAATAGCCGCTACTGGAATTAAGGCCAAAGCATCAGGCATAATAGCTGATGTAATCATAACCGTACCAATGGTAATGCCAAATGTTCCAACACTCTCTTTTACTAGTTTATACTCACGTCTTTTAAAAACTTCCAAAGTATGAAATACTTTTAATGCTTGATCTCTATTTTTCATATTATCCCCCTAACGGGAGGTATATTAGCACAGATGAATTTTATTGTCAATCTACATCGTTGGATACGTATGCGGTCCTATTGGAATGCCAATAATAAACCATCCGATTAGTATTAGTAACCATGTAACTGCCAACAGCAAAACTGTTGGAATTAATAACTTTAAAGTTCCAAATACTGTAATTTTGTGAACTTCCTTATTATTATATTTTTCTAAAAATGCCAACATAACAATAAAGAAAATGAAAAATGGTGTTAAACCTTTACCAACGCTATCGGCTGCTTTAAAAATAAATTGAGTAAAATCCGGTGTCATATTAGCTTTCATAAATAATGGTACTAATACAGGCGAGGCAATTTGCCATTTTGTCGTTGCATCAGGAATAAGGAATGAAATAACAATTATTACAACAAACATTAATATAATCAAAGGAATTCCAGTAAACTCTAAACCACTCGTTAATGAAACTAACCAAGCGGCAAAAACTTCACCCAAATTAGTCCAATTCAAAATACTTACCAATAATGATACAAAGAACATTAAAACAAATAAATATCCCAAATTATCAAATTCTTTTGATAGACCAACACTATAATCATTAGTATTTGTAATGTTTTTAGAAAAATGTCCATATATTCCCGAACAAACCATCATAATAATGAGTAACATAAATATGAAAGCATCCGTAAACGGAGCGCTGCCACCAAGTAACTGAGCTACGTAATCCGTTTGCTTCATGTCAAGCAAAATACCACTGCCTGGAAGGCCTGGAATAATCATATAAATGAATATAACTACAAGAATCACAAAAGCTATAGTACTAAATACTAAACCTTTTTTCGAAAGTTTCAAATCTTCTTCTTCAACAACAGGCTCTTTAATGCGCGGTTTCAAAAATGATTCTATTATAATAGTTCCTACGATTGTTAAAATAATTGCACTAGCCATCATAATAAATGAATTCGACCAAGCATTAAATACATAATCTTCATCAACACTAATAGTTGCGGCTGCTTTTGTAAGTAGACCTAGTTGATAGTCATCATAATTAAATACTAAACCGGCACCATAACCAATGGTTATACCTATAAATACTGTTAAAATTCCCAAGGAAGAATTTTTACCCATATAACTATATATAACAGCTACTAACGGAATTAAAACAATGTATCCATATTCACCGAAAAATGATGAAATAATTCCGATAAATAAAGTGATAAAAGTAACTACAGCGGGTTTTAATTTACGAAATTTTATAAAAAATGCTTTTAATAAACCACTAGATTTTCCAATGGAAATAGCCATTATTGAAATAATTAATAAAATTAATGGTTTAAAGGTGTTAAAAGATTGAACTGGTGATGAAAAAATATACTTAAATCCTTCCATCGAAAACAAGCTTTTAACAGTCTTAGTTGATGTTTCTAATGAGCCATTAGAAATAGTGGTAACTTCGCCCTGGATATTTATAATCGAAGCAATAGCACTAACGCCAATTATAACTAAAATCATTGCGATAATTGTAATAACTGGCCCCAGCATGATCTTATTTTTCTTCATGACTACCTCCTATTTTTCGATAACTTTTTTTAATTTTTTATTAAATTCAATGCGCGGCATCATAATGCTACGTCCGCATCCTGTACATTTTATTTTTATATCTGCGCCTAATCTCGTGATTTCCCATTCATTAGTACCACAAGGATGAGCTTTTTTCATAATGACTTTGCTTCCTAATTTATATTCATTATTCATTATGAACCACCACCTGTGGAAATGGAATAGTTATTTTATTTTTATCAAAATGAATTTTAATTGCTCGATGTACTTTGCGTTTAAAATCTTTGTCTCTAGTTGGCTTACAATCGGCAATTAGTCTATAAACTACTGCGCTATCAGCAAGTTCTTGAACACCTAATATTTCAACTTCTGAAACTAATATTTCCTTTTCTTTATTAAGTTCCTGACAAACTTCTTTTAATACTTTTTCAACTTTTTCTAAGTCAGAATTATAATCTACTGATACATCAATAATACATCTTGATGTTTGCGTGCTATAATTAATAACTTGTGTAATATTGTGATTAGCTATTGTTAGCACTTCACCACTATAAGCTCTAATTTTAGTGTTTTTTAAGCCTAGTTCAGTTACATCGCCTCTAAAATCGCCAATTTTAATATTGTCACCAACATCAAATTCATTATCAACAATAATTGAAAAGCCAGCTAAAAAGTCTTTTAAGATATCTTGCATGGCTAAACCAGCAACAACTCCAACTACTCCTAAAGAAGCCACTAGAGCTTTTGTGTCTACACCCCAAATACCAAGTAATGTCAACGCGGCAATAATAACAACGATATATTTTACGATATTTATAATCAAATTCATAATTGTTAGTGATTTTTTATGCGCAATACGTTTTTTGCTAGATTTGAATATTTTTACAATGATTTGCTTAATCAATAAATATACTAAAATAGAAATTATGATAGTAAAGATAGAAGAAATTATTTCTTTAGTTAATTCAGGATTGATAACATTACTCTCTAACATCTAAAATCTCCAAAATTCTATTTAAATCTGCATTGTTAGCAAAAGAAATAACTACCTTTTTATCACTAATTCTTACTTTGGTATCTAATTTTTCGCCAAGTAACTCTTCAACATATTTATATTCGCTAGTTTTTGTCCTTTTCTGTGTTTTTTTCTTTGGTGCCTTCTCAGAAGCTTTTTCAACATCACGTACTGGAACTTGATTTTCCACTATTTCGTGCGCCATTTTAATAATTTCATTTTCATCAGATAATTTACTCAAGACTCTGGCATGACTCATCGTAAGTTTTCCTGACACAATTAAATCTTGAACTTCATTTGGCAGTCTTAAAAGACCAATCATATTAGTAACATGGCTGCGACTCTTACTTACTTTTTTGGCAAGTTCTTCTTGTGTTAAATCTAATTCTTCGATTAGTTTTTTATAAGCTTTTGCTTCTTCCAAAGCATTTAAGTTTTCTCTTTGTAAGTTTTCTAAAAGTGCGATTTCAGCCATTTTTTCATCAGTTAGCTGACGAACGATGGCTGGAATAGTTTCCTTGCCAGCAATTTTACTAGCACGAAGTCTTCGTTCACCGGCAATTACTTCATAACCTTTTATACTCTTTTTTACGATAATTGGTTGAAATACGCCATTTTCCTTAATTGACTCAGCCAATTCATTCAAAGCTTTTGGCTCAAATACTTGTCTTGGCTGATATGGATTTGGTCTAATTTCTTCAACATTTAATTCAACTATTTCCTCTCTTGGAGTATCTTCGTATATTTGTTTTTCAAATTCACTAATGTTTTGAACGCTCAAATTTTCTAAATCAAATAACTGCTCTAAACCTTTACCTAAGGCTCTTTTTTTAGTCTCCATTTTTACTAATCACCTCTTTGGCTAAATTCATATACGCTTGTGCTCCTCTTCCTTTAGGATCATAAGCTATTATCGGTCTTCCATGACTTGGCGCTTCTGCTAAACTAACAAGTCGAGGAATTAATGTATCATATACTCTTTCTTTAAAATAACTTTTAACATCTTGAACAACTTCCAAACCCAAATTTGTTCGATTATCCAGCATTGTAAGTAAAACGCCTTCGATGTCCAAAGTTGGATTTAATGTTTTTTGCGTCCACATTATTGTATTCAATAACTGCATTATTCCTTCCAAAGCGAAGAACTCACATTGTACTGGAATGATTACTGAATCAGCTGCCGTCAAAGCATTAGTTGTTAAAATACCGAGTGAGGGTGGACAATCAATTAATATATAATCAAAGACTTCTTTAGATATTTCTAATGCTGTTTTTAATTGTAGATTTTTTGAAAACGCTGAATCCATACGGCTTTTTTCCATTAATTCAATATCAGCTCCAGCTAAGCTGATAGTTGCTGGAATAATATATAAATTGCGAAAATGAGTTTTTATAACAACTTCTTTCATTTCAGCCTTGCCTACTATTAAATCATAAACACTTTTTTTGATATCCCCTTTTTCAATTCCAAGTCCTGTTGTACTATTTCCTTGTGAATCTAAATCAATTAACAAAACCTTTTTGCCCAGCACTCCTAACGATGCCGCTAAGTTAATACTGGTGGTTGTTTTTCCAACACCACCTTTTTGATTTACAAGTGCGATTGTCTTTCCCATGCTTATCACCATTTTCTATAAATACACTATAATTATTTTATCATAATATGACATATAAATCTACTTTAAAATATCAAATAGAAAATAAAAAAACTGCTTATGCAGTTTTATCAAATCCGTATTTTTTATTGAATTTTTCAACACGGCCTGCTTTCTTAACAGTTCCTTGTTTACCAGTAAAAAACGGATGACATTTATCACAAACTTCTAATTGTATTTCTGGTTTGTTAGATTTTACTGTGAATGTGTTTCCACAAGCACAAGTTACTTTTGTTTCCATATATTCTGGATGAATGTCCTTTTTCATTCTATCGCTCCTTCCGCCATGGCAAACTTTTTTGCCATAGAAATTTAATTGCTCATATATTGTAGCAGACTTTTTTATTAAAAGTCAAGGTTTTAATAAAGTTTTATCTAATGTTTTAATTATTTTACGTGAAATCATCTTGTATCCTTCTTCGGAAGGATGGACATTGTATTTGTTTGGTAAAAATTTTTCACTAATTATATTATCTACCCTAATATAATTAATATTGTACTTTTTGCTTATTTTTTCATAACTATCATTCAGATATAGAAAAATGTTATTTATTTCTTTGTTTTGTAAATATGGATATGGATTATAATAACCTACAAGAATAATATCTTCCTTACAATACTTCCTTATTAACTCTAATAATTCATCTAAATCTTTTGATAATGAGTCTATATAATCATATATTTGTTCATAATCAATTGCTTGCTCGAGATTAATTTTGCTTAAAATATCGTTGGCTCCAATTGACAAAGTTACTAAATCTGCTTTGATTAATGCTTGTTGAATAGTAAGCTTTTTGTTGGTTTTTATTATGTGTTTATTATCTTGAATATCCTGTATTAAATCTGTCGTTCGATAACCTCTTTGGGCAAACTCATTTATAAATTTTTCTAATTTGTTTTTTTCTTTTAAATAAATTTCTATGTTATCAGCATATCCCGTTACTTTCTTACCATAAGGCCCTTCACCTAAAGCTAATGAATCTCCCAATGATAAGTAGTAAACTTTTTTATCAACATTGCATAAATAAATAACAAAAATTAAAAACAAAATCACAATAATAAACAATAGTTTTTTCATTTTTTCTCCTCAAAAAAAGTAGATACAATCTACTTTTAATATATTAATAAATATCTTTTTTTATACTTCTTCTAGCTTAATTTCAACGCCAACTTTTGTTAATTTGCGAATAATATTGCCATAACCTCTCAAAACGTATTTAACTTCCTTAATTGTCGTTAAACCGTCAGCGCATAAAGCGGCAAGTATCAAAGCTGCTCCTGCTCTCAAATCCGTTGTAATAACTTCACTAGCAATATATTTAGTTGGTCCTTTTATTGTAATGGTGCGGTCATCAATTGTAATATCAGCTCCCATTTTTTGCAAATAAGGAACGTTTTGAAATCTATTTTCATAAATGGTTTCTGTAACTGTACTAGTACCATTAGCTAATGCTAGCAAAGAAGTTATTGGCTGTTGGAGATCAGTTGGAAAACCTGGATAAGTTTCCGTTACAATATTTACCGGTTTCAAATGGTCACATTTGCTAGTTATAATGTAGTCCTCACCGACTTCAATATTGGCACCCATTTCTTTTAAAACATTAATTAAGCTTTCAAAGTGTTTTGGAATAACATTACATATTTTTAAGTTGTTTCCTTTCATGACTCCAGCAATGACATAAGTTCCAGCTTCAATGCGGTCAGGAATAGTTTTTATCGAGCCACCCTTTATTTCACTTTTACCTTCAATTTCTAATACAGTTGTATCTTTTCCTTCAATATGAACACCCATGTTGATCAAAAAATCTACAACGTTGCCCACTTCTGGCTCGCAAGCAGCATTTCTTATCGTTGTTTTTCCTTTAGCGTAAGCTGCGGCTAGCAAAATATTTATAGTTGCCCCTACACTGGCAAAAGAAAGTTCAATATCTGTACCAATTAATTCATCGGCATCTATTATGTATTTATCGCCATCAGTTGTTACTTTAGCCCCAAGCTTTTCAAAGCCATATAGGTGTATATCAATTGGTCTTGCCCCTATTGTGCAGCCGCCAGGAAAATACATCTCAGCATGCTTGAATTTACCAAGTAATGAACCCATAAAATAATAAGAAGCTCTAAGCATTTTTGATTGTTCTAAAGTAATAGGCTTATTCTTTAAATTGGTTGTATCTATAATTACTTTATCTTCCTCTCTAGTAAAACTTGCACCTAAATAATTCACAATTTCTTCCAAGGCATCAATATCCGAAATAGCAGGAACATTAGTAATAATTGTTTTGTCTGATAACATTGCCGCAGGGACTAGCGCCACAGCACTGTTTTTGGCACCACCGATTTCAATAGTGCCTGATAATTCATGACCACCGTTTATTTTAAGAACTTTCATGCCATCACTCTCATTTCAATAAATTTATTCGCTAATATTATACACTATGTTTCTATTTTTTTAAAGATGAAATTAATATAGGCATTAGAGAAGGAATGTTTGTTTAATGCCTAAGAGGAGTAATGATTATGAATTAAAAACGATAAAGAAATAAGAGTTATCATTCCTTCTCAGGCCAACTGTAACAAATTCAAAACATATTAGCAACTGAATATTTTGTTAAAATTCATACATTTTATTTACATATTTTTTGTTTTTTTATAAAAGGAAATATACCTATTTAAAACAAAAAAGATATACCAATTATAATTAATAACGTTCCACCTAAAATAGTTGCAATTTTACCTATCAATCTTCTTATTTTTGTTCCTAATATCAATCCCGTATAAGTAAATAAGTAACTAACGACAGCAAATAAAAGCAGAATTAATAATTTGTTAAAAGTAAAATTATTTAAAGTAATACCAACTGAAAAACTATCAATGCTTACTGAAAAAGCAAAAAGTAAAATTTTAAATCCGCTCAAACTTTTTATTTCCTCTTCCTTAAAAGATTCAAAAGTCATTTCAATACCAAGTATTGTTAAAATAATAAATACCAAAATGTTAAAATCAATACTAATTAGATTAAATAATTTATTTCCAATATATAAACCCAATAAAGGCATTAAAAAATGAAATATTCCAACCACTAGAGACAATAAATAGATTTTTCGTTTTGGAATTCCCAATGTACCATAGCTTAGTGATAGAGAAAAAGTGTCCATACTTAAACTGATTGCGATGAAAAAAACTATTAAAAACTCCATAGTTACCCCTATAGAATTTTATTTATATTATTATTTTATATTACTGAAAATATTTAGATAATATTTCTTTAACAAAAGATTTATACTCAATATTTTTAGCTTCATCAGTTTCAATTAAACAAAGTGGTGGATATAATACACACCACCAATTATTGCCCTTGCCTTCCCCCAACGTTACCAACAATGATTCATAATAACCTTCTTTATATTTAACACCTTTATATTTCTTTTTAGGAAAATAATTATATCCAAAACTAACTTCATAGCCAAGATTATATTTTTCGCTAGTAAAAACATTTTCAATATCTTTTTCGACGATATTTAAATTGTTTTTAATCAATTTTTTTGCTTCATCACTATTTTCAGCATCTTTAAGTAAATCATATAAACTTGTTTCTAATCTGTCTTTCACTTTTGATTTAATTTTTTGATCATAACTAGAATTACTGTTAGGAATTATTCTAATTCTAATCGCATCAGATGGTATTTCTAAAGACTCCACTGTCATAGCCGAAACAAACATATAAAACAAGCAAATTGCTAATGATAAAATTATTGTTTTTTTCATAAAAAGCCACCCTTCTAATTAAATAATGGATGACTTTTTTGTTTTTTATTCACTTATAATTTAAATTGTGTGCCTGAACCCCTAAAGCTATCATCCAGAATATCTTCTGCTGTATTTCCAACACTTGCCGAAAAATATGGACTATCCTCAGATTTTTCGTACTTTTGGGGATTAATATAATGCATAATGTTTTTAATTTTCTTTATAATTACAATCAAGCTTGTCAAAAACAAAACCATTAGAGCATAATATACAAATGGAAATGGGTCAGAAATAAATTTAATCTGCTTAACATCTTCGGGATTGTACATAATATTTATTTTTTCACCAACCGCATAATCAAATCCCATAATGTTATCAACTGTTTGTTCAATCCCATCTATAACATAAGAAATTGAATAATATTTTATTCCCTCATCAACCACGAGATTAGTTACCGTTGCTTCTGCTTTTATATAATCCTTGGTTTTATAATCTGTGATCAAAGACAAAAATAAAATAGCTAGCATCACCACCCCAATAATAAATACAGGTATTGCAAGAACTAAAGAAATAATATCGCCAACTGGCCCTTCAATTCGCACATTAATTGCGGATTGACTTTTATCTGTATTATTAACACTAGTATATTCCACTATTATCACCTCTATCATATATATGATACCATATTTCTTTCAAAAAAAACAAAGTTTTTACTTTGCTTTTTTTCTTAATTTTTCGGCAAATAATTTGATTTTATGAAATCTATGGTAAAGACCTGATTTTGTTATTTTATGTTCGGTTTCTAGACTTATTATTTCAGCCAATTCTGAAAGAGAAACTTCTTTATATTTTAATCTATACTTGGCTGCTATCTGCTCTTTTTCATCTAATAAATCTAAGCCGCATTCTTTTTCAATTAATTCAATGTCTTTAACTTGATTATTAGCTGTCTCAATCAACCTATCAACATTTGCTTGCTCACAATTGTTTAATCTGTTTGTCATATTTTTATGATCGCGATATATTCTAATGTCTTCATAATATAAAACAGCATTAGAGGCATTTATCATTCTTAAAAAATCGCCAATTTTTTCTGCTTCTTTGATATAGACCATATATTTTGAACTACGATGCAACACTTTACTATTTAAATTATAATTGTTTAATAAGTCACTAACAAACTTTGCTTTCGCTTCGTTTTCTAAATTAAATTCTAAATGATATCTTGAAGTCTTAGGATCATTGATACTCCCGCACATCATAAAAATACCCCTTAAAAAAGCTCTAGCTAATTCATCATCATCTATGATAAAAGTTTGTATTCCGTTTTTATCGAGACCCAAACTTTTTAAAACCCCACTTATGCTCTGCTTGATTTCCAAAATATATATAAGTTTCTTACTATAATTATATCCCTTTCGAACCGTTATTTTAGGATAAATATTATATAAATCCTTAAATAGCATAAATATTCTTCTGGCAACACTATTATTTTCCGTGTGAAGTGTTATTTTTTTGTCATTATAAGGAAAACTACAAATAATACCTGCTAGTTCAGAAAGTTTTACTGTGTTACTTATATCTAATTTGCTAACTTCATCTTTGACCGTGCCTGTAAAAGACATGGTACCACCTCTAATCCATTAAATAGTAAAATAAATCAATCGCCACTTTTAAGGCATTATGTCTAATTACACCATCTTCGATGACTATAAAATCGTCTTTTATCAATTCAACGCCCATTTTTTCTAAATTGTCATAATCAACTTCAACTAAGTCTTTTTGTTCAGTATTAGCATATTTTTCCACAACTTCTTTAGAAACTTCAGCTGTATTTACGACAACGACATCAACTTGTCTTTTTCCTAAATATTTATTTAAAAGTTTAATGTGATGACTTACACTAAAGTCGTCGGTTTCTCCCGGTTGCGTAACAGCGTTGCAAACATATATAATTTTAGCTTTGCTTTTTTCAATTTCTTCTTGTACTTCCTTACAGATTAAATTTGGCATAATGCTTGTAAATAAGCTACCCATACTCAAAATTATAGCATCTGCTTCCCTAATAGCTTTTAAAACATCAGCGTTAACTACAGGTTTTTCTTTATATTTAACATCCGTGACAACTCTTTTGTCTTCAGTAATATTATGTTCTCCTTCAACAATATTACCATCTTCCATGACACCTAGCAATGTTACATTGTCTTCAGTAAGTGGTATTACCTTTCCTTGTAATTTTAGCATCGAATTGATAAGCTCGATACCATCGGACATATTACCAGTAATATCACTGGCCCCAATCAAAATTAAATTTCCTAAAGCATGGCCATCTAAATCAGAAGAAGTATCAAAACGATAATTAAGCAAAGCATCTGCTGTTTTATAATCAGTTGATAAGCTGGCAATTACCTTTCTAATGTCACCAACTGCTGGCATATGAAATTCCTCTCTAAGCCTACCCGTGCTTTTACCATCATCGCACACGGATACAATTGCTGAAATATCAAATGGTAATTTTTTTAATCCCCTTAATAGCACACTCATACCAGTTCCACCACCAAGAACTGCGACCTTCCTGTCTTTCATTTTCTCTCTCCTTTCAAATTATACAAATTATGTTTTTTGGATTTAATAAATATTATAATACCACATATTATCATAATAATGGATACAATTTGAGCTATTTTTAAATTTATAAACATTAGACTGTCTGTTCTTAAAATTTCGATGAAGAATCTTCCAATTGAATACCAAATTAAATAGATTGAAAGTATTTGCCCTGTCCTTATATTTTTCATTCTTCTAATTAAAATCAATATAATAAATCCGATTATACACCATATAGATTCATACAAGAATGTTGGTTCATAATATACACCATTTATATTCATCCCAGTTATAATAAAATTTGGTAAATGGAGTTCGTTCAAATAATTTAAAGATACTACTGGTCCATGAGCTTCTCCATTAAAGAAATTGCCCCATCTTCCTATAGCTTGACCAACAATTAAAGCCGGAACAATAATATCTAAAATTCTAAAAATTTCTAAATTCTTCTTTTTCGAATAAATAATTATTGTTATTAATCCCGCTATTATTCCACCATGAATAGCTAATCCGCCATGCCAAATCATTAATATTTCTAAAGGGTTATTTAAATAATAATCTAAATTATATAATACAAAATATAATCTTGCACCGATGATTCCAAATATGATTACATAAAATAGTAAATCAAACAAAGTATCCTTAGATATATTAAATTTCTTACCTTCTTTAATTACCAAAAAACTTCCAATGATTAAAGCCAGTAATATACAAATGGAATAATAGTGAATTGTAAGTGGTCCTAGATCAAAAGTGGATTTCATATTATTTCTCCTTTGCTTTTAACTTATTAAATACTAATGTGTCCATAAGTACATTTAATATTGATATTAAAATTGAAGCACATACGGCAAACCAAATACCATAAATATGAAAATGCGGATCTAAAATTAAGGTTACTATTTTCAAAATGATTAAATTTATAAATGGATAAAATAATCCTAAAGTGATTCCAGTAATGGGAATAGTTAATTTTACTAAAATTGGCTTTACTGTTTTATTCAATAAATAAATTAATATTGATGCTACTAAGGCCCAAAACCAATAATAACTATTATCAATATAAAGAGTGTTTTTAAACACAAAAGACGTAAATATCAAAATAGCAGCATAACCAATCATTCTAATTACCCAATCTATAAACCTCGTAAAATTGTTTTGTAAATATACTTTTTTATTCATTTTTTTCACCACTATCATTATATCATTTTTAAAAAAAGAAATGAAGATTAACTTCATTCACATTTATTGTTTATCTTCAATGAGTTTTTTCATGTTACTAAGAAGAGTTTTTGCTTCTTTTTTTATTTTGATATCATATTGTTCAAAATATGATTCTAATAAATTAATCGACATCAACAAGTATCCCTTCTTTTTGTTGTCAGATAACATTTCGGTCATGGCTTTGTTAAAATACAATTTAGCTAGATCATACGAAGCTAAATAGTAATCATTATTAATAGCTTTCTCATAATATTTGATTGCATCGTCTAATTGCAATTTATTTTCATAAATTTTAGCTAATTTATATTGCGCTTCGATATTTGCATCGTCATTAGTATTAGCGATAAATTTAAGATATTCCTCAGCCTCAGTTGGCTTGTTTTCGTCCAATAATATTCTAAATAAATATACTGAAGAAGCTATATCTTTAGCATTAGCACCTATCTTAAGTAATTCTTTTAAATCGAAATCTGTTTTAATTTTGTTTTCATAATAATATGTTGTTAAATTCTGAATTGCATTTATATTACTTAATCTAATTGCTTTCCACAAAAAATCTAAGCCCAGTTCTTCGTTTTTCTTTTTATCTATATTTCCAGTTTTATCAACAACATTTACCTTGTTAAAAAGGAAAAATTTACCTACGCTATTATACGCTTTAGATAGTTTTTTTACGTTAGCTAAATATAAATAAATATTTAATGAAAGTAATATGCAATCCATTTCAAAAGTATCCGTGGTACACATTACGGTAATTGGTACTTCTAAAAATGACTCACCCTTAATAATAATGTCTTTTAATTCCTTTTTTACTTCATTATATATTTCATTATTTATATTGTAATGTTCAATAACGTAGGCAAGTTCCCATAAATTTTGTGGTGAAGCCTTTCCTTTAAGAAAATAGCTCGCCTGTTTATGATAATCAGTAATATAATTAGCGTATAATTGACATGCAGTTTCATTACCTAAATCTGCGGACATTTTTAATAATGTGTATCTAGCATCTTTCCAATCCAAAATTGAAAAAGAATCCTTAAGTAAGCGAAGCGCCAAAATATCAGGTGTGTTAGTTTTATAGTTTTTACAGGCATGTATAAATAATAAATATAACACATCAACATACTCTTCATCATCAAATGCTTTTCTTATTTGATCTGCTTCATCTTTTTCAAAATATATAACTTTACATAATTCGGTTAATTTTTTATAAAACAAAACATAGTTAGTACTTTTTCTGATGTCTTGATGAATATTAGAAAAAAAATCAATTAATTCCTTTTTGTATATTCCTTCGCTAATATCACTTAATATTAATATTTCACTTTCTTCTTTTGCTGATAAATATTTTAATATTCTATTTAAATAAGAATCCTTCACATCTTCATTAATTGACAATAATAATATTGAATAAAAACTTCTTAGATTTTTGACTTTAGTATCAATATTTTTAGATTTTAAATAGTCTATTATTGTCTCTGGAAATGTTTTAATATTAATTACATCTAATAATTCATTCACACTAACCACCTCGTGTTTTCATTATATCATATTCTTGTAAAAACTAATAGAATTCCGAGAATTATTTTAAAAATTTGTGAAATTATTCTACTTTTTTTAGCTACTTTTTTTATTTATACTTTAGGTGTGAAGGAGGAAAAAAATGAAAATTGGAGTTTGTAATAATTATACTAGGGAGGGAAAGAAAAATATAAAAAAATATTTCGAGTCCAAAAACTATAATGTTATTGACTGCGATAAATTAGTAGATACAATTGATTTCAATCTAGAAAAAAAAGAATGCTTGGATAATTTAATTAAAGAAAAGATTAGTATATTTGACAATGTAGTAATAGATTTTAATGACTTATTAAATTACAAAGACTACGTCGACATATGTGATTACATAGTAAATATTGATTATACTAACCAGACCGTTGGCCTAGGGGTTGAGAGAGTTGGTTATGATATTATTGAATATTCTCCCGATGTTAAATATTATCATAAAAAAATCAATTATAGTGATAAAAATTGGGTTAGCGACTTAGAAAAATCCATCAATTTTAATTTTAATAACAACATAAAAGTTTCTATAATAGTTCCTATATATAATGTGTCATTATACTTATCAAAATGCATTAATAGTATTATTCACCAATCATATAAAAATATTGAGGTTTTATTAATCGATGATGGATCAACAGATAATTCATTAGACATAGCCAGAAAGTTTTCTAAAATGGATTCGCGAGTAAAAATTTATCATAAAAAAAATGGGGGCCTTGCTAGTGCTCGTAACTATGGTCTAAGTAAAGCTAGTGGTAACTATATTATGTATGTAGACTCAGATGACTATATAGATAATAACATGGTTGAATTATTACTTAAAAAAATTTTAAAAGAAAATGCTGACATATGCGAAGGTGGTATATTTGTACACAATAAAGATAACACGATAGTAGATATTCACGAGATTCTCAATATAGATAAAAAAGAAACAAGAAAAAAAGAATTAGTAAATAAACATGCTGATGGAGTTATAAATATAGCTGTATGGAACAAAATGTATAAACACGAATCAATAAAAAATATTAAATTTAACACTAAGGTGTTTAAAGAGGATTCCGATTATACTTTAAGACTTTGTTTGGAAGGATTATCGGTTACCCAAGTACCAATTCCTTTATATCATTATATAAAAAGAGGCAGCGGATCATTAACGGGTGATAAATTTTCTCCACGCTTTTTCAATTTGGCTAACTGGTGCGAAACAATGGTTAAAAATATCTTAAAAGAACATGCTGACTATAATGACATAACTGATAAGTTGCTTTTTAATAGCTATATTCACATTCTAAAATACTATTTAAGGGATTTTAATAAAGGTGTTTTAGAAAAAGATGAATATAGTGACGAAATAATCACTATTTATAACAAACTTGTTAAACTTATCATTAATACTGAAGATGTGACTAAATATAAAGCATTTGATAATGTGTCCAAAATACTACATTTATACATTTCAAAAGGTATTATCAATGAAAAAGATGTATATAAACAGTCGTTGCCCTGTATAGGAATTATATGGAATTCCTTAAATAATAATCATAAACAAGAAATTTTAGACAAAATAAGTAAGATAGGAAACATTAAATATTTTATAAATGTTGATTTTAATGATAAATATCAAGATTTTATTAAAGACATATATGTAGAAAATCATGAGGCGGAAGGGGTCCCATTTATTAAATATGCAACGCTAAAAGACCAATTTGACAACAATTATATTAATATTGTTTACGCCAATATAGACGTTAATTTATATGAGTACACAGATGACATTAAGGGATTTCAATTTGAGTCGCTCGCAACATTAAAAAGGAATATAAGAGAATACTATAAAACTAAAATTTCTAAATATGCATTTGATAATATTTTTCATTTGACCATGAATGAAGCTGAATACAAATTAACAAATGACATTGTAACTAAATATTTAGAAAGGACACGTCATGAAAAATAGAACATTAACACCCGAAATATTTAAAAATATTTATAAAGCTGCTTTTGGTAAAAAAATAAGAAATCTTGGTGTGTCTAAATTCAATGGGGGCTTAAAAAATCGTGTTTATTTAATAGATGATGGTAAAAATAAATATGTAATTAAAACTATAGCGGCCGATGATGATCAAATCGCACCTATTGATAGAAACACTTTGCGATGGGAAGCCGATGTTTTACGCGAATTAGAATCTCTGGATATTGCAATACCAAGGGTAATATATTATTCAGATGGAATTGAAGAGTATCCATATCCATTTTTGGTACTTAACTACCTAAGTGGAAATAATTATAATGAATGCAAAGATAATCTATCATCCTCGCAAAAAAATGACATTTCATTTTCTATTGGTAAAATTAACAAAGAAATTTGTGCTATAAAAAAAGACTATTATTATTTACCTTCTTATCCAAAGAAAAAATTTAAAAATAATTATGAGTTCATAGGTTTCATGTTTATGGTTTTATTAAAAATATATAAAAAAAATGACATAAATATCGATGGTATTACTGGTACTGAAATTGAAAAAATTGTTAAATCTAAGAAAAAAGAACTAAATATGGCGACAAATATATGTTTATGTAACATTGATCTTTGGGATGGTAACATTTTGGTAAAAAATGGGGAAATATCGGGAATAGTAGATTTTGCCGATACGTATTACTGTGATGAACTAATGTCTTTCTATTTTCATTCGACTGACAAAGACGTCGATGAGTATTTTTTGTTAGGTTATGATAAAAAATTGAAATATGAAGAAAAAGTAAGAGTTGAAATATATCGACTATATACATATCTTAAAATAATTATTGATTGTGAAATTAAAAAATATGGTAGATTTAATAAAATTTATAAGGGATTTATTGATACTTATAATAAGTTATTAACAATATAAAGAATTTAATTTAAAAAAGGAGGGTTAATATATGAAAGTATGCCTTGTCCATGAAGAATACCCCGAGGAAACGAATTATGGAGGAATTGCAACATATCAAAAAAATGTTGCCGAAGAACTAGTTAAACAAGGTAATGATGTTTATGTAATAGCACGATCTTTGGAAAAGGACAAACAATATATTGAAAATGGGGTTAAAATTTTTAGAATTTTTGTAAAACCAAGTAATAATCAAATAGATGATTATATTTTATATAGGAAAAAAGTTGCTAAAATTTTGAAAAACTTGCAAGATGAAAGCTTAATTGACATTATTGAGGTTCCAGACTGGGGCGCTGAAACTATTTATTTTGAGCGATATAGAAAAGTTCCCCTAGTAGTTAGACTACACACACCTTTGAAAGTTTGGTTGAAATATAACCAGAATAATTTTGGGCCAGTAACAAATAAAATGCTGAGCTGGGAGAAAAAAATGCTATTGTCTGCTGACTGCGTTACATGTTGTTCCTCAGCTTTAAAAAATATAATAATTAACGAATTTAAAATTAATAAAGAAATAATAGTTACACCAAATCCAGCAAATATTACTAATTTTTATAGAGATTATAAAATTAAAAAAGATAATAAATTACTTTTTGTTGGAAGTTTGGAAGAAAGAAAGGGTGTTTGTGTACTTGCAAAAGCATTAAATATTGTTTTTGAAAAGTATCCACATTTAAAAATTGATTTTGTAGGTAAAGATACTACTAGAAACTATTATAACAAATCAACTGTTGCTGTAATTAAAGATATAATAGAAAGCAAATATAAAAATAATTTGAATTTTGTTGGCCAGAAAAAGAATAATGAATTAAACTATTATTTCAACTCTTCACTAGTCGGAATTTTTCCATCTTTGTTTGATAATTTTCCGTATGTAGTATTAGAATCAATGAGTACGGGGCTTCACATCGTTGGCAGCAAAAATTCTGGAATGGTAGAAATGATTAATGATGATAGTTCCATATATGATACCGGCGATTATTTAGATTTAGCGGATAAAATAATTAAAAAATATGAACTTGCTAACAAAAAACATACTAATAAAAAGAATATTGAACGTGCAAAAAAAGAATATAATTCGCAAAAAGTCTGTTTGAATCTTTTAAATTTGTATAATGAAACAATTATTAATTATAAAAATCAAAAGGATTCAATATATAAACTAAATAAAATTTTAAACTGCGTAACAAATGATAAAATAATATCATATCAAAAAGAAAAAAACGGAGTAGCTAACACTGTTTTTAAAGTGGATACCAAGAATGATAGTTACATAATAAAACAGTACCTTAGAAATTATGATTTTGATCTGGCAAACATTTTATATAAAATATATAATCAAAATAATGTACTTAATGTAGCACCAATAAATCAAACAACGATAAAGCAAGATAATTATTGCTACAATATATTTAAATATATTAAAGGAAATAATGTAGATAGCATTCCATTATCGTACTTAAAAAATTTAATCTGTTTAAAAAAAGAAGTTCCTTTCAAATATAATAGTTGTATCCAAAAAAAAATTTTAAAATATTATGAGTATCTATCAAATATTTCTTCGGATACTTTAAAAATAAAAATTGAAGAAATAAAACCCGTTTTTGATCAATTTAATAAAATTAGAAACAAAGATTTCATTAATAATCTGTGCATTGTTCATGGTGATATTTCAAAATCAAACATAATTTGTAATAAAAAAAATCTATATTTAATTGATTTCGATGAGGTTTCTATATCTTTTGAACTATATGAATTTGCGATGATTGCAATTAAAATGTTTTATAATGATAATAAAATGAATTGGTCAAAATATAATAAGTTAAAAAGTATGATAAGTAAAAATTTTGAAAACTATACTAATGATGATTTCGACAATTCCGTAAAATATTGTTTATGCAAAATATTATTGGAAAAGTATTATCTCTACCAAATCGGTAAAATAGATTTGTTTTCATCCAAGCAACAAACTGATTCATATTTGAAATATTTAAAATTATTAGAAAGTATGGAATGATAAAATGAATAATAAAAAAATAATTGCTATTACTGGACCGAGCGGCTCTGGTAAATCAACAATCGCTTCTCTGTTGTGTGAAAAATTGGGGGCCGTCATCCCAAAACATTGTACAACTCGAAAGCCACGCAAAGACGATGCTAAAGATTTTTATAGATATTTAACCCATGATGAATTTAATTCATATTTAAATAATAATTCGTTTTTAATAGCTAGCGGTGATGCCGAAACTGTCGCAAAAGAAAATGGTAATTTTTATGGTGTTTTATATGAAGATTATAACAATTGTCTGCTGAAAAATGATTTGATAATTATTTTTGCTTCCTATAAAGATATTGATAAACTAGAAAAGCTTAAAAAATCTGAAACTAACATTATAATCATTAATTTAACTTTTTCAAATATAGAGCCCGGTATTAAATCTAGAATAGATAATAACCCTATGCGTAACCATCGCCCGAATGACATAATCAAAAGAATAGAAAGTGCTCAAGAAGATAATTTGAAATATGGTAAAAAAGTTAGAAAACTAGCTGAATGTAATGTTTATACTGATTTATTAAGTATAGATGAAACATTTAATGTAATTGTCAGTTGTTTATAACAAAAAGATTAAGCAAAAGCTTAATCTTTTTTTGATAATATTCATTCACTTTTCATTTCATATAAAATGTCTCTTAGTTCCATGGCTCGCTCGAAATCTAGGTTTTTAGCGGCTTCTTTCATTTCACTTTCAATATTGAACATTAATTTTTGTTTTTCTTTTTTACTCATCTTTTCGACTTTTTCTTCTTTAATGTCTGCTTTATTAGAAATAATATCTCTATTTTCTTTGATAATCGTTTTTGGAACAATATTATGCTTTTTATTGAATTCCTCTTGAATTTTTCTTCTTCGTTCGGTTTCTTTAATTGCTTCTTCCATTGAATCGCTAATATAATCTGCATACATTATAACTCGACCATTAGCGTTTCTAGCTGCTCTTCCTATTGTTTGAATCAAACTACGAGTGCTTCTTAAGAAACCTTGCTTATCAGCATCCATTATAGCAATTAAGCTTACCTCAGGAATGTCTATTCCTTCTCTCAATAGATTGATTCCAACTAAAACGTCGTATTTGCCAGTCCTAACATCATGGATTATTCTACTTCTTTCTAATGTTTTAACCTCATTATGTAAATAAGCAACTTTAATATCTAATTTCTTTAAATATTGCGTTAGTTCTTCAGCCATTCTAATAGTTAAAGTGGTTATTAAAGTTCGTTCGTTGTTCTCGATTTGCTTATTAATTTCTTCAACAAGACTATCAATTTGATTTTTAGTTGGTTTTACAGTTACTAATGGATCTAATAAGCCAGTAGGTCTTATTATTTGCTCGGTAAATTTATTATTTACTAGTTCTAATTCATAATCTCCCGGGGTCGCGGAAACATAAATGACATTATCTAATTTCTTTTTGAATTCCTCAAATTTTAATGGTCTATTGTCTAATGCGCTAGGTAATCTAAACCCATATTCAACTAATGATTCTTTACGCGCTCTATCACCATTATACATTCCTCTTACTTGAGGCAATGTAACATGTGACTCATCGACAACTAATAAATAATCTTCACCAAAGAAATCCATCAAAGTTGTTGGAGTGGCCCCCGGTTCTTTCAAAGCTAATGGCCTTGAATAGTTTTCAACTCCGCGACAAAAACCAGTTTCTGAAAGCATTTCTAAGTCGTAATTAGTTCTTTCTTTTAACCTTTGATATTCTATTAATTTATTATGATTTTTAAAATATTCTAAGCGCTCGTCTAATTCTTTTCTTATATTTTCAACAGCTATCTTTAGTTTATCTTCGCTAGTTACAAAATGACTAGCAGGAAAAATAGTAATTGTTTTTTTATTACTTACAATTCTTCCAGTGACAATATCAAATTCTGATATTTTTTCTATCTCATCACCAAAAAATTCAATACGGTAGCCATGTGAGTGTTGATTAACTGGAATAATTTCCAAAACATCTCCATGTGCTCTAAAAGTTCCTCTTTTAAAATCTATTTGATTTCGCTCGTAAAGCATTTCAATCAATTTTTCAATCACTTTATCTCTATCAATTGTCTCACCTAAATTAAGCGAAATCGTTTTGTTGCGATATTCTTCAATTTCTCCGATTCCATATATACACGAAACAGAAGCAACTACTATAACATCTTTATGATTCAATAATGAAGAAGTAGCATAATGTCTTAACTCATCTATTTCATCGTTAATAGCTGCATCTTTTTCAATGTAAGTATCTGTTTTAGCAACATATGCTTCTGGCTGATAATAGTCATAATAAGAAACAAAATAACAAACGTGATTGTTTGGAAAAAGTTCTTTAAACTCAGCGTATAATTGCCCAGCAAGAGTTTTATTATGCGCAAGCACTAAAGTGGGTTTGTTTATTTCTTTTATTACATTAGCAATAGTAAAAGTTTTACCTGTTCCGGTTGCGCCTAATAATACTTGATTTTTTTTACCATTTTTGATTCCTTCTACTAATTCATTAATTGCTTCTGGTTGATCACCACTTGGTTTATAATTTGAAACTAATTCAAACATCATGCTCCTCCTTTCAAACTAAAAATATTCTATCATTTATATAACAAGAAAACAAGATTATTAAATCTTGTTTTCTTGTTGATGTTTCTCGTTAGCTTCGTCATATCCTTTTTCAAAAGAAACGTATCCTAACTCCGCTAAACCTATGCCAAAATTAACAGTATCAATATTGAGTCCAGATACTCCTTGTATTTTTGGATATATTTTCCCAAATTGTTCTTTTACTTTTTGTGAAACATCTAGTAGGCTAGAAAAAATTAAATATTCCTCCCATAAATGAACTTGAATAAATTCTTTTTCATCCATTAAAGTAAAATACATTAAAAATTTTTTTAATCCTTTAAGTTTTAACGCTTCATACCAAAGATCTTCTTTTACATTTTTTATTACTATTGTTTTTTTTGCGCCGTATTTTGATTTTACTTTTTCTACAGATGTTGTTATAAACTTTGCTTCTTCTAATTTTTTTTGACCATTATATCGGACGTAAAAAAACCACCCGTTTAGTTTATCATAATTATAATAACACCAATTTTTAAATTCATTGGCTTCCAAAATTTGATTGTCTCCAGATATAGATAATAATAATTGATATAGGCTTTTTTCTGTTGGATCCTCTAATTTTTTTAAATTTGTTAAATCAATAGCATAATTATTATCTTGAAAACTAAATAAACCTTGTCTTGTTTCTGTTACTTTAATTTTTTCTTCTTTTATCCATTTTAATATAATTGCTCCCAGTAATCCCTTTTTTAAATCTGGTTCCAAAACTATATTGTATTTTAAGCAAACCCAATAAGCTATGGATAATTCGTCACTAAATGGAATGTCACGAAAGTACTTAATATCTTGATAATCTGGTAAATTATTACCCTTTAAACCAAAATTAAGATGTCCAGATTCCTTTTCTTGATGTTTTTCCCACTCTTCATTAACAATTTGCAAAAAATCCACCGTTCCTTTTGCAAATTTAGCATAATAAAATATTCCAATCATTAATCCAACTAATGGTACACCAAAAATTCCATTGAGTACGAATGTCATGAAACACAAAACTATAACGAAACATGAAAGTAAAATTACGAATACTATTTTAAAAAATCTCTTCATTTTCATCTCCCCATTATCATCTCACTAGTATACACAATTATTCTATCATTTAAACAAAAAGAAAACAAGATTATTAACTCCTGTTTTTTCCTCGTTTCAGTACCAATGTTTTAACCTCGTTTTCTTTTTTTAAAATTTCTCCTACTTGTTTTTTATGTTTAAAAAGTAGTCCTTCCTCTTCAGGATTATCGGAATAATACAAAGGTGTTACTAAATGGTCTCTTACTTTTTCTAAATCTGATCTTTCCCAATGATAAGTATTAATTGTATCATCATCATCTATTACACAATAATGTTCGATTTCTAAATTTCTCATTAAATATAGCCTTATTTCATCTTCTTTCCACATTGAGTATTCAGAATAATCATCAATTCTTCTTATAACATTAGGTGTTCTACCGATACATTCGATTCCATATTTTTTAAAAAGTTCTAAAATCATTGGTACCCAACTGCCGTGAACTTTTTTTGAACTTTCATCTATTGCATCCTTAGCTGATGCTTCAATCACAATTTTACAATCATATTCCTGGCAAATATCTGCTAGTACTTGAATTCTTTTTTCAATATCTTTTTCTAATTCACAGTGATCAGTAATTAAAACACCCTCAAAATCTAAAAAAATAACGTTCATTTTTCCACTTCCTAGTAGTTGATTATATCATATATAGAAAAAAACATCTATTTTTCAGATGTTTCTTCATTAAAGATAAATTTTTTTTGAATTGTAAAATTTAATATAAATAATGTTAATTCCGTAATTATTTTGGCAATATATGTTGTTATAAAGTGAGATAAAATCCATAAAATTATAGTGTTCAATATAAGAATAAAAACAACTAGTTTATAATATTCTAAAATTGATTTTTTCTTAGTTTTAAATACAAGATTTTTATTTATGTTGTAATTAATAAATGATGAAATTGCTCTGGCTACAATGTTAGCTAAAATTATTTTAGAACTCAATAGGAATGTGAAAGCATATATCATATAATCAATTAAGAAACAAGTAAATGATGATAAAGAAAATTTAATAATTTCTTTATAAATTCTGAAAGAATCTTTAAATGGTTTGAAATGTGTATTGGAATTATTATCAATATAGATTGTTTTTATAGTAATTTCTTTTATATTTATATGGTTTTTTCTTGCATTAAGTAAAACATTTATTTCATATTCAAATCCGGTTCCTGATGTTTTAAGTAAATAATTAACTATTTTATCTGAAAATGCGCGTAACCCTGTTTGGGTATCATAAATATCCTGCCCTGTTGCTAATAAAAAAGTAAACCTAGTTAAAACATTACCTATATAGCTTTTAATTGGGAAATTTTTGTTTCTCCTACGACTACCTAACACTAGTGTTCTTGGATAACTTAGTGCATAATTGCATAAATTAATAGCGTCCTTAATCGTATGCTGACCATCACTATCCATGGTTACTACGACGAATCTATTAAAATTATCTTTTATATATTTTAATCCTTTTTTTAGTGCATATCCTTTTCCACGATTGTTTTTATAAGATATAACTTTACAACGCAATCTAGAAAAATACTCTTGATACTCCTCACCTGAACCATCATCAACCACAACAACTTTAAAATTATTATCAATCAATTTATCAACAAGTTTAATAAGATTTTCATTTGGTTCATAGGCTGGAATTAAAGCTATTTTATACATCATTTTTTTCCACCCCATTTTAATTAATTTTATTATACCATTATTATAGCAACAAAAAAAGCCCGTAGGCTTATTGTTTTTCAATTTTAAATGTTACCTGATAACTAGTACCTAAATCAATTTCATCGACATCTACATAATATCCCATTTTTTCAATTTCAGAAGAACAATTTCTAATCAAATCAATGGCTGATTTAAAATTAATCACTTCATTTGTTGGTTCCTGAACTGGTTCGATTATTGTGTCGTCTGGAATATTTTGCACGGGAGCCCCTGGCATGGGTGCCTCTGGTACCACTGGAGCTGGCGCTTCTGGCATCGCTGGTTGTGGTTCCA
>CAZELY010000004.1:41140-51877 GCA_964513345.1 uncultured Muribaculaceae bacterium
CTGGAACTGCTTGTGTCATCTCTGGCATTGGTGCCTCTGGTACCACTGGAGCTGGCGCTTCTGGCATCGCTGGTTGTGGTTCCATTGCTGGCGCTTGTCCAAATGGCTCTGGAACTGCCTGTGTCATCTCTGGCATTGGTGCCTCTGGTACCACTGGAGCTGGTGCTTCTGTCATCGCTGGTTGTGGTTCCATCGCTGGCGCTTGTCCAAATGGCTCTGGAACTGCTTGTGTCATCTCTGGCATTGGTGCCTCTGGTACCACTGGAGCTGGCGCTTCTGGCATCGCTGGTTGTGGTTCCATTGCTGGCGCTTGTCCAAATGGCTCTGGAACTGCTTGTGTCATCTCTGGCATTGGTGCCTCTGGTACCACTGGAGCTGGTGCTTCTGGCATCGCTGGTTGTGGTTCCATCGCTGGCGCTTGTCCAAATATACTATCAAAATTTACACCCTGTTGATCAACTTGTTTTACTTCCTCAGTTGCTTGTTGTACTTGTTGTTGTTCAACCACTGGTGATACAAACTTTCCTGGTTCCATTACCGGAGCTGGTGTTTCACTTTGAATAAGCGGTGAAGTAACAGTCTCTGGATTTTGTTGCATAAGACTTTGCATATCTGCCTCTGGTTTTGGTTCTTGAGGAGTAATATCTTGTGCCTCCTCTAATATTTTATCAATATCCATATTTTTTCCCCTTTCGTTTACTTTACTTTTTATTTTTTCTTCAAATCCTGGTGGCGGACTAACTTTAATTATTTTATGGCTAGCCACTGGTTTTGCTGGTTTTTTTGGTTCTTCTAATTCAAGTAATTCAATTGGTTGCTTGGCCTTTATTTTAACTTCACCTTCATCAGAATTTAAAAGCTTTTCAATTTCTTTATCTGTCATTTTAACAGTTAATCGCTCGCTTATAATTCTATTCAACATTGTTACTTGATCATCTAGCTTATGAATTTTTAATAGCGATCTTGCGTGTCTTTCAGAAATTTTACCATTTAAAAGTGCGTCCTGAACAGTATCATCTAAATTCAAAAGTCTTATTTTATTAGCTATCGCAGATTGTGATTTGCCAATTTTTTTAGCCAATTCTTCTTGCGTAATATATCCGGCATCCAATATTCTTTTATATGAAACAGCTTCTTCAATAGGAGTTAAATCTTCCCTTTGAATATTTTCAAGCAAGGCTATTTCTTCACTATCACGATCGGATAAATTTACTATAATAGCGGGAATGGTTTCTTTATTGGCAAGTGTGCTCGCTTTAAAACGACGCTCACCAGCAATTATCTCATACTTGGTTCCTATTTGTCTTACGATAATAGGTTGAATTAAACCATATTTTCGAATGGACTCAGCAAGCTCATTTAACTTTACTTCGTCAAAATGGATTCGCGGCTGGAATCTGTTCGGTAAAATGTCTTTCATATTTAAAGTTGAAAGTTGTCCATTTTCGAGCATGAGAAAACCTCCCTTCTATCCTTTATAAATATATAATACTATTTTTTCAAAATTATTTCAACAAAAAGTCGATAAAATTTGATTTTTTAACATAATAATTGTATTCTATTTGATGAGGTGTCATATGTTTGATTATATGAATATTGATTTAAAAAATAAGGCCAACATTAATTTGTTTGATGATTTTTATAATAAAATTTTAGTTAGTAGTTTTGCCAAAGACCAGATTGAAAATTATGAACAATTTCTGAATAATTTAAACAATAAAGATTCATATTTTATAACGTTAGTTTTAAATAAAGATGAAGTTGTTGGTGGAATCATTTATGACTACTTAAAGCAAACAAATTCAGGATTCATTGAATATATCGCAGTAAAAAAAGATCATACGAACAATAATATTGGGTCCAATCTTTTAAATCAAGCAATTAGCATTTTAAACCAAAAATCCGATAAAAAAATTGACTTTCTTTTTTGTGAACTTGAGCAGGAAATAAATGGAAAGCAACCAAAACATTACTTTTGGCAAAAATTTGGTTTCAAAAAAATTGATTTTGATTATATTCAGCCTCCACTAGATGATTTAAAAAAACCCGTTTTTATAATGGATTTTGGGTATCTATCTTTTGTTAAAACAGATAAAAAAATAACCAAGCAATTATTAATTGATGTATTAAATGAATATTATGTTGATTATATTGATAATGAATATTTTATACAATGTATAGGTAATATTAAAAAGGCAAAAAAAATATAAAAGACTTTTGTCTTTTATATTGGATTTTTTTTGATTTCACTAAATTTTCTAGGATATTTTAAATTGGTTTTGCTAATCTTTTCAACCTTTATTAATGTTCTTTTACTTTGTTCAAACGGAAGATTAAACTCTTCCTTTTTTATTACTTTACCACCTAAAATATCCAACGCTTTTTCATAACCTTTTTCATCTTGGCCACGCATCGCAATAAAATACTTATTTAATTTTAATAAAGGCATAGAAAATTCTAATAACGTACTGATTGAAGAAACGGCCCTCGCCGTTACAACATCAAACTTTTCTCTATTACTTAACGCATATTCTTCGGCCCTGGCGTGTATTGCTTCAATATTATCTAAATTTAATTCTTTTATAACTTCATTTAAAAAAATTATTCGCTTATTTAATGAATCAATTAAAGTTATTTTTAAATGTGGAAAAAATATTTTTATAACTAACCCTGGAAAACCTGCACCGCTTCCAATATCGCAAAAAGTGTTTTCTTTATTCAAATCAATGACTTTTACTATTGTTAAGCTGTCATAAAAATGTTTTAAATAAACATCTTCTTTTTTTGTAATTGCTGTCAAATTAATCTTTTCATTCCATCCAATTAATAAATCGTAATATTTTTCTAACATTTCCATCTTCTTATCATCAATATCTATTCCAATGTTTTTAACATTTTGTATAAATTCTTCCTTATTCATGATGATAATCCCTCTTTAAATATATCATTATTATAGAAATGTCAGCTGGATTTACGCCACTAATTCTAAGAGCTTGTCCAATCGAAGTAGGCCTTACTTTTTTTAGTTTTTCCTTAGCTTCTGAGGCTAAATTGTGCATTGCATCATAGTCGATATCCTCAGGCAATAATTTATTTTCTAATTCGCGCATTTTCAGTGCCTCTTCTTTAGCTTTCTTTATATATCCTTCATATCTAATTATGATATTCGCTTCTTCTAATACTTCTTTGGAGTATTCTTTCTTAATAAATTTTTCTAATTTATCAATCGAAATTTCTGGCCTTTTAAGTAAATTATATAAACTTAAACCATCGGCTATTTTTGAGGTTCCTATGCTTTCTAAAAAATCATTATCCAAAGTTGTTACTTTAGTATTTTTTAGTTCTTTTAATAATTTTTCTAATTTTTCTTCTTTTTCTTTGAATTTTTGATAGCGTTTTTCATCGACTAATCCGATTTTATAACCATATTCTCTGAGACGGAAATCCGCATTGTCATGACGAAGTAATAAACGATATTCCGCTCTTGAAGTTAATAATCTGTATGGGTCTCTAATTCCTTTTGTAACTAAATCATCAATTAAAACACCAATATATGACTCATCTCTTCCTAAAATCAAGGGATCTTTACCCTGCAATTTTAATGAAGCATTGATTCCTGCAATCAATCCCTGGCCAGCAGCCTCTTCATATCCGCTTGTTCCGTTTATTTGACCAGCTGTGAATAGGTTTTCAATTAATTTTGTCTCTAACGATCTTTTTAATTGTGTTGGGTATATTGAATCATATTCAATCGCGTACGCATATTTCAATATTTTTGCATTTTCTAGACCTTTTAAACTATGTACCATTTTTTCTTGAACATCATGCGGCATCGAAGTGGAAAAACCTTGCAAATATATATCATCATAATATAAGCTTTCAGGTTCTAAAAATAATTGGTGTCGTTCTTTATCAGTAAATCTAACAACTTTGTCTTCTATTGAAGGACAATATCTTGGACCTATTCCTTTAATATCATCAAGGCCACCATACATACTTGATTTATTTAAATTGTTCATTATTATTTTGTGCGTATTTTCATTAGTATAAGTTAAATAGCAAGGTTCTTGTTTTTCAACGTCATAAAATGGTGTGTTATCAAAACTGAAAGTTAAATATTCTTTGTCGCCGTCTTCCCTTTTTAATACTGAAAAATCAATACTTGATCTATCAATTCGTTGGGGAGTTCCTGTCTTAAGTCTTTTTATTTCAAAGCCTAACTTAGCTAAATTATCACTTAAAAAATTAGATGGTCTTTCGCCATGCGGACCTTCACGATGACGAGTATCACCTACTAATATATCAGCTTTTAAATAAGTTCCTGTTGTTAAAATAACAGCTTTACTATTAATTCTTTCATTGTTTTCTAGAATAACTCCCTTTACAATGTTATCTTCGACAATTAAATTTTCGACCATCGATTCTAATATTTCTAAATTTTCGGTTTTTTCCAATGTTTTTAACATTTCTTTCGGATAAGTAATTTTATCAGCTTGGGCTCTCAATGCTCTGACAGCTGGGCCTTTTGCGCTATTTAACATTTTTATTTGTAATAAGCTTTTATCGGCGTTTCTCCCCATTTCTCCACCTAATGCATCAATTTCACGAACAACAATTCCCTTTGCTGAGCCACCTATTGATGGATTACATGGCATATCGGCAATATTATTTTTATTTCCGGTAACTAATAATGTATTATTACCCATTCGCGCCGAAGCTAAAGCAGCTTCACATCCAGCATGACCACCGCCAACTACTATAATATCGTACACAACCTCACCTACTTTCCAACACAAAAATTACTAAATAAGGTGTCTAATAATTCATCCGAATAATTTTCGCCTATAATTTCGCCTAACAAGTTCCAAATACTTTTTAAATCTATTTCAACCATGTCTAAAGTAAATCCTTCATTTAGGCCATTTAAAACCTCTTTGATTTCTTTTTCAACTTTATTTAGAATCGCAATGCTTCGCGCACTAGTTAAATATGTTAAATCTTCAGTTTCAATTTGTTCTAAATTGAATAACTCTTTAATTTTATCCTTTAGTCCATCGATATTAATGTTTTCTGTTGCGCTAATATAAACCTTATTTTCTAAATATTCATCATCTATTTTCTTCGGTAAATCACATTTATTGATAATAGCTATATATTTCTTATCTTTTAAAGATTCAATAATTTCTTTATCTTCTTTAGATAATTTTTCACTATTATCTAAAACAAATAATACTAAATCAGCTTCTTCAATTAATTTTAAACTTTTAGAAACACCTATTTTTTCGACAATATCTTCAGTACTACGAATTCCAGCCGTATCAATTAAATTTAAAATAATATTATCAATTATTAATGTGGCTTCAATACTATCTCTCGTTGTTCCTTCTAAAGAAGTTACAATAGCTTTTTCTTCGCCTAGTAAATTATTTAATAAACTGCTCTTTCCTACATTCGGTTTACCCACTATGACGGTCTTTATTCCTTCTTTTAATAATTCACCATTTTTACTTTCTGTAATTATTTTCTTGATTTTTATTTTTATATTATCCATAGCTATTTTTATCTTATCAATAGTCATTTCTTCGATATCTTCATATTCTGGATAATTAAGGTTAACTTCAATATTAGCTAAAATTAAAGCTAGTTCTTCTCGCAATTCTTTTATCATTGATGAGGCCTTGCCATTTAATTGATTAATAGCTATTTTTCTAGCTAGATCAGTTTTAGAATTTATTAAATCCATTATTCCTTCAGCTTGCGTATAATCAATTCTTCCATTTAAAAGCGCTCTTTTAGTAAATTCACCAGGCTCTGCAAGACGGCAACCTTCCGTTAATAAAATTTCTAATATCTTGTTTGTGGTATTTATTCCACCATGCGCGTTTATTTCAACAATGTCTTCTCTAGTAAATGTTTTTGGAGATTTCATTATGCTTATTAAAACTTCGTCAATCTTTTCATTATTATAAACCACATAACCATAGTGAATAGTATGACTTTTTACTTTTCCTAAATCTTTACTAAATATCTTATTAACAATCTCAATAGCCTCGTCGCCGCTTACTCTTATTATAGCGATTGCCCCTACTCCTTGAGCAGTAGAAATGGCTGCGATTGTATCATTCATAATTTCACCTCCAAATAACTAAACGTATTTTACAATATAATAAAAATAAAAACAATAGAAACTATTATTTTTACTTACTTTTCATCTTTTTAAATTTCACTACTGCTTTATCAACAATTTTATCAAATTTTGAAGAAAATTCATAATCGACAATTTCATTTGCTTCTAATTTTTTTGTTTCGTCTTGACCATATCTTATATCATGGAATTTGTGGCAAATATCATTACCTAAGAAAAGCAACATATATTTAACTCCTACCCCCATCGATAAAACAACAGGGCCAGCTTCAAAGAAACAATCTTTATAAAATTTCATTGTTGAAACTAAATTATTACTCATTTCTAATTCAGTAGTACTTCTATTTTCTATCATGCTTTTAACTCCTAACCGAAAACATTTTACCACATTTTTACAAAAAAAAGAAGAATTAATCTTCTTTATATTTAATAATAGTATATCTATTTGGTGAAACTCCTTCACTTTCAGATACTAGATTATCAAAACTTGAAACAACGTTATGAACAATTCTTCTTTCATATGAATTCATAGGATCAAGTTTAACATCCATTTTTGTTTTTAAAACTTCACGACATATTTTTTTGATTTCGAATCCTAAATTTCTTTCTTTTTTGGCTTTGTAATTAGAAATATCAATATTCACTTTTACGTTAAATCTTCCTTGATTTTTTAAACTTTGGCGTAAAATTGTTTGAATACTATTTAAATTTTTGCCATCTTTTCCTATTAAAGCTGCAGCATTATCACCAACAATAATAACTGAAAATCCCACTTCGGTTTCTTTAATTTCAATATTAAATTTAGTATTCATTTTCTTAGCTAACTCATTTAAAAATTCTTTTATATATTCTTTAATCGCATACTTTGTAGTAACTACTGAAATGTATTTTTTACCTTTGAATAAACCACCTTCTGTTTCTTCAAAATAATAATACGTTTCATCTTCTCTTACATTCAATTGTTCTAATGATTTTTCCAAAGCTTCTTCTTTTGTTTTAGCTTCGTTTTTAACTATTTCTAACATCTGACTTCCTCCTTATTAGTAGCGTTTGAACTATTGTAAATAAACTACCGGTTATCCAATAAATGATTATACTTGTTGACATTGTGAAAGATGCGATGATAATAAATATAAGCATAATATTCATCATCATTTTCATCTGAGAAGCTTGTTCAGGATTTCCTCCTGTATTTAAGCCTGAATTCATCTTAAATGAGAAGAAAGTTGCTAGTCCGACAATAATTGGCAATAAAAGATATAACCAATTACCAGTACTAAAAGATTCAATAAAATGACTAAATGATAATTTTGTACCAAATAATGCATTAAATGGACTAGTTCCTAAATTATAAACTAAGAATTTACCTTCAAATACCGCTGGTATGCGATATAAACTTTCTAAGAAAGCAAAGAATAAAGGCATCTGAATAAACGCAAATAAGCATCCACTCATCGGATTTATACCATATTTTTTATAAATAGCCATCATTTCTTGTGCTTGTTTCATTTGATCTTCTTGACTCTTTTTATTACGATATTTATTTTGTAATTTTTGTAAATCGCCACTGGCCTTTTTCATGTTTTCAGATTGTAAGGCTGATTTTTTACTAATAGGAAAGATTATTAATCTTATTATTAAAGTAACAATTATGATAGCAAGACCATAGTTTTTAACAAACATACCTATTTTAATAATAAGCCAGCTCAATGGTTTTATAAATAAAGTACTCCATATTCCTTCATATCCACCATTCGAAGGTTTAAATTCTTCACATGTTGGTAATTTACTTATTTTAACTTTATGATCAGTGTAATTTTTAATAATTTTTTCATCAGTTGGTTGGCAAAGAATATTTGAAACTAAACTTTGACCAGTCGTTGATTCTCGTACTATTCCACCCTTGTCATCTTTAACATATTTTGTGCATCCTGTTAAAGTTAGTGTTAAAACCAAAAGTACGACAATTATAATTTTTTTATGCATAATTTATTTCTCCTTTAATATATCAATTTTTTCAAAAGCCTCAAATAAATTATATTTCATTTCTTCAAAACTTTTTGATAATATTCCTTTACCTACTATTATAATACAATTAAAACCATTTTGATAGCTTTTTTGATCAATAATACTTTTTAAACGCCTTTTATATTTATTACGAATAACTGCATTACCTATTTTTTTACCAACAGATAACCCAAATTTATAGTTATTTTCTTCTTTCTTTTCAATATATATAATATAATCCTTATATTTAAATGGTTTATTATTTCTGATAATTCTTTCAAAATCGCGATTACTTTTTATAATGTTGATTTTTTTCATAACATCACCTCAATATTTAAAAACCACTTATTTTTAAAGTGGTTGGTTAACGTGATAAGACTTTGCGTCCTTTTTTTCTTCTTCTTTTAATAATAGATGTTTCCATTCTAGCAAAAAAACCCATCTTTTTAGATCTTCTTCTTGTATTAGGTTGAAATGTTCTCTTACTCATATTTTCACTCCTCTCGTTCGCTTTGCTTAATTAATTATATAGATAAATACCTTATTTGTCAATTGTTTTAAAATAAAACTTTTTCAAAAAATCAAAAAAAGTTTTCCACATTTTATTTTTAGTTATAATTTTATTCACTATTTTTTTCAACAATTCACTTTTCTTTTATTTAAAAAGGATTACATATTAATTAACATATTCCACATGTTAAAAAAAATTCCACAAAGTTGATAAATTTAGTGTTTTGTGGAAATGGTGTATAAAATAACTATGATATTATAATTAAAAATAAGATGACGTGTGGATAAGTTTTTTTGCTTTTTTATAGATTTTTATTGAAAAATAATGTAGAATATAGGTGAAACTTTACTGGGTAGTGGGGGAATGCTTTATGGAATTAGATAATATATGGAATGCTTTTTTGGAAAAAATGAAAATTGAATTTAGTCCAATTCTATTTGAAACATGGTTTAAAGATACAAAACTTATTGGATTAAATAACGATACTGCAACGGTTAAAGTTCCATTAGATGCTCACAAAAATCATTTAAAACAAAACTATAATGAAATTATTAAAGAAAAATTTTTAGATATTACCGGTTCAATTTATAATTTTGAATATGTTTCTGAAGACGATATTGTCAAAAAAGAAATAATAATTAAAGAAAATGACGAAGCAATATTTGATAGCGGTCTAGATAGTAGATATACTTTTGATAATTTTGTCTGTGGAAAAAGTAACGAATTTGCTAAAAAAATAGGAATGGCTGTTGCTGAAAGACCCGGAAGTATGTATAATCCATTATTTATATATGGAAATAGTGGTTTAGGAAAAACCCATTTGATGCAGGCAATTGGAAATTATATTAGTAACAATTCCAGTAAGAAGGTAAGATATGTTACCAGTGATAAATTTGTTGAGGATTTTTTGAGTCTATATAGAAAAAAAGAAAATAATTTTGCCGATATAGATAATTTTAAACGCAAATATCGTGATATTGATGTGTTAATTATTGATGATATTCAATATTTAGAAATTGCCAGTACTACTCAAAAAGAATTTTTTAATACATTTAATGATTTGCATCGTAATAATAAACAAATAATAATTGCTTCTGATCGTTCACCAGATGATTTAAAAAAATTAGAAAACAACTTGAAAACAAGATTCAATTGGGGATTAACAATTGATATATTACCACCAGATTTTGATTTAAGATTAGCAATATTAGATAAAAAAATTGAATCACAAGGTATTACCAGTAATATTCCAGATGAAGTTAAAGAATATATTGCCAGCAATTGTACCTCGGATGTTAGAAAATTAGAAGGATCTTTAAATAGAGTTTTTGCCTATGCGATTATGATGAGTGGCTCTGATATAACACTAGATTTGGCAATTGAGGCATTAAAAGATTATATCGGAACAAATATCATTTCTAAAAATAAAATTGATAAAGTTATTAAGCTAGTTGCAGAGCATTATAATATAACACCTGAAGATATTAGAGGTAAAAAAAGACTTTCAAAAATAGCTTTACCAAGACAAATAGGAATGTATATTTGCCGTGTTTATTTAGAAGAATCACTTCCAAGAATTGGTAATGAATTTGGTGGAAAAGACCATACTACAGTAATGCACGCTGTTAATAAAATAGCAAAGCTAGTTAAAACTGATAAAAATTTGGAAAAAGATATTGAAAAAATTGCTAGTGAAGTAAAGTAGTGGAAAAAAATTTTTTTCAACAAAAACATAAACATCAATTATTTAGTTAAATTAAAGAGTTTTTTAGTTTTTCCACACTTATTCACATTAATAATAAAAATAATTAATTAAAATAATAAAGGAGAGATATTTATGAAATTAGAAATTAAACAAAAGGTGTTATTAGAACATTTAAACTATGTTATAAAAGGAATTTCTTCTAAAAATTTAAGACCGATTTTAAATTGTATAAAATTTGATTTAACAGATGATGGTCTTTATTTAGAAAGTACAGACAATGAAATTGCTATTAAAACATTTATCGATAAAAAAGAAATTGATTTAATTGATACTTGTGGAGATATTGTTGTATCTGGTAGATATATATAT
>CAZELY010000005.1:0-43096 GCA_964513345.1 uncultured Muribaculaceae bacterium
ATCCTATATTTATCGGACATACATTTGCTGTTCATAATGGTAAAGAATTTATTCCAGTTTATGTAACAGAAGATATGGTTGGACATAAATTAGGTGAATTCTCATTGACACGTAAATTTGGTGGACATGGCGATGACAAAAAGAAAAAATAAAATAACCAGAAAGGATGATATAAATGGAAGCAAAAGCAATTGCTAAAGGTGTTAGAATAGCGCCTAGAAAAGCTCGTCTGGTTATCGATTTAATACGTGGTAAGGACGTAGCTGAAGCAGAAACTATTTTAGCAAACCTTAATAAGGAAGCTTCAAGATTAATTTCTAAAGTTTTAAAAAGTGCTACTGCCAATGCAGAAAACAATTTAGAACTAAAGAAAGAAAACTTATTTGTTAAAGAAGCTTATATAAATGAAGGAAAAACATTAAAAAGAGGTAGAGCTGGTGCTAAAGGTAGACCAGACCCTATATTAAAAAGATCAAGCCACATCACAGTTGTGGTAGCTGAAAAAAATTAAATGAAGGAGGTAAACTGATGGGTCAGAAAGTTAGTCCAGTCGGACTTAGAATCGGAATCAATAAAGGTTGGGAATCTAACTGGTATGCAGAAGGTAAAGATTTCGCTAAATACCTTAATAATGATCATAAAATTCGTAAATTTTTAGAAAAAAAATTAACTGGCGCTGCAGTTTCAAATATTCTTATTGAAAGAGTAGCTGGCAAGACTGAAGTTATCATTAATACAGCTAAACCTGGTGTGGTAATTGGTCATGGTGGCGATGAAATTGAAAAACTTAAAAAACAATTAGCGAAAGTCGTTGATGAGGATATTCATATTTCTATTAAAGAAATTAAAAACCCTAATTTGGAAGCAGCTTTGGTTGCTGAAAGTATCGCTCATCAAATTGAAAATCGTGTATCATTTAGAGTTGCGCAAAAGAAAGCAATTAGAAATGTCATGAAATCAGGAGCAAAAGGAATTAAAACCAAAGTATCTGGACGTCTAAACGGTGTTGAAATTGCCCGTAGTGAAGGATATAAAGAAGGTGTAGTTCCACTTCATACTTTAAGAGCTGATGTTGATTATGCATCTAAGGAAGCCAATACAATTTATGGTAAAATCGGCGTAAAAGTATGGATTTATAAAGGAGAAATCCTTCCTGAAAAGAAAAACAAGGGAGGTAATAACGATGGCAGTAATTCCAAAAAGAACTAAATATCGTAGACCGCACCGTTTAAAATATGAAGGAATGGCTCGTGGTAACCGCAAAGTTAGTTTCGGTGATTACGGACTAATGGCTATGGAAGGGGCTTGGATTACACAGCGTCAAATCGAAGCAGCCCGTGTAGCAATGACACGTTATATGAAACGTGGTGGTAAAGTATGGATTAACATTTTCCCACATTTATCATTAACTAAAAAACCACTTGAAACTCGTCAAGGTAAAGGTAAAGGTAACCCAGAAGAGTGGGTAGCTGTAGTTAAAAAGGGAAAAGTTATGTTTGAAATAGCCGGAGTAAGTGAGGAAGTAGCTAGAGAAGCATTACGTTTAGCTATGCATAAACTTCCAATTAAGTGTAAGTTTGTAATGAAAGGTGGCGAGGCAAATGAAAATTAATGAAATTAGAGAGTTAAGCGATGAAGATTTAAAAGCTAAAATTGCTGAAGCTAAGGAAGAATTATTTAATTTACGTTTTAGCCAAGCTACTGGTAGTCTTGAAAAACCACACAGAATTAATGAACTTAGAAAGGCTGTCGCACGTATGAAAACAGTATTACGTGAACGTGAAATGCAAGACTAGGAGGTTATATTATGGAAAGAAAACATGAATTAATCGGTAAAGTAGTAAGCGCATCAAACGATAAAACTATTACAGTTTTAGTAGAAACTTACACAAAAGCAAAACTTTATGGCAAAAGAGCTAAATACTCTAAAAAATATGCTGCACACGATGCAAAAAATGAAGCCGCTGTTGGCGACACAGTAAGAATTGCAGAGACTAGACCACTTTCTAAAACTAAACATTATCGTTTAGTAGAAGTTGTTGAAAAAGCAGTTATTCTATAAACTTTGAAGGAGGAATAATATGATTCAATCTGAAACCGTATTAAAAGTTGCTGACAATTCTGGAGCTCGTAAATTACTAGTAATTGGAGTGATGGGTGGCAGCAAAGTTAAAACCGGTAATATTGGAGATATAGTTGTCGGAACTGTTAAACAAGCAACACCTAATGGAAACATTAAAAAAGGTCAAGTTGTTAAAGCAGTTATCGTTAGAACTAAACAAGGTCTAAGACGTGATGATGGTTCTTATATCAAATTTGATGATAATGCCTGCATTATTATTAAGGAAGATAAATCACCAATCGGAACACGTGTATTCGGACCAATCGCGAGAGAACTTCGTGACAAAGATTTTATGAAAATAGTATCACTTGCTAAAGAAGTACTATAATCGTTTGGAGGAATAATATGAAATTAAAACAAGGAGATAAAGTAGTTGTCATTGCCGGTAAAGACAAAGGCAAAGAAGGCAAAATTATTAAAACCCTTAAAGCAGATGATAAAGTCATCGTTGAAGGTGTTAATATCGCCCATAAGCATGTTAAACCAAACGGTGGACAAAATGGTGAAATTATCGAAATTGAAAGACCAATACATGTAAGTAATGTTATGATAGTTGATCCAAAAACTAAAAAGGGAACAAGAATAGGACACACTACTGATAAAAATGGCAAAAAAATAAGAGTGTCAAGAAAATCAAACGAAAAACTTGACTAAAACCTGAAAGGAGGGTATATATGAACCGCCTACATGAAAAATATAATAAAGAAATAAAAGGTAGTTTAAAAGAAAAATATGGATATAAAAGCGACATGGAAACACCAAAATTAGAAAAGATTGTTGTTAACATGGGCGTTGGAGACGCTACTGCCAATTCTAAATTTTTAGAAGCAGCTGTAGATGATTTGACTATAATCACTGGTCAAAAACCAGTAATTACAAAAGCTAAAAAAGCTATTGCGGGATTTAAAGTTCGTGCTGGACAACCAATTGGTTGTAAAGTAACTTTAAGAGGTGAAAACATGTATAACTTTTTAGATAAACTAATTAGTATTACATTACCTCGTGTTAGAGACTTTAGAGGAATAAGCCCAAAATCATTTGATGGAAGAGGAAACTATACTTTAGGTCTTAACGAACAATTAATTTTCTCAGAAATAGATTATGATAAGGTTGTTAAAGTTCGTGGTATGGATATCATTTTTGTAACAACCGCTAAAACTAATGACGAAGCATTAGATTTATTAAAAGGTTTCGGAATGCCATTTAAAAAATAAATTTTAGGAGGAAATTATGGCTAGAAAAAGTATGATAGTAAAAGCTAACAGAAAACCAAAATACAAAGTTCGTGCCTACACAAGATGTTCTATTTGTGGAAGACCACACTCTGTATTAAAAAAATATGGCATTTGCCGTATTTGCTTCAGGGAGTTAGCTTATAAAGGACAAATACCAGGAGTTACTAAATCAAGTTGGTAATTCTTACGGAAGGAGGATATTTATGACAGATCCAATCGCTGATATGCTTACAAGAATTCGTAATGCAAATCAAATGCGATATGCAGAAGTAGAAGTGCCTGCTTCAAAAATGAAAGAAGAAATCGCAAGGATTTTAAAAGAAGAGGGCTACATCGCTGATTATAAAATTGAAAAAGGCGATGTTCAAAATAATATTGTTTTAAACTTAAAATATGACAAAAAAACACGTGTTATAACTGGTATTAAAAGAATTTCAAAACCAGGATTACGTGTATATGCAAAAGCTAGTGAAATGCCACAAGTATTAAATGGATTAGGTATCGCTATCGTGTCTACATCTAAAGGTGTTATGACTGGTAAAGATGCCAAAGCTAAAAGTCTTGGTGGTGAAGTATTAGCTTACGTTTGGTAGAAAGGATGGTAATATGAGCCGTATTGGAAACAGAATATTAAGTATTCCAGAAGGAGTAACGATTACTTCAGAGGGAAACAAAATTACTGTAAAAGGTCCAAAGGGAGAACTTTCTACTGAAATTAATGAAAATATAAATGTTAAAGTAGAAGGTAATGAAGTTACTATTGAAAGAAATAGCGATGAATTTAAAAACTTCCACGGAACTGCTAATGCTAATATTAATAATATGATTATTGGCGTAACAAAAGGCTTTGAAAAAGCACTAGAAACAGTTGGCGTTGGTTACCGTTTTAATGTTCAAGGGAAAAAACTAGTAGTTACTGCTGGTTATTCACACCCAGTAAATGTAGAAATCCCTGAAGGCATTAGTGTAGAGGCACCAAGTAATACTGAACTAGTTATTAAAGGAATTGACAAAAGATTAGTTGGTGAATTTGCCGCTAACGTTAGAAAAATAAGAAAACCAGAACCATATAAAGGAAAAGGTATTCGTTACAAAGACGAACACATTATCCGTAAAGTTGGTAAGAAAGCTGCTTAATAGGAAGGAGAGGTATTATGATAAAAAAAGAAAGTCGTAACAAAGTACGTCAAGCAAGACATACGAGAGTTAGAAATAAAGTTCAAGGAACTAGTGAAACTCCAAGACTTAACGTATTTAGATCTAACAGCAATATCTTTGCGCAAATCATTGATGACGTTGAAGGTAAAACTTTAGTAAGTGCTTCTTCTATCGATAAAGAATTAAAGCTTGAAAACGGTGGAAACGTTGAAGCAGCTACAAAAGTTGGAGAGTTAATTGCTAAAAGAGCAAAAAAAGCAAAAATTACAAAAGTTGTATTCGACAGAGGCGGATACTTATATCATGGTCGTGTAAAAGCATTAGCTGATGCTGCTCGCGAAAATGGATTAGAATTCTAAAAGGAGGAAACGAAGTGGATACAAGAAAAAGAGAACCTCGTCCAAAATTATACGATGATGAAGTAATCGCAATCAATCGTATTAATAAGGTAACGAAGGGTGGAAGACTTTTACGTTTCTCTGCTACTGTAGTTGTCGGTGACAGAAAAGGCAAAGTTGGTATCGGATCAGGAAAAGCTAAAGAAGTACCAGATGCTATTAAAAAAGCCACAGCTGCTGCCACTAAAAACATTACGAAAGTGGCATTAGTAGATGAACACACAATCCCACATGAAGCAATCGGTACAAGAGGTGCTAGTAAAGTTATGCTTAAACCAGCATCAAAAGGTACTGGAGTAAAAGCAGGAGGCCCAGTTAGAGCCGTATTGGAACTTGCTGGCGTTAAAGACATTTTATCTAAATCATTAGGTTCAAACACCAAAATTAATATGGCATATGCAACATTAAATGCATTAAAAATGCAAAAAACTGTTGAAGAAGTTGCAAGACTTAGAGGTAAAAAAGTGGAGGAGATTTTATAATGAAATTAAACAGTGTAAAACCAAATCCATATGCAACTAAAGCACGTAAAAGAGTAGGTCGTGGACCAGGATCAGGAACAGGAAAAACTGCTGGTCGTGGTGAGAACGGACAAAACTCAAGAAGTGGTGGCGGAGTTAGAATTGGCTTTGAAGGAGGTCAAACACCTTTATTCAGAAGACTTCCAAAAAGAGGATTCAACAATGCCAGATTTAAAAAAGTATATGCAGTTATTAATTTAGATGATTTAAATAAATTTGAAGATGGTGCTGAAGTAACACCAGAAATCTTAAAAAATGCGGGATTAGTTAAGAATACATTAGATGGGCTTAAAGTATTAGGTAATGGTACTTTAAAGAAAAAGTTAAACGTTAAAGCTCACAAATTTTCTAAATCAGCTCAAGAGCAAATAGAAAAATTAGGTGGAAAAGCTGAGGTGATCTAATTGAAGTCACTAACGCAAATATTTAGTCCAGCTAATAAGGACTTACGTAAAAAATTATATTTTACATTCTTTTGCTTATTTATATTCAAAGTGGGTACAGCAGTAGTTGTACCAGGAGTAGATAACGAAAACTTAAATGTTGGTTTTCTACAATTATTAGACATGATGGGTGGCGGAGCCATGCAAAATTTCTCAATTTTTGCCCTTGGCGTTATGCCATACATCACCGCATCAATCGTGATGCAATTATTACAAATGGATATTGTTCCATATTTTACTGAACTTTCAAAGCAAGGACAAACAGGTAGAAATAAAATCAATCAAATAACAAGAATTTTAGGTATTATTTTAGCTTTTGTTCAAGGATACATGTTCTCATTTGCTTTCATGAAAAATGGAACTGTAATTGATTACTTAGAAGTATCTTTAGTACTAACAGCTGGAACATCACTACTTCTTTGGATTGGTGATCAAATTACTATGAAAGGCCTTGGTAATGGAATTTCAATGATAATCATGGCTGGTATTTTAGCAAGTATTCCATATGCTTTTACAGAAGCATGGAGAACTTTAGTTGATACCGCTACGACACAAACAATTTTCTTAGGAGTTATTTCATTTAGTATATTTGTACTAGTTTATGTTGCAATTATGTTAGGAGTACTTTATGTTCAACTAGCAGAAAGAAGACTTCCGGTACAATATGCTAATAAAACGCATAGTTCTACATTAAGTGGTAAAGCAACATATATGCCATTTAGATTAAACTCAGCCGGAGTTATCCCAGTTATTTTTGCATCAGCATTAATATCTGTTCCAGCGTTGATTGCTCAATTTTCGAAAAATGACGCTTGGATGGCATTCGTTAATAAATGGTTAAGCTTATCATCAGTTCCAGGATTTATATTATTTATAATCTTTGTAATAGCATTTACGTATTTCTATACGTTTGTTACGATTAAACCGAAAGAATTATCAGAAAACTTACAAAAAAGTGGAGGTTATATTCCGGGTGTAAGGCCAGGTGCTGAAACTGAAAAATATGTAAGTAAAGTATTAATCAGAATAACGGTTGTCGGTTCTATTTTCCTAGCAGTTATTGCTGGTCTTCCATATGTATTTGGGGCATTTACAACATTGCCAACAAGCGTAAGAATGGGAGGAACTGGATTAATGATCGTAGTTTCTGTTGTGTTAGAAGCGTATAAACAACTTGAAAGTAATTTAATTAGCCGTGGTTATAAAAGTAGGAGAGTGCACTCTTGATTATCACTTTTATAGCCCCGCCAGCGGCTGGTAAGGGGACACACGCTTTAAAAGTGAGCCAAAAACTAGGCATTCCACATTTATCAACAGGAGATCTTTTACGTAATGTTGAAGATGAAAAGATAAAAAAACAAATGCTTGAGGGTTCACTAATAAGTGATGACACGGTGTTTGAATTATTGAAAGAAAGAATAAAAAGGGAAGATTGTAAAAACGGCTATGTGTTAGATGGCTTTCCAAGGAATTTAAATCAAGCAAAATTATTAGATGAAATTATTGATAATAATATGATGGTTATAATTTTAGATTTAGAAAAAGATGTAGCCGAAAAAAGGATAATAGGGCGAAGAAGCTGTCCAGAATGTGGTGCAGTTTTCAATGAATTAGTTGATAGCGCTAAACCAAAAGTTTCAGGAATTTGCGATAATTGTTCTCATGAATTAATTAGTCGCGCTGATGATAACATTGAAACATTTAATGAGCGTTATCAAACATATTTAAAAGAAACATATCCATTAATTAATTATTATGAAGAAAAAGGTATTGCCTATCATGTTGATAGTTCAAAAAGCATTGATAATACCTTTAGTGAAATCGAGGGAATATTAAATGATAACCATTAAAAGTCCAAGAGAGATTGAACTTTTAAGAATTGCTGGTGAAATAACAGGTAGTACACATAATTATTTAAAACCTTATATTAAGCCAGGAATTACGACTAAAGAATTAGACACTTTAGCTGAAGAATATATTTTAAGTAGGGATGCAACTCCATCTTTTAAAGGTTATGATGGTTTTCCAGGTACTGTTTGTATTTCGATTAATGAGGAAGTAGTTCATGGAATTCCAGGAAATCGCAAATTAAAAGAAGGGGACATTGTTACTTTAGATATAGGGGCCTGTTATAAAGGCTATCATGGTGATTCAGCATGGACTTATGCTGTAGGTAAAATATCAGATGAAAAACAAAAATTAATGGATGTAACTAAAGAATCTTTATTTAAAGGTTTAGAACAAGTCAAAGCCGGCAATAGAATAGGCGATATTGGCCATGCTGTTCAAGAATATGCAGAAAGCTTTGGCTATGGAGTGGTTAGAGAATTGGTAGGTCATGGCGTTGGTACTGATGTTCATGAAGAACCAGATGTACCAAATTATGGTAAAGCCCACACCGGACCAATTTTAAAAGAAGGTATGGTTATTGCAGTTGAGCCCATGATTACTATGGGGGATAAAGCTATTTGTATTTTAGATGACGACTGGACGATTATCACACAAGATGAAAAGCCAGCTGCGCATTTTGAACATACCGTTGTAGTTACAAAAGAAGGATATGAAATATTAACCAGGAGGTGATAAAATGGCCAAACAAGATGTAATTGAAGTTCAAGGCGTTGTAACGGAAGTTATTCCAGGTGGCGACTTGCTAGTACAACTTGAAAACAAACATGTTATTAAAGCTCGCGTTTCTGGTAAAATGCGTTTAAACCATATTCGTGTTTTAAAAGGTGACAAAGTAACAGTTGAATTATCACCTTATGATTTAACACGCGGGCGAATAACCTATAGAATACCATAGGAGGGATAAAATGAAAGTAAGACCATCAGTCAAAAAAATGTGTGACAAATGCAAAATAATTAGAAGACATGGAAAAGTTTATGTTATTTGTGAAAATCCTAAACATAAACAAAGACAAGGTTAAGGAGGAAAGTAATGGCACGTATTAAAGGTGTAGATATACCTAATAACAAAAGAATTGAAATAGCTTTAACTTACATCCACGGTGTTGGTAGAAGCTTATCAAATCAAATCTTAAAAGATGCTAAAATTGATAAAGATAAAAAAGCTGGCGAGTTAACTAACGATGAGTTAGTAGCAATCCGTGCTGAAATTGATAAATATTTAACTGAAGGTGATTTACGTCGTGAAGTTAATATGAATATCAAAACTAAAATGGAAATTAATTCTTATCAAGGAACTCGTCACAAAAGAGGTTTACCTGTAAGAGGACAAAGAACTAGTAGAAATGCGCGTACTCGTAAAGGTAAAGCTGTAACGATTGCTAATAAAAAGAAATAATAAATGAAGGAGGTTATTATACATGGCTTATAAAGCAAGAAAACGTAAAGTTAAGAAAAATGTACCAGAAGGAAAAGCCTTTATTCATTCAACTTTCAACAACACTATCGTAACGCTTACTGATAAAGAAGGTAATGCAATATCATGGGCATCTGCTGGAACATTAGGTATAAAAGGTAGTAAAAAATCAACTCCATTCGCAGCTGGTCAAGCTGCTGAAGCAGCAGGAAGAGCTGCTTATGATATGGGTATGAGAAAAGTTGAAGTATTTGCTAAAGGATTGGGTTCTGGACGTGAAACTGCGATTCGTTCATTACAAACTGCAGGATTAGAGATCACTTCTATTTCTGATACAACACCAATTCCACATAATGGTTGTCGTCCACCAAAACGACCACGTGGTTAAAAGGAAGGGGAGTTAATATGTTAAATTTTGAAAAACCAGAATACAAAATAACTGAATATGTTGAAAATAATAATTATGGAAAATTTGAACTAGAACCTTTAGAAAGAGGTTTTGGTATGACGCTTGGTAATGCACTTAGAAGAGTAATGTTATCAAGTATGCCAGGAAGTGCAATTGTAGCTGTAAAAATTGAAGGTGTAATGCACGAATTCCAAACAATCGAAGGAATTGTTGAGGATGTTACGGCAATAGTTCTTAATCTAAAGAGTATTGTTATAAAAAATCACTCTGAAGAAATTAAAACTGCTAAATTATCGGTTAGCGAAGAACGTGTTGTAACTGCAGCTGATATAGTTTGCGATGCTGACATTGAAATAATTAATCCAAATCAAGTTATTGCGACTTTATCTAAAGGTGGTAAATTAGATATGGAATTCATTATTGCAAATGGTAGAGGAGCTGTTCTTTCACAAGAAAACAAAAAATACATTGAAGGTAAAGAAATTGGCTTTATTCCAATAGACGCTTTATATTCACCAATCGAAAGAATCAACTACTATGTTGATAGTGCTCGTGTTGGACAAGACGCATCATACGATAAATTAACAATGGAAGTTGAAACAAACGGATCTATTAGACCAGAAGAAGCAATGGCTTTAGGTGCTAAAATTTTAATTGAACATTTAAATATTGTTACTAATTTAAGTGAAATCGCTGATATTACTGGTATTATGAATGCTAAACAAGAAGATAGTAAACTTAAGAAATTAGAAACATCAATAGATGATTTAGATTTCTCTGTTAGAGCTTATAACTGTCTAAAAAGAGCTAACATTAATACATTAGGCGATTTAACAGAAAAAACTGAATTAGAAATGATGAAAATACGTAATTTAGGTAAAAAATCTTTAAAAGAGGTTATCGATAAAATTAAAGATATGGGACTTAAATTCCGTGATGAAGATTAGTTAGGAGGAAAAAACATGGCTTATAGAAAATTAGGACGCGATAACAAGCATAGAAGAAGTATGCTTGCCAATCTAACTAGAGATATTATCAATAATGAAAAAGTAATCACTACTGAAACAAGAGCTAAAGAAGCTCGTAAGTTTGTTGATAAAATGATTACTTACGGTAAAGATGGTTCACTAGTTGCTAGAAGAAAAGCCTTAGCTTTTTTACAAAATGATAAAGCTACTGTTAAAAAAGTCTTTGATGATTTAGCAGTAAGATATCAAAATAGAAAAGGTGGCTACACTAGAATTTTAAAAATTGATGAACGCCGTGGCGATGATGCTTTAATGGTTCAAATTGAACTTGTAGAAGGGGATGCTAAATAAGCATCTTTTTTTTATGAAAAAATAATGTTATAATAACCTCGAGGTGCATAATATGGACTTTAATGTGTTGTGGAAAAGTTATGATGACAAAATCACTTGCATTGTTGGTCATTTGGCCTATGCTATAGAAGATAGATTTTGGAGTTTTTCATATGATCAAAAGGGTTTTATTGAAGCCTATCAATATGGATTTCGTGGTTTTTCAGAGTTTCCATTTTTAGATGGGGAGTACCACAGTAAAAGATTGTTTCCAGTCTTTGAAGAACGAATTTTTAAAAAGCGCAATGCAATTTTAACTGAAGAGCAAAAGGCTCAATTACTTATCGTTAATAATGCTAAATTAAAAACAGATAAAATTAATATAGAAAGCAAGCAAAAAACATATGGAAAGAATTGATGTTGCTAGTTTCGAAAAAACCCACGAGGAACCTCGTGGAAACAATGATAAGTATTGGGTTGATGATAAACTAATCAAATATAATGATCCGACATGTCCAGATACTGATGTTATGGAAAGCATTTCCTCATTTATTCTTATGTACCTTGGAATTAAACAAGTTAATGTTGAACTTGGATATAATTCAAACAGTGAAATAGTAGAAGAAATGAATTTAAACGATAGTAATTGTTGTATTATTGATTCGTTTTTAACCGAAGAAGGTGACACTTTAGTGGGCCTACCATCGAAATGGTCAAAAATACTTTCTGATGATGAACAAAAAAACATCAGCGGCTGCTTTTATAAAATGTTTAAAATATTTTCGGAATTTAGAGATATCTCTGAAGAAGATCTAGAAAATATGAAACGCGATTATGTAAGACAAGTATTAGGTGATTGTATAATAGGCAATGAAGATCGAAGACTTAAAAATATTGGTGTTATTTATAACGAAAAACAGGGTAGTTATCGCCTGGCACCTTCATTTGATAATGCCTTAGCTTTTTCAGCTTTTGCCTTTAGTGGTGATGATGCATATTGTTTTGTTGGTGAGCAAAACTTTAGATCAGAAGACATAATCGATTATATCGTTAATCATTATTTGGATTATATTAGTGATATTCCAGAAAAATTAGAAGAGTTATCTAGTTTTGGCATTGATATCGTACTAAAAAATTATGAAGAAGATATTCCACTAGAAAAAAGAGAATATATATGCGCTTCAATAAAAGAAAATAGCGCTTATATAAATAAAAAAATAAATGACACAAAAAAAATGAACAAATAGTTCATTTTTATTTATTTATAATAGTTGAAATTTTTTGTTCAAACAATTCAGGTGTATTAGCAATTTCTTCCATCAATTGAATCGATTTAGCAAAGTAAAACCCATCAGAAATTCTCTCATCTAAAGTAGCCCAAAGGTCAACTGTTTTTTTACCGTCTTCTTCTTTAATAGTGCCAATAGTAATAACAATAGAATTAGTTCCATAATTATTTAAATGGTGGTAGCAAGAATTAGTTTTAATGCTTCCCAAATTACTCAATAAAACAGTTGCGTAGTTAAGATCTCCCTCAGTTAGGGCTTTAGGGTTCCAACCATGATTATCCAAAAACTTGACAAAAGCGACGATTATTGAAAGCAACCATTTAGGAAGTGATGTAAAAAATTTTAAAATGCCATCCATATCATTAGTGCCTTCTTTTCGAGCTTTAAAAACATCAACAGCCATCTTATGACTTAAATCAAGCATTGTGTCATTAGGATCTAGATCTAAGGAAATCATCCTTTCTTCACCTTTATCACTTAATTTGTCTTTGGCAACAAAAGCGAAAGTAATAACATTTCTTTCATATAGTCTTTTATTTTTTATAAAACGATTTAAAATGGGTCTGTTATAAATAGTCATTCCCATGCAAAACGTTAGCGCATGAAAATAAGTCATTTTATATTCTAAATTACCCTTGGCATTTTGTTCATCGACGTATTCACATAATTTAGTAATGTCAATATCCACTTTGCTCGATACTTCAGCCTCGGTTTTTTTATTCATAATAAATGGCATAATGGCCCCAACAGCATCATTCGGTCTTACCCATTTAGCGTCTTTTCTATCTTTATTAAATAATCTCATATTACTTCTCCTCAATTAAATTTTTGTATAATTCCAATACTTCCTTAGTGACATCGTCCCAATTTTTATAAACAGTTTTATAAGCACTCTCACAAACATTATCATACAAGTCAGTATTTTCCATAACATCTTTGATTTTTTTTGCATATGCTTTTGGGTCATTCGGTGATAAAAAGCCATTTATGTCATTTTTGATTCCCGAAGCTGTCGCGGCACCTTCTAAAAATAGGGTTGGTGTTTTCTGTGAAGCGGCTTCAATTTGAACTAACGAATTACAGTCATAAAGTGAAGGAAATAAGAACAAATCGGCTCTGGCATAATAATAAGCCAATATTTTTCGATCTGTTATTTTGCCACAAAAAATTACATTTTCTAAATTGTTTTCTTTAACATATTCTTTTAATTCATCCATGTCTTGGCCATCGCCAACAAACAGCATTTTGTAAGGAATATCTAGTTCTTTTAAAGCATCGACTATAAAAAATATATTTTTAAGTTTATTAATTCTTCCAACAAATAAAAATACGTTATCGTCCTTACTAAGCTGGTGTTTATCATTTACATAGTCACACGCTTTTTTCTTATCAACAGGCTTCATTTCAGTAGCATTATACATGATTCTTGGTTTTTGATCATACCCGTATTCGTTCGTTAAAATGTCAGCCACAGACTCGTTAACAGCCCAAACCTCATCGCATTTTTTATAAACATTAGTTATTTTTTTAGCTAAATCACTGGCCATATAATCTGATTTTAAAGCTCTTTTGAAGTCTTGCTGATATTGGGCGTGCATTGTGCCAACAACTGGAATATGATGCTTTTTTGCATATTTTATACCCGCGATTCCAATGGGTGCCGGCGCATGAATATGAACAATATCTAGTTGACAAGCATCCAAAGTTTTTTTAAAATTTTTATCGAAAGTTGGTAATGGTAGACTATAATCCAAAAATGGCATTTTTACCGAATTACATCTTATAACCTTATAATTAAATTTACTATCATCATAATTTTTATCAGTTGATGGTACAAAAACAAAAACATTTGCATATTGTGATAATCTTTTCGCATAATTATCGACAACCATGACAACCCCGTCAATCATTGGGAAAAATGAATCATTAAATAGTCCAATATTAATCTTTTTATCCATATGCATCTCCTAGATAATTATAGCATAAATACTAGCAAAATAAAAAACGCTTTAGCGTTTATTTTTTAAAATATATTCCTTAGCCTCAGGATATGAATCGATTATGCTGGCTTCATATAAAAAACTTTCAGCTTCCCAATTTGCGATGTCTTCGTCACTAATGTAATCGGGAATGTTATAAGTTTTTTGCTTTTTTTCATCGACAAAGCCATAGCCATATTCCTGATATAAAACTTCTTCCATACTACCATTATATTTTTGATCAGTAGGAAGATAATCTAAAACCTCACGATCAATTGATGCCATAATCTCAGCTTCAATATCATCACAACTAATTATTTTACCCATATAACTCTCCCCTCGGGTTAATATAATACACTTTAATGTAGATTATGTCAAATATTTACAAAAAACAACAGATATTATATAATAAATTAGAATTAGGTGATGATATGAAAGCATTAATAACAGGCGCGAGTAGCGGAATTGGAAGAGATATGGCTAAAGAATTAGTTAGCCGTGGCTATGAAGTTATTTTAGTTGCAAGAAGAAAAGAAAAATTAGAAAAAATAGCCAGTGAGCTTAATGGAAAAGCAAAAATTATTAGTATGGATATTTCTAACACAAGTAATTGCAGGAAACTTTATGAACAATTAAAAAATGAAGACATCGATATTTTAATAAACAATGCCGGATTTGGTATATTTGGAAAATTTGATCAAACAAATTTAGACAAAGAATTAGAAATGATTGACGTTAATGTTAAAGCTGTACATGTTTTAACAAAATTGTTCTTACAGGACTTTAAAAAGAAAGACAAAGGTTATATTTTAAATGTTGCTTCTTCAGCAGGTTTTTTACCGGGACCACTTATGGCAACTTATTATTCATCAAAAGCTTATGTTCTTAATTTAACCGAAGCTATATATGGCGAATTAAAAAAGGATAAAAGCAATGTCCACATTAGTGTTTTATGTCCAGGACCGGTAGACACCGAATTTAATAGTGTTGCCGGGGTGACATTTCATACTAAATCTTTGAGTAGTAATAAGGTTGCTTCTTATGCCATAAATAAAATGTTTAAGAAAAAAATGATCATTATTCCGGGGCTTTATATGAAGATTGCAATATTCTTTATGAGATTTGCGCCACGTAAAATGCTACTAAATATTGCCCATGACATTCAAAGTAAAAAAAGAAAATAACACATAATTAAATTTTATGTGTTTTTTTCTTTACAATGAATAAAAGTTTATCTATAATAGATTATTAAGTGTGGTGAGGAGAATGAAAAACATAATTGAAATAGAACGCTTAAATTTTTCATATGGGAAAAATTTAGTTATAAATGATCTTACATTAAATATACCTGAAGGTTCTTTCACCACCATTTTAGGTCTAAATGGTAGTGGTAAAACAACTATCATTAAACTTATATTAGGGCTTATTAGAGGAAATTCGGTTATCATGTGTGACAATGCACCTGTGACCAATGAAAAACTAACAGTTTTACGAAAAGAAATTGGTGTAGTTTTTGAAAATATTGAAAACTGTTTTGTTAACGAGACAGTTATGGATGAAATTGCTTTTACGCTTGAAAACTTAAATTTAGATAGAACTGAAATTAGTCGAAGAGTAACAAGTATAGCCAACAAACTCAAGATAAAAAAGATACTAGAACATTCGCCTGAAGAACTTAGTTATGAAGATAAGTGGCTTACGGCCTTAGCTTCAGCCTTAGTGATAAATCCAAAAATATTAATAATAGACAATGGTTTCATATTTTTAAATCATGCGAAGAAAAAAATAGTTTTGGATCTTCTAAGGCGATATAATAAAAAGGGCATGACGATTATTAATGCAACAAGTGACTCAAACGAAGCTTTATATGGCGATAATGTTGTTATTTTAAATGGTGGCAAAGCTATTTTAGTAGGTTCTAAAGAAGAAATATTCAATGAGGAAAAAATATTGGATAAGGCAGGCATAAAAATGCCATTTATGATTGAATTATCTGACAAACTTAAATTTTATGATTTGATTGATAAAACTTATTTTGACGAGGAAAAGCTGGTGGATGAATTATGGCAATAAAATTTGAAGAAGTCAGTTTTTTAAATCCCATTGACAAGGAACCATATATTAATAAGTTGAGTTTGCATATATTAGATGATGAAATTGTTGGTTTTATTGGAAAATCTGGTTGTGGTAAAAGTATATTATTAGAATTAATGGGAGGTTTGAAGTACAAAGATAGTGGTATTATCAAAATTAATGATTATTATTTGGAAAGTGAAAATAAATCACTAACAAAAATTTTAAAAAATGTTGGTTTCATGACTCAGCATCCTGAAAAACTATTTTTTTGTGAAACAGTTAAAGACGAAATAGAATTTGCATTAAAAAATTACAATGTAAAAAATATTGAAAAGCAAATACATAACTCTTTAAAAATGGTAGGGTTAAATGATAGTTACTTGGAAAGAAACCCCTTTGATTTGAGTCAGGGTGAAAAGCGCATGTTAAGTTTAGCGATAGTCCTAGCTTATAATCCTAAAATCCTTCTACTAGACGAACCCGTATTAGGATTGGATTCTAGATCTAGAGACTACGTTATCAAATTAATTAAGATGATGAAATATCGTTATCATAAAACCATTGTCATCAGTACAAACGATACTGATTTACTATTAGAAGTTGCCGATAAAATTTATTTAATGAATAAAGGTAAAATCGTTATAAGTGGTGGGAAGTATGAAATATTAAGTAATACAGAATTATTGACAAAAAATGATATAAATATTCCTAAGTTTATTTATTTTTCAGAATTAGTTAAGAAAAAGAAAAACAAAAAAATACGTGTTCATAATGATATTAATGATTTAATAAAGGACGTATATCGCCATGTTAAATAATATATCAATTGGAAAATATTATAGTACAAAATCAAATATTCATTTTATGCATCCATTATCAAAAATAATATGCACATTGATATTTTTGATATTAGCTTTAGCTGCATTTGATTTACGAACTATCTTAGGATTAGTAATAATTACTATATTTGTCATTATGAATACGAATATTCCATTAATTATTTATTATAATTTAATTAAAAATTTAAAAATATTTTTAATAATAATTTTTCTGTTTTTCTTATTAGTTACTTTTTCATTTTATATTAGTCTAGTAGTTACTTTAAAAATAATATTAATAATTCTATATATCTCTATTTTAACTTTAACAACACCTACTACAGAAATAGTTTATGGTTTAGAAAAAATATTATATCCCCTAGAAAGATTTAATATTAAATCAAATATTTTAGCTTTAAATATCGGTCTATCTTTAAGATTTATTCCGACATTAATAGATACTCGAAATAATATTTTAGTTTCACAAATAAATCGTGGACTAGACTACCGTAATAATTTTAAAAGTTATATAAAAGCTATGAAAAATATGCTTTCCTCCGTATTTTTACTATCAATTAGAAAATTCAAAAAACTAAAAGAGTCCATGTTTATAAGATTATATAGTGTAAATAGTGAAAGATGCAATTTTAGAATCAATGATTTTAAATTATTTGACTTTATTTTAATTTTGTTACATGTTACACTATTAGTAGTCGTTATTTTGAAAGGAGTAATTATATGAGATATTTTATGACTTTTTCTTATGATGGTTCAAAATATAAGGGCTATCAAAAACAACCTAAGCAAAAAACAATTCAAGGTGAGCTTGAGAAAGCCTTAAAAAAAATAAATAGTAATAATAGTGTGGACGTTGTTGCTTCTGGTCGTACTGATGCTGGAGTGCATGCATATAATCAAAAAGCCCATTTTGATTTAGAAATGGAAAATATTACTCCTGAAAAATTAATGGATGGGATGAATAGTTTACTACCAGATGATATTTATATTAAAAGCATGGAAATTGTTCCTGATGATTTTCATGCCCGATATAACGCTAAAGCTAAAGAATATATTTACAAAATAAATATGGATAACTATGATCCGATTGAGAGAAATTATGTTTATCAATATAATAAAAAGTTAGATGTTGTAGAAATTGAAAGAGCTTTAAAATATTTAGAAGGGACACACGATTTTAAGTCTTTTACTAAAGCTGATGACGAGAAAGAAGATTATACACGAACTATTGTCCAAACAAATTTAATTCGCGACTTAAAAAATGTTAACAAAATTACTGTTTCTTTTTTAGGAACAGGATTTCTCAGATATCAAGTTCGAAATATGATTGGTACATTAATTGAAATTGGCGAAGGAAAACGAAAAAGCGAGGAGATTATTGATATTTTGAATCAAAAAGACCGAACTAAAGCTGGTAAAACGGCAGCTCCAGAAGGATTATATTTAAAAGATGTTCTATATTAATGTTATTGACATATAAAACTATAAAAAAGCATATATTTTTATTGACTTTTTATAGTTTTTTTTATATAATTGATAGCGGTACATTTAATTAATCCCACATTTAATAAGTCCTGGGAAAACTTATTAATTGTAAAGGAGAAAGGAAATTATTATGAAAACATACATGCAAAAAAAGGAAGATATAGCTCGTAAATGGTATGTTGTCGATGCTGAAGGTATTACTTTAGGTCGTCTAGCTACAAAAGTTGCTTCTATTTTAAGAGGTAAACACAAACCTACATACACTCCTCATATTGATGGAGGCGATTATGTAATTGTCATTAATGCTGGCAAGGTTAAATTAACTGGAAATAAATTAAATGACAAAATTTATTATAATCATAGTAGATATACTGGTGGTTTAAGAGAAAGAACCGCAAAAGAAATGATTGAAAAATATCCTGTTGAAATGATCGAAAGAGCCGTTAAAGGCATGCTTCCAAATGGAAGATTAGGTAGACAAATGTATAAAAAATTATTTGTATATGCAGAAAGTGAACATCCACATAGTGCGCAAAAACCAGAAGCACTTAAAATGGATTAGGAGGGTTTAAATGGCTGAACAAAGAAAATTTTATGGAACTGGTAGAAGAAAAGCATCTGTTGCGAGAGTTACTTTAGTAGCGCCTGGGAAAGGCAATATTACTATTAATGGCAGAGATGTTAGAGACTTCATGCCATATGAAACCAATGTAATGGATTTAATGCAACCATTAGTTGCTACAAATAATGAAAAAACATTTGATATTATTGTTACCGTAAATGGCGGTGGCTTTACAGGACAAACAGGAGCTATTAGACTTGGTATCACAAGAGCACTTCTTGAATATGATAAAGATAATGAAGCCAACGAAGATAGTTATAGAAAAATCTTAAAAAGAGCAGGATTTGTTACGAGAGACCCAAGAGCAAAAGAAAGAAAGAAACCTGGACTTAAAGGAGCTCGTCGTGCACCACAATTCTCAAAAAGATAATGAAAATTCCGTGTTTACGGAATTTTTTTATGTGGTATAATTATTTTAGAAAGATAGTGATAATATGGATGAATATTTAGAATTTGCTAAAGAAATTGCCGATTATGCTGGAAAAATCATGAAAGAATACTTTTATAGTAATCAAAAAAATACTACTTATAAAAGCGATAGAACACCAGTTACTATTGCTGATGAGAAAATAAATCAGTATTTAATCAAAAAAGTAAAAGAAAAATATCCCACGCACAGTGTTTTGGGTGAAGAAGCAAGTAATAAGCAGCAATCTAAATACGCTTGGGTTTGTGATCCTTTAGATGGTACCGCAAGTTTTGTAAGAGGTGTTCCTATTGCCGTTTTTTCGTTAGCGCTTGTTATCGATGGCAATCCCGAAATTGGAGTTGTTTATGATCCTTTTTTAGACAATATGTATACCGCAATTAAGGGACAAGGCGCATATTGTAATAATAAAGAAATTCACGTCAATAATATCGATTATAAAGAATTAGGATGCTCAATAGATTGTTATATGTGGCATAGCGCTAAATATGATACACTAGAAATTATTAGAGATATTAGGGCAGGCGCTAAAACCTTTGAAACTGGCAGTGTAGCTCATGGATCTATGCTAGTTGCCAGCGGGAAGATAAGCGCAGTAATTTTTCCTGGAAGCGAACACGCTAATTGTGATTTGGCTGCCAGCAAATTAATTGTCGAAGAGGCCGGTGGAAAAGTGACAGACTTGTTTGGAAAAAATCAACGATTTGATCAAGATTTAAATGGTGCAATATTAAGTAATGGAATCATTCATGAAAAACTAGTTTCAGTAGCCAAGAAGGTATTATAAAAGTATAGAAAAAAATAGTTTTGTGTGCTATAATAACGGCGAGGAGGAAAAGTATGATAAAAGAGTTTAAAGAATTTATCGCAAGAGGAAACGTAATGGATTTAGCTGTCGGCGTTATCGTTGGTGCTGCCTTCGGCAAAATTGTAACATCACTAGTAAATGATATTTTGATGCCATTACTTGGATTAATTTTAGGAGGTATTGATTTTACTGGACTTGCCATTAAAGTCGGCGACGCTAAAATTATGTATGGTAACTTTATACAAAGTGCTATTGATTTCTTGATTGTTGCATTCTGTATTTTCTTAATGGTTAAAGCCGTAAATAAATTCTTATCTAAAGCTAAAAAAGATACAACAGAGGAGAATGTTGAAGATATTGAAGAAAAAGTTAATGATGAAGTTAAACTTTTAGAAGAAATTAGAGACTTATTAAAAAAGAGAAAATAATCTCTTTTTTTGTGTCAAAATTGATGTAAAGTCGCTAATTTTTCGAAAAATCCTATTGTCAGTTTTTTAAACTCTACATATAATGTTAGTATAAAAGGAAGGATCCCCGAGATAGAATATCCTGGGGCTGGATAGTAAGTGCCAATTCATCTTTTAAAGATATATTTCGGGATTCGAAGAACGTTATGTTCTTCCTTTTTATTTGTAATTATGCTATACTACCACAAAGGGTGATTTTATGCTTAAACTAAGTAATGAATGGAAAGATTATGAATGTATCGATGCTGGAAATGGTGAAAAATTAGAGCGTTGGGGGAACATTATTTTAAGAAGACCCGATCCGCAAGCAATGTGGGAAACAACTTTTGATAAAAAGTGGCAAGATGTTGATGCATTTTATCATCGATCTTCTACTGGCGGTGGTTACTGGGAATTCAAAAAAGAACTTCCAGAGTTTTGGTTAGTTAAATACAAAGAGCTAACATTTAAAGTAACTCCGACAAATTTTAAACATACAGGTCTTTTTCCAGAACAAGCCACTAATTGGGATTTTATGATGAATAAAATTAAAAAACAAAATAGAAAAATTAAGGTATTAAACTTGTTTTCTTATACGGGCGCTGCTACTATGGCTTGCGCTAAGGCCGGGGCTGATGTGGTTCAAGTCGATGCTTCTAAAGGTATGACTAATATTGCGAAAGAAAACATGCATTTATGCGGATTAGATAATGCAAACATCAGATTTATTGTTGATGATTGTTTAAAATTTGTCGAACGTGAATTTCGCCGTGGCAATAAGTATGATGCCATCGTTATGGATCCTCCAAGTTATGGAAGAGGTCCAAATAAAGAAGTTTGGAAATTTGAAAAAAACATTGCCATTTTACTAGATGCATGCATCAAAATATTAAGTGATGAGCCAATATTCTTACTAATCAACTCATATACAACTGGTGTTTCTAATATAGTTCTTGGGAACATGTTGAAAACAACAATGCTTAAAAAACATCCAAATGGTGTAGTAGAAACGGGTGAAGTAGGGCTGCCTATTACTAATAATGATATGATTTTACCATGTGGAATATATGGAAGATGGGAAAGCAATGATTAATATTATTTATGAAGATAATCACTTATTAGTAGTTGAAAAACCGATAAATATTCCAGTGCAAGCTGACAATAGCAAAGACCCAGATTTACTAACTATGCTAAAGGATTATTTAAAAAACAAATATAGTAAACCCGGTAATGTATATCTAGGATTAGTACACCGATTAGACCGCCCCGTTGGTGGAGTTATGGTTTTTGCCAAAACCTCAAAAGCAGCATCAAGATTAAGTGAACAAATTCGAAATAATGCTTTTCACAAGGAATATTTGGCAGTGGTTTGTGGCAAAATAAATGATAAAGACACATTTGTTGACAAGCTTTTAAAAGATCATAAAAAGAATATCGTAAAAGTAGATCCAAATGGTAAATTATCGGAATTAGAATATGAACTATTAGATTATCAAGAAGGGCTATCTTTAGTAAAAATATATTTAAAGACAGGAAGATCTCATCAAATACGAGTTCAATTTTCTCATCATGGATTTCCTCTATATGGTGATCAAAAATATAACACCAATACTCCTAAGGATCAAATAGCTTTATTCGCTAGTAAAATAGAGTTTATTCATCCAACAACTAAAGAAAATGTGATTTTTGAATTACCTAAGCCAGACAGATATCCATTTAATATTTTTTAAAATAAAAGTCAATATTATTAAATTGACTTTTTTTAATTTTCTATATTATAATGTAAGTAGCATAGGAGGTTAGTATATGACTGAAGAACGTCTAAAACACTTAGAAGATATTTCCGGATTTGTTTATGGAAAAAATGTAGGCGCCCCAAAAAGAGGCACTATGATTCATCAAGATGGAAAATATTATTATATTGAAAAGGACGAGAAGGGGGCAGTTACTAAGCAAGAGGAACTAAGTCTAGAAGAAATTGGTATTATTAATAAAATGGGCCAAGAAAAAACAGAAATTGCCGAAAGAGCTGATTCCCAAGTCCAAGAAGAAAGAGAACAAGCCAAACAAGCTGAAGACTTTGCCCAAAAACATGAAATGACTGAAGCACAGCGTGAGGCTGCAGCTAAACATGATAAAGGACAGCAACGATTAATTAGAGCGTTAATTGAATTAGTAAATGCTGATTATGCGATGGTTCAATATGGTAGTAACGCGACAGTATTAAAAACAATTAGAGATTATGATAGATTACTGGCTACCCTTTCTGAATTGCAAACGCCGGGGTTAAGTAAGCAATATATGCAGCAATTGCAGTTTGGTTTAAATCCTCGAACAGGAAAAAATGATCCCCAAAGGATTATTCAAGAATTATCAGATAGAGTTGCCGAGAATCCAGAACTTTATCAACAAAAAGATGAAGCAAGGGCAAGAAGAGCTGCAGAAGAGCGCGCAGCGGAACGAAGGGGAGAATATAAAGGTTTTAGCTTTTTAGAAAAGGCGAAACAAAAAAGCAAATTGAAAGCTGTTGATAAAATGGAAATTATTCCGGGTTTGTCACCAATCGACGCTAAAGCACGAGAATATGATCAATTATTTCAAGAAGGCAATATTATTTATGAAGAAGTACAACCTCAAATATTAGATAATCCAGAAAATAAGGCTCTTGAAGAATCTCCACAAGAGGTAGAAACGCATGAAATCACAAGATAATTTAGAAAAAATGCAACAGGCATTCACTGAATATATTGAAGCGGTGAAAAACTTGCCACTGTTAGATAAGAAAAAAGAAGTTGTTAATTCAATAAAAGAATTAATCTCATCAATTGATTTATTTGCCAAAAATGAAGGAATTGAATTACATTATTTAACTAGCAAAGAAGTATTAGATATTAATGATGAAAATATGCCAGAAGATGATTATACTGAAGCCTTATTAGTATATATAGAAACAGCCAAAAGTCTAATTGGCGAATATTTGTTATATAAAATGCAATAGTAACATTTTCGCCAGATCATGTAAACTTTTGTCACAAACATTTATTTTTAACGTAAGAGATGCTATAATGAAGAAGAGCCACCCTACTCTCATGAGTAGGGTTTTTATTTTAGGAGGGTGTTTATGACAAAATACGTATTTGTAACTGGTGGCGTTGTTTCTGGCTTAGGTAAGGGTATAACAGCTTCTTCGATGGCTATGCTTTTAAAGTCACGTGGTTATAAAGTTTTTATGCAAAAGTTTGATCCATATATTAATGTTGATCCAGGAACTATGAGTCCATTTCAACATGGTGAAGTTTATGTTACGGCAGATGGTTCAGAAACAGATTTAGATTTAGGTCATTATGAAAGGTTTATTGATGAAGAACTTAACTATACTTCAAATATTACGACAGGAAAAATTTATTCTTCAGTTATTGAAAAAGAACGAAGAGGTGACTATTTAGGCGCAACTGTTCAAATAGTTCCTCATATAACAAACGAAATTAAAAACAAAGTATATGAAGCTGGACTTACTAGTAAAGCTGACGTGGTAATAACAGAAATTGGCGGAACTATTGGTGATATTGAGTCAGTATCTTTTATTGAAGCTTTAAGACAAATTCGAAATGAATTAGGTAAAGAAAACACCTTTTTTATTCATGCTACGCTGGTTCCATTTATTTATGGTTCAGATGAATTAAAAACAAAGCCGACGCAGCATTCAGTTATTGAACTTCGAGGTATGGGCATTCAACCAGATATGATTGTTACCCGCTCGCCAATCGAGCTTGATGACAATTTAAAAAACAAAATCGCTTTGTATTGTAGTATTCCTAAAGAAAATATTATTGATTCTGTTGACGTGACTAATATTTATCAAATCCCTATGAATTATTATAATCAAAAAGCTGATGAAATTGTTTTAAAACAATTTGGCATGAAAGTAACTAAAGCCAATTTGAAAACCTGGGAAAAACTAATTGATACTGTCGACAATCTAAATAAAGAAATTGAAATTGCATTAGTTGGAAAATATGTTGAGTTGCATGATGCTTATTTATCAGTTGCTGAGTCCTTACATCATGCTGGTTACAAATATAATACAAAAATTAACATTAAATGGGTTGATTCTGAGCAATTAGAAACTGAAAAAGATTTAAAAAAAGTATTTAAAAATACAAAAGGTATTATTGTGCCAGGAGGCTTTGGTGAGCGCGGAACATATGGCATGATTAAAGCAATTGAATATGCCAGAACTACAAACACACCATTTTTAGGAATTTGTTTAGGCATGCAACTTGCAGTTATTGAATTTGCGCGTGATGTCTGTGGATTAGCTGGAGCTGATTCAACTGAATTTAATAGTTTATGCGAAGATCCAGTTATAGATTTAATGGCCGATCAAAAAAACATCGTCAACATGGGAGGCACTCTTAGACTTGGTAATTATGAATGCACTTTGAAAAAGGGTACACTAGCTTATGATGATTATAAAAAAGATAAAATTTTAGAAAGACATCGTCACCGTTATGAATTTAATAATAAGTATAAAGATGTTTTAGAAGAAAATGGCATGGTATTTTCTGGAGTCAATGACCAGAGTAATCTTATTGAAATGATTGAACTACCTAAGCATAAACACTTTATTGCTTGTCAGTTTCATCCAGAATTTAAAAGTAGGCCAACTAAATGCCACCCACTATTTGATTCATTTATAAAATCATCGTTAAAATAAAGGTTTTTAACCTTTTTTTATTTTGAAAAAGGAAAAGTAAAATTAGTGACGTAGAATTTATTAGAGGGGCTAGAAAGGAGAAAAATGCGCAAAACATTAATTTTGCTTATTGGAATTATTTTACTAGGGTTTTCAAGTCCGGTTGAGGCAGCAACTATAAGTTATAAAAAACTAGATAATATTTACTTTAATTTGAATGTTAATGGGGTTCATAGTTCAAATTATGTAACCATGTTTTATTTAGATAATCGTTTAGCTTATTGTATTGAACCAGGTGCCGAAATTAATACACGAGAATATGATAGTAACACTAATTGGGCAAATACTAGTATTGATATTGATACGCAAAAAGAAATCGAAAAAATAGGTTATTATGGGTATGAATATACTAATCATCAGACACCAAAATTTTATATTGCAACTCAAGAGTTAATTTGGCAAAAATTAAAAAATGTTGAGATTTATTTCACTACTGGACCAAATGGTAGCGGAACTATTATCGATACAAGCAAAGAAAAACAAGAAATTTTAGATTTAATCAGCAAACATGAAAAAACTCCATCTTTTGCCAATAGTATCATCACTAAAAAGAAAGGTGAAACTTTAGTCTTAGAAGATCAAAACAAAGTTTTAAACGATTTTTCTTTATCCGAAAGTAAATTTCATAAAGTCAATAAAGAAGATAATAAGCTAAATATTACATTTAGCGATAGTATTAATGAAGAAACCTTGATTCTCACAAGAAATAATTATTATAATGACTTACTGCTCGTTTATACAAAACCAGGGTCACAATCTCTAGCGTCACTTAGAATCTCTAATAGTGATGAATACTTTTTAACTTTAAAAAGTGAAGATATTCCTGTACCACAAAAAGAGATTGTTAAAGTTCCTAGTACTGGTGATAGCCCGAAAATTACTCATTTTAAAATTTTAAAGTTTCAAAGATATGATCTTACCCATTTTATTTAATTATTTGAGTATCGTAAATACTAATGTTACTAATTTATCACTTAATATTGCTAGACCGGTCGTTATAACTGAAAAAATATATTATGAAAACCCAACTTTAGTAATTCCAAAAATCAACTTAAAAAAAGAAGTATATCCAACTGATTCAGAAAAAAATCATGTTGATAAAAATATTCAAGTAATTGATGGATCTAGTTTGCCTGAAGTGCCAAATGGCAATTTCATTTTAGCGGCGCATAGTGGCTCATCAGCTATTGCTTATTTTAAACATTTAGATCAATTAACTTATAATGATAATGTATATATTTATTATAAAAAAACAAAATATCATTATGTCATAGGTGATATTTATGATGTGTGGAAAAGCGGTTATGTTGAAATAAGAAGAAATAAAGGTAAAAACGCCATCACCCTAATTACTTGTAAAAAGGGAACAAATATGCAAACAGTTTATGTTGGATATTTAATTTATAAAGAAAAAACTAAGTAACACTTAGTTTTTTGTTATATAAAAACATATATTTAATTAGGTGATTATATGTTTAAACGTAAATTAATGATAATTTTATTATTTTTAACTTCGCTTTTGGTAGTTAACTATGTCAGTGCTGAAAGTAAGACTTTACCTCTTTTATCTAAAGTAATATACATAGATCCAGGACATGGTGGAGCCGATAGTGGAGCGTATTATGAAAATGTTAGAGAAGCAGATTTAAACTTAGAAATCAGTAAAAGAATTATGAACCATTTAAAAAAAGAAGGCGCTACTATTTATTTAACTAGATATGATGATTATGATTTATCGGCCAATTATGCTAATAATAGAAAAAGAAGCGACTTATCGAGAAGAGCCAATGTCATAAATAAATCTGGTTGTGACATGTATATTTCTATACATTTAAATGCTGCTTCAGCTAATGCTTGGCAAGGCGCCCAAGTGTATTATGATAACATTAATGAAAATAACAAGAAAATCGCCAAAATTTTTCAAGATGAATTTAAAATGTATCTAAACACTACAAGAAATTACAAAGAAAACAACACAAAATACATGCAACATAGAATTAATAGACCAGGCGTTTTACTGGAACTTGGCTTCTTATCTAATCAAAAAGAACGATACTTGTTAAAACAAAAAGCTTATCAAAACAAAATTGCCGATGTAGTTACTAAGGCTATTATAAAATATTACAATAGTTAAGTTTTTATCACAAAAGGGACCCAAAATGTGTTATAATGAATAATAGGTGATTAGTATGTCAAGGTCGTTCAACAAAATATTTAGGACCATTGATGAACAAATCGCGATATTAAGGGGCAAAGGACTCATTATTGAAAATGATGAAAAAACTAAAGACCTATTGTTAAGAGAGAATTATTTCTTTATTAATGGATATCGTCATTTGTTTATGGAACCAACTACGCGGGGAAAATTTTTGCCGGGTACAACTTTTGAAGAATTATATGCTTTATTTATATTCGATCGTAAAATGCGCAATATTTTCTTTAAAAATATTTTGATTGTAGAAAATAACATTAAATCTTTTATTAGTTATCAATTATCAAAGAAATATGGTTTTCGTGAAAAAGATTATTTAAACCCAAAAAACTTTGTTCAAGACAAATTGTCAACTAGAAAAGTTAAAGATATTCTTAATAAAGTATATCGACAAATTAGAATCAATGGCAGACAACATTCTGCAACTACCCATTATATGGATAGTTATGGTTATATTCCTTTATGGATATTAGTTAAAGTTTTATCTTTTGGAATAGTATCAGAATTCTTTGCTATTTTAAAACCGGCAGACCAAAGCGAAATAGCCAAATATTATGGTATAGACGGAACGACATTGGAACGCTATTTATCACTGTTATCAAATTTTAGAAATGTTTGTGCACATGAGGATATTTTATATGATCATAAAACACAAAGATTTATTCCTGATAGTAAATATCATGAGATGCTTAATATAGAAAAAATTGAAGAAATTTATCGTTTTGGAAAAAATGATTTATATAGTTTAGTTATTATGCTAAAACATTTACTTCGTCCAAGTGAATTTGAAGAGATGATCGTAGAGATTAAAGTGGAAATGGAAATATTAGATGAATATATTAAAATTATTCCAGTTTCTGATATTTTAACTAAGATTGGTTTTCCACCTAATTGGTATGACATTAAAGAAATGTAAAGGAGTTTTATATGCGAGAAAAATTTTTACAGATTATAATTACATTGGTTGCTTTGATTTTAGGTGTTTTAGGAACCTTATACTTTACACAAGATAAAGATGAGACAAAAACAAATTTATCTAGCAAAAAAGTTACCATTACCGAAAGTGATTCAATAAATGAATCGATTAAAAAAATATATAACTCTGTTGTTATAGTAGAATCATTTTCTGGTGATACTCAAGCTGGAGCCGGTAGTGGCTTTGTTTATAAAAAAGAAGGCAAATATGGTTATATTTTAACTAATTATCATGTAGTATCAGGTGCTGATTCACTTAAAATTGTCAACATGAACAAAGAAGAAATTGATGCTGAATATTTAGGTGGTGATAGTTATGCCGATATAGCAGTTATTCGTATTGACGCTGATAAAGTTTTAGATGTGGCTGCTATTGGCGACAGTACCGCATCTAAACTTGGTGACACCGTATTTACTGTTGGAACGCCAATCGATAGTGAATATATTGGTTCAGTTACTAAGGGTATTATCTCTGGTGAAAGTAGAACTGTAACTGTTTCAAATAGTAGTGGTAATTATATGATGGAAGTACTACAGACAGATGCTTCAATAAATCCTGGTAATAGCGGGGGACCACTAGTAAATATTAATGGTGAAGTTATTGGTATTACTTCAATGAAATTAGTTACTGATTCTATTGAAGGTATGGGGTTTGCTATTCCAATCGAAATTGCTATGTCAAGTGTTGATAAACTTGAAAATGGCAAAAAAATTGAAAGACCTTATGTTGGTGTAAGTATGTATGATTTGGGATCAATGGCTCTATACTTTAGAACAGATTTAAAAATCGATAAAAATGTTAAAAATGGTGCCGTTGTGGTTGCAGTTGAGAAGAAATCACCAGCTGATGATTGCGGCTTAGAAGTTGGCGACGTCGTAATTGAAATGGATGGCAAAAAAGTTAAAAACACCGCGCATTTTAAATACATTTTATATAAACATGATGTTGGTGACACTATAAAAGTAAAAGTAAATCGTGATGGCAAAGAAAAAGACTTAACATTAAAATTAAGCCAAGCATTAGGAGATTAAAATCTCCTTTTTTAATGTATCTCTATACATAATCCTTTTTCTGGTTCATAGAAACAATGACTTTTATATCTGCCACTTAATCTTTGATCCCACCAAGTATTTTGACAAGCAACTCCAGTTTTAGGAGCATAAAACCATAAAGCATTAGTAGCTGGATAATAATATTCGCCTTTAATTATGCGTTTTGCTAAATCTTTTTCTAAAGTCGTTGGGTTACTATAAAAAATTGGACTATTTATACTTGAAAATCCCCCAGGAGATTGATATACAACTTCAGTAATTGTTCTAGTGTTTTTAAAAGTAAGACAATTTGCTAGTGCCCTGTTGGCAACAACGTTACCTACCATTAGCATTCCAAGATTTCCTTCACCGATAGCTTCAGCTCGCATAATACGGGCTAATAATTCTTCTTCTTTGTCAGAAGTTTGGAGTATAGCCATAAAATCACCTTTTATATTTTATGAAAAGTATTTAAAAAGTTGAATAAAATTCAAGGATATGGTATAATTAGCTTGTCCTTTTTTAGGGGAATAGTTCAGCTGGTAGAACGTCGGTCTCCAAAACCGAATGTCGTGGGTTCAAATCCTGCTTCCCCTGCCATTTAGATTTCAAAGTAGCCTAGCTACTTTTTTTCATGATATAATATTTCTAGGTGATAATATGCTAATAGTAGAAGTTGGTTTAAAATTAAATAATAGTTTTGACTATTATGACAATATTTTAAATAATAATGGATTAATAAATGATTATAATGTGACAACTCATGATATTTATTATACTAATAAAGATTTAAATGGTATGAGTGAAAATGAAATGAAGAATGCGTGTATAAGACTACGAAGCTGTAATAATGAAGATTTTAAAGTACAAAATAATCTATTACCTGAAATAGATATAAAAATAGTAAAACAAAAATCATTAAATGAATTTGAAGAAAGACTACATAAATTTGGATATAATAAAGTATTTGATACGATAAAAAAAGATCATCATTATTTTAAAGAAGGAATGAATAGTAAAATACAATTACAAGAAATTGATAGTATTGGATTACTAGTGTATTTTGATAATAGTAATTATTATGATTTGGATTTAGATACCCAAAGAAATAAATTAATAGATGAATTAAATCTATATGGATTTGATTTTAAATATGATGACTTAGGATTAGATAAATTAAGAACTTTATACTATGGAAAGGAAATGTATAGTAAAAATCAAAATGGATAAAACAAAGTTTGAAACCCCTATGATTATCGTGCCATTAGAATATTAAAACACTAACTTAATTGTTAGTGTTTTTTTCAATCATCTTATCATACTGTTTATATAAATATTGAACTCCGTTTTCTAAGCGAAAATAATGAATAACATAAAATAGCAAAAAAATCAACAAAATTAGGGCAATAACAAAAAACATATAGAACATAAAACCTAAATATGCAAAAACTAGGAAAAATAATGCATAAAATAGTGTCACTAGTAAGTGTATTAGTCTTTCATGTTGAAAAAATTGGATCTTAATAAGGTGTTTTTTTATAACATCATCAGTTATTTTTTTGTTTTCTAATAAATCATCAGTTCTTTTAATGTAAGTATATAAATATTCTTTCATAATTCTGCTCCTTTATTATATCCATTATAGCACAATTTTAATACTTATGGTGTGTTATTGATTTATAAAATTATTTATTTTATAATTTATATGAGGTTAGTCAGTGTGAAAATAAAAAGTACAAAGTTAATATTTTTATATCGTAGTTTTATATTTAGATTCACAAAATTTTCTACTACGGATAAAAAACTTAATAATATAGTTAAAGCTTTAAATATAAAAAAAAGAAAGCAAAGAATAGAATATGTTTACGATGAAGCAATCAAATATATAAATAAATACTATTCTGATGATTTATGTCAATTTAAAAATAACCAGTGTTTGGTTCAGAGACAAAAAAAAGTAGATAAAATAAATGGTTGCTGCGGATTATGTATTTATCAAAACAGCAAAGGCTGCAAAGTGGATAACAAATCATGTAAATTATTTTACTGTGACACCGCACTTCGTAACATGAAGAAACTGGATATAAATCAAATAGATATTTTAAAATGTTTTAATTTGCGACAAAGATTTATCGTGAAATCTGATTTTTTTGCTACAAGGGAACAAGTAATTAATGATTTATATTATGGAATATTAATTGCTACAATAAGAGTTTCATATAGGCAACTTAAAAGCTGGTATATATCAAAAAAACGATATAGGCAATTCATATTGAAAAACAAAGAAAAAGTATGATAAAATTATTATATATTTGAAGTTTATTTAACTTCATTTATGAAAGAAGTGGTTTTGGAATGAAACAAACAGTAAAAACACCATGGTATAACTATTATAAAGGCGTTAAAAAGCATCTTGAATATCCGGATTTGTCTTTATATAAGTTAGTGGAATATACGTCATCAAAACATTTAAATAATATAAGCTATAATTATTATGGCAACAAAAAAACATATCATGAATTTTTAAAACAGATTGATGAAGCTGCGAGATCTTTTAAAGCGCTGGATGTTAAACGTAAAGATATAGTGAGTATTTGTATGCCAAACACTCCAGAAGCTATTATTGCTTTTTATGCAATAAATAAGATTGGAGCTATTTCCAATTTGATTCATCCATTATCCGGAGAAAATGAAATTAAAAATTTTTTGAATAAAACTAATAGTAAATATATTGTGTGTATTGATGTTGCCCTAGATAAAATTAACAATATAATTGATAAAACGAAAATAAAAAATATTATTGTTGTTAGTGCTGCAGATTCTATGCCAACTTATTTAAGTGTTACTTATAAAGCTATGAATTTGCATAAGACGACAATTAATGTTATAAGCAATCTAAGAAATCAAAACAAAGATAAAATGATAAAGTGGAATGAATTTATCAGACTTGGAAAAACATATACTAAGGAAATTGATGAAGATGTTAAGGGTAAGGATGTTGCGACCATTTTGTATTCTGGTGGCACTTCAGGAGAACCTAAAGGTGTTGAACTTACTAATTTAAATTTAAATGCTTTAGCTATGCAAGCCTTTGAAGCTTGCGCTAATTTAAATGAAAAAGACACAGGTTTAGCTATAATGCCAATTTTCCATGGTTTTGGTCTTGGTGTTTGTGTTCATACTGTTCAATATTTTGGTGGCACCTCTATTTTAATTCCACAGTTTAGTGCTAAAACATTCGATAAACTTCTCAAAAAATATGAACCAAATGTTATTGTTGGTGTTCCAACGTTATATGAAGCCCTATTAAAAAATAAAAACATGAATCATTATAAAATGCCATATTTAAAATGTGCGTTATCAGGTGGCGACTCACTTTCCATAGAACTTAAGAAAAAAATCGATAAATTTTTTAAAGATCATGGTGCTGATATTCAACTACGTGAAGGATATGGACTTACCGAATGTGGTTCAGCATCTTGTTTAACGCCTAAAGATTACTATCGTGAAGGTTCGATTGGAATTCCATTTCCAGATACTTTATATAAAATAGTAGAACCTGATACAGATAAAGAAGTTCCTTATGGAGAAGAGGGGGAAATTGTAATTAGTGGACCAACAGTAATGAACGGGTACTATCGAAGTCGAAAGGAAACCAAACAAACTCTTACAAAGCATAAAGATGGCCATATTTGGCTCCATACTGGCGACCAGGGTTATATGGATAAAGATGGTTTTGTTTATTACAAACAAAGAATAAAAAGAATGATTATAACTAGCGGATATTGCGTGTATCCACAATATGTTGAAAATGTTATTGATAGTCACGAAGATGTTTTAATGAGCTGTGTTATTGGCATTAAACATCCATATAAAATGCAAGTGGCTAAGGCCTTTATTGTTCTTAAAAACAATGTTAAGCCCACAGAAGAAACACTAAATTCTATAAAATTACATTGTCAAAAGAATTTGGCAAGGTATTCATGGCCATATGAATATGAATTTAGAGACGAATTACCTAAAACTTTGGTTGGTAAAGTTGCTTACAATGTATTAATACATGAAGAAGAAGCAAAATATCAAAAGCGTACATTTGACAAAGCCGAAGATAAAGAAATTGTTACAGTTGAAGTTGTTCAAGATGAATTTATTGATAAAATGAAAGAAGACAAATAGTCTTCTTTTAAATATGGTATAATGAATATGAGGTGTAATAAAATGAAAAATGTTTTTGATTATTTAAAATTTTATAATGAAACTAGTTTTGATGAATATAAATTTAATGATATGGATAATGTTGTTTTTTCAATATTATCTTATTTACCACTTAAAAATTTAGTGACTGAGCAAAGTTACGACTTACTGGAAATATTAAAGATTATTCAAGAAGGTAAAAAAACACCTCGCGGTTTAGGCCTGGCGGCCACAAAAATATTGGAAATTATTGCCTTAGGGCAAAGATACAAAGATGTAGTTCTTAGTAATTATGTGTCATTGGTGGATGATCAAACACAGTTTAGTGCTGTAAAATTTAAATTTAATGATATGTGTTATATTGCCTTTAAAGGAACCGATAGTTCTTTATCTGGCTGGAAAGAAAATCTAGAACTTTGTTATAAATATCCTGTGAATGCACAAGAACAAGCAATATCCTATTTACAAAAAGTGGTTAATGAAGAAGATAAAAATATCTATATTGGTGGACATTCAAAGGGCGGTAATTTGGCAATGGTAAGCGCTATGGAAAATAATCAATTAATCGATAGAATTATTACTATTTATAATAACGATGGTCCAGGTTTTTTAAAACAAGAATTTGAGTCAAAAAAATATAAAGAAATGAGCAAAAAATTAAAAAATATAATTCCTGAGGGGAGTATGGTCGGAGTTCTATTGAATAATATTGACCCAATGGTTATCGAATCTAATGAAATTGGTATTCAAGAACATTTTTTGAATAATTGGCAATGTTTCGGTGGCTTTTTGATTCCAGGAAACCTTTCTAAAGCAAGTATTAGAATTAAGAAACAGTTAAATGAATGGGTCGAAAAAACATCTGACCAAAACAAAAAAATAGCGGTTAACGCTTTATTTGATATATTATATGATAATGATATTAAATATTTTAATCAACTTAAGGATTTAAACATGAATGATTTTATCGATATGATAAAGGATGCTAATAAAGTTGATGAAGATACTAAAAATATTATTTTAGAAACTTTAAAATCATTGTTATTTAATTCAAAAAAAGAAGAATAAACCTTTAAAAATAACATATAATATTTTTAGCACTCACCCTTGACAAGTGCTAAAAAAGGTGCTATAGTTATATTGTAAAGGAGATGAGATTATGTTACCAAGAAAATTTTATTTAGGTGATGTCTTTGATAATTTAATGGAAAATGGTGGTATGGAAATGATGAAATGCGATGTTTATGAGAAGGATAATGTTTGCCATATTGAAGCTGATATTCCTGGCATTGATAAAAAGGATATTTCTATTGAATGTAATGATGGTTACATTACAATCAAAGCAACAAAAGAACAAAAAGAAGAATCTGAAAACAAGAACATTATTAGACAAGAAAGATTTTATGGATCTATGGAACGTAAATTCTATGTTGGTGACATTGACGAAGAAAATATTAATGCTTCCTTTGAAAATGGCGTATTAAAAATTGAAATACCGAAAATTGACAAAGACAAAAACAAGAAATTCATTGAAATCAAATAAAAGAACCTATGAGGTTCTTTTACTTTTTATAAAAGCGATAATAACTGGCAAAATAGAAAGAAATACAATTCCTAAAACGACTAAGCTAAAGTTATCCGCAACTATAGGAATATTGCCGAAGAAATATCCTAAACAAAGGAATAAGATAACCCAGCAAATGCCACCTAAAGCATTGTAAATCATAAATTTTTTAAAATCTAACTTACCCATTCCAACTACAAAAGGAACGATGGTTCTGATAATTGGCATAAAACGTTTTATAAATACTGCAAAGCTACCGTATTTAGCAATTAATGCATCAGCTTTATCTAAGTTTTCCTTTTTTATTAAGGTGAATTTTTTGTTATCGACAAGCTTCCGCCCAAAATATTTACCAACTAAGTAGTTAATAGTATCACCTAATATAGCGGCAAAAATAAGTAAAAATATAAGAGTCCAAATGTTTAAGTCACCAATGGCGGCAAATGTGCCAGCGGCAAAAATCAGTGAATCTCCTGGCAAAAACGGCATTATAACTAGACCGGTTTCAACGAAAATTACTAAAAATAAAATGCCATAAACAAAGATACCATAGTCAGTTATAAATTGGCCAATATATTGATCACAATGTAAAATAAAATCAATGATAGGCATAAATACCTCCTTAGTTCTTAATGCTAATACATTATACCATTTATAATTTCAGATGTAAAATAAATTGTCAACTAATGAAAGTATTATTTTTAAAAAAAATTACTTTTTGCATAAAAAATATTGACAAAAAACAGTGTTGCTGTCTATAATAGATTTGTTGAAGGTGATAACATGAACAAAAAGGAGTTTGCGGTTAGTTTAATAAATGATAAGTTGCAAGGCAAAACATTTTTAAATTACAAAGAAATTGCCGCTATTACAGGTTATCATCCTAAATACATTTTGAAATTAAAAAAAGACATTTTAGATGGAACTATTAGTTTAGTTCACGGAAACAAAAATAGATTACCAGCGAATGTTATGAGTGAGGAAGAACAAAAATACATTATTGCTCTTTATAAAAAGAGTAATGTTAGTATTAGAAAGTTTTGCCACTTTTATAATCGCCGAAGCTATTCTTGTATATATAATTTGTTGAAAAAAAACGGTTTGATTTAACCGTTTTTTTATTGAGTAAAGAAAAGATAATAATGATAATATTTTAATAAAAAAGCGGCTAATTTAGTAGTACCTTAGAATTTGACAAAATCGAAAAAACTGTTATAATATAAGCCGTTAGGGGTGAGATTATGAAAAATTTAACGGTTACACAAAAAATAATTACAGCCGGCGTAACATTTGCCTTAGCGGGTACACTAGTAGGGTGTGCTAGCTCAAGCAAAGCTAAAGAAGAACAAGTAAGTACTTCAGCAATTGAACAAACATATAGTAATAAAAGTGAACAAAATCCGATAACAGAGTATTTAGAACAAGAAGACCCTTCATCTGCCGTTGAAGAAGCAATTACACTCATGGTTGAGGGTGCTGAAAATGTTTCAGAAGCTAGTGAAAAAACGAAAGAATCAGAAGCTTATCAGGAAGCTAAAGAGGAGACCTTAGAAAACTTTATTACGCTTTCAGAATTTTTGCAAGGTGATGCTGAAATTGCTGGATATACTATTGACGAAGTCAAGGAAAGCACTGTTGAATTTGCCGAAGATTCATGGCAAGAATTAGATTCTGATTTAGAAAAAATTTATCCAGATTATAAACAAAAGTTAAAAGAAAAAGGTGTGGAATTTTTAGATTGGCTTGAGGATAAGAGTACTGATGTATTTGCTTGGGGATATAATAAGTATCAAGACATAAAAGAAAAAACCTTAGAAAAGGCTCGTAATAAATAACCATGGAATTAATTCCCATGGTTTTTAATTGTATTTTTAAATGATTTATGCTAAATTATTAGTATGCATAATGCAAACAATAAGAAGGTGGAATAATGATTAATTTTATTGTATGTGATGATGATAAAAAGTACGTTGAATTTATATGCCATATAATTACCAAACATATGATGAAAAACAAATTAGAATATAAAATTCATAAATTTTATGATTATGATCAATCATTTATTAATATGGTAAAATCAAACCTTCCTTACAAAATTTATATTTTAGATATTGAAACTCCTACACGATCTGGTATTGATATTGCTAGAATTATTAGAAATAAGGATGTTGATAGTATAATTATATTTTTAACTGGTCATCAAGAGCTTAGTAGCGTCATCATTAAAAATGAATTTTTATTTTTATCATTTATTAATAAATTTGATGACTGTGAGCACAGATTAATTAGAGCTTTAAATAGGGCTTTTAAAGTATTAAAAAGTAAAAAGAGAATTCAATTCAAAGATTGTGGAACTATATATACTATAGCATTAGAAGATATTTTATATATTACTAAAGATAGTGTTGCTAGAAAAAGCATTATTAAAACGGATTATTCTGAAATTAGGGTTAATAAAAGTCTAGCAGATTTAGAAGCAATGTTAGATGAAAGATTTATTAAAACTCATAGAGCTTGTTTAGTCAATAAAAAAAGAATAGTAAGCTATAATAAACCAAAACGTTTTATTATGTTTGACAATGGTGAAACGATAGATATTATTTCAACAAGATTTGATGGGGAGTTGATTTAAAATGGATTGGGCATTGTTCTTAACGTTGGTTACAAGTTCATTATTTATGACTGCTGCCAATATATACGCTTGGTATAAACTTTCTGGTAAAAGCACCAACTTTAAAGACCATAAACTATATAAGATTCTTATCGTGTTAACCTTGCTTGGCGCAATATTCAATTATTCTTTTCCGACATATTTAAAACTGCCATTAATGTTTTTTATTTCCGTTTTTGCTGTTTATAGGCATATTACAAAAAAAGCAGAATCAAGCACTGCTTTGGTTTTAGTTACCATGGGCCTTTCAATGGTTGCTGAAGTCGTTATTGTACTTGTTGCTTCTTTATTTTTGGGCGATTATGTTGAAACATTTGTCGCTAGATCATTTGGCAATATTATATTAAATATTTGCACATCTATATTTATTGTTCTTGGATCACAGCATAAATATGCAAAAGCATTTTATGAAAAATTAGTAGTAATTTTCAATCGTATGAAAAGAAATAAATTGATAATTTGTTGTATTGCTACTATTGGTATAACTATTATTTTTATGATAACAACATATATGGATTTACCTAAATCTATTATTTTACTAATAAATAGCAGTTTGGTTATTGTATATGTTATTGTAATTATTAGATTATCAGTGACTAGAGAAAAAATGAAGGCTATTAATAGTAAATATGAAATGAGTCTATCTAGTTTAAAAAGTTTTGAAAATGTAATGAATCAATATAGAATTGACAATCATGAAAATAAAAATCAACTGCTTACCATCAGGAATATGGTGAAATCTAAAGATAAAAAAACTATAGACTACATTGATAAAATAATTGATAATAAAATAAAAGATAATGAAGATATAAACTATAGAACGTTTAAAATTCCTGAGGGTGGACTACGTGCTACAATATATCCAAAACTAACTGAAATGAAAGAGTTACATATTAAATATATTTTGGATGTATCTAATGGTGTTAGTGCCTTAGATTTAATTAATATTAACGAGGATACTATGTTAAACAGTTGTAAGATTATTGGAGTGTTTTTAGATAATGCAATCGATGCTGTTAAAAATTTAAAAAAGAAAGAAATAATAATAGAAATTTTTATGCTGGATGATTTTTTATGCATAGACATCGGTAACAATTATAAAGGACCACTAGATATGGAAAAGATTTCTAATGCTGGATATACTACAAAAGGTGATAACCACGGATACGGATTAGCCTTAGTCAGTAAAATAATTAAAAACGATGATCATTTAGAAAATGAAAAATTGTTAACTAAAAATAAATTTACTCAAAGATTAAAAATTAAAATGTAGAGAAAACTCTCTACATTTTTTATTTGATTAAAGTTCTAGGGCATTTTGGTTCATCGAGCCAGAAATAAATACAAGCTTGACTACCAAATTCAGCAACAAAAGTACCAATGCTAGCTAAAGCAGTAATAATAAAATTCATACATTATACCTCCTTCCATCTTTATGTTTAAATAAAATTTAAACCGAGCTAAATATAATTTTTATAATTATCATATGGTAGATTAAATAGTTTATAAATGGTTGGTGATATCATAAAGCATTGAACAAGCAAGCTAAAGATAAAGCAGTTACCTAAAAAATTATTTGGTATTGTAAGTGCTAGTGCGATAAAAATTATTGCTATACCTGTTGATAATAATTTATATATAAATCTTCTTTTCGGATTAATGATAGGTCTTTTTTCAGTATCAGCAGGACTATTTTTACAAATAAAAAATATTAATATTATTCCTAGAATTATTTTTATATTAATTGGTATTGTAATTAGTGTACAAACAAAAGCGCTTCCAATAAATATAGTTAATGATGACACTAGGCATATCCAACTTTTAGTAGCGTGCAGTCCAAATGAAGGCATTCTAATAAAGTTATATATTAATGCAAAAATAATTAATTCTTTGACGATGCCCAATAAAGCAGCAATAACAAGAATAATAGTGGTTTTAGTAATTAAAATATAAAGGCCTTCCAATCCGTATTGAATTACTTCTAGTTTTTCTTGATCAAAATCAGGATTGCTTTTTTTAATGTGTGACATAGAACCATTTATTACTAATTCTTTCATGGAATCAACTGCTTTCTATGCTCATATATTAGCACCTATATTAACGCATAATTTTTATTTTGCCTGATGGAAGTTCGTGCAAGTACCAACTAAAAAATAATATAACTATTCGTGACACATTGTTTCATTCATGCACTATAATGTTACTTTCATGCAATGGCTGCTATTAGAGAATTATCTTTTAGTAAAATACGATATGTCACTAAAATCGCATATAATTTGTCGATTTTTGACGACTCATTTTTGTTGAAAATAGGCACTTATAGAGGTATAGTGATAGTGTAAGGAAATTACTAGAAGGGAGATGTAAGAGTGAGAGGAAAAGTTAAATGGTTTAACAATGACAAAGGTTTTGGGTTCATTGAGTATAGTGATCAAGAAGACATCTTTGTTCATTATTCATCAATTCTTACGGAAGGCTATAAAACACTAGTTGAAGGACAATATGTCGAGTTTGAATTAGTGCGAACTGATAAAGGCCTTCAAGCCAAAAATGTAGTAGAAATTAAAACTACACTCGTGTAGTTTTTTATTTTGTCTGAAAAAACACCTGCAAATTTTATATATCTGTGATATAATATTATTGGAAGGTGATGAAAATGGAATACAGAATTAGTGGTAAAAAATTTAAGGTTACAGAAGACATAAAAAACTATGTCGAAGAAAAATTAGGCAAACTTGATAAATATTTTGAAACACCCGAACAAATTTCAGCTACAGTTATGATTAGACCAGATGGATTAAATCAAGTAGTTGAAGTTACAATCCCAGCCAAAAGGATGATCTTACGTGCGGAAGAAGCTCATAAAGATCCATTTGCGGCGATTGATTTAGTGCTTGATAAATTAGAAAGGCAAATTAGAAAAAACAAAACACGCATGAGTAAAAAAGCTAACAAAGATAAAGTTATTGGTATCATGGTTGATTTTGAAACTGAAAAGGAAGAAAAAGATACTTCAAAAATTGTTAAGAAAAAAGCAATCGAATTGAAACCAATGAGTGATGAAGAAGCAATTTTACAAATGAATTTAATAGATCATGATTTCTTTATGTTTAGAAATTCTAAAAATGGTGACGTTGAAGTAGTATATAAACGTAAAGATGGAAACTATGGATTAATTAAAGAAAAATAAAGACTTTTTAGTCTTTTTTTATGGTATTTTTACTAGATTTTTGGTAAAATACTATATAGACGTCAGAAAGGATGATTGACATGGGGATATTAAAAAAAATATTTGATCACGAATATAAAGAATTAGAACGTTTTAAGAAAATGGCTTTAGAAGTAGATGCTTTAGACAGCAAAATGAGCAAACTTACTGATAAAAAATTAAAAGCTAAAACAGATGAATTTAAAAAACGTTTAGACAAGGGTGAAGATATTGAAGATATATTAATTGAAGCTTTTGCTGTAGCTAGAGAAGCTGCATATCGTGTTATTGGTGAAAAACCATATTTAGTACAAATTATTGGTGGGCTTTGTATTCACTATGGTAACATTGCTGAAATGAAAACTGGTGAAGGTAAAACTTTAACTTCTGTTTTGCCAGCATATGCCAATGCACTAACAGGCAAAGGTGTTCATATAATTACAGTCAATGAATACTTAGCAGGTCGTGATGCTGCTTGGATGGGTAAAATTTATGAATTTTTAGGGTTAACTGTTGGTATTAATTATCGCGAATATTCAGCTGCTGAAAAAAGAGACGCTTATAACTGCGATATCATGTATTCAACCAATAACGAAATCGGTTTCGATTATTTAAGAGACAATATGGTTGTTAAAGCTGAAGAAAGAGTTCAAAGACCACTTAACTTTGTTATTATCGACGAGGTTGACTCAGTATTAATCGATGAAGCAAGAACACCTTTAATTATTTCTGGTGGTAGAATGCAATCAGCTAATTTATATATTCAAGCCGATAAATTTGTTAAAGGATTAAAGGAAAACAAAGGTTACATTTATGACGAAAAAACTAAAGCTGTATCATTAGATACTGATGGTATGAAAAAAGCTGAAAGCTATTTCAACTTAAAAAATTTATACGATATTGAACATACAACTTTAGTACATTTTATTAATCAAGCCTTACGAGCAAATTATAGTATGAAAAGAGATTTTGACTATGTTGTTCAAGATGGCAAAATCATTATTGTCGATCAATTTACTGGTCGCTTGATGCCAGGAAGAAGCTTTTCGGAAGGACTTCATCAAGCTATTGAAGCCAAAGAAGGCGTAGAGATTAATGAAGAAACTAAGACACTAGCGACAATTACATTCCAAAATTTGTTTAGAATGTATGCTAAATTATCTGGTATGACAGGTACAGCTAAAACTGAAGAAGAAGAATTTAGAGATATTTATAACATGTATGTTATTCAAATACCTACTAATAAACCAGTTATTCGTGAAGACTTTGGTGATTTGATTTTCGCAACAGCAGCTGGTAAATATTCAGCCATTGTTAAAGAAATTAAAGAAAGACATAAAAAAGGACAACCAGTATTAGTTGGTACAATTGCTGTTGAAAACAGTGAATTATTAAGTTCAATGCTTAAAAAAGAACATATTCCTCATGAAGTCTTAAATGCTAAAAATAACGCTAGAGAAGCTGAAATCATTGCTAAAGCTGGACAAAAAGGTGCCGTTACAATTGCCACTAACATGGCTGGTCGTGGTACCGATATTAAATTAGGCGAAGGTGTCAAAGAATTAGGTGGATTATGTGTTTTAGGAACTGAAAGACATGAATCAAGA
>CAZELY010000005.1:43106-51193 GCA_964513345.1 uncultured Muribaculaceae bacterium
AGACGTATTGATAATCAGTTAAGAGGACGTTCTGGTCGTCAAGGTGATCCAGGAATGACTCAATTTTGTGTATCATTTGAAGATGAATTAATGGTAAGATTTGGAACTGATAGAGCTAAAATGATGCTTCAAAGAGTGGGCTTTGATGGTGAAATGAATATCAGAAGCAAATCATTATCAAGATCCATTGAATCAGCTCAAAAAAGAGTTGAAGGTAACAACTTTGATACTCGTAAAACTTTACTTGAATATGATGACGTATTAAACAATCAAAGAGGAATTATTTATGATAAACGTAATTTAATCTTAGATAGTGAATCTATTCACGATGAAGTTTTAAAAACATTTTATAATCATATTGAAGCATTTGTTAAAAGTCATGCTTCAGAAGATGGAAAACTAACAGGACTTGATGTAAGTGAAATACTAGAATCAGTAAACCAAAACTTATTAAAAGATCCACTTGAAGTAAAAGAGTTAGATGAATTAGAAGCTGATGCACTAGTAAATACAATTCATGAACAAGTTGTTAAAGAATATGAAGATAAAATCAATGAAATTCCAGAAGAAATTAGAAATGAATTTGAAAAAGCTGTATCACTTAAAGTAATAGATACTCATTGGATGGATCATATTAATGAAATGAGTTTGCTTAGAGAAGGTATTTTCTTAAGAGGATATGGTCAAGAAAATCCACTTCGTGCCTATACTGCTGAAGGATATGAAATGTTTGATAATCTACTTGATATTATTGATACTGATATTACAAGATTCTTATTGAATGCTGAAGTAAGACAAAACACCGAAAGAAAACAAGTAGCCAAAGGTCAAGCAGTTGAAGATCCAAACAAAATTAAGAAAAAACAACCCAAAAGAGTTCAAAAAGTAGGCCGTAATGACCCATGCCCATGTGGCTCAGGACGCAAATATAAACAATGTTGTGGTAAATAAGCCCGCAAACCCGCATAAAATAAGGGATTGCGGGTTTTTCTATGATTACAATATTTAGGTAAAAAGTGACGTGTCCACTGTCCTAGATACGTTTTAGATAAGTTGTCAAAATCTCACAAACCCTTATAAAATAAGGCTAAAACATATGTTGAAACATTAATTTCAAATTAAATACAAAACTTATCTAAAAATTATCTAAATTGTAATTTATTACCTAAAAGTAGTAATATCAAAATTAATGACAAAGATTTATGGTATAATCATTTAAGGGGGATAGATTTAAGATGGTAATAAATAATATTTTAGAAAAAAATAATATTTGTATTTTGGTCGGTTTAAATTCACAAGGAAAAACCACAATTTTATCAAACTTTAGTGATACAAATAAGAAAAATGCAATATTTATAAATAATGAAGTAAGAGCAAATGAATATATAAAGAATAGTGCATCTAATTCTCCATTAATTCAATGGTTACAAAAATTGATTGAAATTAAAGATATACAAGACAGCATTAACAAACAATTATCAACAATTGATTTGGATGATATAAATAGAATATCGAAAGTTGGTATCTCATTAAGTAGTTCAATGGATGATTATAAGGGATTAGTAAAAGTAGATATTGATACTACTTCGAATCAATGGCAAAAACCAGGATCAGGTGAAACATTTTTGGCAGAATTGCTACTTGTTAAAAAAATGCTTAATCCTTCAATTAAAAATCCAATTAAATACTTGATAATAGATGAACCAGAAACTTTCTTGCATCCATCATTGTTTAGTAGTGTTTGTAAAGTATTAAATGATTTATCAACTTATACAAAAATTTTAGTTGCAACACATTCGCCAAAATTTCTTGAATGTATGAATGTTGATTTGTGCTCGGTTGCATATGTTAATGATGGCAATATCATTCCACTGATGTCGGATCTAGAATATATAGATGAACTAAATAACATTTCGTTATACAGCATGATTTTAAACTACAGTGATAATGAATTGGAGAAAAAACATTGCTACAAAAGTATTAAAAAATTACTGAGTAATTTTGATAATTATTTTAATATTTTTATTAAACCAAAAATTATCCAAGCTTTGTTTTCAAAAATCGTAGTTATTGGTGAAGGTCGTACTGAAAAGATTTTGTTTGATTGTTGTAAAAAAGAAAATATAAATATATACTCAAGTGAGATAGAATACATAGATTTTTATGGTAAGGAGTTTATGCTTTATTTAGCAGAGGTAATTCAAAAAATTGGTATAAAGGTTGTTTTGATTTTTGACCGTGATATAAATAGAAGTGATGAATTAAATTTAAATCTGAATACAGCCTTAATGAACTTTCCAAATATTCATTTTGAAAAAGAAATTGAAAATTATCTAAGTATCATAAAAGCAAAAAATGACGAAAATTTTAAATCCATAACATCTCCAATGACTGTATATAATATGTATTTAGAAAAAAATAAAGAGTTGGTTAATTTGATGAGTGATTTAAATGATTTGATAAGAAAAATTTTAGAAAAAGATTAATCTAATAATTTTTATGATATAATTAATATAGGAGTTGATATAATGCAAAAAGAATATAATTTTGATACTTTAGATTATGGTAAAGCAAGAATTATTATTAACAATGATTCAATTACAATTTCAAGATCTGGACTTATGGCTAAAATGAAATATGGACATACAGGAGAAAGAACATTTATGATTGATCAAATTAGTGCTGTGGAATTAAAAGAAGCAGGATTAATAATGGGCCATATTCAATTTATAATAGCTGGAACAGTAGCAAAAAAGCAACCACTATTTGCTAGTCAAAAGGATAGAGCAGATGATAATACAGTAATGTTCTCTAATAAGAATTTAAATGCAGTTGCTAGAGAAATAAAAGAATATATCGAAAACTATAAATCAAATGCTAATTCAAATAATACAAATACACAATCTGCAGCAGCTCAAGTAAAGGAATTAAAAGAACTTCTTGATATGGGTGCTATATCTCAAGAAGAATTTGATAAAAAGAAAAAAGAGTTGCTTAATTTATAATATTACTTAAAAATTGTAAAAAAATAAAATTCATTATTTTTTAGATAAGTTTTTAGATAAGTTCTGCTAGGTTTGCCGAGTGCTACGGAGTGCTCTCAAGTGCAACCAAGTGCCAAATTAACGAGCCAAGTGCTCCCAAAAGCTCCCAAAATCCCGAATACAAAAGGCCATGTGGCTCAGGACGCAAATATAAACAATGTTGTGGTAAATAAGCCCGCGAACCCGCATAAAATAAGGGGTTGCGGGTTTTTCTGTGATTACAATATTTAGGTAATTTTAGGCATGTCTTTTGTCTTAGATAAGTTTTAGATAAGCTATAAAAGCCTTGTGAAGCCTTATAAAATAAGGGTAAATGCATATTACACCAATAATTTCAAATAGAATACAAAACTTATCTAAAAATTATCTAAATTGTAATTTATTATTCAAAAGTTGTAATATCAAAAATATTAGAGTAGATATATGGTATAATTTATATAGGAGAAAAGCGGTGATATTCTTGGAGAAAAGTAATTATTTAAAAGATAATAAAGAGTTAATGAAAGAATATGATTATGATAAGAATACTGAGTTTGATTTGAATACACTTACTTTAGGTTCTGATAGAAAAGTATGGTGGATATGTCCAAAAGGTCATAGTTGGCAAGCAGGAATTGGCAGTAGACATCGTTCTGGTGCTGGTTGTCCTGTATGTGCAAATTTACAAGTGTTAAAAGGTTATAATGATCTTAAATCACAATGCCCGAGAGTGGCAAAAGAGTGGAACTATGAAAAAAATGATTTTGCACCAGATGAAATAGTATATGTTTCTACCAAAAAGGTGTGGTGGAAGTGTAAATTAGGTCATGAGTGGGAAACTGCTATTAGAAATAGAACGAAGGTAAATGGAACTAATTGTCCATATTGTACTAATCAAAAAATATTAGCTGGTTATAATGATTTAGCTACTGAGAATCCAGTTTTGGCAAAAGCGTGGAATTATGAAAAGAATGACTTAAATCCAAACGGAATAGGATCAAAGTCAAAGAAGAGCGTATGGTGGAAATGTAAAAATGGACATGAGTGGCAACAAGTAATTGAAGTAAGAAATCGTGGTACTGGTTGCCCATATTGTAGTGGTAAAAAACTTGTAAAAGGGAAAACGGATTTATTAACTAAATATCCAAGAATTGCAAGAGAATGGGATTATACTAAAAATAAAGAAAAACCAGATGAAATATTTCCTAGCTCTACTAAACTATTCTGGTGGATCTGTCCGAAAGGACACAGTTATAAACAAACAGCAGGTAATAGAATACAAAATCATGGATGCCCAATATGTAGCAAAGAAAAAGTTACATCTTTTCAAGAAAAAATAGTGTACTATTATATTAAACAAAACTTTAATGATACTATAGATAATTATAGAGTTAAAGAATTAGGAAAAAGAGAGATTGACATATTTATTCCAAGTCTAAATGTAGGTATCGAATATGATGGTGGATATTATCACATTGACCCAGTGAATGATTTAGAAAAAGATAAGATTTGTGATAATTTAGGAATAAAGTTATATAGAATTAGAGATAACAAATGCTCTTTTCTAAACTCATCAAGCATTTGTATATATAGAAAAAATAAATCGAATGAGGATTTAGAAAATATCATTATGCAAATATTAACTGATCTTGGTGTAATAAATCCTAGTGTGGATATTGATAGAGATTTGGAAAAAATATATACGGAAATAGAGTATTCTATAAAATCAAATTCGCTGCTATTAAATAATCCACAATTATCTAAAGAGTGGAATTATAAAAAAAATGGTAATTTGAAACCAGAAAATGTAACTTCAAATAGTGGTAAAAAGGTATGGTGGATATGCTCAAAAGGGCATGAATTTCAAGCAACTATTATCCATAGGAATAAAGGACAAAGTTGTCCATATTGTTCTGGTCGTAAAGTTTTAAGTGGATTCAATGATTTAGCAACAACGAATCCAAAATTATTAAAAGAATGGGTTTATGATAAAAATCAGAAAAAACCTAATGAGGTATCAGCGGGGTCAGGTTATAAAGCATGGTGGAAATGTAATAATGGTCATTTATTCTGTTCTTCAATAGACTCTAAAGTAAAAGGTGCAAGATGCCCAATATGTTTTCCTGTTATTAGAACAGATAAAAGCAAGATTCTAAAAAAGTTAAAAAAAATAAAGCAAGAATGGGATCCTATAAAAAATGCTTATACGTTGGATGAATCTATGCATAAAATATCAACAAAAAGATGGTGGATATGTTCAAAGGGACATTCATATGAAATGAGTTTATTAGACAGATATAATGATCTTAGTTGTCCATATTGTAGTGGGCATAGAGTTTTAAGAGGATTTAATGATATTGCAACAACAAATCCAGAATTATTAAAAGAATGGGATTTTAAAAAGAACAAAAAAACTCCATATGAATTATCTAGTGGATCAAATTATAAAGCATGGTGGATATGTGAGAAAGGACATGAATGGGAAGCTCCAATTTATGCTAGAGTTTCAGGATCAGGATGTCCTTCTTGTAATTCAAATTCTATTAAGATTAACCAATATACGGAATCTGGAAAATTTATTCAACAGTTTAAAAGTTTGGCTGATGCAGGTAAAAGTATAGGTGTTTCAGGAAGTGGGATAAAATACGCTTGTGATAGTAAGTCTTTAACAAAAGGATTTCAATGGAGAATTGATCAAGGAACCACAAAAGATATAGGAAAATATAAAAACACTAATAAATGTATAAAAAGGGTTATACAATACGATTTGCAAGGTAATTACATTAAAACATTTGATGGTGTAAGAAAAGCAATGGAAGAAACTGGAGCGAAGAAAGTATCTGAAGTGTGTAGCGGAAAGAGAAAAAGCTCTGGTGGATATATTTGGAAATATGTAGAAAGTGATGATATAAAATGACAAAAATCCAAAAAGAAGTGGAAAATATGCTTGCTAATAGAATTAGAAATTATGTACACGAAATAGGATTCCCTGAATTGTATTATTGCACTGAATCAGCAAAAATAGATTACATTCAAAAGATGTCACTATTGATAAATGAACTTTTGTCAGGACCAAACACCGAAAGAAAATTTGAAAATTTAGCTAACAAATCCATTGAAAACGGGAAAAATAATAAAGAAAAATATCAAGTGTTTAAAATGTTAAGAAATCTACTAATTCATTTTCCTTTTTTTGAAAACTGGGATGATATATATATTAATGAAAATTTGTTAGATTGGAATAAGTCGAAGGGGAATCAAATAAAAAGATTTTTTAAAAAAAATGAAGGCAAACAATTGAGATATGCAATATATATGAAACGCTATGATAATTGGGAAAAAGAAATTGAAATTAATATTACGATACCAAAAATTTATAAGTATAAAAAAGTGTATTTAAAAGATATACTGACAATTGATGAAGCAATGTGGACTTTTTGTATAATTGATTACTATTTGGATCAAATTGGTTATAAATTAGAATATAAATGTGAAGTATCAGCATAAACAACTTTATTTAGTTGCATTACTCAAAAATTGCAAATAATTAAAATATCTATTTTTTTAGATAAGTTTTTAGATAAGTTCTGCTAGGTTTGCCGAGTGCTACAGAGTGCTCTCAAGTGTAACCAAGTGCCGAATTAACGAGCCAAGTGCTCCCAAATGCTCCCAAATGCCTCAATACAAAAGGCCTTGCGGCAGTGGTAAAAAATATAAACAATGTTGTGGTAAATAGTGTTAAAACCCTTGTAAATAAAGGCTTTGCGAGGGTTTTTACTTTGTCAAAATTTTCAAAAAATTGCAACTATCTACACTTTATCTACACATTATCTACACTTTTTTTGATAAAAAAATGGTGTTCGTACAATAAATAATATTCCGAACTCTTACAAAGGTAAAAAAATGCTATTTAATGATATAATAAATATATATTGACTCTCCTCTTAGGGGATACTGTATAAATAATTTAGGAGGCGATATTATGTTAAGAATAGGAGATTTTTCTAAATTATCTAAAGTAACTATTAAAGCATTGAGATATTATGAAAAAGAAGGATTATTGATTCCAAAACATGTTGATGTTTTTAATGGATATAGATATTATGAGAGTAATCAATTATTAGATGTAGCAAGGATTATTTCTTTAAAACAAATTGGATTATCAATTGATGAAATAAAGAAAATAATAATAGATAATGAATCATTAGAAAATATTCTTAAGTCAAAGAAAAAAGAATTAGAAAATACTATTTTTGAATATAGTAATCAGCTTTCAAAACTAAATTATTTATTGGAGGAGAAAGATATGAAAGAAGAAATATTTGAAAAAATAGTACCTGCTTATTATGTTTATTACAAAGAAGGGTTATTAAAAGATTATAGTGAAGCATCAGAGTTTATTATAAGTTCAGGGCAAGAGTGTATGGAATTAAACCCAAATATTAAATGCATTGAACCAGATTATTGTTATGTTAATTATTTAGATGGCGAGTATAAAGAGAAAAACATTAAAGTGAGGTATGCTCAAGCAGTTATCAAAGAGAACCAACCATTTAAAGAAAATAATAATATTAAATTTATGGATATTCCAGAAACAAAATGTATATGTATTTATCATAAAGGATCATATGAAACGTTAGGAAAATCATATGCAAAAATTATGAAATATATAGAAGATAATAAGTTAGAGATTAAAGAATATCCAAGAGAATGCTATATTGATGGAATTTGGAATAAAGATAATGTAGAAGATTGGTTAACTGAAATACAAATACCTATTAAATAGAAAGAGAGTTGAAACTATGACTTTTGATTATAAAAAGGAATATAAAGAATTTTATATGCCTAAAAATAAACCAAGCATAATAGAAATACCTAAAATGAATTATATCGCAGTAAGAGGAACAGGAAATCCAAATGAAGAAAATGGAGATTATCAAAATACTATTGGATTATTATATGGTGTTGCTTATACAATAAAAATGAGTTATAAAGGAACACACAAAATTGATGGATTCTTTGAATATGTTGTTCCACCACTTGAAGGATTTTGGTGGCAAGATG
>CAZELY010000006.1:0-49027 GCA_964513345.1 uncultured Muribaculaceae bacterium
ACTCGAACCTACGACCTGTCGGTTAACAGCCGAATGCTCTACCAACTGAGCTAATTGAGCATTTCAATAAAAACAGCTAAACGTTCCTCGATAAGGACGAATAACTGTAATTCGCGGTGCCACCTTACTTATCACATAACATGATCACTCTATAGTTTCAATAGAAACTTATAATTAGATAACGGTTTACTTCCGATTTAACCTACTAATTTCAGCTAAATAACTCCGTGGTGTTATTCATATTTATATTATTACCAGCTTTCATCGTTCTGGCTTTCTTTAAATAAGGGATAAATATTACTTCTCCACTTCTTAGTATTTATATAAAAAAAATAATTAACAAACTTGGTAGTCCGTACGGGATTTGAACCCGTGAGTGCATGCGTGAAAGGCATGTGTGTTAAACCGCTTCACCAACGGACCAAATAAAAAATGGTGGGCCTGGCAGGACTTGAACCTGCGACCCCACGCTTATCAAGCGTGTGCTCTAACCAACTGAGCTACAGGCCCATTCATAATTGACTTAATAAGTATACCTTATTTTATGAAATTTTACAAGTATTTTTCATGTTTTTTTTGATGAAAAGTGTAAATTTTAGCTTTTTTTCTGTTTTTAAACCCCTTTTTGCCTTTTTTTATCGCGAAATTTGATATAATTATATAAAGGATGTGATTATATGCCCTCATGGCCTATTCACTTAGCTTTAGCTAATAAAATCAATAAAAACTTGAATCTTGGTGATGAATTTATTTTAGGAAATGTAATGCCAGATATTTTAGACGGCTATGCGATTGACTCGCCTAGTACAATTACTAAAAAACACGAGACACATTTTCGAAGACCTGGCGATGGTCATGTCGATATCACAAAATTTCTCGAAACATATAAAGAGGAGATGCATAATCCACTAGTGTTAGGTTATTTGTCGCACATCATGGCTGATAATTATTTTAACACTTATACTTATACTCATCACGTTTCATGCAATAATAAACAAAAAACGATTATTTTAAAAGATGGTACAATTATCAAAAATTATCAAGGAAAACCTTATCTTATAAAGCAAAGTGATTTTAAAATTTTTGATCGTAAGTTAATAAATGAAAATTTGCTTCCAACTATTAATATGATTACTCCAAATAATCCTATTAAAGAATGTCCTATAACTGATAAAGACATTCAAAAAACAATTTTAAAAATTAATAATTTAGCTAATGAAAAAGAAAAATACGACAAAAATAACTATCAAATGTTTACTGAAGAAGAACTACAACAAGTATTTGATGATTGTTATAAAGAAATTTTAAACAAATTAAAAGCTCTAAAATGAGCTTTTTTATTCTAAAAAATCATTAAATTTTAATTCAGTCAAATATTTTTCTTTGTCGCGCCATTTTTTAATTGTTTTAACATACAATTCCAAATATACTTTGGCGTGCAAATACTCTTCAATATCTTTTCTGGCCAAAGTGCCAATTTTTTTAATCATGTCTCCATTTTTGCCAATGATTATTTTTTTAAGTGAATCACGATCGACAATAATTGCTGCGTTAATTATATATTTATCTTTATCTTTGACAATCTTTTCAGTAACACAAGTTATAGAATGTGGGACTTCTTCTTCAGTAAGACGGAAAACTTTTTCCCTAATAAATTCAGCAATCATAAAATCCATACTTCGGTTAGTAATTTGATTTTCTTCAAAATATTTAACATCATCGGTTAAATATTTTTTTAATACCTTAATAAATTCATCGACATTACTACCCTTTAAAGCTGAAAGTGGTACAATATCAGCCCAGTCGTATAAATCTTTATATTGATTAATAAGATTAAAAACTTCATCTTTAGATAAACCATCAATTTTATTAATAATCAATATTACTGGTTTATTCAAGTCTTTAATTCTTTCAATAATAAATTCGTCACCTTTTCCAAGCCCAGCTTTGGCATCAACTAAAAAGCAAACGATATCAACATCTTCAATACTATAATAAGCACCCTTGTTTAAAATTTTGCCTAATTTATGATTAGGTTTATGAATGCCTGGAGTATCGACAAAGACTATTTGAATATCTTTTTCATTATAAATTCCTTCAATAATATTTCTAGTTGTTTGTGGTTTTTTAGATGTAATTGCCACTTTTGTACCAAGAATATTATTAAGTAATGTACTTTTGCCAACATTGGGCCTTCCTATTAAACTTACAAATCCACTTTTCATATATTCTCCTTTATAATGTTTTTTCTTGTGTATCTTCGTCTGGTTCCAAAATTTCTTCAGTTATATCATTATATAATTCTACCTGCGGTTTTTCCGCAGTTAATTTATTATGCTCAACAATCATATTTTGATTAAATTCACTCGTTAATCTAGCAATTTCATCCAATCCAATTTCTTCAACTACTTGGCGCGTTAATTCCTTGAACTTTGCAGTCTGTTCATACTTCGAAAATTCCAGTGTCTGCATAGCCAATTCTTGTGAAACACCACCATGCTCTAATATATATTGTAAATGTTTAAAAGCAATTTCACTATTTCTAGCAATTTCAATTTCATGCTCTTCTTGTAGTTCTATAGAATTACTATGTTTTGTTTGCGGAATATTATGTTCTTGCGCATACGAAGACAAAAATTCTGTCATCTGCAAAGCTAGACCATGGTCATGCATAGTGTAATAACTATTACTAATTAAAAAATTGTCATAGCCTAAATTATTTAAAGCCTGCTTGACAGCCATCGCTTGATTATTACCTTTATAAACAAATAGATTAAAGCGTTTTAAATCATCAGCATATGCCGGGTCATCTTTAATTTTTTCATAAACTTCTTCACTAATAATTAGTGAACTTTCATCAGACAGTGTCATATCACCTTTAAAATAAGTATCCTCTGGCCTTAGTGATTTTAAAGGACTATCAATATGCTTTGCTAATGGTTCGATCATAATATAATCACGGTCATCAAAATTTCCGTACATAGATGATTGAACTAAACCATTGATTGTAAAATGCAAGGTGTCACGATGGAGCTCTGAATACACTTGATATTGAGCCATTTCTTCTTGATATTTTTCATATTCTTCATCAGTCATTACTTGAGGATATTTAGAACGTACAATACTGGATATCGCATCGTTTAAATACATTGAATTTCCAAAAGTGTAAGCACCAGCTGATTCGGTTGTTTGCACCTGATGATGAAATGGAAACTGACCAGTTGTCCTTACTAATGCACAATCTTCAACCATATATGATAAATCTGCATCATCTATCAAATATTTATCTTTTAATTCTGGATCTTCTAAATAATATTTGTCTTTAACGCGACGTTCGTTATCCTTAGCCCAAGCTTCGTCATCAGTACAATCCAAATATGTAACTTGCATAATTACCTCCTAAAATAGTGCTAAAATTTTTGGAATGAAAATCATAAGACCTAAAATCACAGCGATAATCGCAAATACCATAACAGCAGCTGCCGCTGTATCTTTGGCCACTTTTGCAAGCGGATTTTGTTCTTTAGTACATAAATCGATAGCCGCTTCAATACTAGTGTTTATTAATTCAGTAGCAACAACTAAACCAATAATCAATATAATAATTAGCCACTCAGTATAATTTAAATGAAAAGCAATTCCAAACGCTACTACTAAAATAGTAGCTATGGTATGAGCAATAATATTTTGTTCATATTTGAATGCATATTTCAAACCATCAACCGCATAGCCAAAACTTTTTACAAATCGTTTTAATCCTTTTACTTTTAACTTATCTCTTGATACCATAGCCATTTAAAATCAACTCCTGCTCTTTAAACATTTCTTCTTCATCTTCTTTATTCATATGATCATATCCAAGCAAATGAAGTAACCCGTGAATAGTTAAAAATGCCATTTCTCTTTTTTCACTATGACCATATTCTTTTGCTTGTTCTTTCATTTTATCAACTGAAATATATATATCACCTAGAAGTCTTCCAAATTCAAAATCAATATCCTTATTATCTTCCAAAGCAAAACTAATAACATCAGTTTCATGGTCAATGTTGCGATACTCTTTATTAATTTGACGAATCTGATTATTATCAACAAATATTACGTTAAATATTACATTATCTAGTTTTTTATATTTTAATGCATATTCGATTAATTTTTTTTCTTCTTCTAAATCTAGTTCTTCATCGGTTTCATTAAAAATTTCGAATTTATTCATATTATACCCCCAACTCAATTACACCAATTAAATAAGCAATTACTAATCCTAAAAGAATTACCATAAGTATATTATAAACAATCGGTTTTTTCAAAAATTTCGGAAGCAAATGATTAATCTTATTTAATAAATAGTAAACATAGAAACCAACCATCGCACCCATGAAGTTTAATATAATGTCATCAATATCGAAAACTCGACCAATTGCAAGTTGAGTAAATTCAATAGTCGTTGACACTAAAAGTGAAAGTATAATAACTGCTTTAGGTTTTTCTAATTTTAAATAATATGCTGTAAAAAAGCCATATGGCATAAATAAAAGCATATTGCCAATAACATTTTTAAAAAATAGACGACTTCCAAATTGATATCTAAACATTTCTTTGAATGGAATAAAATTAGAACTACTCCAGCTAACATCTTGAAAAGTAACTACATAGAATAAACATAATACATAAATTATAAATATTAGCGAAGCAAGTTCACGATAAACAATAAATTCTTTCTTGTTTTTAAATAAATAAACAATACGCATGCTGATAATAATCACCATACTAATTGCTAGTGTCGGCCACATGGCCTCAAAAATATCCAGCACTTGATTTCGAAGCATATTATCACTCAACCTTTTTATAATCCGTTATGTTTTCATATACTGAAAAAAACATATCCACTTCTATTGTACTAGATTTAACTTCACTTTTCAAATATTTCTTGCGAATTATGTATTCATTTTTATTTAATTTTTTTAAAACTTTTTCGGTCGCCTTCTCTTCAGCCTTTAATAATGCTTCATCAAATGTTAAAATCCATCTTTTAATTGTTACTTCTTTTTGCTTTTGCTTGACAATCTTTAATGGTAGTAACTGATTTTGAATAATAACTCTATCCTTTGTTTTTTTGTTTTTAAACTTGTGAAGTGTTAAATCAAAATTATGATTTAAAAATTTTAAAGCGAAAACTTCTTTACTCTTACCAGTTTCTTTATATTCTTCATAAACAAAGGGATAGTCAGTTTTTATAACATACCATACTTCTCCATATACTTTTCCTTTAGCTTTGACTTTCCCCATGACACGATCATTTAATATAATTTCGCCGCTAATTATAGTGTCACCTTTTTTGACAAACTCATCTATTTCTTTTAAAACTTCACCTTGCGATGAAATTACTTTTTTAATAACTGCATCTTTTTTGGCCACAATGTTCCGAGGTGAATTTTGCTCTTCTTTTTTTAATATTTCCCGTTCTTCAACTCTAATAATATATTTTGTGCCTGCTTCTTCAATTTCTAACCATTCAATATCATCTTTATATTTATTCAAAATTTTTTCTTTGATCTTTTCTTTTTGACTAAAACTTTTTTTGAAAGCAAATTTTTTAATTCCATTGTTTTTTAATTCGTTTTTAATTAAAGATCTTATTTCTTTATTTGTATGGACTACTTCAATGTTAAATATTAAATTCGTAAGTAAAAATAGTAATAACAAACAAATAAAAGTTATAATTAATAAGTGAATGTTTAATCTAATAACTTTTTTAATTTTTATAAAACCAAAGATATCTTTTTCTAATATTTCATAAATGCTTTTTATTTTTAATATTCGCTGATAATCCTTTTTATAAATAAGCATTTCAATTTCTTTTTCATTAATATATTTTAGTGATAAAATACTAATCTTATTAACAATTACTTTTTTGATGAAACGATTAATATTCTTACCTTGGATATTTATAAGTATTCTGCTTTTTAAAATTTCAATCATTAAACTCTATCGCTTTTATAAAACCAGAAATTAACATTTCATCATCTAACATTTTTGCTATTACTAAATTTTCCCCTTTAATAATAAGGATTCCTTCATTATATCTAATAATCATTTTTTCATCACTAAAGTGATCGATGCAACAGTAATTTAAAATATCCAGTTTGTTTTCTAAATAAATAATTCGAAAGTCTTTTTCAAAAATATAATTTCTAAAACCATGCATAAAATCACCTATATAATTTTATGGTTTTATATTTTTATTATGTAAAAAGCCAGGTATTAACCTGGCAATTCTTTATATTTTTCAGAAAGCGTTATTTTAACTACACCATTGCCCACCTCTTTACCGGCCGCAATACTTTGACTAGTTACATAACCATAACCTTCAATTTCAAATTTATAATTTAAAGCTTTCATTAAGTAAATTGCTTCGCCTCTTGAATATCCTTTTAAATCAGGCATGATATTTTTATTACCATTAGTAACTAATATTACTCTATCATATGAAAGTACAGTATCGCCTTTAGAAGGATATTGATTAATAATTTTGTCACCATTGCCAACAATGATTGGCTTAACTTTGTTTGACTCTAACATAGCTTTAACATCAGCTGTTTTTTTATTTAAATAAGAATCTAGTTTTAACGAAACGACAGTACTTTTACTGGTTGATCCATCAGCAAACATATTTTTATATTTGGCAATATTTTTCATAATATTATTTACTCCATCAGAAACTACTACCGTGGCTCCGACGTTTGGCCTTTTAACTGCTGCATAAATAATAATTTCAGGTTTTTCTTTTGGATACATACCAGCAAATGAGAAAATTGAATTGGCTTCTCCTTTTAAATATCCTCCTCGGGGTGAGGCAATCTGAGCAGTTCCGGTTTTACCAATAATATTAAAGCCATCAATATGATATCGTCTTCCAGTGGCAACAGGATCACTACTATTTACAACATTATCCATTAAATCTTTAATTTTAGTTATCGTATCAGCACTAACAAGTTGCTCGGACTTTTCGATTTTTCTTTCATATGTCACTTCACCAGTATTAGAATTGACAATTTTCGATACCACATGTGGTGTTAAGGCTTTACCATTATTAGCTATAATTGTTAGCGCTCTTAAATGTTGTATAACTGTTGTTGTAATACCTTGCCCAAAACCAGCATTAGCTACTTCGACTGGGTATCTAAAGCCTAATTTGCCAGATGTTTCTTTCGCAATATCGATGCCAGTAGTTTTACCAAAACCATATTTAGTTAGACAATCGCGCAAATCATTTTTATCAATAAATTTATTAATCATGTTTGAAATACCAACGTTACTGGAGTACTCAAAGCCTTTATCAAAAGTAATAGTTCCCCAACCTGTATTATTCCAGTCCTTAATTGTTGCATCAGTAACGACAATACTACCAGATCTAAAAGTTGCACTACCATTATAAGTACCTTTTTCAATCGCACACATATAAGTATAAGTTTTCATTGTACTTCCAGGTTCAAATGCCGTCGAAACTAATAAATTTTCATAATTTTTAACATCTCGAACATTTGGATTAAATGATGGTGTGTACGCACTTGCGAGTAAATCACCGGTTTTAGCATCCATGACAGATATAATAGCCCATTCTGGCTTATATTTGTCTTCAATTGTTTTCACTTCCGTTTCAGCGAATCTTTGAATACTTGAATCCAATGTTAAATATATATCGCTACCATTTATAGCTTCGATTCTCGTTTCAGCAGTATCAGGTATTTTATAACCCAAACGATCCTGCTGATACTGTAAATATCCATCGGTTCCTTTAAGCAAATTATCATACTTTGCTTCAATACCCATTTCACCTTCAATAGCCGTAACTAATTTGCCATTTTCATCTTCTTTTTCATTTGTCTTGGCATAGCCAATGATGTATGAGGCAAAATCGCCATTTGGATAGTAACGTTTATAATCTTCAATAAAGTCAATACCTGGTAAACTCAAATCATCTATTTCACTTTTTTTAAGTTCTGTTATGTTCCTACCAATGGTTCCAAGTTCAACTTGATATCGATTAGAATTTTTACCTTTTTCTAATCTGGCTTTAATATCTTTGGCATCCCCTCCTAAAATAGCTGCCAATTTGGAAGCTGTGCCGTCGATATCTTTTACATAATCAATTTTTCCACCTGTTTTTCTAGTTTCTGATAAATATGCAATTAAAGTATACGAAGTGACATTTTGGGCCAAAACTTTTTCCGAAACATCATAGATAGTACCGCGTGTTGCTTTTAAAACTTTAGAAACCGTATTACGATTAGCGGCAAATTTTTGAATGTTATGACCATTTACTTTTGGTGAAAGTGATAAGTAACAAAAACGCGCAAACAATATTAAAATGCATAGAAAAAAAACAAAAAAGACTCTTTTTGGGAATTTCCAATTATTCTTTATTTGTTTTTTCCTTCTCACAGGTAACACCTCTATTTTCCAACGACAATTATATTATCATTATTATAAGCCAGTCCCATTTCTTTGACAACCCCTTTAACATTTTCAAAAGATGTAAGTTCATTTACCTTCATTGTTAAACTTTCATTTTTCTTTTCTTGGGCAGTTATATTATATTTGATCTCTTCAATACTAATTTTAAGTTCGCTTATTGAAGCACCACAAAATGTTTTTATCCCTAGCGAAAAGATGGCAGCAAAAATAATAGTTACATAAAGTAATCTTTCACCTCTTGAAATTTTAACTCTTCTTACCTTTCTTTTCGCCATAAGCCTAACCTCTTTCTATTACTCTAAGTCGTGCACTTCGAGCGCGATTATTATTTTGTATTTCTGCATTTGTTGGTTTAATATTTGCGATTAAATTAAATTTTGGTTTGTATTCTTCAGGAATTACTGGTAATTTATTTAATTCTTTTGGAACAGAACTTACTTCATTAAAAATTCTTTTACAAATTTTGTCTTCCAAAGAATGAAATGTAATTACGCATATACGTCCATGGGGACTAATTATATCTAACGCATCTCTCAGAGCTTTTTCAAAAACTTCTAATTCATTATTTACTTCAATTCTAATAGCTTGAAATGCTTTTCTTGCTGGATGTGAATTTCGGCGATACTTTTCAGGAACATTTTCTTTAATAATTTCGGCAAGTTCTAATGTTGTTTCAATTGGTTTTTTTTCTCTTTCTTTAATTATTCCTTTAGCAATGCTTTTAGCATATTTTTCTTCACCATATTCATAAAATATTTTTGTAAGTTTTTCTTCAGAATAAGTATTTACAACATCTTTTGCAGTTATTCCTTCCTCTTGATTCATTCGCATGTCAAGTGGAGCATCTTTGTGAAAACTAAACCCCCGTTTAGCATTATCAAGCTGTGGTGAGGAAACACCTAAATCAAATAATATTCCATCAACTTTATTTGTCCTTTTTGAAATTTCTTTTTTTATATTTTTGAAATTTGTATTAATAATTTCAAAATTTAAGCCAGCCCTTTTTATTCTCTTCGAAGCTTCTTTTATAGCTTCTTGATCTTGATCAATGGCATAGAGAAATCCTTTTGGAATATTTTCTAAAATTTTTGCGCTATGTCCACCATACCCTAAAGTACAATCGACAACAACACTATTTTCTTTCAAATTTAAATATTTAATACTTTCTTCAAGTAAAACGCTAGTATGCATATAAGCTCCTAAATATTAAAATCATTAGAAAATATTTCGTCGGCAATATCAGAATAACTATCTTCGTTTTCACTTACAAAGTTATTCCATCTATCGCTATCCCAAATCTCGATTCTATCACCTACACCAATAATTACACAATCTTTTTTTAATTCAGCGTAGTTAATAAGAGGAATTGAAATGTTTACTCTCCCTTGTTTGTCAAATTCTGTGGTGTTAGCACCAGACAAGGTAAAACGCATAAAGTGACGAGTGTTTTTTATGTTTGGCAATTCTTGATACTTACTAATTATTTTTTCGAAAGTTTCTTTTTTGTAAATGAATAAGCATCCATCCAAGCCACGAGTAATTACAAAATTCTCACCAAGTTCATATCTGATTTTTGAAGGAATTGTTAATCTTCCTTTTTCATCAATCGTATGATGATATTCACCCATGAACATAAAATCACCCACTTTCCCCCACTTCTCTACACCGGATACCATTATTCTACTATTTAATGTTTGATTTGTAAATAGATTTTTTTATATTTTTTTTGACTTTATATAATTTGACATAAAAAAAGAATTGTCATTTACAACTCTTTTTTAATATTTAAATATTTTCTTTTTGACCATCTCTAATTTTTTATCTGGTTCGTTTTCCTTTTCTGCAAGTTTATCATTAAGAATTTCTTCTACCTCAGATAAATTTTCCTCTTGACAATAGTCGCATATTGCTGAATATTGTTCATCGGATAACTCAACAATTTTTTGTACTGCACCATCAGTTTTAACTGCAACTGGCTCAACATTTTTTACAGTCATGGAAATCGCTATATTATTAATAAAAGAAGAATTCAATACTTCCATCCCTTCAATATCTTTTTTTACTTGTTCATATTCCCATGTTGGAAAAACTTTACTTTCAGAATATTCTTCTCTATCATATATTTTCCATTCTTGTGGCCTTTTAATGTTTTTGGTACTTATTTGAATTTTAATCATTTGATTCATTCCTTTCTTTTATCTATATTTATAAATTGTAAAGTCATTATACTTTGGCATATATAACTTGTCAATAGTATTACTGAATTTAATACAAAAAACTGCCTTAAGCAGTTTTATTTAATAGTTCTTTTAAATCATGTTGTGCTCCATTTTTTTCTATCGCAAGCGCCGTGCTTCTGACACCACTTTTATCAACAGGTGTAAGTGATTTAGCTATCGAAACAATATTTTGAAGATCTCCTACATTATTAGTTATTTGCATTTGTTTTCCCTGCAACACTTCACCAATGTTTAGAGCTGAAATGGTCCCATCAGTTTTTATAAATCCAATTAAATAATCAGTAATGTTGTGTCCAAATTCCAAACTATATGCTGCTATTACATTATCAACATCTAATTTTATTGATAATACTTCATCACCTTTAGGACACACTTGCTTAGCTACAGCACCAGAAGCTTTACAATAGCCTTCGATCTTATTATTTTGATATTGATTTTGAAGCTTTTTAACATTTTCAGCAAGTGCATCATTTGCTGAAAGTTCGGTAAATGTTAAATATGCTTCCCCTTGTTTAGTAATATATAAAGTATAGTAAGGACCAGTTAAAATTTGAATTTCTGTTTTATTTTCAAGACTAAAGTTCTCATCTACATTCAATTTGTTATATACTATATATCCTCCAAGCCCTACTATTATAAGGGCTAAAATAATTATTACTCCTTTACCTTTCATTATATTCCTCCTACCATACTACTAGTATATATCTAAATTAATTTAGACACAAGTTTTTCATATTAAAAAGAAAGTTTAAGAACTTTCTTTTTTAATATAAAATACATGAACCAAGTAAAATTGCTAATAAAATATAAAGAACTAAAACAATTAAAAAGCCATTACCGGTTTCATGACCACAAGGTTTATCGTTATTGCAAGACATAATTACTCCCCTCTAGGTACTATATCCAAGCACCAAGTATGATTATTAAAAGAATAAATAATACTAAAACAATAGCTGCTGCACTTACGCCAGTGTTATTACACATATAAATCATCCTCCTTTTTATCTATTCACATTATTCTATGGAAAAGTTTACGTTGTGTGCGTACTAAAGCCAAAAATAATTAAAAATTATTGTTTTTTTGTCATAAATTTGTTATCATTATATATGTATGTATGAAAGGAAGAACTAACGTGAAAAAAACATTATTAACATTGGGGGTATGTGCTTTAATATTTGGACTTGTAGGTTGTGGACAAACACCTCAACTTAAAGATGGTAAAGAAGTAATCGCATCTATTAAAGGCAAAAAAATTACTGTTGAAGATTTATATGAGAAATTAAAAAGTCAAGGTGGCGAAGCCGTATTAGTAAACATGATTGACGAATATATTGCTAATAAGGAAGTTGAAACTGATGAAGATGCAAAAACATATGCCGATTCACAACTTGAATCATATAGAGAATCATATAAAAACTATGGACAAGATTTTGCCGAAGTATTGAAAAATGCTGGTTACAAAAATGAAGATGCTTTTAAAGAAACTTTAATTGTTGAGTATAAGAAAAAAGAAATTGCCGAGAATTATGTTAAAGAACAAATTACTGATACCGAAATTGAAAAATATTATGAGGATAATATCTTTGGTGATATTGAAGCAAAACATATATTAATTTCTGTTGATACTGACGAAAATGCTACTGATGAAGAACAAGCAGCTGCTGAAAAAGCTGCTAAAGAAAAAGCAGAAAAACTTATTAAAAAATTAGACAAGGGCGAGGATTTTGAAACACTTGCCAAGAAAAATTCTGATGACAAGGGAACTGCTTCTAAAGGCGGCAAACTAACAGTTACTTATGGTGAAGTTGTTGATGAATTCTGGGAAGGCTGTGTAAAGCTTAAAGACAAAACTTATACTAAAGAACCTGTTAAGTCACAATATGGTTACCACATTATTTATCGCGAAAGTCAAAAAGATAAACCAAAATTAAAAGCAGTTAGAGATACAATTATTGAAAAATTAGTTGACGAAAAAATGGATGAAGATGAAAAAATCCAAGAAAAAGCTATGATAGATATTCGTAAAAAATACAAATTAGATATTGTTGATAATGATATTAAAGAGATTTATAACAATTCTGTAAAAGAATCTTTAGCAGAAAAAGAATAGTATAAACTATTCTTTTTTTTGTTCTAAAAATTCCTCAATTTCATTATTTTGATAACCTTTAGCCATTAATTTGTTTTTGACTTTATAATAAAGTTCTGCATCTTGATATTTTAAAGCACACTTATTATATATTTTTTCCATCTCTTTTATATTTGGTTCACTTTTAATTAAATATAAGTGGTTATTAATAGAATCCATACTGTAACCTTGGTTAATTAAATAAGAAACAATTCTTTGTCTCAGTACATAACCGCTATATTTTTTATTAGCTTTTAATTTCTTTAAGATGATTTTTTCAATATGATTATCAATAATCTCCTGCGAATAATTTTCGATTACTTCATCAATTATTTCGGGTTCTATTTTATAATTTTTTAATTCTTTCATTATTTTATAAGGGCCTTCCAAAGTTAAATTAATTTTATCATTGGTAAATGCTTTCGCAAAATTATAATCATTAATTAATCCTATCCTTTTTAAAGTTCCAATTATTTTATTTTGATCTTCTTTGATTACTTCAGTTTTATCTAGATAATCTATAATCTCTTTTTCGCTTCTTAGTCTTTGTCCTATCATCTTTAAAACCTTATTGTAACTTTCATAATACAGCGTATCCGTATTTATTTTATTTAAAAGTTTACTATCAATATTTTTATCAAATAACAAGTTATTTTCTAATATGACATCATCATATGTATTGATAACTTCACCATTTTCCAAAGTAATTTTATATTTACTACCAGTTTTTTTGATTTTATCTATTTTCATGATACCACCAACGATATTATAACAAACATTTGTTTTTAACGCAAACAAAAAAAGTCCTAGGACTTTTTTATTTTTCCATTTCAATTTTTACCATATTATTAGCTATTTCTTCAAGAGCTTTGCCGATGTATTTTTTTGATTTATACTCATTTTCTTTCATTTGATAATGACGTGTTTCTTTCATTTCCCTTACCCTTTTAGAAACAATATTAACTAGCAAATATTTTGATCCTACATTGTTCTGTAAATTATCAATTGACGGATATAGCATATATATCACTCCCCTACTATTGATAATATAACATTTATTTCAAATAGGCAATGAGAATAAAATAAATTTGACATTATTTAACACAATTTCTTAAGCCTTCTAAAACACAGTACATAGCCCAAGTATCTTGCTTACAATACTCTAATAATTTTTGATATTTGTGCTCATACTCAGCTTTATCCATCTTAGGAAACTTTGCGTATGTTACTAAAGCTTCAGTTCCATTTCCAATTTCCATACCTTTATATGTTAAATCTGAAAATATCGGCAATACCTTTTTTATCGAAAATGAACCATTTAAGTCTGTGTGATAGTAGTTAAACATCGAAGCTTTATCCTTGTCATAGCCTAATTCTTCATACATTGATGTTTTTGTTTTGACTAAATTCATCAAATCAAAAATCATACTTCTTATATGTAGTAATTTTTTTCTGTATTGAGGGAAAATTTCTGCAAGTTCTTTTAGTCTAGTTTTTTCAAACGAATCATTATAAACTAAAACAGTCCCTTCGTCACCTATCCATTCACATAGTTTTTGACAAATTTCTTCACGATGATCTGCATGATCTTTAGCTAAATATTCAAAATGATCTTTTTCTTTATCACAAATACCTTGTTCTTTTTCAACGTGAAGTGAAAATTGAAAAACTGATTGACTGTAACACTTTTCACCTCTATATCTTGGTAATGGACAAGGAAAAGTCTCAAAATCCAAATGATAAATAGGATACTTTATTTGTTTTAACCCATCAATTATTTTTTCTTTATCAATATACGGTGTATTTGTTTCAACAACTTCTCTTTGTACAACGTTTTTGGCACGATTTAAATATTCTTTGGGTACATCTGTCATTTTAACATAGCCATCATTTATCAAATCAAATCTTTCATATTTGTTTCCATTTTGATCTTTAAAACCGTGATGTCCATCTAAATAAGCCATGATTGAGTTTTTTTCAGGCAAAATGTTCCAGCAAATTTTTGCAAATTTGCACTTCGTTGTTTTCTTTTTTTCACAGTACTCACCTAGCGGAAATGAATCTATTTTTAGTGTTTTTATATATGATTCTACCCTTTTTCGATCTAAATCAATTTTATCCATATAGTCTTTAGTAATACTGGTCATATCAATAAATGATACAATTTCGTTTCCAAATTTATCGGTATTATATACTGGTTCATTATCATAAGTTCCATCAAAAACATACTCACTATTTAAAACTGCTAGATAATATTTAATATTATTTATTTTGTTTTCTTCGCCATTAGCTTTTAAATCATTTTCAATGATATATCGTTGCACTGCTAAATCATATACATAGTGACCAGCATCACCATACTTATTAAATAATTTTACTTTTTGAAAATTATATTTTTTAATATCCATATAATCTTCTATATTAAGTTCTAAATCTTCCAAAAGGTGATATACACCTTTTTCATCTTTCATAAAAATAGATGTAATTTCTTCTGATTCTGGTTTTTTTACTCCTAATGCAAGAAACTTTTTAGTCGTGGTAGCTTTTACTTCAATTATATTAAAACGATCATTAATCTCATTGTAAATGTCAACATAGCACAAATATCTTATATTATTTATAAGACAGTCAAAACTTTCTTGTTCTAATGTTTCTTTAGAATATTTAAATGTTCCTTCAAAATATTTTGGGGCCAAAGCACCTGCTAAAATCTCGACATTATTATAATATGGAAGCATCACTTCCAATTGTTCATCTTTCTCACTAAGTATGTCTTCTCCATTTTCATCATACATAGTCCCAAGAATTTCATGCATTTCTTCTTCAAGTTCTTCCTTACGGTATTCTTCCAAGGTAACCATACTTTCAAGTTTTTCTTTTTTTAAGTCTTCTAAAGCTACATACCTTGGGCATCTTGAATAATTTATAAAATTCGTTTTTGTTACTGCCATATTATCACCAATATAATTATAACAAAAAAGAATAGTTTATACTATCCTAATTTATTTACCGCTTTAATAAAACTATTACTCATAAGTTTTAAATATTCTTGTTTTTGCAAACTATTTAACCATGCTTTTGGGATACTATTAAAACCATATATAATTCCCGCAATTGAGCCAGTTAAGGCACCAATTGTATTAGTAGAACCACCCAAATTTATGGATCCGACAATAGCTTCTTTAAAATTATTTGTATTATAAATGCACCATAAAACGGCTTCTAAGGTGCAAACAACATAATCATTTGATGATATCTCTTCAAGCTGATAATCAAAAATATTTTCCTTTAAAATCCTTCTATACTTAATTACCGCTTTTTTATCAAAAAATGAATAGTTTAATTCTTTTAATAGTTGATAACTTACATCTTTATTATAACCTTCTAGTAAAAACATAATATATCTAACATATATATAGCACCCTAAAATACTAATTTCGTGTTTATGAGTTAAAGATGAAATTTGCCAAACAATGGTAAAAATACGCTCATCAGATAATTTATTTTTAAAGCAATAAAAAGCAATTGGTAACATTCTAGATAATGATCCATTGGTATTGTCATTTTCACCTTCAAGTCCAGATTCGATTGCAGAAACCCCTTTTTGAAATCTAGAAATTGCTTTCATATTTGTAGTTTCAATTCCAAAAATTTCTCCAGTTGGTGTGTATTTAGCATATGTCAGCCACTGAGAAAAATTTTTCATTATATCATTATAATCGACTTTGTTTTTGGCCATAATAGAATCCATAGTGGCCAACATCATCGAACCATTAAAAGACCATGAACCTTTGGGTAGTGGATAATTATCAAATTTAGTCATTGTCGTGATTGGTTTTTCTATAAGTGTCTTACGATCATAAAATTCTACTGGAAATCCCATGGCATCACCAATTATAAAACCATAATAACTTTCCTTAAACTGATTTATCATTTAATTATTTCCTTTATCAAACGCGGTTTTATAATTTCTTTTTCTGACAACTCAAAGCACTTTAAAAATTCGTCTTCGTTTATTTTTTCATTGTCAAAATATATGCTTAATAAATCATCATTTTTCATGACTAAATCACCAACTTTGGCATTTAATAATACACCACAATTATCAGCATTTTCAATCATTTTTTTTAATCTTAATGTATTTATAGATTCAATATAACCTTGTTGCTTAGCTTTGATTGTTTTTACTTTAGTACCCAATTTAATATTAATAACATTACCTTTTTGAGTTTTAACAAATTCCATAAATTTTTCATATCCAAATTTGTTTCTTAGAGCTTCCTCAGCGTACTCGATTGATTCCTCAACGGGAATACCTTTTTCTAATGATAAAATTATGGAAGCCATATGAATAATCAATTCATTTAAATCCTTAGGACCTTCACCTTTTAAAGTGTTTATGCATTCAACCATTTCCAAAGAATCTCCGATCGCAAATCCAACAGGTTCGCTTGCTTCTGTTAATACACAAATAATATCTTTAGCGTTTAAATGGCCGATTTTCATTGTAAGACGAATATATTCTTTGGCATCATCAATAGTTTTTAAATATTCATATTTGCCAAATTTAACTTCCATCATAATTTTAGATGATGAATAAAGTAATTTATTACTCATGGTTAATGCGGCCGCGATAGGAACTGAAATTTTAATGTTATTATCATGTAGTAATTTTTTAATTTTAACACTTAATTTATTAGAAGACACGCTAGGATTTACAAAAACAACATTTATTTTATCTAGTTGTTTTAAAACATCTTTTTTAGATAGATTTAAATTAATATCAAGTGTTTTTTGAAGTTTATTAACAATACCTACATCTTCTTTAAATATTGATACGCCCATTGATGCTACTAGGAAATCTAAAATTATGGAAATTTTAGTATCCAAAGCATCAATAATAATTTCGTCAACATTGCAGTTTAAATAACTTTCGTGGTGAGAATTTGCGACTAAGGCATTAGTTAAGGCAACTATTTCTTTGTCACTTAATTTACTATCGTTTATTAGTTTTAAAAAATTAATAAATTCAATTTCCGGCAACTCACCATTCTCGAATGACGAAAAAACCAATTCAAATTCACTGGCATTTATTTCTTCTTCCTGATTTTTCTTTTCGATTATTTCTAATATGTCCATAATATACCTTCCTTAAGTACCACTATATTATAATAGTTTTGATTAGTAAAAGTCAAATTAAAAGGAAAACCAATTATTTTAGTTTCCTTTCGATTAATTCAATAGTTCGTTTTGGATCAGTATAAAGCTTTTTATAAATTTCAGATTTTTCTTTTAGTATAGTAATAATCTCAATATCTTTTTTATTTAACTTAATATGATAATCTTTTTCATCTTCAGCCACGACATTTATCTCTTGACCTACAAGTTCATCTAAAGATAAGTTTAGTGCCTCAGCTAGTTTTAAAAACTTTTCTAAAGATGGTGTCCTTTCACCACTTTCATACCAACAAATAGTTACTTTAGAAACACCTATTTTATCAGCCACAGCTTGCTGCGACAAGCCAAGATTTTTACGAGCCTCTCTAATTCTATTACCATCAACATTAAATACCATTTTATCAATGTCCTTCCGCTACTAAAATTATAACAAGCTGCTAACAAAAATAGAGAAACTTTAACATAAAGTTAACAAATCAATTGCTTTTTTATTGCATTTAACATGTGGTTAATATATAATAAATATGGAGGGACATATGGAAAAATTAAAAAAATTGCGAAAATCAAAACATATAACGTGTGAGGAAATGGCCAAAAAATTAAATATCAGTAAACCTTTTTATTGGCAATTAGAAAACAATAAACGACGCTTGTCTTATGAAATGGCTTTTAAAATTTCTGAAATTTTGAAAACAAAACCCGATAAAATATTTTATGAAGAATTTAAAAACAAGGACTAATCCTTGTTTTTTATGATGATGTTTCTTTTCTATTACTTGATAAAAATGTTATTTTTTCAGCAACTACTTCAGTATAATATTTTCTGCCTTCTTCCGTTTCGTAATTGCTGGTTTGAATTCTACCTTTGACACCAACTAAATCACCTTTTTTACAATAATCAGTAGTACTTTGCGCTATGCCCTGCCATAGTTTGCAGCCAATATAATCAGTATCATATTCACCGTCAATATTTTTATATGGTCTTGGGACTGCCAAGGTAATTCTAGTAACTTTTTTCCCACTTTCAGTTTCGAAGAGTTCTGGATCATTTACTAATCGGCCAACTAAAACTGTATTATTTAACATAAACCCTCCTTTCCAAGTAAAATATACCTTAGTATTCCAAGAGGGGCAAATAAAAAAAACAGGTAAATTCTTTTATTTTCTTTTATAATTTCCCTGTTTTATTATTATAAATTATATATTTTATAACTTTATTTTTTATTTAAAATACTAAATTACCATGCTTTACAGTCAAATTTATATTCAATGTTTTTAATGCCCCCGGTTGCAAAATCAACTTGAACAGTAGCATATGTTTTATCATAATTACATTTAGCAAATGGTTTTAAATTATATGTTTCCCCTTCGTCGTTAGCGTCTTTAAGCATTTGTAAAGTTACTTTATATGCCGAAGTACCGCTATAAACACTCATATATTTATCAAAATAATCAGATACTGGACCTTTCAAATCCTTTTCTAAGTTAGTATCGTTTTGTTTGTTCATAAATATGTATCCGCCAGCTAAAGCTAACACAACGACACAAATAATTGCGATAATAACTATTTTCATATTTCCCTTTTTACTTTTTTCCATACATTTCCTCCTAAAAATAACTTTTCATTAAAGCATTTAATTCCACTGCATATTCCATTGGCAAATTCTCTCTAAATTCTTCAATAAAGCCCATAATTAATAATTCTTTGGCTTTTTCTTCATCCAATCCTCTACTCATTAAATAAAATAGTTTGTCTTCATCTAATTTAGAAACTGTAGCTTCATGTTCTAAAAAAGATGAATTATTGCATACAACATTTTTGGGAATTGTATCACTTTTAGATTTGTTATCTAGTAATATTGTATCACATTTGACCGTACTTTGCGAGTTTTTTGCATCTTTTCCGATAAAAACTGTTCCACGATAACTAGCATCGCCACCCGAAGCCGCAATCGACTTACTTATTATGTTGCTTTTAGTATGAGGAGCTAAATGAATCATTTTGGCTCCAGCATCTTGAATTTGCTTTTTAGTAGCTACCGCAATCGAAATGCAGTTACCACAGGCACCATTTTCTTTTAAAACGCAACACGGGTATTTCATATTTATTTTTGAACCAATATTGCCATCGATCCATTCCATAAGTCCATTTTCTAAAACTTGCGCACGTTTCGTAACTAAGTTATATACATTATCAGCCCAATTTTGAATAGTTGTATATCTACATGATGCATTTTTACCAACATATATTTCAACCACAGCAGCGTGCAGTGAATCTTCCAAGTGATAAGTCGCCGTGCAACCTTCCATATAATGAACATGACTATTGTCATCAACAATGATTAATGTTCTTTCGAATTGACCCATGTTTTTAGTATCTAGTCTAAAATAACTTTGCAGAGGTCTATCAATTGTTGTATTCGGTGGAATATAAATAAAAGTTCCGCCACTCCATACGGCGCCATTCAAGGCTGTATATTTATTTTCATCATATTTTACTAGTTTGTTAAAATATTTTTTAAATATTTCAGGGTGATTTTTTAACCCATCATCGGTGCTGCAAAAAATAACATTTTTATCTTCTAACTCTTTTATCATATTATGATAAACAACTTCACTTTCATATTGAGCCCCAATACCATCTAAATATTTTTTTTCAGCATCAATCAAGCCAATTTTATCAAAAGTGTTTTTTATATTGCAGGCAACATTTTGCCAGTCATTTTCAACTTTTTTACTAACGCTTTTATAATAATTAATTTTATCAAAATCTATTTTTAATTCTGGTCCAAAGTTAGGATTAGGTTTTTCGATGAAAGTTTTATATGCTTGCAGACGAAAATCGGTCATCCATTTTGGTTCACCTTTTATTTTTGATATTTCTTTGATTTTTTCTTCTGAAAGACCTAATTCCTGTTTCATTTTTTTCACCTACTTTATTATACTAGATTTAACAAAAAATAAAAAGAGAAAATTATTATTTCTCTAATTCTTTTAATACTTTTTCAATGCCCCACCACGATAAAAGTACACATTTTTTTCTGTTTGGTTGCTTATATGTATCATCATAAACAATTGCGCTTTCCAAGATACTTCCATCATATTCTTTTTCATCAATCATATTTAAGAAATTTTCTAAAATATCTTTAACTTCATCGATATTTTTTCCAGTTAATGTTTCGATCATAATAGACGTCGAACTTATACACATCGCACACGCCTCACCATCAAAACGTATATCTTTAATTTTATTATTTTCAATTTTAACCATTAAATTAACTTCATCGATACAGCTTTCATTGTTCATATTTACTTTTATATAACCATTATCATCTATTAATCCCCTATTTTTAGGATTTTGATAATTTTCTAATATTATTTCTCTTTTTAAGTTACTATCCATAATATCACCGAAATAATTATAACTTAATTATTATTTTAAATCAAGAAAAAGCACTATTGTGCTTATCTCGATTCAACAATTAATTTGATAGCAGTTCGCTCTTCACCATCGATTATAATATCAGTGAAAGCCGGAATACATATTAAATTCTTGCCACTTGGCGCTACAAAACCTCTAGCAATCGCGATAGCTTTGATGGCTTGATTTAAAGCTCCAGCGCCTATGGCTTGTATTTCAACTATTCCTTTTTCTCTAAATACATTGGCCAAAGCGCCAGCAACTGAATTAGGGTTTGATTTAGCCCTTACCTTAAGTGTTTCTGTCATTATTTCCTCCTTTAAGATATTTAATTATATTCAAAAAAAGAAAAATTAATACTTTTAAAAATTTGTTGACATTTTTACTAAATATATGTATAATTATAAATGCCTACTATTTGCGGGTGTAGTTCAATGGTAGAATTCCAGCCTTCCAAGCTGACTACGGGAGTTCGATTCTCCTCACCCGCTCCAGGTTGATAGTAAGTTCAAACTTTTATGTTTGAACTTTTTATATGTCCCACTAATTTTAAGATTTTTATAAAAGTGGGCCTATTACTTTTCCTTATTTTATAACATTTTTTATCAATTACGATTAGTAATTGGGATAGATTTTGCAAGTGCAAAATAAGAATGATACTACGTAAAACCCGTTATTTTTCAAAGAAAAATAGGTGTCGTGGTATCATCTTCTTATCCTGATAAAAATTTTTACTTAAAATTTAGAAGTTTTTGGGATATGTAAATTAAAACTGTAAAGTACAATTTTTTATAGTAATATCTACACCATTTTTATTAGATGCATGATAAAATGTTGTTGTAGAAAATAGGAGGTAAAAATTATGGAAAACAAAAGTACAGGAAAAACTGTAGCAATAATTATTTTATTACTTGCGGTATTAGGGTTGGGTGGATATATTATTTTTGACAAAGTATTAAATACTAAAGAGGAACCAACTATAGTTGAAGATAATGCGAAAACAAATGAAACTAGTATTCAAACATACAATTATAACGATGTTAAAGGATTATATACGTACACAGGGCAACAAGTCCATAGTGAAGCAAATGATGGAAATATAACTCCTAAATATGAATTATATTTATATGAAAATGGAATGTTCTATTATAACTATGCATATCTTGCAGGTGAAGGGAAAATAGGAAACTACACAATTGTTAATAATACTATAGTTCTTAATAATTTGTTTGATACCCATAGTGATGTTTCACTTACTACTACCAACGGAACAAATGCTTTAACTATAAACGAAGATGGTTCATTAACTGATAATAATCAACCTATTTCGATTGTTAAAGAGCAAACAATAACTCTTAAAAAAACACCAACTAATGTTAACTATCAAGATGTACAAGATAAATTTAAATCAGCATTTGCCAATTAATAGTTAAAAACAGTATTAATTATAAAATAAGCAGTTGTGCTACATTTTATTATTAAACAATAATAAATTAATGCAGTTAGTAAGTCTAATTACTAATGTTTGGACTTGTGAAAAAGTTGCCAGACTTCTTCTTCACCCGCTCCATTTAATAATTAAATCACAAATTTTAATAATTTGTGATTTTTATTTTCCTGCAATCGCGGTATTATTTCAAACAAAAAAGAGCATTTATTGCTCTTTTCCACAAGATTTGCAGAATTTCGAATCGGCATCGATTTTACTACCACAATGTTTACAATATATGCCATCTTCTTCAGTAAATCCCTTTTTTATAGCTCTCGTGGTAGTTTCAATTCCATCTTTAGTAGCGTCAGCCATATCCGTCGAAATACTATGAATATCTTCCTTTGATTCATCCATCATATATTTCATAGACTTTACCTGTTTACTCATCATTTTAGCCCTTGCTTTCGGACTAAACATTAAAACAAACACAAATATAAATATTAATATTGCAATGCCAAATATAATATATATCATACCAAACATCAAATCATCCTTCCTATTATCATTATAGCATATTTTATTATTTCTTGGCTAAGAAAGCCATGAATTGTGGAAATTCATGATACCTATACCAATAATTGTAATCTAAATCTTTAAGTTCATCCACACATATTGATTCTTTAAAATCTTCTATTTGAAAACCAACTTTTTTTAACATTTGAAAATGCGCTGAAGGTGAAGCAATGTACATTAAAAATGTCATATCTTCACATGCTAAATATTCTTCTATTTTAGTAAAAGTATTATAATTACCATATATCTTATTTTCTTTATTAGAGTTTTGATACCCCAATAATTTAAACTCTTTATTATCTATCCTTATTTTTTCGCTAGTCCATCTCATTGGATGGCCTACTGAAAATAAAAAATTGCCGTCTTTTTTTAACACTCTATAAACTTCTTTATATACTTTTTCGGGATCACTTGAATAATGTATGGACAAGCTACTATATACAAAATCAAAACTATTGTCATCAAATGGCAATTCATGCATATTCCCTACTATAAATTCATAGTTAGGATATGTTTCTCTAGCAATTTCAATTGATGGTTCTGAAATATCAAGACCAATAATTTCTGATGGTTTAAATTTCTCCAATAATTTAGATTCTTCGCCAGTTCCACAACCAAGCATTAAAACTTTTTTACCTTTTAAATCTGGCATCATGCTTTTCATCATTGGCTTTTCTACAAAACTATGTGCTCTATTAACGTTACTTAATAATTCCTTTTGTCGTTCTTTTGCTTTGCCATCATAGTCATTAATTTTACTATTCATCATATCACCTATAAATATTATACCATTAAAATGAATTTAATTGTGCTATAATATATATGGTGATTATATGATAGCACTAATAGTGGCAAATATTCTCCTTTTTATCGCATCAATTATTGGCGTATACAATGGCTACTTAAAAGATAAAAAAAGAATAATAATAAATCATTCTATAAATTTAATTTTATCACTTATATCATATCTTCTTTTAGGAGGATATTCAGGAGCAATTATATGCTTTGCAGGACTTTTGAGAAATTTTTTGGCCTATAACGAAAGATTAGACTGGCCAACTAAAATATTATTAATTGCGGTTGCTGGGGCATTAATCGTCTCATTTAACAATTATGGCTTGGTAGGATATTTTCCATTAATTAATTTTGCTGTCTATACTTCAATTATCGACACTAAAAATATGTTACTGTTTAAAAGAGTTTGCGCTTTTAATTGCATTTTAAGTGGATTATATAATTTTGTTCTTTTTGCCTTCTCAGCATTTGCCTTTAACGTTATAACTTTAATAATGAATTTAATAGCTATTTATCAAATAAAATATAAAAATATTAATAAAATGAAAAAAATTTAAAAAAAGGGTTGACAAACATATTTTATATGTTATAATGAATACAGTGATTTAATTGATTCAATTAAATCACTACAGGGAAAGATTATTACGATATTAATTGTAATTGGTCTTTCCCTTTTTTGTTTTAAAATAGGAGGTTGATAAGAAATGAAAACAAATTTGACGAACTTAATGAGTATTCTTTCAGAAGAAGAAAAGAAATTTTCTGATTATTTATTAAACTTAAGAAAGCTTGCTTATACATCAGAAATTCAAGAACTTGATGGTACTATTAATGTTACCCAAGATTTTAAAAGTGATTTTGATGAAGCCTTTGCAGATTGCAAGAGCATTCAAAAAAGAATCACTAAATTAAAATCTGTTATTAGTGAAAAAAACAATGAGTTTAAGCTTGAAGATGGTCGTACCATTCAAGAAGCAATCTACGATAATACAAATTTGCGAAAACTTAAAACTCTATACAATACTTTAATTCCTTTAAGAGATTCTAAAGAAAGGGTTACTGAAGTACATAATTCATACTTTGAATGTAAAAAAGTAAACTTTGATTTAAAAACTCTAAAAAAAGAATTAAAAGAGATTGAAAACAAAATACAACAAACAGATTTTGAAATTTCTAAGTTAAATTCAATAGAATTTGAAATAGAAATGTAATAGATGGTGCTTGCGAATTCTAGCAAGGTAAATGAGATAGATATCTAAAGCCATTATCTTTCCCAAATGTTTTATATTTATAGTAAATTTAATAGGTATTGAGATTCTATTTTGAATAATTTACATTATACGATTTATTAACTGTTACAATTTATAATTTATTATATGTGCTTTAATTATTGTTTTTATGTAATACTATGGATATATAAATATGCGGGGGAGATTAAAAGGATGATCACTAAGTGATCATCCTTTTTTATTAACTAATCTCATAACTTTTCTAATACTCTTAACCAATATTTGTTTAACTCTTTCTCTAGATAAATCAAATTCATCCATCAATTGTTCAATTGTATAGTTATATCCGTCTATCAAACCAAAACGCCTGCCTATAATTTTTTGCTCACGCTCATTTAAAACATCTATATTGTTTTTTATTGTTAATTTTAATTTTTCATATTCGTTATTATCCTTAATACAAATTTCATTATTTGAGACATAGCAGTCATAAGGATGATGATACTCATTTTTCTTTATCTCTGTTTTTTTCAGTAGTTCTTTCATATCAACAACATCTTGTAATTTTTCATCTAATAAAGTAGCCAATTCTTCGTTAGTTGGAGTTCTTTTATTTGTTTCTTTAAACTTCTTTTCAGCTTTTAACATTTTATTAATTCTTTCAACAAAATAAACTGATACTTTTAAATTTTTCATAATATCTCTCCTACGCTAAATAATTATATATCACAAAATTATTTACCTGACAACCGATTTATTAGAAAAATATAGATTTTTAATAAATAATATGATATATTAAAATTGTAAAGGAGTTGTATGTATGGCAAAGCAAAAGAAAATTGTTGACATTACAAAAGAAGACACAAAATCTAAAGAAAGGTATGGAGTTGATTCTAACAAAAAAATTGTTAAATTAGAAGATAAAGGTGATCCTAAAAAACGTGCCAAATGTAAACGTATTTGGGCAATAGTTTTATGGGTTATAGCTATAGCTTTTGAAGTAATTGCAATTTTAAGATTAAATGGCACTATCGAGTGGTTTGCCAGTTTAAGTGTTGAAGCTTTTATAATAATATGTATTATTCTTGATTTAGCTTTTGTTATTCCTGGTTCCCTACTATGGAAAAAAGCTAATCACATCGATCCAGCTTCAGAAAAAGATCCAACAAAATTCTGGCTAGCAAACAATTTGGGAACTATAATTTCAGTAATAGCTTTCTTACCATTAATCATCTTAGTTCTAGTGAACAAAGATCTAGATAAAAAATCTAAGGCCATTGTTTCGATTATAGCTGTAGTTGCGATGCTAATAGCCGGCGTAACTAGTTATGACTTCAATCCAGTATCACAAGAGCAATTAGCTCAAGCTGAAGAAGAAGTTGAAGCTGTTGGAACACTTGGTGATGATGGCAAATATCATGTATATTGGGCCCCACATAGTAAAAAATATCATGTTGATCCAGATTGCCCAGCATTTTCACAAAGCGAAACAATATACGAAGGTACGGTTAAACAAGCTTTTGAAAATAATTTAACTGATCCATGTAGAAGATGTATTCCAGCTTTGGACAAACAAGACCACGGGGATGAAAAATAATGGCTAAAAAAATTGTTAAAGTCGAAGATACAAAAAAAACTAAAAAATCAGTTAACTTAGGTAAAATTGCTTCAACTATTATGGAAAATACAGATGCCGTTGAAAAAATTGTTGATGGCATTAGTGATATTATGAACAGTGATACAAAATCGTCAAATAAGAAAACAACAAAGAAAAAATCGACAAAAAAATCAGCTAATAAAGACAATTTATCAACAGTAATTGATATTGCTGAAAAGATATTTAAAAAATAGAACGAATTGTTCTATTTTTTATTTATTAATATATTTAACAGCCTCTAATGCTGCAGTGGCTCCATCAGATTCAGCAGTAACTAATTGCCTAACTAATTTAACGCGATTATCACCAGCTACAAAGATACCATCAACATTAGTATGACAATCTTCTTCTGCTATAACATAACCATATTCATTTAATTTTATCAATTTAGCAAAATTTTGATTTTCTGGAATACGGCCAACAGCTACGAATAAACCGGCCACTTCAATCGTGTCTTTTTTATTGTTTTCATCAGTAATTTCAATTGCTTCTAATTTATCTTTACCAACTAATTTAGTAACAGCTGTATTAAATATACAAGCTATATTTTGTCTTCTTTTTAATTTTCTAATCAAAGCTTCCTCAGCCTTAAATTCATCACGTCTATGAATTAGGTAAACACTTTTAGCAATATCAGATAAATAAATTGCTTCTTGTAAAGCCGTGTTGCCGCCACCAACAACAGCAACGGTTTTTCTTTTATATAAATTTCCATCGCACGTTGCACAATAAGAAACGCCTTTTCCTACTAATTTATCTTCTTTTGGTAGTCCTAGTTTTCTATTATCTGCACCAGTTGCTAGAATAACGGTTTTTGATTGATACGTTTTTTTAGAAGATACTACTTCTTTGTAATCCTTATGATCGATGATTTCCGTCACTTTTTCAAATTTAATTTCTGCTCCTAGATCTTTTGCCTGATTATATATTTTAGTAGCAAAATCATATCCAGATATATTAGGGCATGCTGGATAATTTTCAATATTGTCAGTTGTTATAATTTGGCCACCATAAGCAGTTGCCTCTAAAACAAGTACACTTTTTTTTGCCCTCGTTCCATATATAGCCGCTGTTAATCCAGCTGGACCAGCACCTACTACTATAATATCATACACTATTCCTCACCTACCATTTTTTCGATTTCTTCTTTTGGCTGCATACCAAAACTGCGGTTAACTTCTTGGCCATCTTTAAAAAGAATCAAACATGGTATTGACATAACTCCATATTTTTTAGCTAATTCCTCATTATTATCAACATCCACAGAGACTATTTTAACCCCTTCAATTTCTTCTAAGATCGGCCTTAACATTCTACATGGACCACACCAATTTGCGTTAAAATCAACTAAGACTTTTTCTTGGGCATTAATAACCTCATTATCAAAATTATCATTTGTGATTTCTTTAATTTCCATAACTATGCTCCTTCTATGTTAATGGTATCATAAACAGTATATAAAAGCAATAAAACTTTATTCTAGTTGACACTAAAAAAGATAAACTAAGTTTATCTTAATAGTTATCATTTAAAATTTCAAAATAGGCTTTTGGATGTGCACAAACTGGGCAAATATCTGGTGCTTCTTCGCCATAGTGAATATGTCCACAATTACGGCAAATCCACATTTTTGGAACCTCTTTTTTAAATACTTTTTCTTCTTTAACACTTTCTAATAGTTTTTTATATCTTTCTTCATGATGTTTTTCAATTTTACCAACTTCTTCAAACAAGAAAGCAATATCATCAAAACCTTCTTCTTTAGCTGTTTCGGCGAAATTTTTATACATGTCAGTCCATTCATAATTTTCACCCTCGGCAGCCATTTGTAAGGCTTCGATGGTATTAACCTTTAAACTATCTTTAATCTCACCGCCAAATAATAATTTCAACCATAATTTAGCGTGCTCTTTCTCATTATTTGCCGTTTCTTCAAAAATAGCTGCGATTTGTTGATATCCCTCACTTTTAGCTGTTGAAGCAAAATAATTATATTTATTCCTTGCTTGACTTTCGCCAGCAAATGCAGCTTGTAAGTTTGCTTCTGTTTTACTTCCTTTTAATTCCATTTTTTCACTCCTTCTTTTTAATTATAACATAATCTTATTCAGATTGATATTCTTTAATAAGTTCATTATACTTATTTAAAGTATCGGTATTTTGAAAGACAATTTTGCCATCTTCAATTTGCCATTTATTTTTATTACTTATAAGTAAATCGATAACTTTTTCTTCAGTCGTTAATATATTATTAATATTTTCACCAATTTGTTTATATGTTTCTTGTGATTCAGAAAAATCTACTTTTTTTGTTTCTCCTAACATTAACTTTTTATATAAGTCAACATATGTCTTATCAAGCTTCTTTTCTTCTATTTTATTCATAATTTCTTCTTCTGTAGTCATTTGTGTAAGACGATTTAATTTTTCATTAAAACTCGTTTTCGTTGTTGATAAATACTCTTTAGTTTCCTTAAAATCAGGGCCATCTTTGGAATAATTATCAGCCGATAAAATATTTACAAGTTTTTCATCATCGGCTATTTTTAATAATTCTTTTAAATTTGTAGAATATTCATCTAAATATTCTTTGATAGTTTTTTCGACAACTGCATAATTTTTAGTTGTTTTAATGTTTGTATTGAAATTAGCATTTTCAAAATCTTGCTTAGCTAAATTAGAAATTTCTGTTTTTAATATACTCTCTTGTTTTAAATCACGAATCAATATAAAAGATACCACTGAAACAATTATTATTAAAATTCCCGCAATAATGCTAAATTTCATAATTGATTTATTATTCATTTTTACATTTATTTTTTCACCCATATTTTATCCTCCCAAGTAATATTATAGCAGTTTTTAATTATCCAGTAAATAATTTGTCATATATTTTATAATAAAAAAGATAGTTCAAATGAACTATCTTCCATTATTTATAATTTTACCAAAGTTTTCATATTTAAGAATATATCTATATGCAGTGTGACCATAAATAATTATGAACCATGATTCTAAATCTTCACGAATTTCTGTACAGATAATTGGTGAATGTAATTCTTCTTCGATATCAACTAAGTCATTGAATTGTTTGATTGCAACTACATCGTACTTAGTAAGATCTGGTAAGTTTTCACTTTCTGCTACGATATCGCCATATTCTTTCAATATCTTATTCAATTGAAGTATATATTCAGATTTCTTAGTAGCAGTTAATAATTTAGAAGCAACTGCTTTTAGCATAACTAGTGAGAATAATAATAGTAATACGCCAAATGCTAGTAAAGGAATATTTATACCTTTAGTTTCTGAAGCATCAGTTGTTACAACTTGTCGACCACTATTTACATATTCTGGTTTTAATTGAACTGTTGATTTCAATAATGGAATTTGTAATCCCATAACATTGCTTTCATTTAAAGTTGTACTTTTCCCTGGAAGGCCTCCGGTAACTTCAATTTTGAAAGCAAGATCAACGCGACCATCAATTGATAAACCAAACTCATTTCTAAAATCAGTTAAAATCTTATTATATGTATTATAGTCAAGGTTAACAGTTTTATCAATGTTAATAGCCTTACCAGTTCCAGTTTTAGTTTCAGCAGGCGCAATTTGATAAACTTTTGACCAAACATCATTAGCTTTACCATCAGCTTCGGCATAAATACCTTTAGCTGTCGCTATTACCTCATATTTATAAGTATATTCAACATCTTTCGTAGTTTCTAAATTGTATTTTGCATTTACTTCAATACGATCAATAAGTGATGCAATATACTGCTTATTCATTCCCATATAAGGAGCATTGAAAAACTGATTCTGTTTAATATAAACTTTATAATTCATATTGCTATTATAGCTATAAGCATATAACTCTTGACTTGGGCCGCTATCCCGTTTAACACTCTTATAGATTAAGAATATTGAAAATATTAAAGCTATCAATACTAAAATAACCATAAAAACCTGAATCCATTGTTTCAGAATGATTTTACTCTCATTTTTTGTATTCATAATTACCTCTCCCTCTTATTCTTTTAAGATACCATACCGCTTAACCAAACAGATGGGTAACCGATAAATGGAATCACACATGACACTTTACCAACAACATTTTCTAATTTAACCTTTCCAGCATCACTAGTGTTGTTAGCATCACCTTTGGTTATAAACAACTTGTTTCCATATTCATCATTAGCAACTTCAACAATACGGTGAACTACGTATTTTGAACCACTAACAAATTGAATAACATCATTTTTATCTAATTCATCTTTTTCTTGAGTATTTAATTTCTTAACAATAACAGCATCTCCTCGATTAAAGGTTGGGCTCATACTACCCGATAATACCGCAATTGGTTGATATTTGAAAACTCCTATTACAAAACAAACTACAACACCCACAAATACAAAAGTAGGTATATATACTACTGGATTATATTTCCTCTTTGTTCGCCTTGACATACGTTCATTTTTACTTACGTGAACATAATTTAAATATACAAATATCGCAAGTGGAACACTGATACCAAGTACTGATGTTACAAACCAATCAAGCCCAGGAATTATTGGTAAAATAAATTCTGGTACCGTCATAAATAAACGATAAATAATTGGTAACCTCGATCCACCAATATATGACAAATATGTCAATACTCCGCCTGTTACAAATAATGGAATCAATGTTGAAGTTACATATATAAATGTTTCCTTAATATCAGTAAAATGCTCAAACATTGATGAAAATGAAATATTAACTAAAACAAAGAAAATAGTTACAGCAACATAATTAAGAGCTTTCTTGTTTTCAATACGAATAATAGCATTTCTGATATATTCTTGAAAGAAAATTATGCCAGCAAATGACCACAAATTCTTTAAAATGCTAAATATTTGTTTAGAATATGGTGTCCTTTGATACCCAAAAATTAATCCTAACAAGAAATAAAATATTAAATATATAATTAACGCTATTATTAAACTTTGAGTTTTGTTGCCTTCATCTTTTACTCTTAATGTCTCGCCTTCACTCAAAAATACCGCGACTGCACAAATGCCAATCCACAACAAAGGGTTAATAACTTCGTTATATAGCGGAATGCTAGTTGGTGAAAGCACAAATATATTAAGTAACAAATATACAATTAATAGCGCATATAATATAAAGTGTTTCCTCATATTATAACCCCTTCTATTAATATTCAACCCCTACTATAACTATCATATATAATTATAACATAACTTTTTATTATTGACAATCAAATTCTTTTGATTTTTTCATTTTTAGAGCCAAAAAAGATTGCACGCACAATCTTTAAACTTGCGAATAATTAATAGTAATATTTAATGTACCTGTTTCTTCCATTTCCATGTTTCCAGTACTAGCAGGTGTCCAAGTACCATTATTATTTGTACATGCCTCTTGGGTAGTTGAAATGCCGTCACTACAACTAGCCGCAACAGTATCAACAAAATCAGCTCTAACTGTCATTGTCGTTGTACCACCTGGAGCTAAAGTACTTGTTGATGGTGCGGTAACTGTAAATTTTACATGCCCTTGAGTAGCAGTCAAACCATTAATTGTAAAATCGTTACCAGATAATGTTGGTGCTGCAGCCACAGCTGAAAGCGTACCACCATTAATTATTCTTAGCGTAAATATTATATAGTCACCCGGTTGATTTAAATCAGCGTGTAATTGTGCTGTTAAAGGTTTGTCACCGTTGCCATAAGTTAATGTCCCAGAAGGGGCAATACCAACAGCCGGTGTTGATGGTGCAATATCAGCATTTACTTGTGCTGCTTTATCAAAATGTACATCCCAATTTGATGTAATCTGCGCCGAACCTGTAATTTGTAATTGTGTTGCAAAGGCAGCATAACCTACTGCCATTACTAATACTATAGCAAGTAATCCGGCAATTAAAATATTCTTTTGTCTTGTTTCCATAACCATTCTCCTAACTTTATTATTCCCTATCTTATACTTATATGGTATCACATAAAATATTTAATATCAATATGTTTTATTCAATTTAATGTTTTTTGACAAAAAAAAGATTACGAAAGTAATCTTAATTTTCATTATGAAGTAACTTGTTCATAGTCAATTACAAGTGTAGCAGTTTTACTAACACTTGCTGGTTGTGTGCTACTATCTGCAGGATCATATGTAACTGTTACAGTCATTGTAGTTTCAGCTCCTGGTGTTAATGTACTAGCACTATTTGCAAAGTTGTAGCTATACTTAATTGGCTCATCACCAGCAGTTGTGTCTTCTACTTGTGGATTTGCAGCAGCATCTTGAATCCATTTGATACCATTTGTTTTAACTCTAGCAGGTAAAGTTCCACGGTTCTTAATCGTTATTGTATAAGTAACAGTGTCGCCCGGTGTTTTTAAGTTAGTGTTAAAGGTTGCTGTTGTAGCTGTATTACTGTGTGAAATATCGCCTGATTGTGGATATACAAGACGTCCATTTACAGTTGTTTGTTCACCAGCAGAAGCACTTGGTGTAACTGAAATTATTGCTACATCCCATTGTGAATCAACACTAGCTGTACCAGTAATTTGTAATTGCGTTGCAAACGCAGCATAACCTACTGCCATTACTAATACTATAGCAAGTAGTCCTCCTATCAAAATATTCTTTTGTTTTGCATCCATACTATCATCCTTTCTATCTTAAATTCACTTTGGCAGTACACATTACCCTACCATCTCTTACATCATAGCACAAATGAAAAAAGTTATCAAGAATTTTTAAATAAAAAGTAGTTTATTTCATAAACTACATTTTTTCTGGAATATTTATACCTAACAATTTCAACAAAGTTTCAATTATCTTATTGTTAAAATTAAGAATTATTTCAAAGTCATTTTTCTGAGTTCCTTCTAAACCAAGGACTCTATTATTTTGATAAAAATTATTAGCAGATACTGATAAATCATATAAATAATTGGCAATATAATGCGGTTTTCTATCTCTAGCAGCTGTATTGATTGTATCACTTACTTCCAAAAGTTTTAATCTTAAATTACGATCAGTTTCACTATATATTTTGTCAGATAAAACGCCATTGTTATCACTAATTATTTTATTAATACGCAAATATGTATACAAAATATATGGTCCTGTTTTTCCATTAACTTCACTAAATTTTTTAATGTCAAAAATATAATTATGCTCTAAATCGTTTTGCATATCAGCAAACTTAATAATTGCATTGACAATTTTATCGATGTCCTCATCATTCATGCTTTTGTTTTCTTCTCTTAAACTTATAAACTCAGTTCTAACTTCGTTAATCAAATCTTGTAATCTCATTGTTCCGCCACTACGTGTTTTAAATGGTTTATTGTCAGTGCCATTAACAGTTCCAAAACCATAATGTTCTAAATTTGCTGTAGTTAGTTTACACTTTCTAGCGGCTCTAAACACTTGCATGAAATGCATGTTTTGACGATTATCAGTTATATAAATCATATTGTCAGGTTTGAAATCGCTTTCACGTTGTAAAATGGTTCCTAAATCAGCTGTAGCATATAAATAAGCGCCATCACTTTTTTGAATTAAACATGGAGGAACTTCTATTTTGTCACTTTCTTCTTTAACAAATATAACTTTTGCCCCATCATCTTCTTTTAAAACATCTTCTTTTTCAAATATCGAAAATAATTTATCAAATTCTTTATAAGAATCGCTTTCGCCATACCAATAATCAAAGTGGACATCTAAATAATTATAAATACTTTTAATATCTGAAATTGAAAGGTCATGAATTCTTTGCCATAGTTTTTTATATAACACATTTCCGTTTTGAAGGTCTTTTGTTATTTTTAGACACTCAGCTTTAATTTCTTCATTTTCTTTGCATAAAGAACTTATTTTAGGATATGTTTTATTTAAATATTCTAAATCAAATTCAGCTGTTTCAGGATTTTCAAAATCATTTAAAATACCATAAATAACTTGACCCATCTGTGTTCCAATATCACCTAAGTGAACATCCGCAATAGTATTATTCCCAACAAATTTTAAAATATTGTTAATGGCTTGGCCTAAAATAGCTGATCTTAAATGGCCAACATGTAATGGCTTAGCAACATTAGGTCCACCATAATCTAAAACAATTGTCTTAGAATCTTTGTTAGCTCCTAAAATTTCTTTTTTCATTAGCTTACGTAGTTCTTCACAAATATAATAGTCACTTACTTTTATATTGATAAATCCTGGATTAGCAAAACTAACTTCCTTAAAATATTTATCAAAATCATCAATATTATTTATTTTATTGACTACTTCTTCACCAATTTCCTTTGGTGCTTTGTGATAAAGTTTTGCCAATTTAAATAAATCGTCACACTGAAAATCCGCATCTTTATTAGATTTGATAACTTTAGTATCATTATCATACCCTAATTCTTTAAATACGGCATTAAATATTTCTTTCATTTTATGCCTCCTAAATAATCTTTTTTAAAACTTTTGCTGAACTACTATTTAATATTTCAAACCACTTATCTCTTCTTTGCATAATGCTTTCGCGAAGTTGTTCAGCAACCTCATGATCAATGCCCTCTTTATATTCTAAATAATCGACAAACTTTTTTGCTTCGTCGAAAGAATCTTCAAGATCATCATCAACAGGATCGTCATATCCAGAATATGTAAGCCAACTTATAAGGCAGTCTTCTTCATCAATGCCATAGTTTTCAATATAAGCAACTTCGTAACAATATGGCAAAATAGCATCATGCTGCTGTTTGAAATTACCTTGTTCCCAAACTGCTTCTATCATGTCATAATCACCACATGTTCGACATATTTCTGTAATTAGTTTAGGGTCAGCAGTTGTTATATAATGACTACCATCGATATGATCTTTAACTAAATATTCAAACATCGATACTTCTCCTTTTGATTTATTATAACATTACTGTAAAATAAAAGCAAAGAAATAATCTTTGCTTATAAAATATTTATTTGCAAGTATAACCAATATTTTTTAATTTAGCAAAATATTTAATCGAATTTTTCTTGATATTAAGTTCATCGAGTTGTTCTTTTTTTAATTTTGAAACATCAAAATAATATTTTAGAACATACAAATCTTTTTTATTTTCTGGATTAGTTATTTTTATGTATTTTGATTTAAGTAAATTATTATTATAATTGCCAAGTGATTTTTTGATACCATCAATAACTAGATTACCATTACTATTTCGAGCTTTATATGTTCTTGTTGAAATAACTTCTAAAACTTCATCGTTGTTATTATAAGTAACATCAAGTTTTTCATTATCAATAATATTTTCCGACAAAATTTCTTTAGTACAAGTTTTTGTGAATTCTTCACTTTTTGCTTCGCATCCTACTAATAAAATTGGAATTATTAATAAAATTAATTTTTTCATGATTTCACCTCTTTGGTTTTATTAACGATAATGATACTTTATTTTTATCCATATATATATCATCAACATAACAATCAACGATATCGCCGACATTAACTACTTCCATTGGATGTTTAATAAACTTATCTGTCAATTTTGATATATGAGCCAAACCATCATTCTTAAGCCCAATATCAATAAAAGCTCCAAATGGTGTTACATTCCTAACCGTTCCTTGTAATTGCATGCCTATTTTTAAATCTTCTAAATGAAGAACATCGCTTTTCAAAAGCGGTTTTGGCATATCATCACGGGGATCACGATTAGGTTTTTTTAATGATTTAATAATGTCTTCCAGCGTATATTTGTCAGTGCCTAATTTATCAGCATATTCATTTATATCAATGTCAATATCCATTTTTTCGGTTCCAATATCACTTAATGATAAATTCAATAAATCCAAAAGTTTTAAAGTAATATCATAGCTTTCTGGGTGAATAGCAGTAGCATCCAATATTTTATCACCATCAACAATTCTCAAAAAACCAACTGCTTGTTTATACGTTTTTGGAGATAGCAATTTGCTGATAACTCCCCTATTTTTTATTTTACCATTTTCGTCTCGATACTTAATTAATTTGTCAATGTTGGTTTTAGTAAGACCCGACACATATTTAAGTAAAGAACTGCTTGCGGTATTAACATTAACACCAACATTGTTGACAGCTTTTTCGACAACAAAATCCAATGAAGTACTTAATTTTTTGTTTGGTATATCGTGTTGATAAAGGCCAACCCCAATACTTTCTGGATCGATTTTAACTAATTCTGAAAGCGGGTCTTGCAGTCTTCTAGCAATACTGATCGCACTTCGTTCTTCGACATGTAAATCAGGAAATTCAGAAATTGCCAATTTGGAAGCTGAATATACAGAAGCACCAGCTTCGCTTACGATAATATATTCAACTTTTCGTTTAGCTTCTTTAATAACATCAGCCACAAACGCTTCACTTTCTCTTGATGCGGTTCCATTACCAATAGCAATTATATCAATACTATATTTATCAATTAAATCAAGTAAAATTTGTTTGCTTTTTTCTTTTTCGTTTTTAGGTTCATGTGGGTAAATTACTTTAATATCTATTTTTTTTCCTGTAGTGTCGACTACTGCCAATTTGCATCCGGTTCTATATGCCGGATCAAAACCTAAAACCATTTTTTCTTTCATCGGTGGTTGCATTAATAAGTTTTCAAGATTTTTGCTGAAATTTTCAGTAGCTTCATCTTCAGCAATTTCTGTTAATTCTGATCTAATTTCTCTTTCGATAGATGGGGCAATTAAGCGTTTATAACTATCCGCAATAGATTCTTTAATTATGTAATTAAAAGGTCCTTCTTTTTTGATTAATTTTTCCTCTAAAAATTTCAAAATTTTCTCTTTATCAACATCAATATTTACAGTAATAATTTTTTCGTTTTCAGCTCTATTAATTGCTAGAACACGATAAGCTTTAGCATATTTTACTTTTTCTTGGAATTCATAATACATCTCATATACTTTATTTTCATCTTGAGCATTTTTCTTTAATTTAGTATTTATAATACCAGTATTATAAGTAAAATTTCTTATCCATTTACGGAAGTAGGCATTATCACTAATCCATTCAGCAATAATATATGAAGCACCTTCTAATGCCGCATTTTCGTCTTTAACATTTTCATTTATAAATGGTTTTACTAGCTCGTCTTTTGATTTAGTAGTATATGCCATTATTTGTTTAGCAAGTGGTTCCAACCCATTTTTAATAGCTTCAGTAGCTTTAGTTTTTTTCTTTTCTTTATATGGCCTATATAAATCCTCAACTTCAACTAGCTTGCTAGCAGCCATTATTTGGTCTTTTAATTCATCAGTAAGCAATCCTTTTTCATCAATTAATCTAATAACATCTTCTTTTCTTTTTAAAAGATTTACCCCATATTCATATACTTCATTAATTTTTCTAATTTGTTCTTCATCTAAATTGCCAGTGGCTTCTTTACGATATCTCGCAATAAAAGGAATAGTGTTTCCTTCTTCTAATAATTTAAGTGTTTTTTCTATTTGACTTTCTTTAATATTTAATTCGGTTGCGATGTCTTTTATAATATTTTCATTCATTTAAATCTCTCCTATTTATTTAAGTATAGCATATCAGCATTTATTTTTAAAGGCTTTAATATTTTTTACTTATTTTCTTTTTACCCCTCATTGAAGCCTTGCCAATCGCATTATAGCCATATTTATTTTTTATTTTATCAACCGCATCATTTAGGCTACGATCGTTCAAATGATCGTCAGATTTATCAAAAATTGATGGTTGATAAATACTTTCATATGTTAAATCATCAACCCCTAATCCTACTAATCGAATAGCTTCATCTTTCCACATATCATCGACTAGCTTTTTAGCGGTTTCAAAAATAGTAGTCATACTATTCGTAGCATTTTTTAATTTAACTTGGTGGGTAAAGTTTTTAAAATTGGAATTTTTAAGTTGAACTCGCACAACATAGGCATAGCGGTTTTCACGACGAAGTTGCGATGACAAATTGTCGGCAATAGCTTCTAAAATGTCATAAACATCTTCTTTATAAATCAAATTGTGTGGAAGTGTGGTACTATTGCTTATACCTTTCGATACTATTTGACTAGAATCAACTTTTGAATTATCAATGCCGTTAGCAAAGTTTATCATTCTTGATGCCTGATTTTTAAAGTATGGATATAAATATTCTACTTTTTTAACACTTAAATCACCAATGGTATTAATGCCAAGCTCACGTAATTTCAATGATGTTTTTTTACCGATAAAAAACAAATCTTCAATTGGTAAAATTTTCATTTTTTGATCAATCTCATTTTCAAAAAGTGTATGGACTTTATCAGGTTTTTCAAAATCAGAAGCCATTTTGGCACATAGTTTAGAATTAGCAATCCCTATGTTAACCGTAAAACCCAACTCTTTTTTAATTTCATTTTTTAATTTGTAAGCAAATTTAACCTCATCACCATATAAATGTTTAATTGGGCCATAATCTAAAAAGCATTCATCAATACTCATTTTTTCAATATCTGGTGTATATTTAGAAATCAAATCAAATAATTTATTGGACATTTCTTTATACCATTTATAATTTGGTTTATATACTTTAAGCGTTGGGCATTTTTTTCTCGCCATATAAATTGGTTCACCGGTTTTAACGCCTTTCTTTTTTATGGGTGTTGATTTAGCAAGCACAATTCCATGACGTCTACTTTCTTCGAAGCCAATAACCGCATATGTGTTTCTAATATCTATGGTTGCACCTTCATTAAGCATTAAAACAGCTGTCCACGATAAGAAAGCATTGTTAACATCTATATGCATGATGATTCTTTCCATATTACCACCACTTATATTATAACACGAACGCATGTTTTGTGCGCAAAAAAAGAAAGCATTTTTGCTTTCTTTCTTAGATAAGTGTTAAGATGCAGCAAACTAATAAAATAATTAAGGCTGCTACAACAGCAAATTTCCAGATGTATTTAATCCATTTTTTATAAGATACATCGAAATAGCTTAAACCAGCAATTAGAATAGCACTTGTTGGAAGTAAGATCATTGCTAAACTATACATTGATTGTGATAATAGTCCTGCAATACTAATCATGCCTGAACTAAATCCAGAAATATAAGTTTGTAGACTATATAGTAAATAATATAAGTCATTGTAGAAGAAACTTCCATATAATGCGGTTAGACCTGTAGTAAGAACATTAAAGTCCCCTGTCATGGTCATGGTAGCATGGAACATTGTTTCTGTGATTGTTCCTGTTCCTTGATATGATGCTTGATATAATACTGATAAGATTACACTAGCTAAAGCAGCATATAAAGCTGTTGGCATCATTTTCTTAATTCCAGCAATAAAGCTTTCAACAAATTCATTTATTGATAATCTATAAATGAAAGCAATAACGATAGCTGCTAGAACCATCATAATAACAAATTCATTATTTCCCCAATAACCAAGAGCGTTGATACCACTCAATAAATTTTCAAAAATTGGGAATCCATGAATTTTAACACCCATGATTGTTGAATGAAGATTACTAAATGCTTCAATTCCAAATGCATAATACCAGTTGTACATACCAAATAGTGATACAATCATCATAAGTGCGAAAATGATAACAAGTGGTAAAGTACTAATACCTTTGTTAGCGTTTACCTTTTTAACATCTTTGCTTATAGCCATGTTTTTAGTTGTTGCCTTAGTAGTACGCTTTGCAGGTTTTTTAGTTGTTTTAACTGCTTTTTTAGGTGCTGCTTTTTTAGGCTCAACTTTTTTAGTTTCGACTTTTTTAACAGTGGCTTCTTTTTTGACAGCTTTCACTTCTTTTTTAGCATTAAACTTAACAACAAATAAAATTAAAGCTGTTGTAAGTAATACTAGCAAGATTACTTTGGCAATGATTTGATCATTCATGTCTAAGAATAAAATGTTTTTAGTATAACCAGAAATGTTAAATCCATAAGTTGATGCCATAGAACCTACTAGAATTGCTCCTACTGTAGCTGCTAGGCTAGCAACTTTATCAACATTCATTCTAGCAAAAATCATTGCGAATAATGGTACCAATGCAAATAGTGGTAACATTAATCCAGTTAGTGAAGATAAAACTGCAAAGAAGATAATTGTACAAATTAAAAATCTTTTTTCTTTACCAGCTTTTTTCTTGCAGATTTTTTCTACTAATGCATCCAAAGCTCCAGTTTTATGCATTACGCCATATAAACCACCTATACAGCAAAATACAACTACATATAGTGCAAAAGTGACAAATGTAGATGCTGGAACACCTATTAAATCAAATAGGCCAATAGCATTAATACTACCTGTTGTAAATTTTGCTCCTTCCCCTGAGTAAGATCCTGTTGGAATAATCCAACTAAGAACTACGAAAATTAAGAAACATATTCCAATTGCCTTTAATAAATTTCTTTTCACTCTTTCTACCTCCCATGATAATTATAGCAGATTTTCTTTATAATATAAAGTTTTTTTGACAAAATTTACAATTTTTACTATAAAAAAAATATCACGAAGTGATATTAATATTTATTTTCGACTTTTACGAAGTCTTTTATTACCAAATGTTTGTAATTCTTGACGCATACTTATAATATTTCCTTTTTTATCCATATCGATATCTAGCCACCAACAAGATTTATCATTAGCAAGTCCCTGGGCTTTACAAAATGGTGTCATGTCTTCTAAACAGCTTGTTTGAAAACAATGAGTATTATCTTGTTTCATGTAGAAACTTTGATGAATATGTCCTGTTTGCAAAATTTGTGGCAATTCGTCAATTGGAATAGTATCTAAATATTTTTGAATTTTATATGATTTAGCATAAGCGCTTCCGCCTTTACCATGGAATAGTCTTATCTTAAGCTTACCAATTTTTAAATCAGCATAGCCACTTCCTAAATAAACGATATCATCTCTTTGTTTAGCTATAGCTTTTACTATTTCGCTGCCGCTTGATTTATACCACCAATCATCGTGGTTTCCTTGAATAGCATATGTTTTTATTGAATCACTTTTAGGATATTTGTCAACACAATAATCTACTTGACCTTCATAACTAACTTCTTTTAATTCATAAACGTGCTCAGGTCTAGTACTTCTACCATCGGTAAAATCACCAGCATGTAATATATGCTTAACACCACGTTTTTCTGCTTCTTCATATATGTAATTCAAAATATCTAAGCGATCATATTTACTTGCCAAATGCGTATCGCTTATTAAGCATAGTTTAAGGCTATCACTAGCATAAGGAACTTCATATACATCGTCCGTTTTAAAAGGTTGTTTTAATTTAACGATTTCACCATTAACATAATCAATTAATTCGCCATCTTCTTTCATAAGTTCAACTAAGCCTATTACTTCATAATCCTTAAGTTCAAGTTCTGTACAGATGTCGACTAAATCCTTTCTTTTTTTAATTAGTTGTTTTAATTTCTTTTTTAATTCATCCATATTAAACCTCCCACAAAATTTTTGGATAGAATCAACTAGTTATACATTAATCGAGGTTTTTAAAACTAAAAATCTACCATACATAAAAAAAGTTGATGTTTAGTGATGCGGCAATAGCATCTAGTATCCTTTTACATTATAACATGCTTTTTGCAAAATGTGGATAACTTTTTGAATTTTTTTGAAACTTTTTTTACAAAAATAAAAAACCCTTTATATTAAAGGGCTCATAATTATGCTATTTGATTTTTATATAATCTTCTAAATTATATAAAGTGCCATCAGTACTTTGAGCAAGTACTGTAATATGTCCTCCGCCAGCATCTTCAATCCAAGCACTTGCAGTATAAAATTTAACTATGTTGGTTAAATTACTAACCTGTCCAGAAGATTTAAATTCTGATTTTTGCAATGAAGAATATATTGGAATATATTCTATGCTACCATCTTCCATAATAAATAAAGCGATAGTTCCTGTTTCATCTTGCCCTATTGTTCCAATATAAATATCTTCTATTTCTTTAGAAAAATTAACTACAAATTCATCATATTTATCTTTTTTTAAATTAGAATCAACAAGATTATTCCACGAAACACTAATCTTTATTTGTTTTTGATTATCTCCTAAATTAATATTTATGCCTGTCATTGACCATGCTTGAGATAGTGAATATTTCAAATCTTTATTTGATGACAAAACTTTAGAAGAATTAAACTTAAATAAATAATTAATACTATCTTGTTTTTCTGTTCCCATAGTTTTTCCATCTTGTTTCTCTGTTTTAGTAGGTTCCTCATTTTCTTTATTTAAAACTTTATCATAAACAATATATCCACCCAAACCAATAACTGCTAATAATAAAGCAATAATTAATATAGTCTTTCCTGTACTTTTATTTTCCATTTTTTCACTCCTTACATTTTTATACAATTTAATTTTATCACATTTTTATTGTTTATTATTGCAATAATTTCTTTTTTGCATCCATTTGACATGTTGTTTTACAAAAAAACTTACAAACATATAGTTTGTAAGTTATTTCCACCTGGAGCAAGGAAAGAAGAAGTCTGACAACTTTTTCACACGTCCAAATATTAGTAATTAGATTTACTAACTACATTAAGTATATCATAGAAGTTATTTATATAATTATAAATTTTATTTTATAACTTCATAACTTACTAAATAATAATTGTTATTATCTTTAGCAAATGTGTATTTGTATTGTGGCTTTAGGTTTTTAAATTGGTCATAATTTTGTTCGTAGTATTGTTTTGCTTTTTCTTTATCTGTTTTAAGAACTTCACCAATTTCACTTTTATTTGTAAATTGATGTAATTCATTAATCTTTGTTGTAAATTGAGCATCAGCATAATATTCTTGTTCTGGGGTTTCAATTAGCCCCATAGCTGGTTCATATACTCTTGTAATTGTAAGTACATAATTATCTACATTCTTTTCAATATTTGCTACTTTTGAAATTAATGGTTTATTTTCCATAGCATCGTGTGATACATTGTTTTCCACATAATCATTTTTTGTTTTATCAAATGTAGCAAGTGGCATTGTGAAACCACCAAATATTATGTCGGGGTAATTAGTTAATTGTATATTATATAAATCTTTTAGATAATTATCTACATTTGTTTTGTTTATAGTTATATTATTTAAAAGAAAATAAAAATATAATGTTTCAATTTGAGCCTCACTTAATTCATTTTTTACTGTTAAATTATTTAAATTTTCTACATCTCCAAAAATATACAATTTATATTTTTCTGATTTTTCAAAGAGTGAATTAGCAATAGCATTTAAATCCTCTTTTGGTGCTTCTACTTTTTCTGTTTTTTCAGGTTCATTTGCTTCTGTACTTTCTTTAGTTAACAATTTATCATAGACAATATAGCCACCTAATCCTAAAACTAACAATACTAAAATAATAATAGCAATTATTGTTCCTTTGCTTTTTTTTAAATTTTCATTTTGATTTTCCATAAAACACACACCTTTCTACTTTTTTATGCAACAACATTTTATCATACATCTAATAAAAATGGTGTAGGTACTATTATAAAAAATTGTGCTTTACATTTTTACTTTACATAAGCAATATTAGTGTTTTTAATGCTTATAATATTACCGTTTTCATAAGTAGGAGTAGTATTAGTAAACCGGCATTAAAATTAATGTCGTTTATTTTCTAATTGTAAAACTTTTACATCTTCTTTTTTAAATGTTTTATTTATTTCTAATTCTTTAGTTTTTTTATCTAACATATAATCACTCTCACTTTCCATTTTACATAACAAAAAAACTAACTATTTCTAGTTAGTAAATCTATTTATGTTCGAAAAGTTCGAACTTACTATCAACCTGGAGCAAGTGACCGGAATCGAACCGGCATCTTAGCCTTGGCAAGGCCATATACTAACCGTTGTACTACACCTGCAAGAAAGAACTTTAAAAGTTCTTTTTAATTATATAATAAATAATTATTTTTGTAAAGCCATTTCAACTCTTTTTTTCATTCTTTCAATTCCTAATAATTTCATAATATCATATAGATCTGGTGTCATTGATTTAGTAGTTAAAGCTACTCTTAAAACCATACTAACATCGGTAATATTACCTTTATAATTATCAGGGTTTTCTTTGTAGGCTTTCATATCAGATGCATAACCTAGTTTTTCTGCTAAGTCTTTCATTTTATTAAACCATGCATCTTTATCATCATTACTATCATAATATTCATTTAAATACATATTTAGAATTTTTTCTTGTTCATCTTTATCAGTAATGCTTTGCCATTCATAATTTTCTGGTTTAAACAGTTCATCATACATATACCAAGTTTGATTTTTAACATCACCAAAATACGCAATATCTTTTCTTGGTTTTTTCTGAACTCTTTCAATGTTAAATATATTAATCGAATACTCTTTATATTTTTCTAATAAATTAGCAAATTCTTGATCATATATTTTTGCATAATCTAAGGCTAAGTCATATACCTCTTCAGCGGTTAATCGACTTATATAATTTTTAGAAATGTTTAAAAGTTTATCATAATCAAACATCGTACCACCAGTGCTCATTTTACTAAATTCTAATTTGAAATCATCAATGTTTTGATACTTGTTTTGTTCAAGCCACATTTCAAAATTAGAATTGGCAACTGTTTCTAAATAAAGCATAATTGCTTCATTTGGAATACCTTTTTCATGATAAAAACTAATTGCCGCTTCTGGATCTTTTCGCTTACTTATTTTTCTTCTTTTGCCATCCTCTTCTTTCATAAGTGGGGAAATATGACCATATTTTGGAACTTTAAAGCCAAGCATGACAAATAGCTGAGTATGTAATGGAATACTTGGATACCACTCTTCACCACGAAGGACGTGAGTTGTATGCATTAAATGATCATCAACAGCATGTGCAAAATGATAAGTTGGAAGCCCATCTGATTTTATAATAATCGCATCTTGATCATTTTCAGGCATTTTGGATTTTCCCTTGATACAATCCTTGAATGTGAATTTTTTATTAAAACTTCCATTCGATTTTAATCTAATAATATATTTTTCACCATTTTTAACTTTTTCAATTACTTCGTCCATTGTTAATTTTCGGCATCTTGCCCAATAACCATAATATCCAGTTCTTTCTTTCTTTTGAGTTTGTTTTTCGCGATCTTTAGCAAGTTCTTCTTCTGTACAAAAACATGGATAAGCTTTATCTTCAATAATTAATTTTTTAGCAAAAGCTTGATAAATATCTTGTCTTTCACTTTGGGTATAAGGGCCATAATTCCCTTTATCCCCATCTTTAGTGACACCTTCATCAAATACTATATTAAATTTTTCTAAATCTTCAATGATAGTTTTTACGCCATCATCAATTTCCCTTTTTTGATCAGTATCTTCAATTCTTAAAATACAAACACCATTAGTTTGTTTGGCCATTTTAATATTAATAAAACTTGAAAGCAAAGCTCCAATATGAATAAACCCCGTTGGACTAGGAGCATATCTCGTTACCATTGCGCCTTCTTTTAAATCTCTTTCAGGATATAAATTTTCATAATAATTATAATCGTGTTTAACATTAGGCAATAATAAATCTGCATACTCTTCTCTTGTCATAATTTCACCTCTTTAACATTATCTAACATTTATTAAAAAAAAGCAATTAAAACTTGAAATTTTAATCACTTCTTTATTTTATGGATTGGTTCCTCCAGAAGAACTTTCACCTTCTCCACCTTGATCAGATGGTGTAGTTCCGCCACCTTCTCCGCCTTGATCAGATGGTGTGGTTCCACCACTTTCTCCCCCTTGATCCGTTGGATTATCATCTATTGGTTCTTCTTCCTTAGGTTCTTCTTTCTTTTTAGTTTCCCCAGCTAATTTTATTGTAATACTACTTACATCTTCAACATTAGCTCCAGCTGGAACACTTTGTGAAATAACATTACCTGTTCCATTACCTTCTACTGTTACTTTTATACCATGTGATCCACAATAAGAATTAACATAGCTTAAAGATTGACCAGTGAAATTAGGAAGTAATGTTAATGATGATTTTGAAGTTTTATCTTTACCAATAACTACTTCTTTATATGGTTCATTAATGTTAAACTTAAATGTTTTAACAGTCTTAGCTTTTTTCAATCCTAAATTTTCTTTCATGGCATCAGATACAGCTTTAATACTGTCATCATATAAAACATAATTATATAGTGATAAATTAATTCCGCCGTAGTCATATATTCTTTGACTATAGCCATTTAAATATAATCTTTGGATACCAAGCAAAGTAGCCATATCACTCTTCTTAGATGCCTTAGAAGATATATCTTTAAAGACATTATATAGTGATAAAATTTGTTCAGTACTCATATTAGTATTCATATTATTGCTTATGGTATCTAAAACTTCATGAATCGTATCTAAGCTATTAATTGTTTTTACTTTATTTAATAAAGCCATAATAACTTCTTGTTGATGAAGTCCTCTAGTGAAATCATCGGCATTATAATTAGTCCATTTAGCAGAGCAAAAGCCTGGGTTTGGATGACGATTACGAGAATATGCCAAAGCTTTTTCACCATTCAATACTTGTTTACCAGCTTCAACAAAGACAGTGTTGCCTCCCCATTGACGACGGCTATTTTGTTCACAGAAATTATATGGGACATCGATTTCTACGCCGCCAACTGCATCAACTAATTGCACAACTCCCCTAAAATTAATTTTAACGTAATAATCAATATCAATATCTAGGAAATTCTCAATTGTTCTTTGCATGCAGCTTTCACCTTGCCAAGCAGCATGAGTAATTTTATTTTTCTTTTTATTAGCAAAACAGCTAATTGGAACATAAGAATCACGCGGAATACTTAATATAGTCGTTGATAAAGTATCAGGATTAAAAGTAATTACCATAAGTGAATCCCCATTGAATGAACTGTTCGCAATACCTTCAGTTTCCGAATCAACACCCATCAATAATAACGTAAATGGTTCAGTAATAGGTTTGGTTGATTTCTTTGATTTTTCATCACTTTTTTTCTTTACTTTTTTAGTTTGAGTATAAAGTACTTTGGTAGTATCCGCTAAGTCTTCATAACCATCAATACTACCATACATGATTGAATAATTTGTCGGCAAAAATATATATTTAATTTTACCATCTTTCAAGGCATCAATCATCGCAATAAAACTATCAAAACTTTCAGTTTTATTATTTAAATCTTTTTTATCAATTATTTCATTTGGAATAATAAATCCTTCATAACTCGTTTCATCTTCCAAAATCCCTAAAGTTTCTTTTTTAACATCATCTAAAGATGAAGCTTTATTTTCTTTTAATGTAACAAGGCTAGATGAATATGTAATATAATTAGATGTCTTGGTAACTTTTTGAATAGAACCATATACTTTAGCAATGTTATAGCCAACAAATGCTTCTGCACCAGCAAATACTAACATTAAAATTAAACAAAATATTAATTTAACTTTTTTATATTTTCTTAAGAATCTTAAACTTAAGCATAAAAACAACAAAGAAATTACGCCACTAGCTATCATTGCAACAATTCTTAAAACATCTTCAATATTTTTAAGTAAAAGTAAATTATAAATTAAATATCCAGACGCTCCTAACAATGCAATTACAAATAGTAAAACTATAAAAAATAAAAATTTATGCTTAGTATACTTTTTCATCTAAACTCCTCCTTGATACTGTACTAAATATTATAACTCAAAATAATTTTTTTCACAAGAGCCTAGCTCCTTTTTAATTAAATCATATAATAAAATATAAAGCAAATTTATTGACAATATTATTTTTTTATATTACAATGTTATTACTTACACGGGTCCGTAGCCAAGTGGTAAGGCATGGGACTGCAACTCCC
>CAZELY010000007.1:0-43042 GCA_964513345.1 uncultured Muribaculaceae bacterium
TTTGTAAAATAATTGATGAAGCTACTGACCCATGGGGTATTAAAGTAGAAAATGTGGAATTAAAAGATATCGCATTATCACCAGAGATGCAAAGAGTAATGGCTAAAGTTGCTGAAGCCGTAAGAGAGAAAAATGCTGTTATTACTAAAGCTGAAGGTGAAGTTGAAGCTGCTAAAAATTTGGCACAAGCCGCTAATATGATGGGTAATACTCCAGGTGCCTTGCATTTACGTACACTAGCGACAATCAATGACTTATCATCAGATCAATCTAACACTGTTGTATTTGCATTACCTGTTGAAGTGTTACGCGCACTTGAAGGAATTAACAATAAAAAAAGTAAATAAAAGAAGATAACAAAAGTTATCTTTTTTTATTAAATAGTGTGCTAAAAAATGATAATAATTTAAACTATTATTTTTTCTTAAAATGTGTTAAAATGATATTATAAGAGGGTGCTTATAGATGAAAAGAAATAGTTATGTTGATAGTCAAGGTAATACCATCGATCAAGGATTTGAAAGCAAAAAGAAAATTTTAAATGTTTTCTTTGTTATTAGTACTATTGTACCAATCATCCTAATAGGTATTATTATTTTTATTATGGTTCAAAACAACAATGCTAATAAACTATATCAGGTTTTTAAAAATGCCAATTTTGAATATTTACAAGATCATGATAAATTGCCAACTGTTGAAGGTGAAAATGTTACAGTTTCTATTAATAAACTATATAGTGAAAATTATATTAGCCCAGCTTTCACCGAAGATATGACATGTTCAGGAAACATTAAAACAACAAAATATAAAAATGAATATATATACACTTTAAACATTAATAATTGTGGTTCATATTCAACTAATCAACGATATGGTGAATGGAGTAAAGAAGTAGGCTATTATCCACAAAACAAATCAATACTGGATGTTGTTCCATACTATAATTACTATGATCGTCAAACAGTTGTTACTAATTGGTCAAGAGAATATGAACAAGAAGAACTACAACCTGATGTTTCAGACTATGGTTTTAAACTACCAAAAGAAGAATTAAATCTTGCAATGCCAGATCTTCCTGAAGAAGCTAAATTAGCAGAAATTCAAAAAGAAGATGTGCTTTATTATAGATTCTATGATAACACTTGGAAATGGTATGATATTAAAGGCGATTACTCTGATTTTTCTTCCACACAACCAGCCGGTTATCAAAATAAGGACGACAATACTCTAATACATACGGAGTGGTCAGAATTTTCTTTAAACTACCCTGAAGAACAATCATATAGAGAAATTCGTAGAGAAAAAGGATATCAATATTATTATATGGAAGATGGCAAAAAAATATATGCTAACAACAAAAATTATGTAGTTGCGGAAAATATTGATACAACCAAATACACCATGCGTGAAAACAAAGCCATTGATATGTATAGTTATCGTGACGCAAAGTGGCGTTGGTATAATGGCCAAAAAAGAAAATATAGTGGTTATGCAACGACTGCGCCTAAGGGCTATCCACATTGTGACGAAGCTTTAACAAACAAAGGTAGTTTTTCTAATTGGACAACAAAAAGCTCGCTTAATTCAAGTAATCAAAGTTATCGCGTTGAAGAACAAAAAACCAAAGTAAAATTTAGATATATTTATGAAATTTTATCTGATCCTATTTTAAAAAGTCCAATCAACCGTGAAGAATTTACACAAAAAGTTGGCATGTCTATACCAGACTTTGTTACTTTAGATAATTATAAAGTAGAAGTTAGTTATAAATTTAAATATCGTAAAAGGTGATTTCTCACCTTTTTTTATTTATATGTCATATTATTAAATAAGATGAAAAGAATAAAATTAAAAAAAACAAAAAAAATCAAAACGTTGATAGTGACATTTATATTGATGTTTATTTTTATTAACGCTTGTTTTAAATACATAAGCTATAGAATATCACCAATCATAATAGAATATGGTTCGTTAGAAGCAAAGAAACTTTCAAGCATCATTATTAATAAATCAATTTCTAAACATGTCACTGAAAAAATAACTAATGAAGATTTATTTGAAATTACTAAAGATACGAATGGTGAAATAAAAGCAATAGATTTTAACTCCGCTCTTGTTAATAAACTTCTAACAGAAATAACGAATAGTGTCCAATTAAATTTAAGAAATATCGAAATGGGTAATATTGAAGCTTTAGAATTTTCAGATGATATTTTAATGGATTATAACAAACAAAAATTGAAAAAAGGCATCATTTATGAATTTAACACAGGAATATTAACAAAGAATCCTTTGCTTGCCAATTTAGGCCCTAAAATTCCTATAAAATTAACATTAATTGGAGATGTCATCAGCAACATATCAACAGAAATAAAGAATTATGGCATTAATAATGCTTTGATTGAAGTATATATTAACCTAAAACTAACCGAAAAAATTATTTTACCATTTTATAATCAAAATATTAAAATTGAAAGTAAAGTCCCAGTAGCATTAAAAATAATAACTGGCAGCGTTCCAGACTTTTATGTTAATGGTCTTACGCAAACCTCACCATCAGTCAAAAACCAAAATAATTGAAATATTGTCAATTATAAGTTATAATTTAAAAGAGGTGTAAAAATGAAAAGAGTAACAATTAATAATCAAAAATTTGATATTATGAAAGATTATAAAAATGCTTATAATCAGAGTGAGATAGAAGAAAAATTAACTGACTATTTTGATAATTACGACTATATTTTAGGTGACTGGTCATATGGCAAGTTAAGATTAAAAGGTTTTTGCGACAAAAAAAATAAAATTTTTAAGGAAATTAATGATATAAAAAAAGTTGAAGATTATATTAAAGACAATTGTGCTTATGAATGCAGTCACTTTATACTGCAAAGAGTAAAAGAAAAATAAAACAAGATATTCTTGTTTTTTTATTTATTTTAGGTGGTAAAATATGAAATAAAATGTTATAATGTTAAAGATAGGAGGCTAAAAAATGGAAACAAAAGAATTATTAGATACATATGCTGACTATTTCGAAAGAATATCTGATTTATGGAGGTCACTTTGACACAGATGAGATTAAAAATAAAATCAAAGAGCTAGAAAAAGTGATGGAAGAAGATAATTTCTGGAGTGACAAAAGAAAAAGTGAATCCATTATTGCAGAGTACAATTCCTTAAAAAAAGCAATAGATGATTCTAAAAAATTAAAAGAAGAAATTGAGTTTCATTTAGACAATTTAAAAAATAACTTAGATGAATCAATAACTTTTGCAAATGAGGAATTAGCAAATATTGGCAGGACTTTAGATGAATTAGAGCTTTCAATTTTGTTGAATGGTGAATATGATAAAAATGATGCTATTTTAGAAATACATGCAGGAGCTGGAGGTACTGAAGCCTGTGATTGGGCTAACATGCTATATCGCATGTATACTCGCTGGTGTGAAAAAAAAGGCTATAAAATAGAAGTTATTTCTGAACTAGCTGGTGGCGAAGTCGGAATAAAAAGCATTTCTTTAATTGTTAAAGGAATAAATGCTTATGGCTACTTAAAAAGTGAAAAAGGGATTCATCGCTTAGTTAGAATCTCACCATTCGATAGTAATTCTAGAAGGCACACGTCATTTGCCTCAGTAGATATTTCACCAGTTGTTGATAATGACGTAGATGTTAAAATTGATGAAAAAGACTTAAGGATTGACGTTTTTCGTAGTACTGGCGCTGGTGGACAAGGAGTAAATACTACCGATAGTGCCGTTAGAATCACACATATACCAAGTGGAATTGTGGTCACTTGCCAAAATGAACGTAGTCAATTGCAAAACAAAGAAAAATGTATGCAAGTGCTACAAAGTAAACTTTTGAAGATGGAACTTGAAAAAAAAGAAGCCGAAATGAAGAATATAAAAGGAGAACAAAAAGAAATAAACTTTGGATCACAAATTAGAAGTTATGTGATGTGTCCATATACTTTAGTCAAAGATCATCGAACAAATGCTGAAGATGTCAACGTTAATAAAGTATTAGATGGTGATATAGATAAGTTTATTAACGCGTATTTAAAGGGGCGATAAAATGTTTCTAAACAAAGTTGTTGATGATGCAAAACTAGTTCAAGAAATATATCAAAGCAGTCGTTTTAAACGTTATGTAATGTTTATGACTGGTTTGATGATTTTGGGTGTCTCATTTAACTTGTTTATTTTGCCAAGTGAGATGGTATTTGGTGTAACTGGTATTGCTGTTATGTTGAATTCGCTATTAGGCATAGATCCATCTTATTTAATATTTATATTTAATATGATCTTGTTAGTAGCGAGTTTTGTATATTTAGGCAAAGAAACAACGGCCTACACCATAGTTGGTTCAATATTATATCCGGTTTTTGTAGCGTTAACTTCATCGCTTACTATTGATTTAGGTAATACCGAGCCAGTAGTCATAGCGTTAACTGGTGCAGCGCTTGCCGGAATTGCCGATGGCTTAATATATCGTGCCGGATTTACTACTGGAGGCACATCAGTATTAAAACAAATAGTTGCTAAATATGGTAAAAAATCTATGGGTCAAGCAACATTATATGTTGAAAGTGTTATTGTACTTTGTGGTGTTTTCACTTTTGGTTGGCAATCATTCATTTATTCAACTATTGCCCTTATAACTATAAGTACAATAACTGATAAAGTTATGCTTGGAAGTTCTAGATATAAAAGCTTTCAAATTATTACGAATAAAGAAAAAGAAATTAGACAGTTCATTCTTCGTCAATTCAATCGTGGTGTAGCGGTTATTGATAATAAAAGTGATGAACTTGGTAAAAATAAATATGTTATATTTTGTACTGTTCAAACAAAAGAATATTTCTTATTAAAAGAAGCAATTAAGAGAATTGATAAAGATGCCAGCTTTATAGTGACCGACACATATGAAGTAAATGGCTTGAATTAGAAAGTAGGAGGATTATGGAATTAATAAAATTAATTAATGTAAAAAAGACATATAAAACTGGTGTCACGGCCATTCAAGATTTAAATTTATCAATTGAAAAAGGCCAATTTGTTTTCATAATTGGTTCAACCGGCTGTGGTAAAAGTACACTTATTAAAATGCTTTATCGTGAAGAAAAACCGACATCTGGAAAAATCATCGTTGGTGGTATTGACGTAGGAAGACTAAGAAATGGTAAAGTTTATAAAATCAGAAGAAAAATAGGTGTTGTTTTTCAAGACTTTAAATTGCTTGAAAAATCAACGGTTTATGAAAATGTAGCTTTTGCTTTAGAAATATTTGGTCTTCCAAAATCGGAAATTCATTCTAAAGTAATCAAAGTATTAGATTTAGTAGGTTTAAAACACAAAGTTAAGAGTTACCCTGATCAACTTTCAGGTGGAGAACAGCAAAGAGTTGCGATTGCTAGAGCTATTGTCAATGGCCCAAAACTTTTGATTTGTGACGAACCAACAGGAAACCTTGATCCAGCGACAAGTATGGAAATTATGAAAGTATTGGAAGAGATTAATAAACTAGGAACGACTATTGTCATGGTTACACATGATATAGATATCGTAAAAGCCATGAAAAAAAGAGTTATTAAGTTAGATTCAGGAAGAGTTATTAAAGATTATGCAGAAGGGACGTATAAAGAATGAAAGCAATCAGAATAATAGGTCGAAATATTAGAGATGCCTTTAAAGGCGTATTTAGAAACTTTTCTCTTTCACTAGCGTCTATTTCCTGTATCACAATAACTTTAATTGTCGTAGCTGTTTCTTTAGTACTATCATTAAATGTTGATAATTTTACTAATTTAGTTGAAAAAGATATTACTATTGTAGCTTTCCTAGATAATGAATTAGAAGAAGACGAAATTGACGACATTAAAGATGAAATTAGTGTCATCGATAATGTTAAAAAATATGAATTTATTTCTAAAAAAGATATAACGCAAGATATGATGGATTCATCTGATACATTTAAAAGCATTATGGAAAATTGGTCAGAAGAAGAAAATCCAATTCAAAATACTTTTCAAGTAAAAGTTGAAAACATCAATAAAATTGATAAAACTGCCAAAGAAATCAAAAAAATCGAAGGTGTCACTGTTGTTAAGTATGGCGAAGGTATGGTTGATCAACTAGTATCTGTATTTGATATAGTTCATAAAATTTGTTTAGTGGCTGTAGTTGCCCTAATATTAGTTACAGCATTTTTGATTTCTAATACGATTAAAATAACTATTGCTTCAAGAGAAAAAGAAATCGGTATTATGCGATTAATTGGTGCATCAAATTTAAATATTCGAACGCCATTTATTATTGAAGGATTATTGCTTGGTATTTTAGGTTCAATTATTCCAATACTTGCGACAATTTATGGGTATGGAGCTTTATACCATCGCTTTAATGGTCAATTATTTTCACCATTTATCAAATTAATCACACCAAATCCATTTGTTTATACTGCTTCTTTAGCTTTGTTAGGCATTGGTGTCTTGGTAGGTATGTTTGGTTCATGGAGAGCTGTTAGAAAACATTTAAAAATATAAGCTAGAAAATTCTAGCTTTTTTTATTCATTGTTTATTAAAAGTGACATATACTTTGATAGGTGGTAAGTATATGTTAGATCTTTTAGATAAAGAAAGCATTAAAAATGCTTTATATAATTATATGGGTAAAACCTTTTTTTTAAAGTATAATTTAGGCAGAAATAAATATGAAACATATAAAGTTAAGCTTATAAATCTTTATGATTATATTTTTTTGGTGGAGACAATTGATGATAATCATACTATAAAATCTTTCTCGTATTCTGATATTATTACAAAAACAATTAAAATATATGAATAATATTGTATTTTTTATAAAAATATTGTATACTATAGTTGTAGAAAATACACCAGAAGGGAGAGGTTTACTTGAAAATAACTTCAGTTAATGTCAGAAAGATTGAAAAGGAGAATTCTCGTATTCGTGGAATTGCGTCAGTAGTACTTGATGATTGTTTTGCAGTTCATGGTATTAGAATCATCGAAGGTGATGGAGGATTATTTATCGCTATGCCAAGCCGCAAGACAAATAATGATGAATATCATGATGTTGCACATCCTATTACTCAAGAATGTCGTCAAATGTTTCAAGATGCGATTATTGAAGAATATAATAACCTAGAAGAAGATGAATAATCTTCTTTTTAGTTTCATATAATTGGTTAGGAGGGAAATTATGGATAAAACAGATATTTCTTCACTAACTCATGGAATAACTATAAATGAAAGAAAAAGTATACATTTAACAGGCGTTCAAAAAATTAACAGTTTTGATGACGAAGAATTTAATTTAGAAACCACGATGGGGGATATTATAATAAAAGGCGAAGAATTAGAAATTATAAAATTAGACACCTATCAAGGCAATGTTTCCATCAAAGGCAAAATTGATAGTTTGACTTATAAAGAAAGCATAAAAAAAGAAAACAGTATTTTCAATAAATTGTTTAAATAATGAATTTAAATACTCAAATAGTAACCTTATTGTTTTCGTTTTTATATGGTATATTTTGTGGCTTATTCTTAAAATATAATCGCAAGATCATTTATCATAAAAAAAGGATTATAAAATATTTAGGTTCCTTTTTAGTGGTTTTCATATGCTTACTTTTGTATTTTATAATTTTAAAAAGAATTAATAATGCTTTTTTTCATCCTTACTGTTTAATTGTGTCAACTGTCGGTATTTGGCTGATCAATTATATTGATAAACAAATTAAAAAATGATACACTTACTTTAGAATGGAATGATATTATGGCCAAGAAAAAAATATCTAAACCGACAAAAAGAAGATTAACAATACTTATGCCTATTGTTTTTTTGGCTTTGGGATATCTGTTGTTTACTATCTCAACTACCGCTTATCAACTTTATAAATTGCATCACGAAGAAGCAGAATTAAAACAAGAATTAAAATCATTAAAAGGCGATAGCGACAATTTAAAAAATGAAATTACTAAACTTCAGGATAAAGACTATGTTGCTAGATACGCTAGAGAAAACTATTTGTATACTAAAGATGGCGAGTATGTTATCAAAGATTATGATGATGAGAAAACTAAAGAAGAAAAGTCTCTAGATAGTTATGATGAATATATTATGTATGGCGCATATATTTTAGGCTTTTTAGTTGTTTTATATATAATTGTAAAAAGTCATAAAAAGAAAAAAAAGAAGAAGAAAAAGAAAAAATCATAGTAACTATGATTTTTTTATAATTTAAAATCTTTTACATTGGAATCATCCATATTTTTACCATCAAAATATACTTTCTTTTTAAATTTAAATAGTAAGGCGATAATATTACTTGGGAATGATTTAACTAGTTTATTGTAATCAGTAATAATATCATTATAATATTTTCTATAGGCAACCATTTCAGCTTCAGTTTCGCTTAAGGCAAGATCGATTTTAGTAAAAGTCTCATTACTTTTTAATTTTGGATATTCTTCTTTAAATTTTTCAAATTCTTTAATACCTTCATATAATTGTCTATCTAATTCAAAGTTAGATATTTTTTTTGAACGCAAATCGACAATGCTCAATAAAACATCTTCCTTTTCAGAAATGTTTTTAATTATATCAACTGATTTATTTAGTAAATCAAATCTCGTTCTTAAAGTAGAGTCAATATTTGCTTCAGCTTCATTAATACGAATAATATAATTTTGAAAATTATTATACGTATAAGTTGAAGCCATAATAATTATCATAATAATTATAAAAGCCGCAGCTGCGATAATAAGAATTTCCATATTTATCACCTAGTATTCATTATAGCAGAGTTAAATCTTTATTTCAATTGTTTGGATAAAATTGTGGATTAGAAATTATTTTTTCTTTGGATTTAATATAATTAACATAAATCATTAAAATTAAATACCAATTACCTGTTTTTGGATCACTTAAGATTAAATGATCGCGTCCTGATTGTTCAATAATTCCTGTAAAAACTTGGTCACGCCAATCGCTAGAGTCTGGATATGAAGCATATACTTCTACTTGTTTTCCACGATTTAACCTTAAAATGTTTTCAACATACGATTGCTCAAAATTCATCATATTATCAGTGTAATTAGGTGCCATTTCTTGATTTGGACTTTGGGTATTTCCTGAATAAAGTGGAGTGCCTGGAAAAACACCAGGATTTAAAAAATTATTATTCATAATATCATCCTTTCTATAAAATATATTTCAAGAACACAATAATTATGATATAATGTTATATAGTAAAGGGGCGATATAATGAATATCAAACTAGGAATTTCAAATAGGCATGTTCATTTAACAAAAGAAACCTATGATAAACTTTTTGATGAAGAATTAACTAAGCTAAGAGACTTAGATCAACCAGGACAATTTGCTGCTAATCAAACATTAGATATAAAGTGTGGAAGAAAAAGAATAAAAGACGTTAGAATTGTTGGACCTTTTCGTGAATATAATCAAATTGAAGTGTCTAAAACAGATAGCTATACTTTAAAGGTTGAACCACCAATTAGAGATTCTGGAGATATTAAAGATAGTCTTCCAGTTCTTTTGATTACTAAAAAAGCTAAAGTACAATTAGATGAAGGATTAATAATTGCTGACAGACATATTCATCTAACTCCACAAGATGTTCAAAAATATGGACTCGATGGGGTTAGGGAAGTAGCAATTAAAATAGATGGTGAAAAAAGTGGCATTATTAAGAATGTATATTTAAAAGTAGCCGAAAATTCAAGTTTAAGATTGCATCTTGATACTGATGACGCTAATGCATTTGGATTAAAAAATGACGCAGAATTAGAAGTTTTAAGAATTAAGGAGTGAGGCTCATGAAATTAAAAAATAAAGTAGCTGTAGTCACAGGTGGTGCGATGGGTAATGGCCTTGGTATTGTTAAAATGTTTTTGAAAGAAGGAGCGAAAGTAGCTATCTTGGATTATTCTGACGGACTTCAAAAGACACTAGATGACTTGAAAAATGACCACGTTTGTGGTTACAAAGTAGATATTAGAGATCGTGCTAAAGTAGAAAACGCTATAGAAAGAATAAATAAAAGATTTGGTAAAATTGATATAGTAGTTAATAATGCTGGAGTATGTAAATTAGAGAGTTTTGAAAATATTGATGATGAACTTCGTGATTTCCATTTTGATATTAATATTAAAGGAACCTGGAATGTTACCAAGGAAGCTCTTAAATATATGAAAGAAGGATCAATTATTAATTTATCCAGCGTCACAGGACCAATGGTGGCTGATAAGGGAGAGGTGGCTTATGCTACTACAAAGGCTGCTTTAATTGGCTTTACTAAGGCACTAGCGATGGAATTAGTTGATAAAAATATTAGAGTTAACGCTATTTTACCAGGTTATATTTTAACACCAATGGTTTTAAACATGACTAATGAAAATGATGATATTATCGATAGCATTGAAAAAGGTATTCCTATGAAAAGAATGGGAACTATTGAAGAAATTGGTAAACTGGCAGCTTTTCTAGCCAGTGATGAAGCTAGTTACATTACTGGTCAAGGAATTATCATTGATGGCGGTTCAACTCTTCCAGAAACAATGATTGTTGGTGAATAAGCACTTTAAAAGTGCTTTTTTAATTTTCTTCTTTCATTGTTGGAATAACATCATCTAAGGCATATTTTTTATTAGTTGGTTCAGTACCTTTTATATAATAAAGAATTTTTGCTTTAGTATTATTTGTGGCCACATTACCACTGATCGGATCGATTGGAACACCAATAACATTACTTGGCGTTTTATACCATGTATCTTCGCTTTTTTGATAATTTTCCATAATATCAACCCAAGCATTTTTAATATTTGAACTATCTTTATTATTAACTGGGTCATTATTATCATATCCAGTCCAAAGACCTACTAATAGATCTTTATTGTAGCCAAAAATTAAGTTGTCAGTGTTAGTGGTACCAGTTTTAATAGAATATTTGCGACTCATTTTTGGCGCAATGCTGTAACAAGTTGGAACATTATAATCGACAAATTCTTTTGCCGAAGTCGCTGTTAGTAATTCATTTAAAACATAGACTACACTTTTATTTAATACATTTTCTTTAGTATCTTTGTGGTCATATAAAACATTTCCTTCCATGTCAGTTACTTTTTGAATAAAAAATGGTTTTATCTTATAACCTTCATTAGCTAAAGCTGAATAAGCTTTCATCATATCCATCAGATTTATTTCTTCGGCGCCTAACGCTAGGGAAGGAAGGTCCTTTATTTTTTTATCTATTCCGACTCTTTTTAAAATGTTTGTTAAATTATTATCACCCAAAAAAAGATGAGTTTTAACCGCATAAATATTGTCGGAATATGCAATGGCGGCCGCCATGCTTATTGCTTTATTGGGATATTTATCATCATAGTTTTTCGGTGTATAAGTCTTATTATTATCAAAAGTAAAAGTCGTTTTTTTACTAATAAAAGTAGTTGATGGGGTAAAACCATTTTCCAAGGCTGAATAATATAAAAAAGGTTTTATTGTGGAACCTACTTGTCGTTTAGCTTTAGTCGCTCTATTATATTGGCTCTTATTGTAATTACGACCACCAGTTAAAGCAAGCACTTCACCCGTGGATGGGTTAATCATCGACCCAGCTATTTGAATATCACTATTGTCGATATTCTTAGTAACGCTTTCTTCAAGAATTTTTTGAGCATTGATATCTAAATTAGTATATATTTTTATACCACCTGTATCTAAAAAAGAAGCTGGAATTGATTTGATTGTTTCTAATTCATCCATGACTGCATCTTGGTAGTAGCGCATCATTTTTAACGAATCTTCATCTTTATTAGATTGATAAACCAATTTAGTGTAATAAGCTTCATTAGCTTCGTCTTTAGTAATGTATTCATTTTTAACCATCGAATTTAATATTATTCTTTGCCTTTCCTTAGCCTTTGTTTCATTAATTAGTGGTGAATAGATACTAGGGTTTTTAGGGATTCCTGCTAAAATTGTGGCTTCAGCCAAGGATAAATCTTTCGCTTTTTTATTGAAGTAGTATTGTGAGGCATTTTCAATGCCAAAAATACCACCATAATTGATAGTATTTAAGTACCCTTCTAGTATTTCTTTTTTTGTATAATGTGCCTCCATTCTAATGGTAAGCCACGCTTCTTTTAGTTTCCGTTTCCAGGTTTTATCAAAATCCAAGAACAAGTTTTTAGTATATTGTTGAGATATAGTAGATGCGCCTTGTGACTTACTTCCAGACGTTGTAACAATATATAAAGCTTTCGCAATTCTTGGATAATCAAATCCGTGATGAGTATAAAAATTTTTATCTTCAGCTGAAATGGTCGCATTAATCAAATTGTCAGAAATACTATTTAATTCCACCCAATCTTCACTAGCTGTGCCGGTATATTTTTCACCATTTCTATCATATATGTAGTAACCATTGGCCCCATCTATCGCAAGCTTTGGTTTAGTAAAAGCATAAATATAAATGCCAAAATATAAAGTTGTGAATAATAATAGATTTACGATAATAAATAACAAAAATTTTCTCTTTTTCATATAGTCACGCCATTTCTAAAATTATTATTAGAAAAAAACATAAAATTATAAGTAAAAAAATAATAATTTGTGTTATAATCATGTCATCGGAAGTGATATGATGAGTAAAGTACATATAAAGGCAGTTTTAAAAGGTGAGGATAATCATATTTTTAATGGATCAGGGATTAAAACGAAGAATCAAATTACTTATAACGACAATGGTATTATGACAAAAATTACATTTGGTGAAAAACTTTTTATCGAAAGAAAAAGTGATTATATTTTAAAATTAGGCTTTATTGATAATGAATATACAAAAGGCACATATATTACTAAAGAAGGCAAATTTATTTTAAACATAAAAACTAATCATTTAAATATAACAAAAGACAGTATAAATATTAAATATGAATTCATAATAGACAAAAATACAATTTCATATTTTGAATTTAATTTGCATTACACTATTGACAAATAGTATAAATACATATAAAATGTTTTCGACATTGTTGATTCTTGGAGGAGGAAGTTTTATGAAATTATCAAAAATGCCAAAAGAAGAATTAGAATTGTATTCCTATGTGGATTTAACAAAAAAAATATTGGAGGAAGAAAAAAAACCATTAAATACGATGGAAATTTTTAAAAAGATTTGCTCATTACTAGGTATGAGCGATACTGAACTTGAAAACAAAATCGGTTCATTCTATACATCACTAACAACTGACAAAAATTTCGTCATGCTGGCTGATGGAAATTGGGATTTAAGAGACCATCACCCTGTAGATATGATTTTGGATGAAGACGAAGAAGAAATCGAAGAAGATTATGAAGAAGAAATCGAAGAAGAAATTTTAGAACCAGACGAAGATACACTAGAACCAGATGAAGATGATGATATGGATGACTTAGAAGATGAAGATGAGTTAACAATAATCGATGAAGAAGAATTAGAAGAAGAATAATTCTTCTTTTTTTTAAAATTTCTCTTGACTTTTGAGAAAATAAGCGTATCATTTTCAATGATAGGAGAGTAGTATGGTGGTAATAAATGAATTGGATGAAAAAATAAATTTGTATCAAAGAAAAAAAACAGAAGCAATTAATCTAAGAAAAAGAATAGATAGTTTTAAACAAGAGATAGTTGAAATGGAAGATTTAATTCAAAATTCTATTCAAGACGCTAACGAAATAAACAGTGAAAAAATAGCTTCAATACAGATGAAAGATTTACTAGAGCAAGTAAGCTTTCTTACAGGCATAAAGAAAGAAAATTTAGAAGCCGAAATAATTGTTTCAAGCATGATATTTGATGATAAAAAAGACGAACTAGTTGATAACATAGGTAAAAATTCTCTTAATTCTAGATTGCGTATAAAAGATAAAAGTGGTTTAGTAATTTGTAATCAAGAATTATCTCTTTTCGATAGTTTAGATCAAATCCAAGCTGATGAAAGAATTTTATTGGATCACTGCAATTTGGTACCAACCATTTGTAATTTGCATAGACTAGTTATTGCCGATAGTATTGAAGATATTATATGTAATTTTAAACTAGAATCCATTGATTATACTAATTACGATGATAATAAATATAGTCATGTTTTACCTGATGCGATTAGATCATGTATAAAAAAAGGTTTAGTGGTAAACGAAAACCCTACAAAGCAATTAGTGAAAAGTTTGAAATAAAACTTTTTTTGTTTGCTAATAAACATAAAATATAGTATAATTAATTAGCAATCAAAGGGTGATAAATATGAAAGAAAGACTACAAGCAATTGAAGAAAGATATGATGAAATCACATTAGAACTTTCCAAGCAAGAAGTATTAAGTGACATAAAAAAAACAACGGAACTTTCTAAAGAGCAAGCATCATTAAAAGAAGCTTATGAAGCATATAAAAAATATAAACAAATTGAAGCAGATATTGCTGAAGCAAAAGAACTTACCAAGGATAGTGAACTTGCTGAATTTGCGAAAGAAGAACTAGAAAAATTAACTAAAGAAAAGGAAAATTTAGAAGCCAACTTAGAAATAATTTTACTACCGAAAGACCCTAACGGTGAAAAAAACGTTATCGTTGAAATTAGAGGCGCTGCAGGTGGTGATGAAGCCAATATATTTGCCGGTGATTTATATCGCATGTATATGAAATATGCTGAAAAAGAAGGATGGAAAGTCGATGTTATTTCGGAAGAACATTCTGATATGGGCGGATTCCCGCTAGTAGAATTTATGGTTAAAGGTGAAAGCGTTTATTCAAAATTAAAGTATGAAAGTGGTGCCCATCGTGTTCAAAGAGTACCGGTTACTGAAACCCAAGGAAGAGTTCATACTTCAACTGCGACAGTACTCGTAATGCCTGAAGCTGAAGAAGTGGATGTTGAAATCAAACCAGGGGATTTAAGAATAGATGTATATAGAAGTACCGGTGCTGGCGGCCAATGCGTAAATACTACGGATAGTGCTGTTAGAATTACGCACATACCAAGTGGCATTGTTGTTACTTGCCAAAATGAACGAAGTCAGATTCAAAATAAAGAAAAATGCATGCAAATGCTTAGAACTCGTCTTTATGAAGAAGAACAACGTAAACAAGATGAGCAGTTAGGTAATGAACGCCGCAGTAAAATTGGTACAGGTGATAGATCAGAAAAAATTAGAACATATAATTACCCACAAAATAGAGTCACTGACCATAGAATTGGCTTTACAACTAAAAATTTGGCTCAAGTAATGGAAGGTAATTTGGATGAGATCATTGAAGCTTTAATTACTGAAGACCAAAATAGAAAGCTTCGTGGAGAATAATGACAGACATCGAATATTTAGAAAAGTATTTAGATAAATCAAAATTAGATGAAGGTTTAAAAAAACTAGAAAAAGGTTATCCGGTACAGTATATTGTTGGCAACGTTGATTTTTTTGGGAACATCATTAAAGTAAACAAAAATGTCTTAATCCCAAGATTTGAAACAGAGCTTTTAGTTGATAAAACAATTAATTATATAAAGGAAAAATTTAAAAATGAAATTAAAATACTTGATATTGGTACTGGTAGTGGATGTATTGCGATTGCATTAAAAAAGAAAATAAATGCCTTAGTTGATGCTGTAGATATTTCGATTGAGGCATTAGAAATAGCTAAAGAAAATGCTTCTTTGAATAATACTAAAATCAATTTTTTTCAAAGCGATATTTTTAGTAATGTTAATGGTAAATATGATGTTATCATAAGTAATCCACCATATATAAGTTATGATGAACAAATAGATGATATAGTTAAGAATAACGAACCACATACTGCCTTATATGCTAATAATGAGGGGCTAGAATTTTATGAAAAAATTTTAGAAAACGCTGATAAACATATAAATGTACCAGGTCTAATAGCTTTTGAAATTGGTCAAAATCAAGGTAAAAAAATTAAAGCACTAGCAAAAAAATATTTTCCTAATTCAATAATTAGTATTGAAAAAGATTTAACCGGGAAAGACCGATATGTATTTTTGTGGAGGGAATAATTAATGGCAAGTATGGTTATACATTTATGCGTGGCAAAAAAAATAAATGAAAAGTTAAAAGTTGCTGAAAACGATTTGTTTTTAGGCGCTATTGCGCCAGATATTAGTAAGTGTCTTGGGGGAAGTAAAATTGTTTCACATTTTCAAAAGACGAACGATAATATTCCAATTTTAAGTGACTTTTTATCTAAATATAAATTAAATAACAATTTTTTATTAGGCTATTATATCCATTTATATACTGATTACATTTGGTTTAAATATTTTTTAACAAATATTGCTTCAAATAATAATATTAAGCTTCTGGATGGAACTATAATAGATTATAATCAAGAAAAGTTTGTCGAATTAATATATAATGATTATACTAACTTAAACATTCAACTGTTAACCAAGTATGCCATCGATGATAGTTTATTTTATAAAACAGTTACTATTCCAAATGTGAAAATGGATGAGATTCCAGTTGACAAATTACAAGTATTGATTGACAAAGGCAGAAAAATATTAGAAAGTGCTACAACACCTAAAGATTATGTTTTTGATATTAAGGACATTGATCATTTTATTGATGTTTCTTCAAGTATTATTTATCAAGAAATCATAAAAATAAGGAGCCAAGTATGAGTTTAAAAATATTATTTTTACTTTTTATGATATATGCGTTTTTAGGCTGGGTTTTAGAAACAATCGTCGTATCAATTGAAAGTAAAAAAATTGTTCATCGAGGATTTTTAGTTGGCCCTTATATTCCTATTTTCGGTGTAGGAGCTATATTAATTACTTTATTGCTTAGTGATTATGATAAAGATATATTTGTACTATTTATTATGTCATGCTTTTTAGGCGCAATTTTGGAATATATAACTAGTTATTTAATGGAAAAAATATTTAACACTAGATGGTGGGATTACAGTCATGAAAAATTCAATTTAAATGGGAGAGTTTGCCTTCGTACAACAGTTGCGTTTGGTATATTAGGGATCATTTTGATAAAAATATTAAATCCATTTTTTATTAATTTGTTAGATAATATTTCAGATTTTAGTGTAAGTATTATAGTAATAATCTTAGCTATTATTTTTGTTACAGATTTAATTGTTTCTTTTAGAGTAATCTCTAAAATTAAATCAGTAAATTTTGGTTTAGGCAAAGATACCACTGAAGAAGTTAGTTTAAAAGTAAGAGAAGCATTGAAAAAGCGTTCCTTACTTACTAGACGTTTGGTAAGTGCCTTCCCAGATTTGAAAATTTTAGGAAAATTTAAAAAATAATTGTATAATTTTTTCATATGTTTCCACACTATTTCTAAGGAGGAAATTATGAAAAAATTTTTATTATCTTTACTAGTTTTATTTGTTATGGTAGGCTGTGACAATGTGGGTAATACACCAACTAAAAAAGTTGAAAACTATCTACATAAGTATCAAACACTGGATAAGGATGTCTTAAGTGATTTAGACAACACTTTAGCTTTAGACAATACCATTACCGAAGAAGAAAGAGATGACTATCGTGACTTTATGAAAAAACATTATCAAGATTTAGAATATGAAATAAAAAATGAAACAATAAATGGAAATTCTGCTAATGTTGAAGTTGAAGTCACAGTTCGAGATTATTCTAATGTAGTAAGAGATGCGAACAATTATAAAAATGAAAATCCTGACCAATTTAATGATCAATTATCCTTTAGTAATTATCGGTTAGAACAGCTTAAACAAGTTGAAGACAAAATTACATATACAATTACTTTTACCTTAACAAAACAAGATGAAAAATGGATATTGGATCAACCAAGCAATGCTGATTTGAATAAAATTAACGGATTATATACGGAATAGTATATAATTTTTTATTGTTATAATATAAAAAATATGGTAATATAATAGTGGTGTTGGTATGAATAAAGAAATATTTAAACAAAAAATATTTAATTTAAAAACTTTGGGATATTTAATGCTTATTCCAGTTTTTGCGATGGCAATTATTTTAAATATTTCAGTATTTCATATTTTAGATAGTAATAAGCAAATGCATGAACTTGCTTGTGTACAGAATTTAACAACTAATCATTTTGCGGTCATACCAACTTATGAAGTAAAAAAAGAAGAAGTAAAAGCTCCCGAAATAGTCATTGCCCCAGTTAATGATAAAGAAGATGGTCAAGGACGTAATCGTGGACAAGACAATTCTAAAGTTAGAAATATCGGTGATGCTAAAAAGCAATATGAAACTGGAGGAACATCTTTTGGTGTTGATGTTTCAAAATACCAAGGCACAATTAATTGGGCTAAAGTAAAACAAAGTGGCGTTGATTTTGCAATGATTAGAGCGGGATATCGTGGTTATGAAACAGGTAAATTGGTTGCTGACCCATATGTTTATCAAAACATTGAAGGAGCTTTAAAAAACGGTATTCACGTAGGAATATATTTTTATTCAGTTGCTAAAAACGAAGCCGAAGCTAGAGAAGAAGCTTTGCTTACCTTAGAGATAATTAGAGGTTATAATATTACTTATCCAGTAGCTTATGATCTTGAAGATTTTAATCGTTATCGACTAGCAGGAGTAAGTAATGCCCAACTAAATAAAAATGCGATTGCCTTTTTAAATACTATAAGAAATGCTGGTTATACACCAATGCTTTATGGTAGTAAAAGTACTTTCGGAACAATTTGGAGCAACAGCACTTTAAATAGCTATAAAGTTTGGCTTGCGCATTACACAGCCCAAACTAATTATTCTGGAAGGTACAATATGTGGCAATATACCAGCAGTGGAACTGTTAATGGTATTAGTGGTAGAGTAGATCTAAATATCGCTTATTTCAAATTAACTACTAATCCAGTATACAAGGCTAAAGATGAATCTGAAGTAAGTTTAGATCCAAATCAAAAGGCTATAGACAATGCCGGTATTACCAACACTAATGAACAAGTAGTGACAACAGCTAGAATAAATTTCCGTAAGTCACCGACAACGTCGCTTGATAATATAATTTCACTCATAGAATCTGGTGTTGAAGTTACTAAAACGGGTATTAGTAGTGATGGTAAGTGGGCTAGAATAGTTTACAATAATATAACTGGTTATGTTTCTAATGACTATCTTATGAAAAAAGAAGAACCAGTTGTTGTAGAACCAGAACAACCACAAGAAGATGAAGGAAATACAGAAACTCCTTAATCTTCTTTTTTTTAATTGTAATAAATAATATTTTAATATATAATTAAATTAGGTGATATTATGAAAAATGACAGAAAGTACATGGATCTAGCCTATGAGCAAGCAGAAAAATCCACCTGTCTTAGAACAAAAGTTGGCGCTGTGCTTGTTAAAGATGGTAAAGTAATTGCTCAAGGTTATAATAATGTTGTGGGTGGAATTCAAGATTGTGTAGAGAGTGGATGCATAAGGGAAAAACTAAATATACCCCACGGAACTAGAAGAGAAGTTTGCAGGGCTATATGTGCAGAACAACTAGCGCTTTCCGAAGCCGCTAGAAATGGCGTAGAGGTTGATGGCGCGACCGCATACATTACAACTTTCCCATGTCATATATGCTCTAAATTACTTGTAAGTAGTGGCATAAACGAAATAGTTTATGATAATGATTATCCTGATACAATGTCCGAGCAGTTTTTAAAAGAGGCCAGTGTTGAAATTAGAAAATGTAAATAGTATTGGTAAATACCAATACTTTTTTATTTAATTTGGTGTTTATTTATGTTATAATTCTATTAGAGTAAAGGTAGTGAGTGATTTTATGAAAAAAATCATATTAATGATAATGCTATTACTTGTTGGTAGTTTATTTTATATAATACCTAATGCGAAAGCGGAAATCGCCCAAGCAGTTGAGCCATTAATATACGTAGGTTATAGTAAGGTGACTATAAATCCTGATTTAGCTGGTGGTTATATTCCCCTAAGAGGTTATGCTAACACACAAAATCGTTTGGGTAATGAAATAATTGAAGATCAACAATTATATGCAACAGCAGTTGCCATACAAGATGAACAAGAAAATTTTGTTATTTTTGTCACTTGTGATTTGCTTGAAACACCAATAGGCGTAATTAATCAAATTAGACAAAAAATTAGTACAGATACGGGTCTTGATACTGACAATATAATGATCAGTAGTACTCATACGCATTCCGCTCCGGATACAGCATTTAATAACGCGAACTATGAAATGTTAAATAGCGTTGTAGCAAATTATGATGAATATTTAGCCAGCCAGATCGCACAAGCTTGTGAAGAAGCTATGGAAAATGTTCAACCAGCTAAAGCTTACATAAAATCTGTTAATATTGTTAGAGGCGATGGTGCAAATGCATTAAATTTTGATAGACATTATGAGACAAACGCTACTTATGCTGATAGTGCTAGAGTATATGCTGATGAACAGCGTGGTAAATATTATTGGAATGGAAATAATTTTGAAGCACCTACCAGAACTAATCATACTGCAGATGCTGACAACACATTACAAATGATAAAATTTAAAATTGAAAATAGTGATGATGTTCTTCTAGTAAATTGGCAAGTACATCCACACATAGCCGGGCATAGTTCTTATACAACTATTTCTTCTGATTTTATTGGTACTTTTAGAGACAAGGTAGAAGAAACTTGTGATTGTAAAGTGGCTTATTATACGGGGGCTGCTGGCAATTTAACTTGGTTTACCTCTATAAAAGATGGTACGGAAGGTATTTCAGGAATAACGCACAATGTTAGCAAGCGTACAGGATCTCAATATAGTGAAGATGGGCATGAAATAAGTATTGCTTTTGGAAATCAATTAGCTGATTTTGTTACAAATAGTTATAATAATGGTTTTCAAAAAGTTCAAACAGGGAAAGTCGTTATTGAAAAAAAGAATGAAACACTTTATACGCGTACAATCAGTGACCATACACTTTATATTAATGCATTATATTGTCAAAAAATATGGCAGGCATCACTTAGTGATGTTGCTAACATGATAACAGGCGATTATAACTGGCCAGAAAATTACGAATTTCCTACAGGTTATGATGCCACGGGTGCTAAACTTAGAGAACTAATAAGTTATAGTTCAGTATTGTCATCACAATTTCAAGTTACTGGAAATGACAGTTCTGGCTATCAATGTACGTCATCAAGCTCTGCCAATAAGAATACTTTAGTTGAAGCCGTTGGGACAAGATTTTCCGATAGGATATATAGTGGATACCATGCAAATAGAGTTGTGGCTAGCTATAATGCTGATCCTAATGCCCAAGGTGATACTAGAAATTTCGAAGTTAATGCAGTATCAATAGGAGATTTATCTTTTGCCACGGCTCCTTATGAAATGTTTGATTCAAACGGTAAATCAATCAAAAATAGTTCCCCGTCAAGAATGACGTTTGTTCTTGAATTGACAAATGGAGCTGTTGGTTATTTACCAGATACCCGCTGCTTTGAAGTTGGTTGTTACGAGACTGATTCAACACAATTTGATGTTGGGGCAGCTGAGAATATAGCTAATGACTTAAAATTAATGGTTAACCGAACAAGCGTGGCATCAGTGCCAAGAACTGTTTTGACACATCATTATAAAGAAGGAACAACTGAAATAATGGGCGATGATGTTACAAATATTAAGTATAAAGGTGATCAATATACAACAAACGCTCTTACTTATCTACCCGAAGGATATGAACTCGTTGGAACTCCAGGAAATGCTACTGGAAACATTGATGAATCAGATGTTGTTGTAATATATTACTATAAAATAAAAGATGTAACTTTAACTGTAAAACATCTAGATGTAGATACAAATGAACCACTTGTAAATGATATAATAGAAAATAAAAAGTATAATGATTCATATACAACAGAAAAAAGTACTAATATACCAAGTAATTATGAATATGTAAGAGTAGAAGGAAACGCTAGTGGAAATATAACAGAAAATACAACAGTAGCATACTACTATAAAAAGAAAACAGAGTCAGTAATTCCAATAGGCCAAATAACAGTAAAATACGTAGATACCCAGGATAATGAAATAGATGAAGCAACTATTGTTCGAAAAGAAGTGGGGCAAACTTATAATTCGATGGCAAAAGAAATAGAAGGATATGAATTAAAACAAAAACCAATGACTGAGACCTATACAATCACTGAAGAAGAGCAAATTATAACATATATTTATTCGAAAACAAAATTAAAAGTAGAAGTAAAAGTAAAAGGAACTGGTGGCACCATTGAAGGTAACGAAGAAATTTTATATGGTGAAGATAGTACCAAAGATAAAATAAAAATAGAAGCCAACAATGGTTATTATATTGACAAAGTAATTATAAATGGTCAAAAAATTACTATTCCAAACAATAGTGAAAAATTAACTTTATCTAACTTTATAGAGATGAAAAAGGACAAAATAATTGAAGTTTCATTTAAAGAAAAATCGAAAACAATAGTAGTTCCAAAAACATCCCTTAATATATCTAGCTATTTAATAATTGGTGGTATATCATTACTAGTTTTAGCGGTCTTTAGTGTATTTTATGTATTTAAAGGAAACCCACTTAAAAAAGTAAAAAGCTGATAACTCAGCTTTTTTTATTTTGTCCTAAACTAATATCATACGACATAAAATTATTTAGGTGAAGACATGAAAAAAATTATGCTTTTTTTAATATTATTAATGCCTATTAATGTTTCAGCTTTTGGTAGTAATGCTAAAGGAGCTATTTTAATGGACATGGATAGTGGTAGAATATTGTATTCTAAATCTGCTCATTATACCCAAAGTGTTGCATCAATTTCCAAAATAATGACGGCTATTATAGCTATTGAAAATGGAAATATTAATAAAAAAATAACAGTAGGTGATGAAGTTTTAAAGTCATATGGGTCTGGCATATATGTTAAACCCGGTGAAAAAATTAAACTTGAAGATTTAATATATGGATTGATGTTGAGAAGTGGGAATGATGCCGCTTTAGCTATTTCAGAAGAAATAGCCGGTAGTGAAGAAAAATTTGTTGATTTAATGAATAAAAAGGCCCAGAAATTAAATATGAAAGATACTACCTTTAATAATTCTAGCGGGTTAGATGAAAAGGAATTTAAAGGCAATTTTTCTTCTGCCTATGATATGGCGCTTCTAATGAGCTATGCGATGAAAAATAAAAACTTTAGAAAAATTGTCAAAACTAAAAAGCATGTAGTTAAAACTAACAAAAACACCTATGTTTGGCATAATAAAAACAAATTACTAGCGACTTATAAGTATACTATTGGTGGAAAAACTGGATATACTAAAAAAGCCAAAAGAACCTTAGTAACAGCCGCTTCTAAAGATCAATTGAAACTAGTGGTAGTAACTATTAATGATGGTAATGATTGGCAAGATCATAAAAAATTATATGAAGAAGCGTTTGAAAAATATAAATCATATACATTACTGGATAGGGGAAAAATAACTATATTTGGTGATAATTATTATCAAAATGATAGGCTTTATATTAAAAAGTCTCTAAAATATCCACTTTTAGAAATAGAAACAAACTCATTATTATTAAAATATAATTTAACTAAAAAAAGAAAATGCAAAACAGGGGATATTATAGGTAAAGCTGAGCTATATCAAAACAATAAAAAAGTTAATTCGGTTAATATATACGTAAAAAAAGGAAAATAAAATGATTAACAAATTATGGGCTTTTTTTATTATAACAGGATCAATTTATTTAATTATTAATGGCAAAGCCGATATTTTGAATAGTGAAATTTTGTCTAGTGGCAAAACAACCTTAGATTTAATAATTCAAATTTTTCCGTTGATTGCGATATGGCTAGGCATTATGAATATTGCGTCACAGTCAGGATTATTAAAAAAAGCTTCCATTTTTTTGTCACCATTTTTACTTAAAATATTCCCGGAAATACCTAAAGGAGATGAATCATTAGGGTATATTTCATCAAATATAATTGCCAATATGTTTGGGCTGGGTAACGCAGCTACACCGTTTGGGTTAAAAGCCATGGATTCTTTACAAAAAATAAATAAAGAAAAAGATAAAGCTAGTAGAAGTATGATTACATTTTTAGTTATCAACACATGTGGAGTCACATTAATACCGACCACAATTATTTCTCTTCGAATGATGCATGATAGTACCGAGCCTACTAGTATAGTAGGACCATGCATTATTGTAAGTTTTATTTCACTAGTTATAGGCCTTATTATTGATCGACTATTTGCGAGGCGATATAAATGAAATTGATATCTAACTTATTTATTCCTCTTTTAGTATTAGGTATTATCCTTTATGGCGTTTTAAAAAAAGTAAATGTTTACGATAGTTTTGTTGAAGGGGCCAAAGAAGGATTACCAATGGTTTTGAATATGTTTCCACCACTACTGGCGATGATTTTAGGAATAAATATTTTCACTAGCAGTGGCTTAATCGATGAAATTTTTACTTTCTTAAAACCGCTTTTTATATTAATAAATATTCCTTTAGAAATACTTCCGATTGCGGTTATGCGTCCACTTTCTGGAAGCTTTGGTTTAGCACTTTTAAATAACATGTTTGCAAATTATGGACCTGATAATTTTTTAAGCATTATGGCATCGATTATTCAAGGTTCTAGTGATACAACAATATATATAATCACTTTGTATTTTGGATCGATTGGCATTACCAAGATTAAGTATGCATTATGGGCTGGATTATTAGCTGATTTAGTTACTGTAGTTTTAAGCTTATTAATTGTTCCCTTGTTTTTTTAATAAAATTTTTGTATAATTTCCCTAGGTGATGAAGATGGAACGACTTCAGAAAATAATTGCCAATAGTGGATATTGCTCAAGAAGAAAAGCTGAAGAATATATTAAAGAAGGAAAAGTTACAGTAAATGGTGTAGTAGTTAAAGATTTAGGAACTAAAGCTAATTATAGTGATGTAATTGCTGTAGGTGGTCATAAGCTAACTAAACAAAATAAAGAATATATCCTTTTATATAAACCTAGAGGTATTATAACTTCTACAGACGATGAAAAAGGACGAAAAACAGTATTGGATTTAGTGGATACTAAAAATAGGCTATATCCTGTAGGAAGACTTGATTATGATACTAGTGGGCTTCTTCTTTTAACCAACGATGGTGAACTTACTAATTTATTAATTCATCCAAAGAACAACGTTCAAAAAGTTTATGTGGCTAAAATTGATGATGTTGCTAGCAAAGAAACCATCAACAAATTATTAAAAGGCGTACTAATTGATGATAAATTAGTAAAAGCTGACAAAGTAAAAATAAAAAGACTTGATAAAAAGAAAAAAACTTCCATCGTGGAAATTATCATTCATGAAGGAAAATATCATCAAGTCAAAAACATGTTCAAAGCAATAGGATACAATGTTGAAAGCTTAAAAAGAGAAAAGCTTGCTTTCTTAGATTTAAAAGGGTTAAAATCAGGTGAATATCGTCACTTGACAATCAAAGAAGTAAAAACGTTGTATAGTTTATGTAAATAAAAGAAGACTATTCGTCTTCTTTTTCATCTTCAATTATTTGAATGGCTTCACTAGGGCAACCTTCTGCAGCCTCTCTTACTTCATCTGTAATTTCTTGTTTTTTAGCTTCAGCAAAGCCGTCATCACCAAATTCAAATGTATCTGGATCAATTGCGACACAAGAGCCACAACCAATACATAAATCTTTATTAACTTCTATTTTTGCCATTTTTTACCTCCAACATAATTATACATAAAAACACGTGGTAAATGCAATAAAATGTTTTAAAAAAGTGTAAAATGTGTTATGATTATAATAGAGGTGGTAGTAATGGCAACACGTATGCAAAAGTATTCAAATAAAAGTGCTAATTCTCGTAGTAGCCGTAATAAAGACCTTTATAATGAAATTTATACATATAGTAAATATTCTAATATTGAAGGTGTTGCTGAAATTGAGAAAAGTAACCAAGTTGACATTACTCAAGTACAAGAACTTTTAGAAAGCCGCGAAAAATATCAGCAGCAGAGAAAATATCGAAGACTAACTAATGATTATCAAGAGACTGAACAAGCGCCTAAAAAAGTTGAAAGAAGATTTCCAGAACTAGAGGAAAAAAATTACGATATTCGTGATGTGCTAAAAACTGCTGTTGAAAATAAAGAACCAGATGATAAAGAGCGAGTTCTTAAAAATACGCAATACAATATTTTGAAACATATTGATTTAAAAGACGATGTTAAAAAAGAAGATTATTATGATAAAAATGACGAAGAAGATTTAAAAGATTTAATTCAAACTATTACTAATACTAGTATGATGAACAGAGGCGAATTTACCTCTACTGATTTATTAAGTGATTTAAAAGATGATGACACCAAAGTGGGTGAACTGGATAATGTAAAAGATCTGATTGAAGAAAATCAAGCTCAAACAAGAAGTGTTAGAAATGAAAGTACTAATTACGATCGTTCATTCTTTACTTCAAGCTTAAAACTTTCGAAATCTGATTTTGTTGGTGGTGAAGGTAAGACAAGTGTTTTTGCCAAAATAATAATCACTTTACTAATAATCGCTATGATTGCTTCAGCGGCTATCTTGGTTAAGAAAATGTTTTTTTAGTAATGCTTTTATCATAATTATAAAAGCTAAAAAAAGATAGAAAAACATAATTATGACCATATAATTTTTGTAAAAGTTGTTAGCTTCAGAGTTTCTTACAAATGTAAATTCATTTAAGCAAAAAATTAGAAGACAAACAAAAAAGATTATTTTGTTTGTTTTTTTATACTTAAAAGTTGTTTTGATGATTTCACAAGCAAAATATATGCTCATTATAATTAATATTATTAAAGCGACAATCCACTCTAAAGCTAATATGCTTTCAGCTCTTTCAATAAAATTTCCAATTTTCAAAACATTGAGTTCAGGATATTGATATAACATAGATAAATCACTTCCTAAAATAGTAATAGTTAAGAAAATAGCGTTGATCAAAGAAATCAAAGATAAAAAATAAAATAGTATTGTATGCTTGTTTTTATAATTGCTAACATCATTTAAGGGGATAATAGTCAAAAGAAAAATTGGTATTACATTATATGAAATTAAGATTGCTGATGAATGTAAAATGTCTTCTTGATTAGTAACAAAAAATGGTTTCAAATTTTCAATATCGATATTATTTAAAACACTTAAAATTATAAATATAATAATTACGACTACAAATATAAAAATGAATAAACTAGTTTTAGAAAAACTTCTAAATCCTTTGATAAGTGCATAAAAAATAGGAATTATAAAACAAATATTAATAATTAAATGAGGTGTATTATATAAAAATTGGGAATTAACAAAGTATGTTAAATCAGAAAAAGTTACTAATGCAAGCAAAAGACTACCGATGATTAATATTATATTAATTAAGTAGCCAGTATGTTTAAATAAATCTAAAACTTTTTCAGAAATATTTTTATCTTTTTCGTAATTTTGTAAGTATATAAAAATACCTAAAGGAATTAAACCTAATAATAAAGTTAATAAGCCAGCTAGCCAAGAATTTTGCTTGCTTATATTAATAATATTATTAAGTGAAATTCCAATAAAACTAGCACGCATTACAAACCACATTAGGCTATGGTATTCATACGAAGTAATTTTCATGATTTTACCTCCTTAATGGTTTTATCTAAAGCTCCCGCTGAATTAATAGAAAGATTTGTTTTAATATTGATATTTAAATTAGGAAAGTGCTTTTCGTTCCAGTTAGTTTCTTGCCATTTAAGAGGATATTTTTTATATATTTTATTGCCAAAACCAAACACATCAGCATGATATTGATATTTCATTTTGTTTATAGTTTTTAAAACATTATTTTTAACTGAATCATTTAATTTGTTTTCTAGATTTTTGATTACTTTTAAATTTTGTAAATTTTCTTTTCCATTAATTTCTGTAATATCACCATTACCTTCTATATTTAAAGTGGCCGAATTAGAATTATTAATAGAAAATCTTGTTCTAATGTTTTCTGATTTAAAGCACACATAGAAGTTTTGATATTTAAAACATGTTTGTAATTCGGCTCCGCCATTAATAAGACTAATTATTTCGCCATCTTTAAGTGTTACATAACCTTGAAATTTATCTCCACGATATATTGCGATAGAATTTAATTTTAAAAAGGCTTTTGGTTCTGTGGATTCGGTATTTTTACTGGTTTTTCCTTCTGAAACTTTTCCGGAAATATTGATAACCGGCAAAGTGGGCTCCTCACCTTTAGCTAAAATTTTACTAATAAAAGTTGAATAATCACTATCTTTAATAATAGATTGAGTTTCTTGATTTGATTTCAATAGCGTGGCAATACTTTGTGAAGGGAAAGATTCTAAAGGAGAAATTATTTTTAAAATATCTTTGGCTTTGTCATCTTTAGTTTGTATTATAAAAAACTTTTTTCTAGCTTCAAATGTTCGAAAAAAATAATCAGCAATATTTAAAAATCCAGATTTACCAATCTCTTCGGAAATTACGATGATATTTATGTGTCCAAAGTAAAGCTCTTTAGGACTTTTATAGCCGATATTTTGGACTGCTTCAGCTATAGTGTTACCGTTGGCTGAATAAACCGTAGTTTGAGCTTCACCTTCTTTACTACTGGTTTGTGCCTTGGGAGAATTTGCGATAAGTACTGATAACTCATAATTGCTATTATTTTTATCTATACTAATCCCTGTTACAATAGCCATATTGTTTAATTCTCGGTAATTGCCACAGCCGCAAATAAAAAAAGATAGGAACAAAATAATTAAAAACTTATTTTTCATATTTTCCTCCTTTGCTATAGTCATTGAGATTTAAATATTTAGGGCGTTTTTTATCAGTGCGCCTTTTTAAAATAGAGTTTTTAACATCGTAAAAATTAAAAGGACTGAAGGGTGAGAGATAACTAATGCTTAAAGACTCCAGTGAAGATAACTTCAAAATAAAGCAAAAAGTTGCTGACACTAAACCAATTAATCCTAAAAACGTTGCCGCAAGCATAAAAATTAATCTCCACGTACGAATCCCATTGATAAAATCAACATCTGTAAAGATTAAACTGCATATAGAAGTAATCGCAACAACTATAACCGCAATAGGCGAGACAATTCCTGCATTAACAGCGGCTTCGCCTAAGACTAAAGCCCCAACGATACTCATAGAGGCTCCCATATTTGCTGGCAATCTAATATCGCTTTCTCGTAGTATTTCAAAAATCATCATCAAAAGTAAAACTTCAAAAGCCGTTGGGAAGGGAACACCTTCTCTTTGAACAGCTAAGGATATTAATAATTTGTCGGGAATAACTGTTTGATCAAAAGTTGTAATTGCAATATAAATAGCTGGGGTAAATAAAGTAATAAATAAAGCAATAGATTTTAAAATTCTCGTAAAACTAATGTTTATAGAATTTTCAAAATAATCTTCAGAAGTATGAATAAAATCAGTAATAACATTAGGGAGTATCAAAGTATAAGGAGAATTTTCAACTAAGATAATGATCTTACCATTTAAAATGGAAAGACATGATAAATCTGGTCTTTCGGTACTTAATATTTGTGGAAATGAACTTTTTTGATCTGTTAAATATGCTTTCAAAGCACCACTATCTAAAAGACCATCTATATTTACACATTTTAATTTATTTTTGATTTTTTCGACATCTTCCTTTTTTATTATGTCTTTTAAATATACAATACTTACTTTAGTTTTAGTCCTTTTTCCAATAATAACATCGTCAACCCACAAATTATTGTTTTTAATTCTTTTTCTAATTAAACCTAAATTTTTAGAATGATTTTCAGTAAAACTATCTTTAGGTCCCCTCAAAACAGGTTCATTAGTAGCCTCATTAACTCCACGATCCAAATCAGCTCGCGTTTCCATAACCATTATTTCATCATATTCATCGACAATAATGATAGTAAAACCAGAAGATAAATAGTAAGGTATTTCATCTAAATTTTTAGTTGTTTTTAATTGAGCATTAAAAATGCTATTTTTTAAGTTTTTATAAATATTAGAAAACATATTTGTTTTTGAATCAATATAGCTAATGGCTTTAATAATATTTTCACTAATTATTTTAGAAGAGGATGTGGTTTCTAAAAAAATGATTCCAATATTTTTAGAATTTGTAGTAATAATTCTCGTGCACAAATCACTACTATTCCCATACAAATCTTTAATCATTTTAAATATAGAATCTACTTTCATATATTCACATCCACTCTAAAGTTATTATGGGCAAAATATTATAAAATATTTGTGATATAATTTATATGGAGTGATAGAATGAATTACTATGTTAAATGTGAAAGACTTGATCATTTTGGACGAGGAATTACTTATATAAATGGTAAAATTATTTTTGTTAAAAATTTACTTCCAGGAGAAGTTGCTAATATAAAAATAACTAAAAGTAAAAAGAATTATGATATTGGAAAAATCGTTTCTTTAGAAAAAGTTTCTAAAGATCGAGTAGAATCAAAATGCCCGTATATTAATTGTGGCTGTGCTTTAAAACATTTAACATATGAAAAACAGTTAGAGTTCAAAGAAGAAAAACTAAAAAACATTTTAAAAAAATATACAGATTTAGAAGGTATCGTAAAACCAATTATTGAAGCAACTAATATAAATGGATACCGAAACAAAATAACTTTAAAAGTAGGTAGTAAGGTTGGTTATTTTGAAAATGAAAGTAATAAATTAATCGAAATAAATAGATGTGAATTAGTTAGTGAAAAAATAAATAAAATTATTAGTGTTTTAAATAAACTTGATCTAAGCAAAGTTAAAGAAATAATAATTAAAGAGTTTGATCAAATTATGATTATTGTTAAAGGAACAATTGATATAACATTGTTAAGATCACTAGTCGATTCTATTTATATGAATGATAAATTAGTGCATGGCAAACCATTTATAACAACCAAAATTAATAACCTTATTTTTCAAATTTCCAAAGATTCTTTTTTTCAAGTAAATAAGGAAATGACTGAAAAATTATATGAAAAAGTTATAAGTTATTGTGATAAAAATCAAAAACTTTTAGATTTATATTGTGGAACTGGCACGATGTCACTCTTATTAAGTGACCACTTTAAAGAAGTTATAGGTATTGAAATAAACAAAGAAGCGGTTTTATGTGCTAATAAAAATAAAGAAATTAATAATATTCAAAATGTCAATTTTATATGTGGCGATGTTTCAAAAGAAATAGAAAATTTAAAGGCCGACATTATTATTGTTGATCCTCCAAGAAGTGGATTAACTAAAGAAGGAATTAATGATATTCTTAAAACAAATCCTAACAAAATAATTTATGTATCTTGTGATCCGATGACTTTAGCTAGAGATTTAAATTATTTTAAAGAAAACTATAATATTAAAGAAGTTACACCCGTAGATATGTTTCCTAATACATATCACGTTGAATGTGTATGCTTGTTAGAAAAGATGTGATAAAGTATGATTAATAAAAATATAATCATGAATTACTTGAAAGAAAAAAATTACAATTTAAATACTGATAGTAGGGGTATAATTATTACTAATGATAATAATGAAATCGTTATTACAGGAAATCAATTAGATTTGATTGAACTCGCTGATTATATAGTTAGTGTAGCTTTGTCAGAAAACAAAAAAGATCATCTTCATTTAGATGGTTTGACACTTTTATTTAAAGATTCAAAAATAGAAAATTTAATTATTGAAAAATCCGATTAAGTCGGATAAAAAAGCCAAAATTATGGCTTTTTTTGTTATTTTGTGTTAAGATAAAGATGAATAATAGGAAGGGTAGATATATATGAACGTAGTCGTTAGATTAGAAAACGTGGATAAATTTTTTGAAAAAGGTAAATATGTTTTGAAAAATTTAACATTAGATGTATATGAAGGAGAATTTTTAACTATTTTAGGATCTTCTGGATGTGGTAAAACTACAATTTTAAGATTGATTTCTGGATTAGATATTGTTAGTGCAGGAAAAGTATACATTGATGGAAAAGACGTTACAAATGTCGATGCGACTAAAAGAGAAGTAAATACCATTTTTCAAAACTTTGCCCTTTTTCCTCATATGACTGTATGGGAAAATGTAGCTTTCGGTTTAAAAATGAAAAAAGTTCCGATGAAAAGAAGAAAAAGGGAAGTAGCTAAAGCTCTAAGAACTGTTGAATTGGAAGGCTTTGAAGATAGATACCCTGAACAACTTTCTGGAGGCCAACAACAGAGAGTCGCTATCGCTAGAGGAATAGTTATGAATCCTAAAGTGTTACTTTTAGATGAATCATTATGTTCACTAGATTTAAAATTGAAAAGAACTATGCAAATAGAATTAAAAAAAATCCAAAAGAAAACAGGGATAACATTTATTTATGTTACACATGACCAAGATGAAGCTTTAACAATGAGTGACCGTATTGTTATTTTGGAAAAAGGAACCATTTTACAAGATGGGACTCCGCAAAAGATATATATGGAGCCAGACACAACATTTGTCGCTGATTTTATCGGTGAATCAAATATCTTAAAAGGTATTATTAAAAAAGTTGATAAAGAATTTTCAACTATTAAATTAAGTAATAACATTGTTGTTAAAGTACCTTATAATGAAAAGGATGAAGTGGATCAAAAAATTAATATCATGGTTAGGCCTGAATGTGTTAGAGCATCTAAAAATGAACTCGCTGATGGTCGCAAGGGAATAGTTAAAGAAGTAGTATATGTAGGGGCTGTTACAAAATTATTTGTTGAACTGGATGAAGATTTTGTGATAAAGGCAAATGTGCCAGGAATAATCACCATTCATGAAGGTGACGAAGTTTATATTAAAATAGATAGTCATCATATTGTGCCAATTAGGGAGAAGAAAAATGACAAAAAATCTTAGGCTTGTTAAATTAGTATTTTTAAGCCCCGTTGTCATATATGCGCTCCTTTTAATCTTTTTGCCTTTAGTATATATTCTTTTCTTGAGTTTCTGCCAAAATGACTCATATGGTGGGATAATTTATAGTTTTACACTTTCAAATTATATAAATATTTTTGATATATCGTATTTAAAAATTTTATTGCAGTCATGTTTGATTGCTTTTACCGCAACTTTTATATGTTTATGTATTTCATATCCATTCGCATTATTTTTAAAAGAAAAAAGTGAAAGTACTAGAAACTTAGTTATAAAACTAGTCATGGTTCCATTTTTAACCAATTCATTAATTAGAACTTATGGATGGATTGTCCTTCTTCGAAAAAATGGAATTATAAATAGTGGACTTCTTGGATTGAATTTAGTCGATGGACCACTAAACTTAATGTATAACAATTTAGGTGTCATTATTGGTATGAGTTATACTTTGTTACCATTTATGATTTTACCTGTTTGCAGTGCTGTATTTAAAGTTGATAATAGCTTAATTGAAGCAGCTCATGACTTAGGAGCTGGACCAATTAGAACATTTAAAAATATTATTATTCCAGAAACAATTTCTGGTGCTTTTAATGGATCATTAATGGTATTTATTCCAGCTATTGGTTATTTCTTTATTGCCGATATCTTAGGTGGCGGGAAGGCCATGATTATTGGTAACTTAATTAAAAATCAGTTTTTAACGGCCCGAAATTGGCCTTTTGGAGCGGCAATTTCGATTTTTCTAATAGTTGTGACATTCTTATTAGTTCGAGTCTATCGTAAACTCGGTGGTAAGATGGATGATTTGGGAGGCGCCTAATGAAACATAAAAAATTAAAGAATCTTTTCATTGGCTTAGTCTTCTTCTTCTTGTATTTACCAATTATCATCTTAGTTATTTATTCATTTAACACATCAAAAATGAATATCATTTTTGAAGGCTTTACCTTTGATTGGTATAAACATTTATTTGAAAACAAAGAACTATTAGAAGCATTTTTTAATACAATGCTTATTGCCGTTGTTAGTACAACAGTGTCAGTAGTAGTTGGTACCATTGGGGCTGTTGGATTAAAAAGATATGATTTTCCATTTAAGGAACTCATTAATAAATTAATATATATTCCTATAGTTATTCCGGAAATAGTCTTAGGTATTTCACTTTTATCAATATATACCTTAATGAAATTTGAATTAGGCTTAGGAACATTGATACTATCGCATATTGCCTTTTCAATACCGTTTGTTATAGTTAGCGTCAGATCGACATTTAACGATAGTTTAAAAAATTTAGAAGAAGCGGCGCAAGATTTGGGTGCCGATAGATTTAAAATTTTCTTTGAAATTATTTTGCCGCAAATAATGCCAGGTGTTGTTAGTGGCGCACTACTTGCATTCACCTTATCAATGGATGATGTTGTGGTAAGTTACTTTACAGCAGGTCCAGGCAGTAACACGCTACCACTTAAAATATATTCAACAATTAAAACAGGAATAACGCCAGACGTTAATGCATTGACGACCTTAATGTTAATTGTAACGTTTACGGTTTTAACAACTACTGCCTTTGTTCAAAGCCGTCGTATAGCAAGGAGGGCAAAATGAAAAGAATAATTTTACTGATAATTCCCTTGTTATTACTGACAGGATGTCAAAAAGAAAGTAGTAGTAATGTCGTTAATGTTTTAAACTGGTCTTCATATATACCAGATACTGTTTTAAGAGATTTTGAGAAAGAATACAATATTAAAGTTAACTATACTACTTATTCATCTAATGAGGAATTACTTGCAAAAATTACTTCGGCAAGACAGGGTACTTACGATGTGATTTTTCCGAGTGACTATATGGTCGAACTTTTAATTCAAAAAAAGTTAATTCAAAAATTAGATAAAACTAAATTAAGCAATAGTCAAAATATAAACAATACTTTTTTAAATCAAACATATGATATGTCTAATGATTACTCACTTCCGTTTTTAACAACAATAGTTGTTATTGCGGTAAATAAAGATCATGTTCAAGATAATATTAAAAGTTATAAAGATTTATTAAATAAAAAATATAAAAATAACATTGTTATTATCGATGACCAAAGAATAGTTATTGGTATGGCTTTGCTTGCTGAAGGTTATGACATGAGTGAAGTCGATGATGGAGCTTTAGAAAATGCCAAAAATTGGTTACTGAAACTAAAACCAAATATAAAAGCATACGATAGTGATAGTCCAAAACAATTCTTTATATCTGAAGAAGCTGATATTGGTGTTATGTGGCATGCTGAAGCTGAAATCGCTCAAAGTGAAAACCCGAATATTGAGATTATTTATCCATCTGAAGGGCACGCTATTAGTACAGATAATTATTGTATAACGACAGGTTCAAAAAATACGGAAAATGCTTATTTATTTATAAATTATCTTATGCGTGATGATGTGGTCCAAAAAATCATTGAAGAGTATCCATATGTTAGTCCTGTAAATGTTAAACAAAAAAGTAATGTAGATACGTTTAACATATTTACCGGCGGGCATTATGTTAAAAATATAGGTGGTGATATTAAAAAGTACGACAAGCTTTGGGCTGAAATAAAGTAACATCAAAGCATTGAAAAATAATAGGGTATATGCTATACTAAAAGTGTATAATATAGAAAGGATAGTGTATGGTTAGAGTAAAGGATTATATTACAACTGAAGATTTTACAAAACAAGAACTGCTAGATATTCTTAACTTAAGTATCTTAATTAAAAAGAATATCAAAGCAGGTCATTACCTAAATGTTTTATTTCATAAAACACTAGGAATGATTTTTGAGCAACCTTCAACTAGAACAAGAGTTTCGTTTGAAACAGCGATGACTCAACTAGGTGGACATGCTCAATATCTTGCACCAGGTCAGATACAACTTGGAAAACACGAAAGTATGAAAGATACTTCGATTGTACTTTCAAGACTGACCGATATTATAATGGCTCGTGTCATTGAACACAAAACTGTTGCGGAATTAGCCCAATATTCGCAAGTTCCAGTTATTAATGGTATGAGTGATTATAATCATCCAACCCAAGAAATGGGTGACATTATTACAATCTTTGAACATATGCCGGAAGGCAAAAAAATTGAAGATTGTAAGGTTGTCTTTGTTGGTGACTGCACACAAGTATGTGCATCGCTGATGATGATGATAACCAAACTTGGTGGTCATTTCGTACATTATGGTCCAAAGGATTTCCAATTAAAAGGAGATTATTTGAAAATAGCCGAAAAGAACTGCCAAGAAAGTGGCGGAACTTACTTGGTCACTGATGATGAACAAGAAGCTCTAAAAGACGCCGACTTTATTTACACCGATGTTTGGTATGGATTATATGAATCTGAATTACCAAAAGAAGAACGCATGAAGATATTTTATCCAAAATATCAAGTTAGTATGGATATGCTAAAAAAATGCGCACCGCATGTTAAATTTATGCATTGTTTGCCAGCTACTAGAGGAGAAGAAGTAACTGATGAAGTTATGGATGATCCAAATGTGTCAATTTGCTTTGACGAAGCTGAAAATCGTTTGACCGCAATGCGTGGATTATTAGTATATTTCATGGACAAAATGGATGAAACCATTAAAATTTGCAAAGAAAATTTAGGAGAGTAGTATGAAAAAGAAAAAATTTAGATTGACAGACGCCATATTAGGTACAGTTTGTTTAACCTTAGTTTGTGAATCTGTTATGCCAACTGCGGCTATCGGAAACACACAATACTTTTGGTGGTTATTCTTATTAATCGCATTCTGTCTACCTTATGGTATGATTACTGCCGAACTTGGAACAACTTATCCAAGTGAAGGCGGTATGTATGACTGGGTAAAAAGAGCTTTTGGTCCTAAATGGGCTGGACGTGTTGCCTGGAACTATTGGATTAATTTCCCATTATGGATTGCCTCTTTAGCAGTGGCAGTCACTGATATCGTTGCTGGTATGTTTAATGTTGAATTAAGCATTGCTAGTATACTAATTTTACAATTAGTATATATTTGGTTAGTAACTTTCTTAGGAACTAAAAGAGTTGGTGAAAGCAAATATATTGTAAACTTAGGAACAATATTTAAAATAATTTTATTATTAGGAATTGGTCTTCTTGGTATTTATGCCGTTATTAAAACTGGTCATAGTGCTAATCCAATAACTAGTTATAAAGATTTGCTTCCAGATTTATCATTAAATCTTGATACAGGATTACCATTTATTTCAATCATTATCTTTAACTTCATGGGCTTTGAAGTGGTTGGAACTTGGGCTAAGGATATGGAAAATCCTAAAAAAGATATTCCAAAAGCTTTAATCTTTGGTGGCTTATTAATGGCTATCTTCTATATTTTACCAGCAACAGGATTCAATATTGCTTTATCTCCAGACGTTGTAGCTGAAATGGATCCAGAAAATGTTGTTGAAGTATTATTTAATTTATTTACTGCTGTAGGTATTACTCCAGCTATGATTAACGTTATTATCATTATTGCTGGACTAATGTTTATCTATACATTTATTGCTAATATTGCATCATGGTCATTTGGTGTTAATGAAGTAGCAAAATATGCTGCTGAAGATGGTAGTATGCCAAAAATGTTTGCTCCAGTAAACGAAGAAGGTGTACCATATAAAGCATCAATCATTAATGGTGTGGTGGCAACAATTATTAGTATTTTAGGAGTAGTTGTTTCATTTATTAGTGAAGATATTGAAGCAGGATTTAGTTTATTCTTCTGCTTAAGCTGGATCACATTACTTGTTGGCTATCTTCCAATGTTCCTTGCTTTCTTAAAACTTAGAAAACAAGATAAAAATATTGAAAGACCTTATAAAGTACCAGGTGGCCCAGTAATGATTAGAATTGCTGCTATCGTACCATTCATATTATTACTTGCTGGTGTAATCTTCACAATCTTTGGTGATTTCTCAGTAGAATACTTACAAGACAATATTCCACTTATTGCTGGTGTAGTATTATCATTCATTATTGAAGAAATTTTAGTAGCTAGAATTAAAACAAAGAAGGCGACAAAATGAAAAGATTAGATACAACTCCAAAACAAGATGGCTTTAGAATGCCAGGTGAATTTGAACCACATTCTGGAACATATATTATTTGGCCAGAAAGACCAGATAACTGGAGAAATGGTGGGAAACCTGCACAAAAAACTTTTGTTGAAGTAGCCGCAACAATTGGTAAATATGAACCAATTACAATGCTTGTTAGTAGAGAACAATATTCAAATGCTAGACAAATGCTTCCAGACTACGTAAAAGTAGTTGAGATGAGTAACAACGATTCTTGGGTTCGTGACTGCGGTGCTACATTTGTAGTTGATGACAAAGGAAACAAAAGAGCTGTTGACTGGTCATTTAATGCCTGGGGAGGATTGGTTGATGGATTATATTTTCCATGGGATGATGATGATAAAATTGCTCAAAAGATGGGCGAATTAGAAGGAACCGATAGATATCGTTTAGATGACTTCGTATTAGAAGGAGGTTCTATTCATGTCGATGGTGAAGGAACCGCTATGGTAACTGCAGAATGCCTTTTATCAGAAGGTAGAAATTCACATTTAACAAAAGAAGAAATTGAAAAAACATTATGTGATTATTTAAATGTTGAAAAAGTATTATGGATTCCAAGAGGAATTTATAATGATGAGACTAATGGTCACGTAGATAACATGTGCAATTTTGTTAAACCTGGAGTAGTTTTACTAGCGTGGACTGATGATGAAAACGATCCACAATATGAAAGAAGTGTAGAAGCATATAATTATTTAGCTAATGAAACTGATGCTAAAGGAAGAAAATTAGAAATTCATAAGCTTCACACACCAAAACCAATCTTAATTACAAAAGAAGAAAGTGAAGGTGTTGATGCTGTTGATGGAACTCTTCCAAGAGAAGAAGGTGACAGATTAGCTGCTTCATACGTAAACTTCTATACTGGAAATGGATTTATTGCTTTGCCTGTATTTAATGATCCAATGGATGAAAATGCAATCAAAGTACTTTCTGAATTATTCCCAGATAGGAAAATTGAACCAATTTATGCAAGAGAAATATTACTTGGTGGAGGAAATATTCACTGTATTACTCAACAAGTACCAAAATAAAAAGAAATCCGTTTTCAACGGATTTTTTTGTTTTCAAAAAAGGAAAACAACAATAAAAATAGTATATATAAATAAGAAGGTGATATTATAAACTACTACAAAGAAATAAAAAATATTTTAGTTAAAAATGAAGCATATAAAAAAGTAAAAGATTATAGTAAAAACAAAAGCGATTTAAATTCCTATTTTGAAGTAGGAAAACTATTAATAGAAGCTCAGGGAGGGGAAACTAGAGCCAAGTATGGAAATCAATTAATAAAAGCATATTCCAAAAGATTAACTAAGGAATTAGGTAAAGGTTATTCTACTACTAATCTTAAACAAATGCGACAGTTTTATCTAATGTTTCGAAAAAGTCAGGCAGTGCCTGACCAATTGACGTGGAGTCATTATATTGAATTATTGAAACTAGATAATCCACAGGAGATTAATTATTATATTTACATAACAGAAGCACAAAATTTGTCTTATAGACAGTTAGGAGAAAGAATAAAATCAAAGGAATATGAAAGAATAGGGTATAAGGAAGAACTAGAAAAACCCAAAGTAAACACATTAATAAAAAATCCAATAATAATTAAAACAAAAGAAAAAATAGATGATAATATAACCGAATATACATTGCATAATCTAATTTTAGAAGATATGGATAGTTTTTTAAAAGAATTAGGTAATGGCTTTGCTTATATAGGTCATGAAGTAAAAATAAAAATAGGTAATAATTACCATTATATAGATTTTTTATTATTTAATTACAAATTTAACTGTTTCATAACTTTAGAAATAAAAGTCACCAAAATGAAAGCAGAATATATCGGACAAATTAAAAAATATATGAATTATGTAGATAAAAATATCAAAGAACCATTTAACGATATAACAATAGGGATAATCATTTGTAAAAAAGAAGATAAATATGTCTTAGAATATTGCTCAGATAATAGGATATTTACTACAATTTATGAATTAAAATAAAAGGATGCATTAGGCATCCTTTATTAGTCGATATACATTAAATGATGGAGTATTAAACAATCTGAAATCATATTTCATCACCCCAAGACCATTGGAAATATATAAATCATGGTCATTAATATTATAATGATTTTTATAATATTTTTTAGCTCCTTCTGGAGTAATAAAAGCCCCATAGAAAGGAATATTTACTTGGCCATTTAATGAGTGACCAGCTAAAATCAAATCAAATTTATTCTTTTCTAAATCGTCTATATAATCTGGCTCATGTAATAATAATATATTATAAAGCGGTCCATCTTTTTCAAATGAATTAAGATATTCTGTGGCTTTTTGTAATTTGTCATTTATTGATTCTTTATTAATAAATGAACTGGCTCCAGCAATAAAAAGAGCATCGTAACTATTGTTATAAATAGTATCATAAGTATTATTTAAATTAATAAAACCGCTATTTTTAACAATGTTTTCCCATTCGTCGAATAAAGTGTCATGATCACCTTGAATAATATATTTACCACTATTTGTTTGTATTTTTAAAAGAATATCAGCTATTTCATTTGCCATATCAGTTGTCATTTTAGTGTCGCGGTCAATTAAGTCACCAGTAATTACGACAACATCAGGTTTAACTTTGTTAACCATTGAAACTATTTGTTTTAATTCACTTTTTTCAATCATTCTTCCATAATGAATATCACTTAAATGCGCAATAGTAAAGCCATCAAAGTCATCAGTAATTTTTTTGCTAGTGATTTTATATTCACGTACTTTATAATTATTTATTTCAAAATAAGCACCATATAAATATAATGCTCCACCAAGCAATATGATAAAAAACAGAAATTTTAAAAATCTAAGTTTTTTTAGTTTCCTTTTTTTAGCCATTTTTTATTCACCTAGATACATTTTACCATAAAAAAAGACAAAAGTCTTTTTTTATCCTAGTAAAAATATTAGTACCTGTAAACTCATGAATATACCATTATGCATCAAATGGAAACTGGTTGATACAAATATATTATTTGTTTTAACAAGCATATAGGCAAATACTATACCAAAACTTCCATATGCTACAAGATATAAAAATAGTAAATTAGTGTCTACCCCAGCTAATAAATGAAGACCACCAAATACTAAACCAGACATTAAAACAAATATAAAATTATTTTTAAAGACATTTCTAAAGCTTAATCTAAATATTCCTTCTTCGACAAATGGCGCAATAAACACTGATGAGACAAATGTAAATATTGGTGCAATATTAAATTGATTTCTAATTTCTGTTTCATTTCCTGACATGCCGCCACCTAAAATATTTATTAGCAAATTAGAACTAAGCATTAATAATAGCCCAAACAAATAGTATTTAAAATTTTCGCTAAAATATTTCATGTGATTCTTCTTAAGATCTTGCCAGGCTTTTATAATTTCACCTTTAAACATTTTAAAGATAATAATTAATATTAGTATTTCTAATGATATAGTATATGCTTCTCTAACTATAAGTGGTAGTGAATCATAGTCTATATGAAGTAAATCAAAAGGAAGATTTCGTTCAAAACTGATAAAAAAGTAAATAACTATTGTTAATAATCCTTTAATACAATTATTAAATCTTTCATTTTTGCCGAATGTTATCATGTTAATCACCATCCTTTATTATTATAACAGGATATAATGTTTTTTGTTATAAAAATAGCAAAAAAAGCATAATTTTTAATAAAAGCTTAATTTTTTTTGTAAACTGTGATATAATTAGTGTGACTTCAGGAAAAAACAGAAGAGTGGGAAATCCCACTCTTTAATGTAGTAGGAGGATAAAATGATAGAAGATAAGATAAGAAAACTTGTAGAAGATGAAATTACAAAAGCTGGGTACATATTAGATGAAGTTACATATGGCAAAGATGAAAACAACATTAACACTTTGACTTTAGTCATTGATAAGCAAGGATATATTAACATTAATGATTGCGTTGCTGTCAATGATATTGTAAATCCGATATTGGATGCATCTGATCCAATTGAAGAAAGCTATGTACTTGATATTTGTTCAAAAGAGAAAGGAAGTGAATAAAATGGATGGTAAAAAATTTAAAGCTGCATTAGAAGCACTTTCCAAAGAAAAAGGCATCGATGAAGATATTATTTATGATGCGATGGAACTTGCCTTAACATCAGCATATAAAAAGAATTATCATTCTTTATCTAATGTCCGCGTTGAAATTAATAGAGATACTGGAGACATTAAAATTTATTCTTTTAAGACTGTTGTTTTAAATGAAGAATGGGAAAAAGAAGAAGGAAAATATGAAACCGAAATCATTACTGATGAAGAAGGAAATGAAGAGGAAGTTGAAAAAGAATACTACTTTGATGATAGGATTCATATTACTTTAGAAGAGGCTAGGAAAATAGTACCCAATATAAAAATAGGTGAAACAATTGAAGAAGAAGTAACTCCAAAAGATTTTGGACGTGTTGCTGCCTCAACGGCTAAACAAGTAGTTGTTCAAAAAATAAGAGAAGCTGAAAGAGAACTTATAAATAGTGAGTTTGCCGACAAACAAGATGAAATGGTAGTTGGAACAGTAGCTATGGAAGATGTTAGAAATTACTATATAGATTTAGGTAGAACTCAAGGAATACTTCCAAAAAATGAAATTATTCCGGGAGAAACTATCCAAATGGGATCTAGTATCAAAGCATATATTAGTAAGGTAGATACTAATTCTAAAGGACCTCTTATTTTATTATCTAGAAGCCACTATGGTTTTGTCAAAAGATTATTTGAATTAGAAATTCCTGAAATTAACGAGGGCATT
>CAZELY010000008.1:0-40635 GCA_964513345.1 uncultured Muribaculaceae bacterium
AAAGATCAGTTATTAACAGAAAAAGACTTGCCAATTACTATGACATCATATTCACCATGTTTTAGAAAAGAAGTAGGGGCTCATGGCATTGAAGAACGTGGTGTATATAGAATACATCAATTTGAAAAGCAAGAGATGGTTGTAATATGTAAACCAGAAGATAGTGAGTCTTGGTATGATAAGATGTGGAATTATTCAGTTGAACTATTTAGAAGTTTAGATATACCAGTTAGAAAACTAGTTTGTTGTTCAGGTGATTTAGCCGATTTAAAATATCGTTCATGTGATATTGAAGCATGGAGTCCAAGACAACAAAAATATTTTGAAGTGTGTTCTTGCTCTAATTTAACAGATGCTCAAGCTAGAAGACTAGGCATTCGTTATAAAAAAGAAAATGGCGAGAAAGAATTTGCTCACACTTTGAATAATACTGTAATTGCACCACCGCGTATGTTAATTGCATTTTTAGAAAACAATTTACAAAAAGATGGTACGGTAAACATCCCAGAAGCTTTAAGGCCATATATGGGTGGAAAAGAAAAATTAGAAGCTACAAAATAGCTTCTTTTTGATATAATAAAAATTGGAAGTGATAGTATGCCAGAATTACCAGAAGTAGAAACTGTTAAAAATGTTTTGAAAAAACAAGTGTTAAATAAGCAAATAAAAAAAGCTGATATTTATTGGCATAATATTATTGCTTATCCTAAAATCGATGAATTTAAAAAGGAAATTAAAAATCAAAAAATTAATGATATTTTAAGAAGAGGGAAATGGCTAATGTTTGAATTAGACGATTATTTTTTACTTTCACACTTAAGAATGGAAGGAAAATACTTTATTAGAAATGCACATGATGAGATAAATAAACATGAACATGTTATTTTTACCTTCACCGATAATAGTCAGTTAAGATATCATGATACTAGAAAATTTGGCAAAATGTATTTAATTGAAAAAGATAAAGTATATAGTACAAAACCATTAAATGAACTTGGTTTAGAACCTTGGGATGAAAAACTAACTATTGATTATTTGAAAGATAAATTTAATAAAAAACCAATAAAAACTCAACTTTTGGATCAAAGCATCATTACTGGTATTGGTAATATTTATGCCGATGAAATATTATTTTTAAGTAAAATCAATCCAGAAAAAGAAGGAAATAAGCTTTCTAAGAAAAATTTAGGTGATATTATTAAAAATACGAAAACGATATTAGAAAGTGCTATTAAGCAAGGGGGAACCACTATAAAAAGCTATACTTCATCAGAAGGGGTTCACGGCATGTTTCAAACTGAGCTGCTTGTTCATACTAAAGATATTTGTCCTATTTGTAAGACAAAAATAGAAAAAATAGTTGTCGGTGGCAGAGGTACATATTACTGTCCTAAATGTCAGAAAAAAAGATAAGGTTATTTAACAATGGGTTTATGTTTATATTCCATTAAAGTTAAATTAACTTTATCTTTTTCATTTAAATAATATATATAACTTACTTTCATTTCTAGATTTAGCATTTCATATTTATTAGTGTACTTGGTAATAATTGGTAATTTTGGTATTTTCTTAATTTCTTTTAAATAACTTTGCCCTTTTTTATTAAAACCTAAAACTCTAATATATTCTGGGTTTTTATATTTTTTAGTATCTTCTTTTGTAAAACCGCAAAGTATATTAATAAGCATTCTATTAATTTTGTTATAAGTGAATCTTTTAGTCTTTAAATTGCTAATAAATTCTTCTAAAGTGTTACTTTCAAAAATATATTTTTTAATTCTATTTTCCATGCCTTCATCAACATTTAAATATATATTTAAATGATCTAATTCACTAATAATTTTATATTTTAAACAATCAAAATATTCACTATTAAAATGGGTGTTTTTTTGAAGATATTTATATGTTTTTAAAGGGACATATTTTTTAATGTCTTCATTATTTTTAATGGACTCTCTAATGCTAGTGGCTGAAGTGATTCTTCCTTCAATTTCTTTATTTAAATAGTTAGTTGTTCTTTTTATCGTAATTGCGTTTATATTAGTATTGTCTAACTCTTTAATATAGCTTAATCCTAATAAGTCATTAGAGTTTTCAATTTTAATTTTAGTCAGATCAAAAACAGCTTTTGATAAACTAGTTGGATAATTATATCCTTGATCCAGATAGGATTTAACTAAAACATCAAATTTTTCATCTTCTTGCGCTTCTTTTATTCTAGTTAAGGAAATAGTATCTAATGATTCCGTTCCAAAAACAATAGCTTCGACATTTAAATTTTTTAAAATTGAAATAGCGCCGTGGGCAAAGATATCGGCAGCTTGAACACTGAATACAAATGGTAATTCAACAACTAAATCCACATAGTCTAAAGCAATATCAGTTTTTTGCCATTTGTCGATAATACTAACTTCTCCTCGCTGGGTGAAGTTCCCACTCATTACTAAAATTATAGTATAATCTGGAAATAATTCTTTAACTTTTTCTATGTGGTAAATATGACCGTTATGAAAAGGGTTATATTCACAAATAATTCCAACGCTTTTCATAAAATCACCTCTGCATGTATTATAGCACATAAACTTGCTTTTAACTAAATTTTCATATATAATTAATCCGGTGATAAAAATGAATATTGATTTAACACAGTTTAATTTAGCAAATGTTGATTATATTGATATTGATGAGGTGTATTCATTTAGTAAGGAAGAACTTGAAAATACTGATATTATTAGTCTGGATAATGTAAAAGTAACAGGGGATATTACTAAAAATAGCATGGATGAATATATTATAAATGTGGATATAAATGGTAAAATGGTTTTACCATGTGCGATTACATTAAAACCTGTTGATTATAAATTTATGACACATGTCGATGGAAATATTGAAGAATTATTAGAAGAAATTGGCGAAAAATTAGAAAAAGGTCAAAAAACTCTTGATATTTTGCCAATAATATGGGAAAATATATTGATGGAAATTCCGATCCGTGTCGTTAGTGATGATATTGATGACATTCAAACTAAGGGTGAAGGATGGGAACTAGTTACCGATGATGTTAGTGGTAAATCCGTTTAGCTAAATGAAGATTTATTATAGGAGGTGTTAAAATGGCAGTACCAGCTAGAAAAGTAAGTAATACTAGAGGTAGAAAACGTCGTACGCATTATAAAATAGATGAAAAGACTGTTACAAAGTGTCCTAAATGTGGCGCTGATGTAAAGCCACACAGAGTTTGCAAGGCGTGTGGAACTTATAAAGGAAAAGAAGTTATTAGTACTTCCGAAACAGCTTAGTAATAAGTTGTTTTTTTCTCTTTATTTTTAACTAAAAATCGTGTATAATGATAGAAGGGGGAGATCGGATGACGCTTGAAGAAATGCAAAATAAAATTAATTCAGCTTTAGAAATTAAAAAATTAACAAAAGAAGAACTTCGTAAAGAATTGAAAATAAAAGGCGAAGAAGATTTAAAAGTTTTTGAGGAAATTTTAAAAGAAAAAGAAGAAGACGGGGCATTATATTTAGATGATAAGGATTATTATCATCTTTTTGATGCCAAAATTCCTTATATCCATGGACAAGTTTTTGTCGGTTCCGATTGTATGGGACATTTTATCGGCAAAAAAAATGGTAAAAAAGTTAAATTTAGAATTTTACATGACGATTTAAATGGAGTCTTAGACGGGGACACTATCCTAATTAAAGATAAGGGAAGGACAAAATATGATCGACGCTTAGGTGAAGTTATTAAAATAATCAAACGAAAAGAAAAACCGTCTATATTTAAATATTTGGGCGATGGGCTTTTCTCTTTTTACAACGAAACTTCTGAAGTATTTATTAGAAAAAATCCTAACAAATGTCAAGATCTTGTTGTGGGTACATTAGTTACGGCACTAACGACTAAAGAGCCGATTGTTGATAATATTTTTGAAGGTGATATTTTAAGAGTTTGCGGTCATATTGATGATCCGAAAGCATTAGAAACAGCTATTAGTTTGACATATGGTTTTGATTATAGATTTTCTGATGTAGTCGAAAAAACAGTTCAAAAATTACCAGACTTCGTTACAGAAAAAGAAACAAAAGATAGAATAGATCTAAGAAAAGAAAAAATTTTTACTATTGATGGCGATGACACAAAAGATATTGATGACGCTGTTTCAATAAAAAAGAATGGCGATCATTATATTTTAAAAGTTCACATCGCTGATGTGTCATATTATACTTATCGAAGAACCAACAAGGTTTTATTTGAAGAATCCATTAGTAGAGGAAATTCAGCTTATTTTGCCGATTCAGTAGTACCAATGCTTCCACATAAAATATCAAATGGCATTTGTTCTTTAAATCCTAATGCCGATAGACTTGCTAAAACAATTGAAATTGAGTTTGACGAAAATGGGAATGTGGTCAACTCTAAATTATATAAAAGTGTTATTAGATCACAAAAGCAAATGACATATGACGCGGTTGACAAAATCATAAATGGAGAAGAAGTTCCAGGGTATGAAGAATATAAAGACGATTTATTATTAATGAATCAATTAGCTAAAAAACTGCAGAAAAAAAGACAACAGGATGGGGCTTTAAGTTTCTTTGATTATGAACTTAAAATAAAAACAGATATATATGGTAAAGTTTCAGGTATCAGTCCAATTATTCAAAGTGATGCCAGAAAAATAATTGAAAACTTTATGATTTTAGCTAATACTGAATTTACTAATCACATGGGTTATTTATATAGTCCGTTTATCTTTAGGGTTCATCCAAGTCCAAATTATTTACTTTTAAAAGCCACTTTAGAAGAAATTAGAACCCAAGATATCGATATAGATTTAAATAAACTAATTGAAGAATTACAGGAAAAACTTAATTTTCAAAAAGATAATATTCAACCAAGAGAAATTGAAAAATTATTACTTGGAATTCAAGACAAAGATTATTTTGAACCAATTTCTAGCTTAATTTTAAAAAGCATGCAAAGAGCATACTACTTTGAAGAAAATATTGGGCACTACGGTCTAGCTAATCCGGGATATACTCATTTTACTTCGCCAATTAGAAGAGCTGCTGATCAAGTAAATCACGTTATTTGTGATTTGGTAATGGAATATAATTCTACATTGTCAGAAACTCGTCATAAAGAAATATTACAAGAATTAGACGAATTAGAAAAGAGACTTCCTGATATATGCGAGCATATTTCAGAAACAGAAAGACTTGCTGATGAATTAGAAAAAGAAATTGAAAACATTAAAAAACTAGAATATTTCGAAGAAAATATGGCAGATTATGAAGGCCCAATTTTAGGTAAAATAATTTATTCAAGTAAAGCAGGTGTTATTGTTAAAGTAGGCCCATTTGAAGCGCTAGTCCCTCATGAATGCATGGAAGGATTCAAATATCGAAAAGAAAGTCGCACATATATGAGTAGTGATGAATCCATTCGTTTAGGTGATGAGGCTTATGTGTTTGATCCAGATGTTTTGAAAGAAAGGGAATTAATTATTTATAATAGTATAAGTAAGGATGAGGAAAAATTAATTGCTCCAGAAAGACCGAAAAGATTAATTAAAACTAAAAAATTAGAAACAAAATAAATCCACAGAAATCTGTGGATTTTAATTTGTATAACGGACAGCATCGTTTGAAATATTAAATATTAATCCCATCGCAATCATATAGCTTAAAATACTTGAACCACCATAACTAATAAATGGAAGGGTAATTCCTGTTATTGGTAAGAAACCAAATGTCATAGCAATATTTTGAACTTGTTGATAAATAAGCATTCCAGCAACGCCTGCGATAATATATTTGTTAGTCAATTTATCGGTTTTTAAAGCGACCATAATTAATCTAATATCAAAGAAAGTGATTAATGCTAGTAAAAACACCGAACCAATAAATCCAAAATGACTAGCGTAAACAGCGAAAATAAAATCTGTTTCAGCTTCTGGAAAATATACTGGATTAACGTTCCAACCATGACCAAATAAACCAGCTGAACCAATTGCGCTTAAACTATTTTCTAATTGAAAGCCACTTTGGTTTGACCAATCTAATAATCTATCGACTCTTAGAAAAAAGCTGGTGCCAAAAATTTTAATAAATAAATCTTCATTAATAAAATAAATTCCTAATACTAGGGCAACAAAAATACCAACGACACCAAATAAGATAATGAACCAACGATACCTAATACCGGCAACAAAAAGCATAACTAATGTAATTAAAAGGTAAATAAGAACAACACCTGTATCAGGTTGCATAAAGGTAAGAATACTGGGAACAGCAACAACCATCAACACTTTAATAATAAAACGTAATTCTTCGCGCACACTAGGATTTGGCAAATCTTGATTGAATCTTGAAATCATGGAAGCTAAGGTGATAATTAAAATTACTTTCATAAATTCTGATGGTTGAATTGTCCCAAGTCCTTTAATTTCATACCAGCATTTAGCGTCATTAATATCGACACCAAAAAAGAAAAGACCAATCAACGAGACAATGCCAATGCCATAAAGCCACCAGGATACGCGGTAAATCGACTGGTTACCACCTGACATGACTAAAAACATCAATATGAAACCGGCAGTATACCAAAGTATTTGTTTAATCATTAAATTATCCATATAACTTGGTAAAATGCTCTTTGCTCCATATAAAGTTAAAATACTTATAATGGCAAATAAAATAATTGGTATTAAAAGCGTTTTATCTGTTCTGTACTTTGAAATGTTTTTCATAATACCACCACTAAATATAATACACCAACTTATTAAAATATACAATTAATAGAAAAAAAGTTTTAAAAAAATAAAAAATATAGTATAATTAGAAAGGTGATAAATATGATTTGGCAGTATATAATTATTATTTTAATTTTAATTTTAATAGCGTTCGCAATTATGCGTTCAAAAAAGAAAGACTTTAAATTAGATGCGAATAAATTAGTAGGTTATTTAGGTGGCAAATCTAACATTATAAACTATGAGGTTAATAATTCAAGATTTGTTGTTAATTTACATAATGTTGAACTTGTAAATAAGGAAGCAATTCAATCTATGGGTGCCCAAGGAATTGTGGAAATAGATAATCAACTAAAAATCATCTTTGGTGATAATGCTAAACAATTAAAAAAGAGCATTGATGCTTTAAAAGACTAATATTTAGTCTTTTTTTGATACTATTTTTCATTATTCGACAAAAATCGACATTTTAAAATTGTATACTTTTTTTGAGGTGAAAACATGTATACAATTGATCACATATTAATAAATACTTTGCAAGTTTTATTACCATTTACTATATATTTATTTTATGCTGCTTATAAAAAAACTAATGATGAAAGAGAAGATTCTTTAGTAATTATTATTGCGATTATATCTTCGCTTTATATTGCAATTAAGTATAATAGTCCAATATTTAATAACTTACCTTTACTTTCTATTAATGTGCCATTGATTATTGCTTATTATAAAAAAAATAATACTGCTATAGCAGTATCATCATTAATTATTGTTTTATATAATTATAATTTTTATAATGGTTATTTTATTATGTTGTCAATTGAATATTCTTTATATTATGTTATTTATTATATATTAAAAGAAAAAAACATAAATACATTTATAGTAATATTTGCTTTAGTTAAAGTATTATGCTTATTGTTTATTAGTCATAATTTTTTAAAAACAATGATTTTAGGAATTGCTTTTATAATTTTATCATTTTTTGTTTTATTTTTATTAAAACAAGGTGAAAACATTTTAAGCATACACAAACTAAGCAAAGAAATTGAACATGATAAACAAGTACGGACAGCTTTATTTCGAATAACGCATGAAATAAAAAATCCTATTGCTGTTTGTAAAGGCTATTTAGATATGTTTGATATTAATAATAAAAATCATGCTAAAAAGTATATTCCAATTATGAAAGAAGAAATTGATAAAGTCTTAATTTTATTGGAAGATTTTTTAGCTATGAATAAGATAAAATTAAATAAAGAAATTTTGGATATTAATTTATTATTAGAGGAACTTGTTAATAGTTATAAATTATTTTGGCAAGAAAAAAACATTAAAACTAATATTAATATTTTAGATGAGGAAGTCTATATTGAAGGTGATTATAATCGCTTAAGGCAAGTATTTTTAAATATTATAAAAAACAGCATGGAAGCTTTAAAAGAAAATCCATATATTGAAATATGGACGGAATTAGATGATAATATAAAAATTTATTTTAAAGATAATGGTAAAGGTATACCAGATTATTTGAAGGAAAAAATCAAAGAACCATTTTTCACCACTAAACCGAAAGGAACGGGGTTGGGTGTATCTTTATCTAATGAAATAATTAAAGCTCATGGTGGCATTATAAATTATTATTCAAAAGAAAATGAATATACACTAGTTGAAATAATTTTGCCAACAAAAAACCTATATATATAGGTTTATTTTAGTTCTGGATAATATTCATATTTAAATTCATGATTGGCTTGATCTAGTTTTAATAATTCTTCGGTGTTGATAAGGAAGAAATTATGTAATAAAACATTACTATGATCATTAGTAATTGGATCATCCCAAGTTATATCTATATGTAACCATTTATCATCGATGTATACTAAATTCCAAATGTGTTTGTCGTTAGCAACTTTATAATTTGGAATTTGTAATTGATCTAAATATATTTTCATCGCATCGCTGTAGCCACTACATAAAGAAATATTTTCTAGTAGGGGACCATTAGCTTTATGCGAATTATATTTTGGCGTTTCTTCACTATTTTGTTCTATTTGTTTAGCTCTTTCCTCATCATATGTTGAAAGATTAACCAAATAATCGTGGAAAGCTTTAATTTTATCTTGATTAGTCATATCATCTTTAATTTTTTCTTTTTTAAATTCATCTATTTTAATGTTGATATTTTGAATATCCATATCGTTATAAAGTTTATCGATAGTTATGACAGCTTCGCCATAAGTATTGATAGTAATATATAGTTTTTCATAACTGTTATATGGTGATACCATATTATTAATCACAGAAAGTAAAGATTGGTCCTCAGAAATACTTTTTAAATCTTTTTTACAATTATCGTAATTTATATCACAATAGAAAGTAAATTCTGTTTGACCACTGTTTAACACAGTGTAAATGACATTTAAAATATCTTGACGATTTTGGACATGAAACTGGTTCGTTTCTTGAACAAATTTGAAATTAAAATTATTTTTATAACTATTATCATTAGGAGCTGTAACTTCTTTGTGTTGGATAACATTGCTCATGACAAAAGTTACTATATCTGTACGGTAGAAATAGCAAACGACTAATAAAATCAATAATATTAATGTTGAAATATGTAATTTAAATTTTCCCACTTTATTCACCTATAATTAAGTATACCATAAAAAAATGAAATTATTTCATTTCATTTACTTTTTTTGTTAATCTTGATTTTTCACGAGCGCATTTGTTTTTAGCAACTACATTAGCGCCAGCGGCTTTATCGATTCTTTTAATTGCGATTTTTAAAGTTTCTTCCGCTTTTTTCTTGTCTTTAGCGTTAATTGCGTTTTCAACATTCTTAATTGCCGTTTTCATACTAGCAGAGTAATTATTGTTACGGATATTTTTTTTCGCATTGACTAAAATTCTTTTTTCGGCATTTTTCATATTGGCCATAATTTCACCTCCAAGCCATACACGTAAATACATTTTAACAAAAAAATGGCAAAAAAGCAATAAAAACCTACATTTTTGGGAAAAATATTCATAAGAGGTGATTACATTGGGATATAACCAAGATTTAAGTAAATATGATATTCATACTGATTTAGCTATTGAATTAACAAAAGAAAAAGTCCAAACTAAAAAAATTGATAAAGTTACTATTAGTAGTGTTACTTTAGATAAAGAGCAATCTAAAAGCATTAGTAAAAAAGAAGGAACTTATATCACTATTGAATTTTCTGATATTACAGACTATGATAATCAAAGAAAAATAGAAAATATTTTTTCCAAAGAACTAAAAGAAATGCTAAAAAAAATAAATATTAAAGAAGATGATACATGTTTAATAATTGGCCTAGGTAACGAAAAATCAACTCCTGATTCAATTGGACCATTAGCTATTAAAAATATAATTGTTACTAATCATTTATATTTATATGGAAATTTAGAAGAAGGATTTAGAAGAGTTTTTGCGATAACCCCTGGAGTGATGGGCGAAACAGGTATTGAAACAAGTGACATGGTAAAAGGTATAACAGATATTATAAAACCCGATTTTATTATTGTGATTGATGCTTTAGCGGCTAGCTCAATTGAAAGAGTAAATAAAACCATACAAATGACTGATGCGGGAATTAATCCTGGAAGTGGCATTGGAAATAAAAGAAAAGAAATATCAAAAAGCACATTAAACATACCTGTTATTGCCATTGGGGTTCCGACTGTAGTTGATGCAGCTTCAATCGTAAGTGACACTATTAATTATATGTATAAAAAATTTGCTTATGATAAAGCAAATATTAATAATCCAACTAATAAACTATTAATTAATACAAATTATTTAAGTAAAAATATCGATATTGAACACAATGATAAAAAGCATCTTTTTGGATTAGTAGGAACACTTACTAATGAGGAAGTAAAAACACTTATATATGAAGTTTTAACTCCAACAGGGTATAACTTAATGGTTACTCCCAAAGAAGAAGATTTTATAGTAGAAAAATTATCAGAAGTAATTTCTAATGGTATCAATAAAGCTTTGCATAAAAAAGTTAATTAAATTATTGTCTAAAATCAAAACTTTTGATATCATATATGTAGAATAAAGTAGGTGAGTCTATGAGAGGACTAAGAAGGCATAGAAATAGAAAACAAATAAAATTAGTACTTGGCACAGCTATATGCTTATTAATGATCATGACCGTAGGTTATGCTGCTTTTTCGACTAATATAACAATAAATGCTAAGGGATATTTATTTAAAAGGACAACAACTAGTGACTTACGATCTCCAAAGAATTTTAGCAATGGTGAGCTAGTAGAAGATTCAACAATAGTTGGAAGATACATTTATAGGGGAGCGGGTCCACAGAATTATATTTGTTTAGATACAAACAGCTCAGGCAGCTGTAACGCTAACGATATGTATCGGATTCTTTCCGTTGAACCTGATGGAACACTTAAGGTAATAAAAAGGGCATATATTACACAAACGTCTGCGGCATGGGATTTGGGATATTCAAGCAATGTTAGCGGCATTACATCGTCGGGATCAACTGCTGGGACAAGATATTCTAGCACTTCGACAGACTATTGTTATACATCTTCTGCTTCTGGTTATATTGGTTGTAAAGCTTGGGGGAGCAAAACATCAACTTATAATTCGACAGGAATGACTAATGTAACACAAATGCCTATGGAAGCAGGCAGCTTAACGCTTAAAACTTTACCCACATATGATTCGTATTTGAATGTTTATTTGAATGGTGGAACATATCCAACATCTAGTGGAACAACTAACATTGCAGGATGGTTAGTGAGTCAAAATAGTGTTATAACAAATAATATATCAACAAATCATATATTTAACATTGGACCAGTTGCTCAAGAGTCATCTCAAACTTTAGCTACTGATGTTGCTCAAGAGTCAGCATACACTTGGAAAGGCAATGTTGGCGTGATGAGTGCCACTGATTATGTAAAAGCTAACAGCAATGTTTCGGCATGTGGAACGGTGTATTTAAATATTTCTGGTGCTGGCGCTGATCTTTCAACATGCAAAACGACAAATTGGATATATGATGCTTTTGATACATGGGTAATATCTCCTATTTCAAATGCAACCGAAAATAATGTTTGGGAATTGGGAAATAATGGAGGTATTATTACTCGTTCTCCATATAATCCTAGTACTATTCGTCCGGTATTTTTTCTAAAATCTAGTGTTATTTTAAGTGGCGATGGAACTAGTAGTGAACCATATAGAATTGCTTAATTATATTTTTAAAACCAATATTTATATTGGTTTTTTATTTTTTTCTACTTTTTTTTCAATTTATTTTATTTAAGATATTAAATAAGAGGTGTGGTATGAAAAAAATAAAGTTAAGAAAAAGAAGAAGATTTAAATATAGGATACTTTTATATGCTTTTTTAGTTTTTTTAGGTTATGAACTAACATTTAATATTATTTTAAATATTAAATTAGCGAAAACTAATGAAGATTTTATAAAAGCCTTGTTAATTGATTCAAATTATCATTTACTGTATGAAAAAAAAGCTAATGATGTTTTTCATAAAATATTTTCATATTTTTTTGATATTAATGAACCAGTGAAAATATTAGAAAATACGTTTCATTTAAAAGCTTCAGCAACAGAATATGTTAAAAACCCTAAAGAAAAAATTGAAGTTGTTTCTAACATAAAAAAAGAGCCTTTAATTTTTTTATATAATACGCATCAAGCTGAAGAATACCAGGGCAAAACTTTAGAACCATATAATATAAAACCAGGAGTAATGATGGCTTCTTATATTATGCAAGATAAACTAGAAAAAATTGGGATTAACTCAATCGTTTTAGAAGATAACATTGTTGACTATATGAATTTAAATAATATGAAGCATGCTTTAAGTTATAAAGCTAGTCGCCATTTTATCGAAGATACTATTAAAAATAATTCTTCATTAAAATTAATTTTAGATATTCATAGGGATAGTATTTCTAAAGACAAAGCTACTGTTAATATTTCTGGTAAAAACTGCGCAAAAATAATGTTTGTAGTTGGTAGTGAATATGATACTTATAAAGAAAATTTAAAATTAACTAATGAATTAGAAACTAGAATAAAAAATAAATACCCTAGTTTAACTAGGGGAGTATTAATCAAAGGTGGAAAAGGTAGTAATGGTATCTATAATCAAGATTTAAATAGTAAAATGACTTTAATTGAAATAGGGGCAGATACTAATACCATTGATGAGGTATTAAATACTATTAACTTATTGGTGCCTATAATAGGAGAATATATAAATGAATAGAAAAACTTTAAAAAGAATTTTTCATACAGTTTTTATTATTTTGTTTGCTTCATTTTTAGTTTTATTTTTATCACAAACTACTGGTTATTCTGAATATCAAAACAAAAAACAAGTAGCATTAACGAAAAAACAAATTGAAAAATTTGAGAAAGATGTTTCATTAGGTAAACCAGTCGATATAAATACTTATTTAGAAAACACAAATAAAGATTATCAAAATAGACTTTCTAAAATCGGATTAAGAATATCTAAAATAACTGGAGGAGGTATTTACCATCTAGTCAAACAAAGTTTTAAATTTTTATCTAAATTGAGTGAGTAATTATTAAAATTATGGTATTATAAGTAGTGGTGATAAATATGGAAAAATTAATAATAGGAAGTCATGTATCTTATAATAATAATACTGGCTTAGTCGGATGCGTTAATGAGACACTTGGTTATGGGGCAAATACATTTATGTTTTATACGGGTGCGCCCCAAAATACTATTCGAAGCGCCATTAACAAAAATGACGTTGAAGAAGCCAAAAAGTTAATGAAAGAAAAGAACATTGATATTGATAATGTTATTATTCATGCGCCTTATATTATTAATTTAGCTAACAATAAAGAAGCTGATAAATGGGATTTTGCGATTAACTTTTTAAAACAAGAAATAAGTAGGGCCAGTGAATTAGGTATAAAAAAAATTGTACTTCATCCGGGAAGCCATGTAGGTTTAGGAGAAGAAGATGGAATTAAAAATATCATTGATGCTTTAAATATTGTTTTAGATAAAAAAGAAGGACCAATTATTTGTTTAGAAACTATGGCCGGCAAAGGTACTGAACTTGGTAAAACTTTTGAAGAAATTAAAGATATCATCGATGGGGTTAAAGAAAAAGAACGTATTATGGTATGTATGGACACATGTCATATTCACGATGCTGGCTATGACTTAAATAATTTTGATAAAGTAATAGAAGAATTTGATGAAGTAGTTGGGTTGGATAAATTAGCATGTATGCACATTAATGATAGTAAAAATCCATATGCTTCTCACAAAGATCGTCATGAAAATATTGGTTTTGGTGAAATTGGTTTTGATAATTTAATTAAAATAATTTATCACGACAAATTAAAAGGGCTTCCGAAAATACTAGAAACTCCATATGTAAAAGAAAGCAAAGAAAGTAAAATGGCCTTTCCGCCTTATAAAGAAGAAATTGAAATGATTAGAAATAAAAAAATAAACAAGAATTTAATTAGCGATATACTTAATCACCATAAATAACCTTTAAATTTTTCTTTATATTCATTTAATAATTTAATTATTTTTTCATAATTGTCGGAAGAAATATTTTCTTTGACATAATCAAAAATGTCTTGATCATCATTTAAGATTTTTTCATGATGATTTTTAACGACATCATAAATAATATTTAACTCATTTTTATCTAAAATTATATTGTTTTTTAAGGCAAAATCATTTATATTATTTATATTGATTTTATTTATATATTGTTTGATTAGTGAATTCATAAAACTCCTTTCAATATAAGTATATGTGAAATTAGCTAGGAGGTGAGACCATGCGCAAAAAGAAAAAGCAAATTAAGTCATTAATAAAAGGGCCAAAATTTAAAAGAAAAAAGAAAATGCATTTTTCATCTTATAAAGTCAATAAAGACATCAAAAAAGAAATTGAAAAACGTTATAATTTTTTAACCGCAATTATCGTCCTTAGCGTTGTCATTTTAATGAGCGGACTTTTCTTTGTTCAACTTGTTCAAAATGAAAAATATAATGTTAAACTAAAAACTTTGACGCAAAAAGTAGTCGATGGTCCCAGCGCTCCGCGTGGTCGCATTTATGATCGTAATGGAAAATTATTAGTTGATAATAAAGCTGACAAAGTCATTTACTATAAAAAACCAGCTAATGTTACAGTAAAAGACGAAGTTAAGGTTGCTTATAATTTAGCTGAAATGATTGATATAGATTACTCCAAATTAACACAAGAAAACTTGAAAGTTTTTTGGGTAAAAACTAATAAAGAAAAAGCCAAAAAGAAAATAACAAAAAAAGAATGGGATAAGTATGAAAAAAGAAAACTATCGGCTGAAGATATTGAAGAATACAAAATAGAAAGAGTAACTGAAAAAGATTTAGAAAAATATGATGAAAGCGACAAAAAAGCTATTTATATTTATACGCTTATGAATAAGGGATATTCATATGCTGAAAAAACTATTAAAGATACGACAGTAACTGATGAAGAATACGCCCGAGTTGGTGAAAATTTAAGCAAAATAAATGGGGTTAATACTAAATTAGACTGGCAACGAATTTATCCATATGGTGACACTTTAAAAACTATTTTTGGTAAAGTTTCGACTAGTCGAAGTGGTATCCCATACGAACTAAAGGACTATTATTTAGACAAAGGGTATAGCCTAGACGATCGTGTTGGAATTAGCTATTTAGAATATCAGTATGAAGAATTATTAAAAGGTGTTAAAAACAAATACCAAATTAAAAGTGATGGTTCATCTAGTATTTTAGAAGAAGGAACTAGAGGTAATGATATAGTTTTAACAATTGACATTGATTTGCAAAAAGCTTTAGATAAAATATTGGCAGAAGAAGTATGGAACACTAAATACGAAACTAACACGGAATTTTATAATAGATCATTTGTCGTTATTACTAACCCGAATACCGGTGAGGTTTTAGCAATGTCAGGAAAACAATTAAAAGATGGGCAAATCATCGATTATACACCGGGGGTTTTAACATCTCCCGTTGTTATGGGGTCCGCTGTCAAAGGCGCTAGTCAAACTGTAGGATACAATACAGGAGCTTTAAAAATAGGTGAAGTTCGTAATGATTCATGTATTAAAATTGCGGCTACTCCAGAAAAATGTTCATGGAAATATTTAGGAAATATAAATGATATTAATGCAATTGCGTATTCATCAAATACATATCAGTTTAGAACGGCAATTAACGTTGGTCATGGTTATTATGTGTATAATGAGCCGTTACCACTAGATAAAGAAGCGTTTAATACTTATCGTAAAACTTTTGAACAATTTGGACTTGGCATTAAAACAGGAATTGATCTTCCAGTTGAAAGTTTGGGCTTTAAAGGAACTGATACAGCACCAGGACATTTATTAGATTTTTCAATAGGTCAGTATGATACATATACACCAATTCAAATGGCCCAATATATTGGCACAATTGCCAATGGCGGTAAACGTATACAACCACATTTATATAAAGGTTTATATGATAACGAAACTCACAAAGTTAAAGACGAATTTGAAACAAAAGAATTAAATAGGGTAGATACTAAACCAGAATATTTGGATCGAATAAAACAAGGATTTGAAGCTGTGCTTTCTTATGGAACCGGTGCTGGTTATATTAACATGTATTATAAACCTGCAGGCAAAACCGGAACTAGTCAAAGCTTTATTGATACTAATGGTGATGGTAAAGTTGATCAAGAGACTATAACGACGACATTTGTTGCCTATGCGCCTTACGATAATCCAAAAGTAACATTTACCATTATTTCACCTGATGTTTCGCGAAATGATGGAAGGACTACTTATCAGTCTAATATTAATAAGCGTTTAGCTAGTAGAATATCTAGTTTATACTTTGAAAATTATAGTTAAAGGCCTAATTTTTAGGCCTTTTTTCATTGACACTCAAAAAAAGGCGAAAAACCTAAATAAAATCAAAAAAAGTCTTTGATTTTTGTAAATAATTTGCTATAATGTAAATAGACATGTAAAAAGGAGGGATAACTATGGCCAAAAAAGGTGAAGTTAGAGAAAATGTAACTCTAGTATGCACAATTTGTAATAATGAAAATTATCGTACACCTAAAAACAAAAGAAACACTCCAGACCGTTTAGAATTAAATAAATATTGTCCGAAGTGTAGAAGAACAACAGCTCATAAAGAGAAGAAATAATTAGGAGGGTTTTATGATTAATATTAACGACATCAAAAACGGAATGACGGTAATTATCGATGGTAATATTTGTCAAATCATAGAATTTTTACATGTTAAACCTGGCAAGGGCCCAGCCTTTGTAAGAATAAAACTTAAAAACTTAAGAACAGGTTCAACAGTTGAGCAAACATTTAATACAAACATTAAATTAGAAAAAGCAATGGTTGAAAAAACACCAATGCAATTTCTATATGAAAATGGTGGAAGTTATAATTTCATGAATATGGAAACATATGAACAAATGGAACTTAGTAAAGAATCACTTGGAGATGATGTTAAATACTTAAAAGAAGGAATAAGTGTTGATATATCAACTTACAACGGTGAAATATTAGGAATTGGACTTCCAGAAAAAATCGAATACAAAGTAGCTAATACCGAACCGGCAGTAAAAGGAAATACTGCTACTAATGCTACAAAAGAAGCTGTTTTAGAAAATGGCTTAACAATTAAAGTTCCACTATTTATTAGTGAAGGTGAAACGGTAGTTGTTTCCACAAGAGATGGAAAATATGATTCAAGGGCTTAATTAAAATAAAATAAAAGAATAGTTAGAGGTGAAAAAATGTTAGAGCAGAATAGATTTTTAGAAATTAAAACTTTAGCGCAAAAAATCAGAGAAGAAAATGCACAAAAATTTGAACAATTTAAAGAAAAATCAGTTGATGATGCAATTAGAGAAAAAGAAGAATTTATCGAATCAGTAATCGGTGATGTAGAATTTAGTGATGGAGACAAAGGAAAAGAAGAAAAACAAATTTTCAGAGCTAATATTTTAATTCCAGATGATGTAGAGTTTTTCCAATCATATTCCAATGATAAAAATATTCGTAATTTAATGAATTTATATTCAGTTGGAATCGAAGATATCATGAGCAAAATTACGGAATTAAATCTCTATAGTAAGTTTATTCCAATATTTAACGAAGAGCCAGAAGAACAACCAATTGAAAAGCATGAAGAACCAGTCGCTGAAAAACAAGAAGAACCTATTAAAGAAGAAGAAAATAGTTTTGTTGATGATATGGTGGATTTATCTAAAGAAGAAGCTGACAACTTATTGACGGAAATTGAAGATATTCCTGACACTATGGAAGAATTAGAGGTTTCTACTAATGAAGAAGAGCCAGAAGAAGATAAATTTGTTTTAGAACCAGAAACGATCACTGAAGAAGATAATGAAGAAAAAGACGAACATGAATTTGACAAAACAGAACCAATAAATATTGAAGATATTCATGTTGCATTGGAAAATGAAGAGCCGAATGATTTTGATAAAGAATTTGAACAAGCTGATTTTGAAGAGGAAACTGATGAAGAAATAGAAGATAATTTCGAAGAAGAAATTAAAGAACCAGAAATAAAAGAAGAAAAAGAGGAAGAAACTATGGAAGAAATTGAAATGCCAGAAATCGAAGAAGTTGAAGAAAAACCGAAGGCTAAATTTATCGTTGACACGCCAGAAGTTGAAGAATCTAGAATTTCTGATGCTGATTTGAATATTGAAGAAATTGACGCTATTGGCAATGATGACATTGAATTTAGCGATGAAATTGAAAACATTAGTAGTGCAGTTTCTGAATTTGTCGATGAATATAGTAAAGTCAAGAGAGAATTAGAATTTACTCAAGCTAAAGTGGATAAATTTAATTCTGAAAAAGAAGAACTTCGTAAAAAACTAAATTCTTCAAAAGAAGAAATTGAATATCTTGAAAAAGAAAACAACAAAACAAAAGAGCAACTTGAAAAAGCTTATGAAGAATCTAAACTTTTATTAAGTGAAAAAGAAGAATTAGCCAAAGAACTTGAATCTTCAAAAGATGAGATAGAGGAAATTTTGAAAGAAAAAGAAGCTGTTAAAAATGAATTAAATAGTGTTGTTCATGAAGCTGACAGATTAAGCGGTGAAAATGAACGTTTGAAAACACAGATTAAATCAATGGAAAAAACAGTTAAGCAATCTACAGATTTACTTAAAGAAATTTACAAAAGTATTCCGAAAAAGAGATTTAATGTAAAATAATCCGTTATCATAACGGATTTTTTATTGTAAAAAATCATAAAAAGTATTGACATGAATATAATAAAACTGTATAATCAATAAGGAAAAAAAGGAAAGAAGAAGTATCCACTTCTCACCTGATTACTTAGGGTAATGGGTCAATGCCGATGTTTTTTAAACTAGAAGCAAAGTGGATACTATCGTATTCACTTTTTTATGGAGGTGTTGAGCAATCGCAAATAAAGATTTATACATTAATGAACAAATTAAAGCAAGAGAGGTAATGGTAATTGGTCCTAATGGTGAAAGTTTAGGTATTAAGCCAATTCAAGATGCCCTTACTTTGGCTTCTTATGCTGGTTTTGATCTAGTTTTAATGAATCCAAATGGTACACCACCGGTGTGTAAAATTATGGATTATAATCGTTATAAATATGATCAAAAGAAAAAGCAAAAGGAAAATATGAAAAAGCAAAGAGAAGCTAATTTAGATATCAAAGAATATCGTCTTTCAGTGACTATTGATGTTCATGACTTTAACACAAGAGTTAATAACGCTAGTAAATATTTGAAAAAGGGACATAAAGTTAAAGTTAGCGTACGTTTTAAAGGACGTGAACTTGCCCATACTGAATTAGGAAAAGAAGTATTAGAACGTTTCATAGAAAATGTTAAAGATATTGCTACGGTTGAGCAAGCACCAAAATTAGAAGGACGTTTTATGAATATGTTACTCGCACCGATTAAAGAGAAATAGGAGGAAATTATGGCAAAAAAGACACAAAAAACTCATAAGGGTTTATCAAAAGTAGTTAAAGTTAGAAAAGGTGGCTCTATTAAATACCAACCAGCTAACAAATTACATCAAACAACTAATAGAAGCAATGCATCAAGAAGAAGAAGACATCAGTCTTCAGAATTACATAGTTCAGATTTAAAGAGAATTAAAACAATTATTAATAAATAAGGAGGATAAAAAATGACAAGAGTTAAAGGAGGCACGATTGCTCGTGCTAGACGCAAAAAAGCTTTAAAACAAGCTAAAGGTTATTTCGGCAGCAAACATAAATTATATAAAACAGCTAAGGAACAAGTAAGACATTCATTGATGTATGCTTATAGAGATAGAAGAAATAAAAAGAGAGATTTTAGAAAATTATGGATTACAAGAATAAATGCCGCTTGTAGACAAAATGAAATTTCATATTCAAAATTCATTAATGGTTTATCAAAAGCTGGTGTAGAAATCAACAGAAAAATGCTTTCTGAAATTGCAATTGATAACCCAAAAGCATTTACTGAACTTGTTAAAACAGCTAAAGCTGGTTTAGAAGGTAAAGTAAAGGCTGAGCCTAAAAAAGAAGTAAAAACAGAAGTAAAACCAAAAGCTGAACCTAAAAAAGAAGAAGCAAAAACTGGAGATTTATCAAAATTAACAGTTGCTGAACTTAAAGCATTAGCTAAAGAAAAAGGTTTAACTGGTTATACAGCAATGAAAAAAGCCGAATTAATAGACGCCCTAAAATAGGCGTTTTTTTGTTTTATTTAAAAAATGTGATATAATTTACATAGAATATTATATAATCCGGGGTGATAATGTCATGTACAAAAATAAAAAGATATTTGTGCTCGGAATGGGCAAGAGTGGAGTCGCTTCAAGCAAGTTACTATGTCATGATAATCATATATTATTAACTGACATAAAATGCGATGATTATCAACTAATGGATGATTTGGAAGAACTTGGAATAAATGTCGTTATCACGGATAAACAGTCTGAATTATTGGATGATAAATTTGATTTAATTATTAAAAGCCCTGGAATAAGAACTGATAATGAAGTTATAATAAAAGCCAGAAAATTAAAAATACCAGTCGTTAACGAAGTAGAAGTAGCCTATAATATGCTTCCTAAAAACGTTAAAATAATTGGTATAACTGGATCTAATGGTAAAACAACTACTACAGCCCTTGCATATGAAATATTAAAAACAGCTGAACTTCCTGTTAAAATGGGTGGTAATATTGGTATTCCGCTTTCCGAGATTGTCAGTATGGTAGAAGAAAATGATGTTTTAGTTTTAGAAATTTCTTCACACCAGTTAATAGATTTCCAAAAATTTAAAACTGACATTAGTGTTTTGACTAATCTTAGTGAAGTTCATTTAGACATGTTTGGAACATATGACAAATATAAGAAAAATAAACTTAGAATTTTTGAACATCACACTAGTAAGGATATAGCAATATTAAATGGCAAAGACCAAGAAGTTGTTAGATTAACAAAAGATATACCATCGAAAAAAATCTATTTTTCAAGTGTTGAAAAAGCTGATTGCTATATAGAAGATGAAAAAATATATTATCATGATGAAGAAGTATGCAATTTAAACGACATTCGATTAAAAGGTATGCATAATTATGAAAACGTCATGTGTGCAATTATGATTGCCAAATTGTTTAATGTCGATAACAGCATAATTAAAGAAGCGCTAGATAAATTTTCTGGTGTTGAACACCGCATTGAATTTGTAAGAAGATTAAATGAAAGAGAATTTTATAATGATTCAAAATCTACTAATAATAGTTCGACAATAGTCGCTTTATCATCATTTGACACACCAATTCTTTTACTTTTAGGTGGACTAGACAGAGGCCAAGATTTTGAAGAGTTATATGAACATATGAACTTTGTTAAAAACGTCATTTGTTATGGTGAAACCAAAGAAAAAATAAAAGAATTTTGTGACAAACATGAAATAAATGCCACAACTGTAAATAATTTAGAAGAAGCTACACGGCTTGCATACAACCTATCTGAAGAAGGGGACACTATTTTACTTTCACCAGCTTGTGCAAGTTGGGATCAATTTAAGGATTTTGAAGAAAGAGGTAAAAAATTTAAAGATATAGTCGAAGAGTTATCTTAAAGGAGGGTTTATGTTAAATTTATATATTGATTTTGATGGTGTTATTATGAATACTATCGAGGTATCTTACAGGATGATGGAAGAACAAAATGTTGACAGATCTGATTATGATGCAGTTGGAATTTTTTATCGTGATGTTAATTGGGAAAAATTACTTTCGGAAAGCAAATCTATAAATAATTCTTGGGAGTGTATAAAAAAAGTAATAGATTCTAACAAGTTCAATGTAGCTATTTTAACGCATGTTAATTCATTGACAGAAATAGAAGAAAAGGTAAAAATAATAAGGAATCATTTTCGCGACATTACAATCATCTCGGTTCCTAAATCAATATCTAAAACAGAAATGTTAAAAGCCGAAGGATCGGTTCTTGTTGATGACTATGTAAATAACTTAGTTGAGTGGCAAGAAGCTGGCGGATATGGTGTTAGATTTGATTTGGATATGGACGGAAAAGGTTTCCCAGTAATTGATAGATTAGATCTTTTGATTAATCTTTTGGATTAGTTGTGTCAACTTTTATCAAATTTTACAATAATTATTGAAATATTGAACGCAATATGCTATTATTTATATAAGGTAGGAACATCGGTTTTACCGAATATTTAAAAGGAGGATAAAAGATGAATAATAAAAACATATTAATTGGTGGATTACTTGCGGTTATTTTAGTAATGGCAGTAGGTTACGCAGTATTTTCTACAACTTTAACAGTAAATGGTACTGCAAACATTACTTCAAGTTGGAATGTAGGTTATGATACTACTAAAACTAGTGGTACTGGTGTAATTGCAACAACTGGAACAGCTTCAGCCGGAACTATTACATATGATGGCACTCAGGCAGCAACAATTGCCCCATCATTAGTTGCCCCAGGAGATAGTGTAACTTATACACTAACAGTTAAAAATACTGGTTCATTGAACGCTACACTTGGAGCACCAACAATTACTAATCCAACAGGTTGTACTGTATCAGGATTAACTTGTACATCAACAAGCGGAAACATTAAATTTACTGTAACAGCACCAGCTAGCTCATCATTAGAAGCATCAACGGGAACAACAACATTTACTGTAAAAGCTGAATACGTTAATAAAACAGTTTCTTCAGCAACAACAGAATCAGCAACTATTACAGTTAATTTAGTTGCAACACAAGCGTAATATTAAGAATATCAAATGATATTCTTTTTTTGTGTCAATAAGCAGTAAATTCCTAAATATTGCTTGAAATATTTAAAATGATGTGCTATGATTTATATAAGGTAGGAACATCGGTTTTACCAGACACTTAAAAGGAGGATAAAAGATGAATAATAAGAACTTACTAATTGGTGGATTACTTGCAGTTATTTTAGTAATGGCAGTAGGTTATGCAGTGTTTTCTACAACTTTAACAGTAAATGGTACTGCAAACATTACTTCAAGTTGGAATGTAGGTTATGATACTACTAAAACTAGTGGTACTGGTGTAATTGCAACAACTGGAACAGCTTCAGCCGGAACTATTACATATGATGGCACTCAGGCAGCAACAATTGCCCCATCATTAGTTGCCCCAGGAGATAGTGTAACTTATACACTAACAGTTAAAAATACTGGTTCATTGAACGCTACACTTGGAGCACCAACAATTACTAATCCAACAGGTTGTACTGTATCAGGATTAACTTGTACATCAACAAGCGGAAATATTAAATTTACTGTAACAGCACCAGCCAGTTCATCATTAGTTGCATCAACGGGAACAACAACGTTTACTGTAAAGGCTGAATTCGTTAACCAAGAAGTTGGATCAGCTACAGCTGAATCAGCAGGTATTACAGTTAATTTAGTTGCAACACAAGCGTAATAAAAAAGCGTAAAAGAATATCGTAAAGATATTCTTTTTAAGTGTAAAACTCTGTACAAATGACCTAAAAAAAGGTATAATTATAACTGCATGGAGATGATGCTATGTTAGTACTTGCCAAAGTTGTAATGGCTATAATGTTAGGTTTTGTCTGTACAGTTTTTTTTGGTTTTTTTGCCGTAAAATGGCTTAGAAAACAAAAAGTAGGACAAAATGTTAGTAAAACTTTAGGAAAGAGACATGAGAAAAAACAAGGAACACCAACGATGGGTGGAATTATATTTATCATTCCAACATTAGTTATTATGTTTATTTTATTTTTAACCGATAAAATAGACATGACTGCAAACTTATTTGTTGTATTATTTGTTTTTGTTGCCTATGCACTGCTGGGTTATATCGATGATTATTTGATCGTTAAAAAACATAATAATAAAGGGTTTCCAATAATTGTTAAATTGTTTATTCAATTAGTAATTGCCTTGATATTCTTCTATATATTCTTGAGTAGTGGTAATGAACCAGTTATTAGTGCTTTAGGAATAGAGATTAATCTTGGTTGGTTATATGGCGCATTTTTACTATTTGTCCTAGTTGGAAGTAGTAATGCTGTTAATATTACTGATGGTTTAGATGGTCTAGCCGCAGGACTTTCGGCGATTGCCTTTTTTGCTTTTGGTATTATAACTTGGGGTTCGTCATGGACTGTAGGTAATGAAGATATCGCAATTTTCTGTTTTGTTTTAGTAGGAGCTTTAGTTGCCTTTCTAGTTTACAATAGTCACCCAGCTAAAGTATTTATGGGTGATACTGGATCGCTTGCTTTAGGAGCAGCGCTAGGTAGCGTAGCTATAATTTCAAGTCATGAATTTACACTAATTGTTGTCGCAGGCGTATTTGTAATTGAAACACTTAGCGTTATCATTCAATTAATTGCCATTAAAAAATTCCATACCAAGGTCTTCTTAATGGCTCCATTACATCATCATTTTGAAAAATTAAACTGGGAAGAAGTCGACATCGTAAGATTATTTTGGTCAGTTGGATTACTACTTAGTATGGCCGCAATCGGCTTCGGAGTTTGGTTATAATAAGGAGGAAATAATATGAGTAGAACAAAAGAATTTGAACTTAAAATTGAAGGTAAAGAATGGGAAGAGGCTATTGACAAAGCATTTCAAAAAGCTAATAAAAAAGCAAAAATAGATGGATTTAGACCAGGTAAAGCTCCAAAAGATGTTTTCTTAAAAAAATATGGTAAAGAATCACTATACATGGATGCCGCGGATGAAGTAATCGAAAAAGCTTATACAAAAATGATCGAAGAAAATAAAGATGTCGTGGCTGAATTAGTTGCTAGACCTGATATTGAACTTAAATCAATTGATGAAAAAGGCGTTGAATTTAAATTTATTTTAACTTTAAAACCAGAAGTAAAATTAGGCAAATATAAAGGGTTAAAAGTAAAAAAAGAAAAAGCAGAAGCAACTAAAGAAGAAGTTGAAGAAGCAATCAAAAATATTAGACAAAGATATGCTGAAAATGTTTTAAAAGAAGGTAAAATTGAAAATGGTGACATCGCTATTATTGATTTTGAAGGATTTGTAGACGAAGTGCCATTTGAAGGTGGCAAAGGTGAAAATTATTCACTAACAATTGGTAGTGGTACTTTTATTCCAGGTTTTGAAGATCAATTAATTGGTTTAAAATCTGAAGATGAAAAAGACGTTATCGTGACATTCCCAGACGATTATCATGCAGAAGAATTAAAAGGTAAGGAAGCAACATTTAAAGTAAAAGTTCACGAAGTCAAAGAAATAAAAGTTCCTGAACTTGATAAAGATTTCTTTGCAGATTTAGATATGGAAGGAGTAGACTCTAAAGAAACTTTAGAAGCAAAGATCTCTGAAAATATTTTAACGCACAAAGAAAGTGAAATTGAAAATAAATACATGGATGCACTTCTAGAAGAAGCTGCTAAAGATGTGAAAATTGACATTCCAGATGTTATGATTGAAGAAGAACTTAATCGTATGATTGGTCAATATCGCGAGCATCTTCAAATGCAAGGCATTACTTTAGAACAATTCTATCAATTTACTGGTTCTGATGAACAAGCACTAAGAGACCAAATGCGTGAAGAAGCTGTTAAAAGAATTACTTATAGACTTATGCTAGAAGAAATTGCTAAAGTTGAAAAAATTGAAATATCTGATAAAGATGCTAAGGAAGAAGCCAAAAAAATGGCTGAAAAATATCAAATGGATAAAGACGAATTTTTGAAAATGTTTGGTGGCCTTGAAATGATTAAATACGACATGCAAATGCGTAAGGCCATGGAAATTATTAAAGGTGAAGAAAAATAGTGGAAACACTATTTTTTTGTATGTTATAATAAGAAAAAGAGGTGGTTATATGAAAATAGCTGTTGTTGGTGGTGGAGCCTCAGGTTTAGTGGCAGCAATATATGCGGCCAAAACTAATAATGAAGTTATTTTAATAGAAAAAAATGATATTTGTGGCAAAAAAATATTAATTACGGGAAATGGTCGATGTAATTATTTTAATAGTGATATCAATGAAAATCATTATATAAGCAATAAAGAATTTTTAAAATCAGTTTTAACTGAAAATAATAAACAAGAAATATTAAATTTTTTAGAAAGTATTGGCATAGTTTCCAACATAAAAAACAATTACTATTATCCACGCTCTAATAAAGCAGTAAGCGTTAGGAATGCTTTATTAGAAGAAGCTAAATTATTAAATATAACTATTAAAAATAATTTTGATGTTCAAAGCGTTGTAAAAGAAGAACAATTTATAATTAAATCTAACACTGAAGAAATAAGAGTCGATAAAGTGATACTAGCTTTAGGTTCTAAAGCTTATCCAAAAACTGGTAGTGATGGTTTTGGATATAATATTTTAAAATCGCTTGGTCATGAAATTATTAAACCGCTTCCAGCTTTAGTTCCATTAGTTGCGGAAGGAAACTTTAAAGCCTGGGCTGGAGCCAGAAGTGAAGCTAAGCTAACTCTTTTAGAAAACAATCAAAAAATAAAAGAAGAAATAGGCGAAGTTCAATTTACCGATTATGGTATTAGCGGCATTTGCGTTTTTAATTTAAGTTTATTAGTATCTTTAGGACTTGATCAAAACAAAAATGAAGAGGTTTTAATTAATTTTTTACCATGGCTTAACAATATCGAAGAGGTTTTAAATTATTTAGAAAAAAGAAGTAATATTGTTACTGGACGCAATGTTTTTGAGCTTTTAGAAGGCCTTTTGGATGAAAAAATAATTAATATTATTGTTAAAAATTCTAATATTGATGAACACAAATATTTTAATGAATTAAATAGTAAAGAAAAATATCGTTTAGCTGAAAATCTTTATGCATTTAAATTGAAAATAATTGCTACTAAATCATTTGATCATGCACAAATTACATTAGGTGGTGTAAATGTAAATGAAATTAATCCTTTAACTATGGAATCAAATATTATTAATGGTTTATATGTAACAGGAGAATTATTGGACGTAAATGGTGAATGTGGTGGCTTTAATTTAGCTTTTGCTTTTATATCTGGTATGCTTGCTGGGGAAGGGACAAAAAATGATTAGGGTAAGAGAAATAAAAGTACCATTAAATGATGATTATGTTAAAAAATATGTAGCTTTAAAATTAAAAATAAATAAAGGTGAAATTAATAATTTAAAAATTAATAAAAAATCAATAGATGCTAGAAAAAAAGAAAAAATTCACTATGTTTATGAAGTTGATATTGAACTAAGAAATGAAAAGAATATAAAATTTAGTAATAATATATTGAAAACGCCTAAAGAAGAATACAAATTTAACGATTTTGGCAATCAAAAAATGGATAATCGTCCAGTGATTGTAGGTGCTGGTCCAGCAGGACTATTTTGTGCTTATATTTTAGCTGAAAACGGATATAAGCCAATCGTTATTGAACGTGGTGAACAAGTAGAAAAAAGAGTAGAAATTGTTTCAAAATTTTGGGAAACTGGTAAGTTAGATAAAAATACTAATGTTCAATTTGGTGAAGGTGGAGCCGGAACTTTTTCTGATGGCAAACTAAATACTTTAGTAAAAGACAAAAAATTTAGAATGTTAAAAGTATTTGACACTTTTATTGAAATGGGAGCGCCAATTGAAATTAAATATTTAAATAAGCCGCATATTGGAACGGATTTACTTCGAAATGTTATTATCAACATGCGTAATAAAATAATTCAAATGGGCGGTGAATTTAAATATAATACTTTAATGACAGATATTATTATAGATGACAATAATATTCAAAAAATCGTTTTAAACGATGAAAAAATTATTAATACTGATGTTTTAGTTTTAGCAATTGGTCATTCTAGTAGAGATACAATTGAAATGTTATATAAAAAAGAAATAAAGATGATTCCTAAAAGCTTTGCGATGGGGTTTAGAGTTCAACATAGTCAGAAAATGATTAACAAAAATCAATATGGTGATGTAGATTTGCCACCGGCTTCATATAAATTAACTCATCAAGTAAATGGCCGCGGAGTGTACTCTTTTTGTATGTGTCCAGGTGGTTATGTCGTTAATTCCTCATCTGAAGAAAATAGAATGGTTGTAAATGGCATGAGTAATCACCTTCGTGATAGTGGAGTTGCTAATAGCGCAATTGTCGTAACAATTTCTCCAAATGATTTTGGGTCCCACCCATTAGACGGGGTTAAGTTTCAAAGAAAAGTTGAAGAAAAAGCGTATGAAATTGGGAAATGTAATATACCTGTTCAACTATATAAAGATTTTAAAAACAATAAAGTTTCTGAGAGTTTAGATAACTGTGTTTATGCTTTTAAAGGTAAATTTTCATTATCAAATTTAGTGAATATATATCCTAGTTATGTTAATGAAGCTTTTGTCGATGCGATGGAACATTTTGATAAAAAAATTAAAGGCTTTGCCGCTGATAATGTTATTATTGCTGCCCCTGAAAGTCGAACCTCTTCACCTGTTAGAATAGAAAGAGATGAAAATTTAGAATCCAGTATTAAAGGTATTTATCCTTGCGGTGAAGGAGCAGGTTATGCAGGCGGTATAACTACATCAGCTATGGATGGTATTAAGGTTGCTGAAGCTATCATGAGCAAATATAAAAAATGAATAAATAAGTTTTATACGTTTCATTATAATAATAGGAGCGTGATAAAATGAATTTACTTTGGAAATTGTTTGAAAAAACTGGGAAAATAGAGTATTATTTAAAATATATAAAATTAAAAAACAAAGGAAGATAAGTATGGAAGAAGTAGAAGGTATTGTTATAAGTGAAACTAATTACAGTGACACATCTAAAATATTAAATATTTTAACTAAAGAACACGGTATAATTGGTGTCATTTCTAAAAGGTGCCGTAACTTAAAAAGTCCACTTAGAAGCGTATCTTCTAAACTTACATATGGTGTATTTACTATTTATTATAAAAAAGATAAACTTTCAATTTTAAAGGAAGTAAGCGTTATAGATTCATTTAAAAATATCAAACTCGATATTAATAAAATTAGTTACGCGGCTTATTTATTAGAATTAGCCGGCCAAGTATACAAACAGAGTATAAATACAGACATTTTAAATTTATTAATTGCTTCCATACAAAAGATTGATGAAGGATTTGACCCCTTAATTATTATGAATATTTTAGAATTAAAATATTTAGAATTTTTAGGAGTTATGCCAATCATTGATTCTTGCGCGATTTGTGGTAGAAAAACTAATATTAAGACATTATCGAGTTTTAGAGGTGGATATGTCTGTGAAAAATGTTTTAATGATGAAGAAATTGTAAGTAGTAAAACAATTAAATTAATTCGTATGTTTTATTATGTTGACATTGATAAAATATCTAAATTAGAAATAAGTAGTCAAGCTAGACATGAAATAAATTTATTTTTAAATGACTATTATGATAGATATACAGGTTTATATTTAAAAAGCAAAAAATTTATTCGCGATTTACAAAAAATAGGATTTTGAAATCCTTTTTCTTTTATATAATTCGTGATATAATAAATTTTAAATGTGGTGGTATTATGAATAAATTGAATGATGAGATTTTATGCGTAGTAGAAGAACATGGCAAAAAGTATTTACGTAAAACAAAAAGTAACGATAAAAAATTATTACCATTAAATCAAATAATGAAACTAATTAATAGTTCTAGAGTATATGCTCCTAAATTATTAAAAAATAAAATTAAATATATCGATTTAGAATATATAAAAGGGGATAAAATAAAAGACTTTGACAGAAAAACATTAATTGACACGTTAATAAATTATTTTGTCTATATGTATAATTTAGATAGTACGATACTTACTAAATATATTTCATGGAAAACAAACTCTGAATATTTTCATCATTTAATTAATAAAACATTGAAAATGAAACGAGGTTTCGACCATAATACCAAAATCATTATTGAATTACTTAACCTTGGTAAAGATGAAACTGACAAATTAAAAAAATTAAAGATTGATGATACACGTAAATTGTCGCTTATTAATCCATATATCAATTATGAAAATATGCTTTTAAAATTTAACCGCATTTATATTATAAATTGGGATTATGCTACATATGCTGATCTAGCAAATGAATTAGCTATGCATTTTGCCGATATGGACTATAGTGAAGATGAAAAAAAATATATATTAGATATGCTTTCTAAAAGATTAAATCTTGAAGTGTATAAATTAAAAAATGATATCAAGGCATATCAAAAACATGAAAAATTAGATACTGTTTATCAAGAAATTAATTATATTTTTAAAATGATTAAAGAAAAAAAGGAAGTAGATGAAAAATTAGAAAGATTTTATAGTGATTATCAAGAAATTGCTAGATTACTTAAAGTAGATATGTTGCCATTTGAAGAAGTAAGAGAAATATTTAAAAATATAAAATAACTTGACATAAACCAAAAAAAATAATAGAATGTTTATATATTGAAAGGCAATGATGGGCTTGGAAACCCGGAGTCATATATTTTAAAGGGATTCTTTGGAATAAGTAAGGTGGAACCGCGGGAAACTCGTCCTTACAATTACGCGAATCTTTTTTTTTGAAAGGAATGATAGAATGGAAAAATTAACAATGGAAAAATTAGTAAATATTTGTAAACAATATGGTTTTATTTTTCAAGGTAGTGAAATTTATGATGGACTAGCAAACACTTGGGATTATGGACCACTTGGAAGTAGACTTAAAAACAATGTTAAAGATGCTTGGCGAAAGAGATTTATTCAAGAAAGAAAAAATGCTTATGAAGTAGATGCAGGTATTTTGATGCACCCTAGAGTATGGGAAGCATCAGGACACGTTGAAAGCTTTTCTGATCCATTGATAGATTGTAAGCACTGTAAAGTGAGACATAGAGCGGATAATTTAATCGATGATTTCGATGAAAATGCACACGCTGATGGTATGACAGAAGATGAAATGGTAAAATATATTAAGGAACACAAAGTACCATGTCCAAATTGTGGTAAAAGTGATTATACGGAAATTCGTCAATTTAAGCTAATGTTTGAGACCAAAAGAGGTGTCGTCGATGATGGCAAAAACATTGTTTATTTAAGACCAGAAAATGCTCAAGGAGAATATGTTAATTTTTTAAATGTTCAAAGAACTACAAGAGCTAAATTACCATTCAGTATTGGTCAAATTGGTAAAGCATTTAGAAATGAAATTACTCCTGGTAATTTTACGTTTAGAACAATTGAATTTGAACAGATGGAATATCAAACTTTCTGTAAAGAAGGTATTGATAGTGATTTATATAATTACTTTAAAGAATACGCTAAAGAGTTTGTCATGGACTTAGGTCTTCCAGAAGAAAAATTAAGATTTCATGATCACGAGAAATTAGCTCACTATGCTAAAGAGGCCTGTGATATTGAATATGAATTTTGCTTTGGCTGGGGTGAGATAAATGGTACTCACAACCGTACCGATTATGATTTGTCTCGTCACCAAGAATTTTCAGGAAAATCAATGGAATATTTAGATCCCGAGACTAATGAAAAATATATTCCTTATATAATTGAATCAACGATAGGAGCCGATAGGTTAACACTAGCAATCCTTGATAACGCTTATAGAGAAGAAACATTAGAAGATGGAACAACTAGGGAAGTTATGTCTTTCCATCCATATCTCGCACCTTATAAAGTGGCAGTTCTTCCGCTTGTTAAAAAACGTCATAGCGAAAAAGCTTTAGAATTATATGAGATGTTTTCTAAAGAGTTTATGACTACTTATGATGAAACTGGGAACATTGGTAAAAGATATAGAAGACAAGATGTTGCGGGAACCCCTTACTGCATTACTATTGATGATGAAACTATAGAAAATGGTACAGTTACTGTAAGGGATAGGGATACAATGGAACAAATAACTTTAAAAATCGAAGAGGTTATTCCATATATCAATGATAAAATCAAACTGTAATTTAAGAAAATCAAAAAAGTAATTTTTTGATTTTTTTTGAAAAAACCACGAAAATATATTTAATTTTTTGTGAAACTATGGTAAAATGTAAAAGAATAGAATGTGTAATAATCTGCAAGGAGGAATAAATTATGGGATTTATGAAAAAAATAATGGGTGAAGAAGAAGATATTTTTTCTTCAAGCGATGAATATTATGATATAAAAACAGCTGAAGCTTTAACTGAAGAAGGTGGTGCTAAAATGATACTTTTAGAACCACGTGCTTATTCTGAGGCTCAACAAATTGCTGATCATCTTAAAAAGAGAAATACAGTTGTCGTTAATTTAAAAAGAGTGACATCTGATCAGGCTAAAAGAATAGTTGATTTTTTAGGTGGAACTATTTACGCTATCAATGGTAAAATCCAAAAAATTGGTGGTGGAATTTTCTTATGTGCACCTAACAATGTCAGTGTTCAAGGAGAAATCACTGGAGAAATGGAAGGAAAAGGTATTCACGACAACAACGATATTGATGTAGAATGGTAAAAAAAGCTTTAAAAAAAATTAAAAGTGTGGTACAATAATTACCACCTTGAAAGAGGCGATAGAATGGAGAAATTTAATCGTACACTTCGAGGTTATGATCCAGATGAAGTAAATGCTTTTCTAGATCAAGTAATCGCAAGAGTTGAGGTTATGGTATCTGATATCAGTAAAAAAGATGCTGAAATTAAAGAATTAAAAGCCAAACTTTCTGAAGTTAATCCAATGATGGAAAAACTTGAACAATATGAAAGAATGGAAGATACTTTAAACCGTGCTATTTTAATGGCTCAGAAAACTTCTGATCAATTGAAAGTTTCTGCGCATCGTGAAAGTGATATTATGCTTGAAGATGCTAAAAACAATGCCAGTCGAATAGTCAACGAAGCGTTAATGAGGGCTGAAAAAATTGAAAATGATGCAATAACTTTGAAGAGAAATGTAAATATATTTAAACGTCGTTTAAAAGGTATTGTTGAATCTCAATTAGAAGTTATTGAAGAAATCGACAAGATCGAACTTTAAAACATATGATGGAGACGGTATATTATAGTTATTTTAAAGAGAGTTAGTGGTTGGTGGAAACTAATAGATAAATAATATATAGATCACTCTTAATGTGTTTTTCTGAAATTAAGTAAGAAAAAACGGTAACGCGTTATAGTTATAAGAGTATAAACATTTATAAAATAAGGTGGTACCGCGGCAAAGCTCGTCCTTAGGGATGAGTTTTTTCTATGGAAAGGAAGATATTATGGATTACAAAGATACATTATTAATGCCTCAAACTGAATTTAAAATGCGAGGAAATTTGCCAGAAAACGAAAAATTGCAAAGAGAAGCTTGGCAAGAGATGGATTTATATAATAAAATTAAAGAAAAAAATAAAGATGGTAAACCATTTATTTTGCATGATGGCCCACCATATGCCAACGGCAATATTCATATTGGACACGCATTAAATAAAATTTTAAAGGACTTTGTTAATCGTTCAAAAATGATGGAAGGGTATTTAGTTGATTATGTTCCAGGATGGGATACACATGGACTTCCAATTGAACAAAAAGTTACGGAAAGTGGCGTTAACAGAAAAGAGATGAGCGTTGCTGAATTTAGAAAACATTGTCGTGAATTTGCGTTAAAACAAGTTGATATTCAAAGAGAAGATTTTAAGAGTTTAAATGTTATTGGTGATTGGGATCATCCATATATTACATTAAGTCCTGAATATGAAGCAGCGCAAATTGAAGTGTTTGCGAAAATGGCTAAAAAAGGCTTAATTTTCAAAGGATTAAAACCGGTATATTGGTCACCAAGTAGCGAAACCGCTTTAGCTGAAGCTGAAATTGAGTATCACGATCGTAAAGATGCTTCTATTTTTGTATCGTTTACTGTCGAAGAAGGAAATGAACGTATCGAAAAAGGTGACAAATTAATTATTTGGACAACAACTCCATGGACACTTCCAGGAAATAGCGGTGTTTGTGCTGGTAATTTTGATTATGCTAAAGTCAAAGTGGGTGATGATAATTATATTGTTGCCAAAGATTTAGTTGAATCACTAATGCAAGAATTTGGCTTTGAAAATTATGAAGTTATTAGTGAATTTGGTGGAGAAGAGTTATTAAACGTAACATATAAACATCCATTCATGGATCGTATTAGTCCAGTAGTGCTTGCTGATCATGTAACATTAGATGCTGGAACTGGTTTGGTTCATACAGCGCCTGCTTATGGTGTCGAAGACTTTAATGCTGGAAGACAGTATGGATTAGATATGATTAATGGCGTTGACGATAATGGCGTTTTAAACGAAGAATCAGGGATGTTTAATGGATTGTTTTTTGAAGATGCCAATAAGGAAGTTATTAAATGGTTAGATGAAAATGGCTATTTAATTAAAATGCAAATGATTACGCACTCATATCCACATGATTGGCGCACTAAAAAACCGATTATTTTTAGGGCTACTAAGCAATGGTTCTGTAGCGTTGATAAAATTAGAGATGACATTTTAAAAGAATTGGATACAAATGTTAAATTCCATACTGATTGGGGTAAAACTAGAATTTACAATATGATTAAAGATCGTGGTGACTGGTGTATTTCACGTCAAAGAGCTTGGGGCGTGCCAATTCCAATTTTCTACAATGAGGATGGCTCAGAAATTGTCGACTATGATGTTATGATGCATGTGGCTTCTTTATTTAGAGAACATGGTTCTAATATTTGGTTTGAAAAAGAAGCTAAAGAATTGCTTCCAGAAGGGTATAAAAATCCGGCTAGCCCAAATGGTAAATTTACCAAAGAAAATGATATTATGGACGTTTGGTTTGATTCTGGAACCTCTTTTGCTGGCACGCTTTTAGAAAGAAAAATGCCATTTCCTGCTGATGTTTATTTAGAAGGTTCTGACCAATATCGTGGTTGGTTTAATTCATCTATAATTTGTAGTGTTGCGGCTTTTGAAAAAAGTCCATACAAGGAATTAGTTTCTGCTGGTTTTGTCTTAGACGGAAAAGGCTTTAAGATGAGTAAATCACTAGGTAATGTTATTTCACCTTTGGATATTGTTAAAAAGCAGGGCGCTGACATTTTAAGACTTTGGGTTGCTAGTGTTGATTACACTGAAGACGTTAGATTTTCTAATGAACTTTTGGATCAAGTAAAAGAATCTTATCGTAAAATTAGAAATACTTATCGTTTTATGTTAGGAAATTTATTTGATTTTAATCCTGACAAAGATAAAATTGCTTACGATAAAATGCCTTCTGCCGATCAATACGCTTTAAATGTTTTAAATGATATTATCAAAGATGTTAAATTAAACTATGATAATTACAACTACGATGAAATTTATAAAATTGTTAATAATTATGTTAATAGTTTATCCACTTTCTATTTAGATTTTACAAAAGATATTTTATATATTGAATCAGCTGATAGCCTAGAAAGAAGAAGTGTTCAAACGGTTTTATATGAGATTTTATCAGCTTTGATTAAATTAATGGCACCAATTCTTCCATATACATCTGAAGAAGTTTATAAATTAATGCCAGGTACTAAAAAAGAAAGTATTCATTTAGAAAACTTCCCGGAGGTTAAAGAATATAAAAACAAGCAAGAAATTATGGAAATGTGGGAATTATTCTTTAGTATTAAAAATGATGTTTATAAAGCATTGGAAGAAGCTAGAAATGAAAAAATTATTGGTAAATCATTAGAAGCCAAAGTATTCTTAAAGCTTTTAGATGAGGATAAAGAAGTTTTAAAAAATATTTTACCAAATTTGAAGCAATTATTAATTGTTTCTGATGTAGTTATAACACCGGACGATTTAACTAAATATGACTACTGCGAAGTGAAAGTTGCTAAATTTAATGGTATAAGATGCGATAGATGCTGGAACTATTTTGACGAATCTGAAATAGTTGATAACATTTGTCCAAGATGTCATGAAATTGTTAATAAAAAATAAGCTAAAAAGCTTATTTTTTTTTGACATTTCGTTGACAGAAATCGATAAAAAATGTAAAATAATATATAGTGGATAATAGATAATAGAGGTGTTCCATGCGAAGGGAATTTAAAAGAAGAAATAAAGTTATCTATTTATTAGTAGGCGTACTGTTCTTAATGAGTATAGGGTACGCCGCTTTTTCGACGAATTTAAATATTGGAGGCACCTCAAATATAACGAATAAATGGGATGTAGAGATAATAAATGTGACGAATGGGACAGCAACAGGAACGGCTGAGAATGCCCAGACGCCAATCATCAGTCAAGATAAACTAACAGCTAGTATGGCAGCTAACTTGTATTCAAAAGGCGATGCGATGACATATGTTGTTACAGTAAAGAATAAAGGAACCTTGGATGCGAAGTTAGAAGATATAACGAAGAATATAAAAACGCAAAATGAAGCTGTTAAGATAACATTTTCGGGATATACCAAGGGTGAAAGATTAAATGTAAATGAAACAAAAGATATAACGGTAAAGATAGAATATGATCAAAGTTATCAAGGGACAATTGATTATAATACACCAGCCGAAGTAGAAATGACATTAAACTATACGCAAGCAGGAGGAAGTTCAACGAATCCAGAAGTGGACCCACTACCGGATACATATTTAATCACATATAACTACTCTGAAAATGGTGGAACAAGTAGTCAAGCAGAGAATGAATATTTAACACCAGGAACAGTAGTAACATTAAATAAAACAGCTACAAAAGCCGGATGGACATTTATCGGATGGAATACTGATGAACATGCGACAACAGGGCTAACGAGTGTAACAGTAAATGCGAATACAACGTTATACGCAATATTCAAAAAAGAAGCAATAACGTTAACAGCGAAATGGAATGGAAATGGATCAACATTATCAAGTACAAGTAATACAACTTGTACTTTAAGTGCTGTTTATAATAACGCTACGCAAGCTACAAGTTGTACAGTAACGGCACCAAGTGTAACCCCATCAGCAAATACTCCAGACTTTGTAGGATTTAATACAAGTGCATCATCAACAACAAATAATAGTAGTTATAGTGAAAGCACGAATAAAGTAACATTAACAAGTAGTAATAATAATTCTACATGGTATGCGATAACGAAGAAAGATGCCATAACAAGGACAATCACATTCTATAGAAATGGAAATGATAGTTTCACATATAATGGAACTACATATGAAAACACATCAAAGACGTTTGATGGATGTACGATACCAGCAGCATATAATGGAGCTAGTCAAGCCTCTAGTTGTACAGCGACCATAACAATGCCAACAATCGATGCAGCGGATTTAACACCAGATATAATTGGTTGGAGTACAGGGGAGAGTGTAAGAGAAGCGACATATACATCAGGACAAGCCAATGTACAAATAGTAATGGATGCGAATAAGAAATATTATGCGCAAACTAAGAAAGATGGAGTAACGCTAACAGCTAAGTTTAATGCCAATGGGGCAAGTATGAGTTCTACTTCAAATAAGACATGTCAAATACCAACAGTATATAATGGCGGCTCACAAACAACGACATGTACAGTAGATGCACCAACAATCACAAGAAGTGGATATGAAATCATTGGATTAAATACAACGAGTTCATCAACAACGAATAATAGTAACTATGATAAGACTAATAATAAGATCACATTAAATACAAGTAATAATAATAGTACATGGTATGCAGTAACAAAGAATAATACGGCATTTACCGCAAGCTTTAATGCCAATGGGGCAAGTATGTCATCAACTTCGCAAAAGTCATGTTATATATATAATACCGAGACCAGTTGTAAGGTAGATACACCAACCATAACACGAAGTGGATTTACAATCATCGGATTAAATACAACGAGTTCATCACATACAACAAATAGTAGTTATGATAAGACAAATAACAAATTAACATTAACAAGTAGTAATAGTGGAAATACGTGGTATGCGATAACTAGTAAAGATATAAATGTCACATTTGCGAAGGGATCAAATACGGCAAGTATCGGAGACACAAGTGGAAGTTGTACAGTATGGAATAATACGACAACATGTCAAATAGAAACACCATCTATTACACCAAACGAAGGATATTCAGTAGTAGGATGGAACACAGCGTTAGGTGTAAGTGGGGTAATGCCAGGGAATAATATCAGTGTAAGTGTAGCTGATACATATTATGGAAACTCACTAGATAATACAGACCCAGTGGCAACGATAAGTGGTGGAGCCACGGCTAAACAAACGAGTCAAGCATTTGAATTAACATGTACAGATACTGCCGGAATAACAGGATATTATTTTGGAACGACTGCGCCAACGACTTCAACAACATATACGACAGTAGTAAGTACACAAACAATGAATATAGAAAGAAATGCCGATAGTGCCGCTACCTATTATTTATCATGTAAGGATGCGGCAGGGAATACCGCAACTACTAATGTAACAGTAAGAAGTTATAGAGTATATAATACATTATTAAAACTAAATGGGACAAAAGGGACGTATAACACAACAAACTATAATACAGAACAAGATGTAACATACTATATTAAGGATGGTACATCTTTGTCGCCTTCAAATGTATGTAGTACACCAACGGGCGGAGATAGTTTATTAGGTTATTATTTGGCGGCACCATCAACAACTGCACGTTCATTAACTTCAGCAAGTACGAATATTGCGATGAGTACTAATAGAAGTGTAGGATGCTACTACAATAGAAAAGAATACACAGTAACAGTATCAAAACCAACGAATGGAACAGTAACAGCAGCAACAGTAACCCAGACCAATAATAGTGTCACTGCATCAACGGCAGCGGCAAGTTTGACAGTAAGACATGGAGACACTATACAAGCAACTGCAACACCTTCAACAGGATATTCATTTACCGGTTGGAGTGGTGGATATGTATCAGGGACAACAAATCCAGTAACTGGGTCAGCGGTAACAGAAGCTAAAACAATTACTGGATCATTTGCCGACACAACAAATCCAGCACCAACGATAGATGGTGGAACAACAGCTAAACAAACAAGTCAGGAATTTGATTTAACGTGTACGGATGGAGTAGGCGTAAGTGCATATTACTTTGGAACAAGTAATACACCAGCGACTAGTGCTTATACAGAAGTAACAAGCTCAACAAATTGGACTGGAACCGGAAACGCTACAAGTGCCGGAACGTATTATTTAAAATGTAAAGATGCAGCAGGAAACATTGGGACTACTAATGTAACAGTAAGAAGTTATAGAGTATATAATACATTATTAAAACTAAACGGAACAAAAGGAACATATAATACAACAAACTATAATACAGAACAAGATGTAACATACTATATTAAAAACAGTACGTCACTAGCTCCATCAAATGTATGTAGTACACCAACAGGTGGAGATACATTATTAGGTTATTATTTAGCGGCACCATCAACAACGGCAAGAACATTAAGATCAACAAGTACGAATATCACAATGAGCTCAAATAGAAATGTAGGATGCTACTACAATAGAAAAGAATATACAGTAACAGTATCAAAACCAACGAATGGAACAGTAACAGCAGCAACAGTAACCCAGACCAATAATAGTGTCACTGCATCAACGGCAGCGGCAAGTTTGACAGTAAGACATGGAGACACTATACAAGCAACTGCAACACCTTCAACAGGATATTCATTTACCGGTTGGAGTGGTGGATATGTATCAGGGACAACAAATCCAGTAACTGGGTCAGCGGTAACAGAAGCTAAAACAATTACTGGAACATTTGGTGATTCACAAAATCCGACTGTAGATGATATAGGTGGTGGAACAAGCTTAAAAGCTACAAGCCAAGATTTAACATTAAAATGTAGTGATAATACTGGAGTAAGTGCATATTACTTTGGAACGACGCAGCCAACTTCAGCAAGTAGTATTACAACTACCACATCATCAGATTTAACCGCACTAGCGAGTTCATCAGGATTAACGAAAAATGTTACTTCAGAAGGAACATATTATTTAGCATGTAAAGATGCATCAGGAAACTACGCAACAAAGAGTATTGTAATAAGAAAATATCAAGTACAAAATGTGTTAGAAAAGATAGCTGGAACAACCGGAACATATAATAGTACGAACTATGCAACCGAAGGAAGTGCATCAACATATTATGTAAAAGATGGAACCACTTTAA
>CAZELY010000009.1:0-39803 GCA_964513345.1 uncultured Muribaculaceae bacterium
TTTGTTATACTATATTAGTAATAACAAAACGGGTCCGTAGCCAAGTGGTAAGGCATGGGACTGCAACTCCCTGATCGCTGGTTCAAATCCGGTCGGGCCCTCCAGTATAAAATAAAAGAACTTGCAAAAAGTTCTTTTTATTTATAATAAACAAAATAATATTGGATAGCCTTTTTAATTAAATACTTTATTCATGTTTACATATACTATAAATAATAGATCTTTCCTTTTTAAAATTGACACCAATTTGACACATATGGCATTTTCTGGTAAAATTATAGATGTCCCGTGAAAAGGAGAAAAAATATGAAATTAGAAAAAGAGCCTTCACCCTCGAAGGGTAACAAAAAAAAGGCGAATCGAATAATTTTAAAGGCTAGAGCTGGACTTTTAGTTCTGTTTGTAACAGTTGGTTTATATGGCTATTTTACATATAACCTCGTGCAAAAACAAGAAACTTATGACAATTTGAATATATCATTTTTTGATACTAAAAACATCGAATATGGTACTGCAAATTACAATGTACTTGATTTAGTAGAAAACGTTTATGGTGGTTCTATTATCAAATACACCAAAAATCTAGACACTTCAAAAGTAGGGACACAAGAAGTTGTTTTTGAAATTTCAAAAGATGATATTGTTAAAGAAGTTAAATTGAATGTTGAAATCAAAGATACTAACGCTCCAGAAATAACTTTTAAAAAGAATGAAATTTCTATTTATAAAGGCGATAACTTCGATATTAAATCTAATATTGAAAAAGTTGCTGACATTATCGATGGAGATATTTCATTAAGTAATGATGAGACTACTGCTCATTATACTGTTTCAAGTGATTTTGATGCTAATAAAGCAGGTAAATATACTGTTACAGTAACTGCGTATGATAATAATGGTAATAGTAGTGATGCATCATATAAAATCAATGTAAATGAAAAACCTCAACCACAATCAAACCCAGCTGTTGTTTATACAAATAGAGCAGCTTCTGTTGATACTAGTAGTGTTGTAGCTGCAGCGCAATCATTATTAGGTACTAGATATGTTAGTGGTGGTACTAATCCAAATGTTGGATTTGACTGTAGTGGATTTGTTAAATATGTTTATAGCCTATTTGGCGTAAGTTTAAGTGGCGGATCTAGTTCACAATTACATGCTGGTGCCGCTGTTAATGAAGGCAGTATGCAAGCCGGTGACATAATCATTTGGGCCAATAATGGTAGTAGTTCTGCTTCACACTCTTCTATTTATGCTGGAGACGGAACAATCATCCACGCCACATCAAATAGAGGTGTTCAAAAAACAAATTTAAATAGTTGGAAAAATTGGGGCCAACATATTATAGGTGTAAGAAGAGTCTAAGGACTCTTTTTTACATATAAAAAAGCATATTTATAAATATGCTTTTTTTATTAATATTTTACTTATCTCGTAATTTGGCGTTTAATTTTTCACAAACATTTTTTATTATATTTTCAAATACTTCTGTTACTTCTTCTTCAGTTAAAGTTTTAGATAAATCCTGGAAAGTTAAAGAATAAGCAAGAGATTTTTCATTATCTTTGACATTTTCACCGGTATAAACATCAAATGTTTCAATGTTAGTAAGTAATCTTCCTCCAGCTCTTTTAATTGCTTCATGAACATCTTTAGAAGAAATTTCTTTGTTAACTACAAAAGCAACATCTTTATTAATTCCCGGATATTTAGAAGCTGGTTTAAATTTAAGATTTTTAGTTTTAACATTTAACTTATCAATAGAAACTTCTAAAACATAAACATCATCTTTCGATAAAGCTGGATGAATTTTTCCTATGTACCCTATTTTTTTACGATCCAATAATATATTAGCACTTATACCAGGATGAAGGTTATCCTCATCACTTTTTTCAAACGAGTATCTATTTTTTAAGCCTAAATAATCAAATAAGTTTTCAGCAATTCCTTTGATAACATAAAAGCTGTTTTTAACTTTAACATTTGCCCAAGTGTTTTCTAAATAATTATTATAAAGCATAATCGTTAAGTAATTTTCTTCTTCATAATCATCGAAGAACACTTTACTAATTTCATAAATATTAATATTCTTTAATCCTCTTGATTTATTATATTTAACAACGTCAAGCAACGATGGGATTAAAGATTTACGAAGTACTGATCTTTCACTGCTCATTGGATTTGGAACTTCAATAATTTTGTGTTCCTTATTAAATAAATTAGAACTTTTTTTATCAACTAGAGTATAAGTTCTCACTTCATTCAAGCCAACACTGCGCATACGTTTTCCAATATTCTTTTTGAATGCTAGACTCTTTTCATAGCCACCTTTTTTAGTTGGTAATATAGGTAACGTATTTTTTAAATTATGATAACCATATAACCTACCAATTTCTTCAGCAATATCGTTAACATTTTCTTCAATATCTAATCTTCTTCTTGGAATAATTGTTTCAAACTTTCCATTTTTAAATTCATATTTGAAATCTAATTTGCTAAGCTGTTCTTCTATATCTTTATCCTTTAATTCTAAGCCTAATAGTGAATTGATTTTTTCAGTTGTAAATACTATTTTCTTTTCCTTTTTATCTTCATTATCGTATAAAGCAAAGCCTGATAAAACTTCGCCTGAGGCATATTTTTGTAATAAATGGCAGGCCCTTTCCATAGCCATATCAGTATATTCAAAGTTTAATCCTTTTTCATAACGCATTGAAGCTTCACTACGTAAATTTAAATTTTTAGAAGTTTTACGAATATTAGCGGCATTAAATATTGCACTTTCAATTAATACTGTTTTAGTATTTTCATCTACGTCAGTATTCAAAGCTCCCATAACTCCAGCAATCGCCACAGGTTTTTTGCCATCAGTAATTATAACATCATCACTTGATAAAATTCTTTCTTTGCTATCTAGAGTAGTTACTTCTTCTCCATCTTTAGCCATTCTAACGACAATCTTATCACCTAATTTATCTTTATCGAAGAAATGTAATGGTTGTCCAAATTCAAGCATTACGTAATTAGAAATATCAACAATATTGTTAATTGGACGCATGCCACACGAAGTAAGTCTATTTTTAATAAAATCTGGTGACTCACCAATTTTTAAATTTATAACCATCTTAGCTTTATAATAAGTACAATTTTTAGTATCAACTTTCAAAGTAAAATGATCACTAATATTATCTTTTATTTCTTTATAATCCATATCAGGTAATTTAACTTTTTTACCTAAAATAGTCCCTACTTCATATGCAAAACCAATATGATTAGTAGCGTCATTATTTTTATGTTTGTGAACATCTAAGTCGTACAGGGTATCACAAAGGCCTAAATATTCTAGTGGATCTTTTCCAACAGGAGCTTTATCACTCAATACTTCAATGCCTCGATTATAACTTTCTTCGGTTTTTTCTTCCAAACCAAGTTCAAATAAAGCACATATCATACCGCTTGATTCTTCACCACGAATTTTGCTTTTTTTAATTTCAAAATTGCCTGGTAAAATGGCTCCTGGTAAAGCGACAATTACTTTGATGCCTTTTTTTACATTGCTAGCTCCACAAACTATTTGAACAGTTTCTTTTCCAACATTAACTTTACAAACATTTAAGTGATCTGAATCAGGATGTTTTTGACATTCTAAGACTTCACCTATTACTAAATTATCTATATGGTTAGAAATAACTCTCTCAACATTAATACCGGCTTTAGTGATTTTAGAAGCCAATTCTTCTAAATTTTCATCTTTTAAATCGACATAATCTTTGACAAAATTCATACTTATCATGATTAATCACCGGCCTTTCTATCAAAGTTAACTGTTTCTCTTAAATCATTTTCATGGAAAATACGCATATCTTCAATACCATATTTAAGCATTGCTAGTCGCTCAGCTCCAAAACCGAAAGCAAAACCTTGCCACTCATTTGGATCATAACCAGAATCTCTTAAGACATTTGGATGAACCATACCTGCTCCACAAATAGTAATCCAACCTTTTGGCTTACACATTGAACAACCAGAGCCATCACAATATATACAACTCATATCAATTTCTACTGAAGGTTCAGTAAACGGATAATAACTAGGTCTAAATCTAGTTTCAACATCTTCACCATATAAATATTTTACAAAGGCATCGACAGTTCCTTTTAAATCACTTAAAGAAATATTTTTATCGATTACTAGACCTTCAATTTGATTGAATTCTTGCTCGTGAGTAGCATTTATATCTTCTCTTCGATATGTTTTGCCCGGGCAAATCATTCTAATAGGTTCTTTGCCTTCGCCTTTTAGCATGGTTCTTACTTGCACTGGTGATGTTTGACTACGTAAAAGCAATTCTTCACCTTTTAAATAATAAGTGTCTTGTGCATCTCTTGCCGGATGATCTTTTGGTAAATTAAGCATCTCAAAGTTATACTTGTCTAATTCGATTTCTGGCCCTTCGATAACGTCATAACCCATTGAAATGAAAAATTCTTCAGCTTCTTCAATTGTTTTTTCAACAATAGCTGGGCTACCGCAAGAAATTTTAGTTGCTTCTAAATTAATATCAACACTTTCCAAAGCTAATTTCTGGTTTAACAATTCTTTTTCAATAGTTTCTCTTTTTTCATCAAGCAAATTAGTAGCTTCAGTTTTTATTTTATTCAAAACACTTCCAAATTCTTTTTTTTCTTCAACTGACATGTCTTTTAATTTTGCAGACAAACTACTTATACTTCCTTTTTTACCCAAATATTTAGCCTTTAATTCATTTAACGTTTGGATGTTTTTGATACTCTCTAATTCATGTTTAAGTTCTTTTAAAATATCTTCCATATTTTCACCCTTTCTATAAAAAAATCACATCCAATAAGGACGTGATTTACGTGATACCACCTTAATTTGTAATTAACAATTACCTCAAAAGTTTTAACGCCCATCGGCGGTATATCTTTGCATATACAGCTAACAAAGTGAATTCTTAAAAGATTATTTATCGTCTCTCACCTATCACGACTCTCTTTAAAATAATTACTTTTAGTACTACTCTTTGCTCATTGCTTTTAATTCATAAATAATTATAGCACATTTATACCGAAAATCAACCTTTTTTACTAAATTTGTAGTATAATTAAATTAGAAAGGAGTGAAACTTTGAAAAAGTATATTGCCGAATTTGTGGGAACTTTTGTCTTAGTCCTAGTAGCATGTGGTGTTGCTGTTGTGACGGGGGCAAATGTTATCGCAACAGCTTTAGCTTTCGGTCTTGCTATCGTGGCTATGGCATATTCAATTGGTAATGTTTCTGGATGTCATGTTAACCCAGCTGTTTCTTTAGGATTCCTGCTAACAAGACAAATGACTTTAAAAGATTTTATCTTTTATGTAATTGCTCAAGTTCTTGGTGCTTTAGCTGGAGCTGCTATTTTAGGAGTTTTATTCAGTGACTTTAGTGCTTTAGGTGCTAATGGCTTTGGTGCTCCAGGACAACTGGCTACAAATGTATGGATTGCTCTTCTTATTGAAACAATTTTAACGTTCATATTTGTCGTAGCTATTTTAGGAGTTACATCCAAAAAAGAATACAAAAACATTGCCGGAATAGTTATTGGTTTAACTTTAGTTCTTGTTCATTTGATTGGTATTTCATTTACTGGAACAAGTGTTAATCCAGCAAGAAGTTTAGGCCCTGCCTTACTTCAAGGCGGCGAAGCTTTATCACAAGTATGGGTGTTTATAGTAGCTCCATTAGTTGGTGGTGCCTTAGCTAGCCTATTTCACAGATTTGTAATCGAAGAAAAATAGAACCAAATGGTTCTATTTTTTATGACAATGATTTTAAAGGCATATCCTTATCATACATTTTAACAACGGCTCCATATTTATCATATAAACGCCTATAATCACTATTGTATTCAGCATTCATCTGGCTAAATGGAATAACTTTAAAGTCATACCACTTATTACTTTTTCGATAAAAATTATAAAGCAGTTCATTATTTAAATTTTCAAGTTTTATTTCTTTTTGATCACCTTTGGTTGTTTTAACAATGTCAACCATAGTCATAAGTTCAACCATCGTATTATAATCGTTATTAGTAGATTGTGCTGAAATGAAATTACCAAGTGAATAAACTACCAATGTTTTGCCGATATAAGTTACCGGTTGTATAACATGAGGATGTGTTCCAATGATAATATCCGCTCCTAATGATGACAAATATTCAGCTTGCCTTTTTTGTTCAGCGTTAGGTTCTGATTGATATTCAACTCCCCAGTGCATTGAAACTAATAATAAATCAACTTTATCACGAACTTTTTCAATATCTGCTTTAGCTTTGGCATCGCTATATAGATTAACTAAATAGTCTTTACCTTCGGGTATACTAATACCGTTAGTTCCATAAGTATATGAAAGCATAGTATATTTAATACCGTTTTTTTCTTTAATAACTATTTTTTCAGAATCCTCCTTACTACAATAACTACCGGCTGTTAAAACATCTTTATCTTTCCAATATTCGCAAGATTTTAAAATGGCTTTTTCGCCCCTATCCATTGTGTGATTTGAAGCCAAATTAACAATATTAAATCCCGCATCAATCATGGCATCACCAAATTCCCAAGGACTATTAAAAGTTGGATAATCTGAAAGTCCTATTTCTGTTCCTCCTAAAATAGTTTCTTGATTATAAAAAGCTAAATCATATTCACTAACAATTGGTTTGATAAAAGTTAATTGTTTGGTAAAATCATATTTGCCATTTTGATACGCGTCATTATATACGGAACTATGAATAAGGCCGTCACCCACCATAACTAGACTTACCTTAGTCGTAACTTCCTTTTCTTCTTTTTTCACTTCCTCTTTTGTTTCTTTTTTTGGTGTTTCTTTTTTGGGATGATTAATATAATAAACTCCACCCCAAATACATGCGATAGCAAATAATAAAAATGTTATTACACTTATCTTTTTTATTTTTTCCTTTTTCATAAACTAATTACAACTACCACCAAGAATATCTACATAATTTGTTAATGCTGTTCTCCCTTCTTCATTATTTGTCGCACTAGTAAAATACGTGCCATTAATTTCATCAATAGTAGATCTACTTATTTTTTCATTGCCCAAAGTATAACTTGTAATGATTCCGTTTTTTAAAGTAAAAATAGCTTCTTTACCATCAATATTACAAGTTACTTCTTCCCCACTATTACAAGCTGTCAAAATAAATATTCCGACAACTAATATAAATATCCTTTTCATATTTCCTCCTATATTAATTTCATTATACTATGTTTTAAAAAAAACGGCAATGCCGTTTTTATAAAGTATAAACTGTTGATAGATTTTTAAGAGCTTTAACAGTTTTTTCATAATCTATAATTTGCAAATTAGTAATTAATTCTTTTTCTTGCTGAATAGCCTCTGGTTCCACTTTAACTGGCTCTTCCATTGGCTTTAATAAATCTGGTTTCTTAGGTTGGTTAGGATTAACAAATTGCGGTTTTGATCTATTTTCAGGAACTCGCGGTTCTTCTTTTTGTTCTTCCGCTGAAAATTCTTTGATTTTATTGCTAATGGTTTCTTTAGTATTATTAATAAATTGTTTAAATTTATTTTTGATGTTTTCAAAGTTTTCTTTAACCATTTCTTTATCTTTGTTTTCTTCCTTTGGTTTTTCTTCAACTGTTACTATTGGCGTTTCAAATTTAAATTCTGATTTAATTGGTGTTTCTTTAATCTCTGGTTTAGAAGCTTTATCAGAACTATCTTTGATATCCTCAAATACTTGAATTTCTTCTTTCGGTTTTATATCAGTTAAAATTTCGGTTTCTTTAGCTTTAATTGTTGGTTTTGATTTATTTTCTTCTTTACTAATTTCTTTATTAATATCAATTGGAGTAATTTCAATACTTTCGATTAAAGTCTTATCTAATGGTTCAATTTTTTGTTTTGGTCTAACATCAGTTAAAACTTCAGCACTCTTTGCTTTAATTGTTGGTTTAGGTTTGCTTTTTTCTTTTAATATTGCTTCATTGACATCAATTGGTTTAATATTAACATTTTCAATTAAAGTTTTATCTAGTGGCTTAACTGGTTTTTGAATATCCAGTTTTACTTCTGGTTCTTTGTAAATAACTTCTTGTTCCTTTATTACTTTTGGTTCTCTAATAATAACTTTTTCGCCTAATTTGGCATGTGTAATTCTTCCTTCAGGAAGTTTAATAGTATGCTTTTCAATAATTTCTGATTCATTAACACCATCTAGTTTTTCCGTTACTTTATCAATTGCTTTAAATACCACTAATATTAAAATTTGCAGGAAAAAAGTTCCCATTAATAGTTGCATTAAAGTTAAAACATCGTTACTTGCGTATAAAGCATTTTCTTTATAAATATCGATATTATTGCTTTGAATAATAACTAAAATCAAAATAAATAATGTTTGAACTATCGAAAATCCAATTATATTAGTAACTTTACTAACTTTTGAAATATTGTGTTTTAAAAAAGTAATTAAACAAATAATAGCTGACATCAATTCTACTAAAAATAAAGTGATAAAATTAGGAAAATATAATGTCATAAATATGTTGTCCATTAAATTATCAAATAAAGCAAATAAAGTTGTATTACCAACAAAAAGCACAATTAACAAAACAACTACATACACTATAACAACGGCTTTTTTTGTAACTTTTTTATTAAAAACAATAAATAAAACTGGTAAAAGTAACAAAAAAATAAAGAAAGGATGTGCGAGAATATTTTGGAAAAGAACGCCAAGTTTTTCAAAAAAACTAAGTTGTTCCATAATCTCACATCCCTTCTTTTTACTCTAAAATAATACTATCATAAATAGCTAAAATAATCAATTTTTAAATCCTTTTTAACTTCCTTTTAATCTTAGTAAAATAGCCTCTAACAAAACCTTTTCCTAATATTTCGTCAATAGTATTAGATTTGTATGCGACTATAAAATAGATGATCATTCCAACTATACCATATATGATTAATTGCAAAATCGCCATTAATCTCGATGGTGTAGTATTTGGAACAAATAAATTCATAATCATTAATGATACTACCATAATAGCTGTGCATAAAATAACTTTAATCATAGTCTTAATAGTTTTAAAATAACTAATACCGATTTTCTTTTTGACAATATAAAGTAAGAATAACGTACAAACAGTATCAATAATAATATTTAAAACAATTGGCGCATAATAAGCTTCTAATTCTAAAGAATTAAATAAATGCATCATTGGAACGTTGAAACATATTTTAGCCAAAACGCTTCCTCCTAGCGCAATTATTGTTTCTTTAGTGTTATTCATAGTTTGATTAGTATTAACCATAACTGAACATAAAGCTAGTGGTATTTGTGATAAAATCAAAACTCTAAAAATTGAAATATTTAATTCATTATATCCATAAAACACTGTCCAAACGTCAGCAGCCATAAAACTGATTCCTACTGATAGTGGAACGGTAACTAGTAAAAGAGTTTGCAATGCTTGATTAATTTTTGCATGTACCTCTTTATAATTTTTTAAAACATATGCAGCTGAGATAGTTGGAATCAAACTCATGATAATACCTGTCGCAATTGACATAACAATCATATTAAGTTTACTACCCCAAGTAGCAATTACTGATAAAACGTTTTCACTAATGGCTGTTGTATAACCGATCGAAACAAGCGATTTTACAACTGTAAACACATCAACCATTGTAAAACCAGATTGTAGTACGGAAATTACAACAAAAGGCATCGCATAAAAAATTATTTTTTTCGCGATATCTTTTTTAGTAATGCTGGCTTCTGGTCTAGTTATTTTAGCATCCCTATTTAAAGCTTCTCTATTTTTCTTAATTTTATTAAAGACATAGAAATAAGCCGCAATTGCCCCTACAGTAGCACCAAATACGGCAATGCCAACAGCGGAAGCAATATTTGCATGAAATACTTTTAGGGCCAAGAAAGAGCCCGCCAAAATGACAATTACTCTTACTATTTGTTCTAAAATATTAGCGACAGATGATACTTGCATAATTTTATGTCCTTGGACATAACCCTTAGATACACTTAAAAATGGTACAACTAAAATTGCTGTAGAAATTACTCTTATTACAAAAGTAACATCTTCAATTGTATTCCCACCTTTAACGTCACCAATAATAAAATATGCAAGTTGTGGTGCAAATATAAATAAAACTAAAAATATTGTTATACCTAAAATGCCAATTATTTTAAGTCCAATTTTATACGTTTCTTCTTTTGTATGAAAATAATTTAAGCTATTGTATTCACTAACGACTTTACTCATTGCCACTGGAATACCACTAGTTGCTAAATTCAAAAACATATTATAAATTGAATAAGCATAGCTATATAATGCCCCTCCTTGAATACCAATAATAGCATAGAAAGGAATAACATATACTAGGCCAATTACTTTTGTAATTACTATTCCTAATGTCGAAATAGCGGCCCCCATAAGAAAGCTATTTTTTTTCATAACATCACCCTACCTATAAACGATAAGTGCTGAAAAACAATAAACTTGTTCTTCAGAAAAAATACTGGTACTCACTGCATAATGAATATCAATAATTTCTGGTTCTTCTAAAGATATAAAATCATTAATTGATTTTTCTAAATCTTTTTCATGTCCCTCATCAAAAATCTTTACTTTCATATTATATCACCATTTTAAATTATATGAAAATTAACGTGGGTATTTTGTCAGAAAAAGAGGAATATTCTTCCTCTTTAACCTCGACTACTAAATCTTCCGCCCTCGCCCGGCGCTTGTGTTAACCAAACACGAGGATTCATATGTGGTCCACTTGTTAAAGAATAGAAATCTTTACCATATACACCTCTAAATAATTTAAAGTCTAAGTGTGAACCAGTAGTGCAATTATCATAACTTGGATTACCACCTTGCGTACCAATTCGCGTATTAACGGTAACTACCTGACCAGCACTAACGCTAACTGATTTCAAATGATAATAAACAGTTGTATAATATTTACCATCAACCAAGTGTTTAATAAAGACAACAATGTGACCACAACCACTTGATGGATACCAAATACTAATAACCTGACCAGGAACTGGTGGATATATTGGAGCACCCTCATAATTAGACATATCAATAGCATTGTGTTGATAAGAACTTGTGTTGTAGTAATTTTGAGTAATTCTTCCTTTTTCAAGTGGCATTAGGAAACCACTGAAGGCACCACCCGTATTAACACCAGGCACATTGCTTTGACGAGCTAAACATCTATCCATGTCTTCGTCACCACGACAACCCATTTGTTTTAGCGAATTAACATATCCCATTAAAGCTGAATACTCTGATTTATAAGTTTGAATAGAAGCACTTAATCCATCAATTTGTGAAGCAAGTTTTTTAATTAATACTGACAATTCTTCTTGTTTCTTTTTAAGTTCTTCTTGTTTAGCTGCAAGCTCTCTTTGCTTTTGTTCAGCTTCCTTTATCATTCGATTATATTCATCGATTAAATTATCATTATAGTCAGATAATTGTTCAGCTACTGAAACACGATAAATAAAATCTGTAAAGCTACTAGCACCAAAAGCATATTCTAAATAGACATTTTCACCATTAGAAAGTTGAACGAAACTCATTAAACTTTTAATTTCTTTATCTTTAATTTTAATTTCTTCTTCAAGTTTTTTAATTTCTTCTTCAAGTCTTTTAATTTCTTCTTCTGTAGACGCAATATCTTTAGTAATTTGTTCTTTTTGCGCAATGGCTTCATTTTTTTCTTTTTCAGTTAATTCTTTTTGCGCAATAGCTGATCTTTCAGATTTCAAAGCAGCTTCAGCTTTAGCTATATATTGATTTAATGTCTCGGCTTTTGTATTTTGGATAGGAATAAATAAACATAGCGCAAATAGTACTAAAAATAATTTTTTCATGTAACACCTTCCTACTCTTTCAATTCTTTAACGGCTTTTTTATAATCTGGATCATACTTAGAAACTGTATTCCAAAATTCTCTTGAATGATCAAAATGAACAAAATGACTTAATTCATGAATAATTACATAATCAATGACATTTATATCATATCTGATTAATTTAGCATTTAAAGTAATTGAACTATCTAGTTTATGATTAACTCCCCATCTTGTTTTCATGGTTCTTATTTTAAGTTTTGGATAAGGAATTTTTTCTTCAAATAAGCTATAGCAAACCTTTAATCTTTCTTCAAAAATTTCTCTTGTTTGCTTTTTTAACCATTTGTCTAATTTTTCTTTACTAGGATAATATATTTTCTTACCTTCAATTTCGATATCTTCAAATGGTACTCTAATTATATCATATTTATGGCCTAAATAATAGAAGTCTTGCTCTTTATTTTGCCTTGACTTTACTTTATTTAACGTTTTTCTTAAAAAATCTTGTTCCATATCTAATAAATTTTTAATTACTCTTTTAGGTGTTAAATAATTTGTTGTAACATAAATTGTTAAATCGTCTTTAATCTTTATATAAGTGTTTTTATTGTTTTTATAAACAACTTCAACATTATATTTTTCACCATCTAGTTTATATTCAAATGTTTTGACCATACTTTCACCATGTTAATTTTATCATATTTGAAAAAAAAATAAAACCAATCATGGTTTTATTCTTCATCTAAACCTTTAAATTCTTCTAGTGTTCCATCTTCAGCAACAATTTTATTTACTTTTTCTTCAATAGCTGTTAACTCTTCATCACATTCTTTAACTAATTTCATTGCTTCAGTATATTTTTTTATTGAATCATCTAAACTAGCTTCACCATTCTCTAGCATATTAACAATTTCTTCTAATTCTTTTATTTTATCTTCAAATTTTTTATTAGCCATGTTTGACCTCCTTTACATCAATAACCTTGGCCTTAATTTCGCCATTATAAACTTTGACATGAATCATATCTTTAACATCTTTAACATTTTTAATTACTTTATCGTTACTATAAGTAATACTATAGCCTCTACTTAAAGTATTTAATGGATTTAAAAGTTCTAATTTATCAATAATATTTATAAGACTATTTTTTTGATCTTTATATAAGATAGTCGGATTTACAAAAATATGATTTTGTTTAATCATGTTAATTTTATCTTTAGCCTTTTCAACTTTTCTTAAAATTAATTCATTAATCTTCGTACTAATCAAATCAAGACTTTGCTTTTTGTTTTCAAACATAATCATCGGATTTTTAATTACGAAAGAACTTTTAATGCCATCTAAATATAATTTTTGATAATTAATAGTTTTAAAAATAGCTTCTTTTAATCTAATACTATATTGTTCTAAACTTCTTTGTAAATCAACCATATTGGGAACCGCAAGTTCAGCAGCTGCCGTTGGTGTTGGCGCTCTTAAATCAGCAACAAAATCACTAATTGTAAAATCAACTTCATGCCCAACCGCACTAATAATCGGTATTTTTGAATCATATATAGCTCTAGCAACAATTTCTTCATTAAAGGCCCATAGATCTTCAATAGAGCCACCACCACGACCAACAATTAAAACATCAATATCATATTCTTCAGCTTTTTTAATATTTTTAACGATATCGTCTTTGGCCCCATCACCTTGAACTAATGTTGGAAATAAAATTGTTTCGCATATTGGAAATCTTCTTTTGATGGTTGTCACTATATCACGCACAGCTGCGCCGGTCGACGCAGTGACAATTCCAACTCTTTTCGGAATTTTAGGAATTGGTTTTTTATGTTCTTTAGCGAATAATCCCTCTTCGGATAATTTTTTCTTTAACTTTTCGAATGCCACATACAAATTACCTACACCATCTTCGAGCATTTCATCAACGTATATTTGATAATTGCCAGTAGCCTCATAAACGCTAATTCTTCCAGCAATTAATACTTTTGTCCCTTCAGCAGGTTTAAAGTCCAATTTAGAAGCATTTGTCCTAAACATGATGGCGTTTATTTTACTAGTCTCATCTTTAACCGAGAAATATAAATGACCTGATGTATGAGCTTTAAAATTAGAAATTTCGCCTTTTAAAAAAACTGATTTTAAATTATCATCAGCATCAAATTTGGCTTTTAAATATCTCGTTATAGCCCCAACAGTTAAATATTTATCATTCATATTAGTCACCTACTTTTTCATGGTAGATTTTATCTAAAACACTATTTATCATTTTACGTACACTATCATCACTATAATCTTTAGCTAACTCGATAGCTTCGTTAATCGCAACGATTTCTGGAGTTTCGGTATAAAGAAGTTCAAAAATTCCAATTCTTAAAATAGCTCTATCGGTATTACCCAACCTATCGATAGTCCAACCATTTAAAAATTTATTAGCTTTTTTATCGATTTCTTCCTTATATGTGATTACTCCATAAACTATTTCTTTAATAAACTCATTGTCAATAGTTGCGACTTCGTTAATAACATCATCTATATTATATTCAATTTTATGATTTTGATATATTTCAATTTGATATAAGATTGTCATACATAATTTTCTAAGTTCACTTCTACTTTTTTGCATATTACCACCAACATTAAAATTATAACATTTATACTTCCTTATGTAAAATATATTTTTTACCTTTTCCTATTAGCAAACTAAAAATATACATAATATAAATATATATTAATAGTACTAAAAATAATGTCCAACCGATAATTGGAATTATTAAAGATCCAATCCAGACATAAGGTAAACCATATATTTCTTTTCCAGCAACATTAAATTTTATACAAACTTTAACATTGATTTGGATAACTAAAATATATAACATAACTATAGCTGGAATAATGCCAAACACAGTACCAAGTACCCAATAATACCATTTAGTGTACCAACCATCTTCTTTATATAATTTTAGCTTTTTACCTAAAAATAATACTGATATATTTAAAGTTATAATACTAAGTAAAAACCATACTATAGCGTATCTTCTTTTAAGCATAAGTCCTCCTTTTGATTTAGAAAAGGAAGATATTTGATATCTTCCTTATTGACAGTAGCCTTCTCCCGGCTTTGAACCTTCAACATATTCTTTATCAACAAGTTTGCACGATGATTTTGTCATTGAATCTTGCAAATAACCGCCTAATAATTTTACTACGCTTACTACAATAACACTAATAACCGCAATAATTAGTAAATATTCTACTAAGGCTTGGCCCTTGTTATTTAATCTATTCATACTAGCCTCCTACATTTATTACTATATTCAGTATATATTGTTTTTTAATAAAAATCAAGTTATCATTATAAAATTTTAAAATTAGTGCAAAATATAGTATACTAGTATTGGTGAAAGCATGAAAATAGATGGAATTGAAATTAAAAACTACGATAGTTTTTTTAAAAATTTTAAGGGTTTAATGTTTAAAAAACATATTGATTATGGGGTTCGACTTAGAGCTAATGGCATTCATACTTTTTTCATGAAACAAAATATTGATGTAATTTTGACCGATAAAAATAATAATATTTTATATACTTATAAAAATTTAGGTCCCAATAAAATAATTTGGCCTAAAAAACATGTATATTATACTTATGAACTTCCCGCAGGAACAATAAAAAAATAGAAATAAATTTCTATTTTTTTTCTGTTTTTTTAGTAGTTTTTTTTGGTTTAGTTTCTTCTTCAGATAATTTGTCAATTACTGTTTTTGAAACTTCTAAAACTTTTTCTTTAACAGCTGCTGCTGATTTTTCAAGCACTGGTGTTCCTTTTTCAATTGCGTAATCTAAAAGTTCACCTGCTTGTTTTTTTAATTTGGCTCCTTGTTTTTTAGCTTCTTCTAGAACAGTCTCTTTATCTAATTTTTCAATTCCTAATTTCAAATCTTCGATTTTTTCTTCAACTGTTACTTTTACTTCTTCAGCGTCAATATTTTTTGCTTTGTTTAATAGATCATCGATTTTTGCTTTAACATCATTTCTAGTTTCTTCACCTTTTTTAGGGGCAAAAAGTAAACCTAATGCCGCTCCTATACCAGCTCCTAAAGCAAATTTCATTTTTCCCTTACTCATCTTTATCCTCCTTCTTTCTTGAAAATACTTTTTCAATGCCTCCGCTTATCGCGCTTACAACTGTATCACTGAAACTTGCAACCACATCGGTCGCACCATCGATAAAATTAAATACACCATTTAATTTTGATGATTTAACAGTAATATCATCGACAACTTTATCAATTTTATTCAATGTTCCAATTGCCTTAATTCCAAGGACAATAAGAACTATTATTAAAATAATTAAAACTATATAGAAGAATATGCTCATAACATCCATAATATTAATCATCTTTTTTACCTCCGTTTTGATACATTGAATCAATCATATTAAATAATTCACGATCACTTATTTTATGAGATTTTTCTTCTTTTGGTTCATCCTTACCTAATTCAGCTTCTAAAAGCTCTGTAAGTTCAGGTTCTGAATTTTCACCATGTCTTGGACGTTCACCAATGATGTTTTCTTCAATTTCTTCTACCGGTGTTTTATCGATTTCTTCGTTTTTAATATCATCAACTACTTCTGTCGCATCTTCTTTTGGTATTTCATCAAAAATCAAACGATTGCGGCCAAATAACGTTGTTTCAATTTCATCTTCTAAAGTTCCATAAGCTTTATTTCTAATTTCATCAACGCTTGCTTCTTTCGAATCATAATAACTTCTTCTTGTCGTTTTTGATTTGATATCCTCTTTTTGATAATTTTTATCTAAGATACCATAAACAGGAGAAATGATTGGTGTTGGTTTAAACACTTTCTTTTCTTCCTTAACCGGATTATAAACTTCTCTTGCCTCGCGTTTTTCTTTTCTTTCAAAACGTTTTTTCTTTTCCTCTTTTGGTTTTACCTCAATTTCAGTAAAGTCTTCGTCATCAAAGAAAGGAAATTTAAAATCGTCTTCCTTTTTTTCTTCAACCACTGGTGCTTTTACTTCTTCTTTTTCTTCTTGAGGTTTTGGTGATGGAATTTCTACATGTATTGTTTCTTTTTTTATTGGCTCTTCTTCTTTTTCCTCAATTTCTTCTTCTACTTCTTCGGTAAATAAATTTTTGAATTTATCCATTAGTCCCATATAAACACCTCTATTCTTCCTCCTCATAACTTAAAAAATTATTGCTTTCTTTCTTAGACGTAAATTCTTCATATTTTTCTTCTTTAGTTTTTAGAAAACCACCATCTAGCGACAATTTTATAATTTTATTATTATATTTTATTGTCGATAATATGTATGAAGAATTTAAAACAGTTACTTCAATTTCTTCTTTTGGCACTAAAGCTTCTATTTTGGCATAATTATAAACAAATTCCACTAAATATAATCCTGATTTTTCAGTAATTTCTAAATAGCCTTTATCAAGCTTTCTAGAATAATACTTACTACTGTCTTCAGTAAAGTCAATAGTATTCTTATAATAATAGGCAATTTCATCTAAATACAAATAATAGTATATACCATTTGAATAAAGCCGATCATTAGTTTCTGCACTATCAATATAAGTAACTCCTCTAGGAACATAATATTTATATCCTATGCCCACACGGTTATATAATGTATTATTTTTTGAAAGCACAACATCAACTATATTATCAATGCTTTTGGTGTCTATTCTAACAGCTGTACAGCCAGTTACAAAAATCAAAAGCAAACATAAAATAATACCTTTCTTTTTCATATAACACCTGCTCATTATAAATTATATCAGACTTTCTTTATATTTTATAGTTTTTTAAAAACTTTACATGTAAAAAAGTGTCTATTTTCTTACTTTAACCATATATATAGGAAATCCCTTGCTAGAAAAGCGTTTTTCATATTCCGTTTCAATATTAAAATTATCGGTTTTATGAAGATCCAAGGATACTTCTTCTATCTTATATCCATAATCGGTAAATGACTTCAAAGAATACTCAAACAATTCCCTGTTATCAGTCTTTTGAATAATAGTCTTTGTACCTTTAAAAACACTGTCATAGCGCTTTAAAAATCTTAAACTAGTTAGTCTTCGGTGCTCGTGCCTGTTTTTAGGCCACGGATCCGAAAAATTTAAATAAATAACATCAATTTCTTTATCAAATATTTCCTCAATATTAGTTGCATCAAACTTAATTAATTTCAAATTTTTAATTTCTTCTTTTTCTAATTTCTGTACAGCCCTGACAATAACACTATCATACATTTCCATACCGATAAAATTAATATTAGGAAATGTCTTAGCCATTTCGATAATAAAATCTCCCTTACCCATGCCTATTTCTAGATGAAGTGGATTTTTATTTTCAAACAAATCACTAAAATGTCCTTTAAATTTTTCTGGTTCTTTTATTATACATGAAGATGCATCAATTACTAAATCTGCTCCTTTGACGTTTTTTAATCGCATTTTATCACCGAAAATATTATAGCATACTCTTCACCAAAAACAAACAAATGCATATACTTTACTAGAAATAGAAAAGAGGTAATTAATTTGAGAGAAACTTGTGGATCATATCCAATTTATCCAACTTATAATAATGGTATGCCCGGACCACTTCCAATGGGCATGATGCCACCATACATGAATAATAACGACATGATAATTCAACAAATAAATAGTCTCGAACAAAGAGTTACAAATTTAGAAAAAATGATTAATAATTCTTCATATTCACAAACATCATATAATTCAACAAATTATCAGATGTAAAAAAACCAGTGTTATCACTGGTTTTTAATTTTAATCTTTATCTTGAATTTCAAGGCAGGCAGAATTGGCATCAATAACTTCCGCCAACATAGCAGTGCGCAGAGCCATTTGAACCGACATCGCAATACCAACTATCGAAGCTTGCAGAGACGGTGCCCGCATAACTAACATTGGGATTTAATCCGGAATCGGCACAATAGAAATTAGATCCACTTTCAAAACAAGCATTAGCTTCGGTAAAGGCCGCTTGCATTGTTGCTTTATTTGCATTATATACTGGTCTGGTTGCCAATGAGCTTTCATCAACTCCGCCGATTAAACAATATTCAACCCCACCTTTTATAAAGCAAGCTTCAGCGCCAGTTACTATATCATTTTCTAAGGTATATCTTATACATGTATTTTTACCTGTAGCTGCACAACTATTATATGTTGTTCCTATATCTTGTAACGTTGATGTGCCTTTGTATATACTAAGCGAATTAACCGCATACACTTTTGTTGAATTTGTCGGTGTGAAACCTCCACTTCCCTCATCTTGGGTGGTGTTTATTTGAACATTAATTGTTTCTGCACTTGTAGTAGATTGACTTATATTTGTATCATTTTGAAATTCTGCTGTTATTTGCATTGTTGTAGTTTCATTCACAGCAAGTGAAGTATCTAATGGCATTTCTATTGTATATTTTACATTTCCTTTAGTTATTGTTTGATCAGAAGTTACACTAGTACTGTCTACTAAGATACTTTCGATGGCTGCTGCCAAGGATCCTTTATTTGCTATTGTTAGGGTATATTCTATTTTATCTCCTGGTTGTTTGAAATTAGCTACTAACGATGCATTTGTTTTATAGCTTGTCTGACATGTGTTTCCACTAAATGAAATGGATCCTGTTGGAATGTCTCCTGTTTGATGAGTTTTACTGGCTACATAATCAGTAGTTTTAGTGCTGTCAAAACCGATACACCAATTAGATGAAATGCTTGCAGTTCCATTTACAGTTAGATTAGAAGCAAAAGCAGCATAGCCTACGGCAAGTATTAATGATATAGCTACCAAACCTGCGATAATTATGTTATTTTGTTTTTCCTTCATATAATCACCCTATTCTCTATATTAATAATAACAAATCCCTTCTTGTTTTACAAGTAAAAAACCAGTATATTTACTGGTTTTTAATTATAAAATTAAGCTTGTACTGCATTTACTCCGACATTTATTGTTTCGCTGCCTGTACTTGATTGACTTATATTTGTATCATTTTGAAATTCAGCAGTTATTTTCATTGTCGTGGTAGCATTTGCAGCTAATGATGTGCTTAAAGGCATCTCAACAGTATATTTAATATTTCCTTTAGTTACAACTTTGGTGGATGTAATAGAAGTACTATCCACTTGAATGCTATCTATAACTGCTGCTACCGAACTTTTATTAGCAATAGTTAGGGTATATACTATTTTATCTCCCGGTTGTTTAAAATTAGCTACTAAAGATGCATTTGTTTGATAATTTGTCGAACATGTTGGTCCACTAAATGTAATAGATCCTGTTGGCACAGTACCAGAACTATGGGTTTTAGAAGCAACATAATCAGTAGATCTCGTACTATCAAAACCAATACACCAATTACTTGTGATACTTGCGGTTCCATTTACAGTTAGTTGTGATGCAAATGCTGCGTAAGCAATTGACATTACTAATAAAACACCTAAAAGGCCAACAATCATTATATTTTTTTGATTTTTGTTCATAATACCCTCCTATATTTACTTTAATTATCGCAGATATACATTGAAAAATCAAGATTTATTTTAAAGAAGTGTAAAGTAAAAAAGAGCTTTCGCTCTTAAAATTTAACTTCTGGGGTTGCTTTTTCTTCTTCAGTAGCTTCAAAGAAAGCTTCTGGTTTAAAGCCAAACATATTAGCAATAATATTTGATGGGAACATTTCCAATTTGTTTTTATAAGATAAAACTGCATCATTATAAAATTGTCTAGCATAAGATATTTTATCCTCTGTTTCTTTTAAGTTGCTTTGTAGATCTAAAAAGTTAGTATTTGCTTTCAAATCTGGATAGGCTTCAGATAAAGCAAACAATTTTCCTAAAGCACCCGTTAAAACATTAGCAGACTCCATTTCTTCTTCTGGAGTTTTAGCATTTACTGCTTGATTTCTAGCTTGAATTACTTCTTCTAATGTTGCTTGTTCGTGTTTAGCGTAACCTTTTACAGTTTCAACTAAATTAGGAATTAAATCATTTCTCCTTTTCAATAAAACATCTACTTGTGCCCATGCATCTTTGACTTTGTTTCTCAAATTTACTAGTCCGTTATATGTACCAATAACAAAGAATACCAAAAGTAATAAGACTACTAAAATGATAATAATAATTGTCATATTCTCCCTCCATTCTAGTTTAATTATACACTATTTTTTTCTAAAAATATATAATTTTGTATAAAAATTATTATTTTAAGCCATAACACTTGTAGAAAGGGTGAAAGTATGAACATAAGTATTAGAGAATATATTAAAAATAATTTTAAAGGTTCAGACGAAGCCGAAATTAAAAAATCAGTAGAAAGTTCTGTTGACAAAGATGAAGAAGTTCTTCCAGGACTCGGTGTGCTATTTGAACTTGTTTGGAAAAATTCTTCAAAGGACGAAAAAAGCAAACTTATCGATAAATTAAAAGACGCATTTTAAATGCGTCTTTTTAACATCCTACATAAGAAATAAATTCCGGATCTTTGAAATTATCTCCACCATAAGTAACTTGATAAGTTGACCCACGGTTAGTTTGACCTTCTTCACAAACAGTCGTTGTATTAAAAGTAAAGGTTCCCGGTGTAAATGAATAACTATCACTATCAATATTAGTTAAACCTATATGAGAATCAATTGGACTACCTTTTTTAACTAAATCAGCAAGCACCTTATCTTCTATTTGTAGTTTGTTTAAAGTTGTTGACAAGTCATATACTTGTTTTCCATCTTTATTATAAGCTTGTAGATTAGCATTATCAAATGTTGCAAATAATAAATTATCAGATATCATTAATGAATAACTCATTGATGATTTAATAGCTTGCTTATTATTAATATAAACACCTAATTTATCATTATTAGTGTCGCCATTATTATAAAGTATATACATATTAAAATCTTCATTATCTGTTATGTTGAACTTATTATAGTCTTCACAAATAGTAACAGTACCACTATCTATACTATTAAATTGACTTAAAGTTATGTCAAAAACGCATTCATCTTTGACTTTTAAGTCTATTTTTTGTGGTTTTGATTGTGATTCTTCTTTGCCACTATTAGTCACAACAAAATATATTAAAAATCCAATTAATAATAATACTAAAATTGATAAAACCTGCAAGATTGTAGTTTTACTATCCCCTTTCATCTTATCACCTCTATTATCCATGATAACATGTTTTTTATAAAAAATATATAAGTTAATTCATTTTTTTTAAACTTTGGACAACTATTTGATACTTATCAAAACGTTTTTCCACATGACCATTAATTTGAATAATATCTCCCATTTTAACATTTGGATACTCTTCATATGTTTTTGGAAATAATACTAAATCCACTTTATATAATTCATCAGTTCCTGTAATAAACATCATTTTATCGTTTTTCTTTGTATCAATCGTTTTTGTTCTTTCAACATAAATTGTCGTCACAATATTTTTGTCAAAATAATTGCTGATATCTTTTAAATCAACATTATTACGTGTTTTCAATTTATATTCAGTTATCGGGTGGTTACTAATATAAAAGCCAAACATATCAAATTCATAGTTCATAAGTTCCACTTTAGTATATTCTTCTTTAATCTCTAACTCTGGCTTGAAAATTCCATCATCTAAATATTCACCTATTTCACCATAATTCATAATTAACTCTAAATTTTCTATAAAAGTTTTACGATTATAACCGAGTTTGTCAAAACACCCAGCCAAAATCAAGTGCTCAAAGTTTTTCTGACTAAGTTTTAAGCGTCTGACAAAATCAAATATATCAGTAAATAAACCTTTATTTCTTTCTTCAATTATTGTTTCAGCCACATTATTAAAAATACCTTTTATATTATTTAATGGATAAACTATATCACCATTTTTTATAATATAATCATTTTCACTAACATTAATATCCGGTAGAACAATGTTTATATTATTAGATTTACATTCGTAAATATATTCCTTGGTTTTTTTATCACTATTCATCGCATTTGAAAGTAAATTTTTCATAAATATTTTTGGATAATGGGCTTTTAAATATGCCATTTTATAAGATACAGAAGCATATCCAACCGAATGTGATTTGTTAAAACCGTAACTCGCAAATTTTAAAATTAAATTATAAACTTCTAATGCCTTTTCTTTACTATAGCCTTGTTTTACACTTCGTTCGATAAATTTTGGTTTTTCCTTTAACAAAACTTCTTCTTTTTTCTTACTCATAGCTCTTCTTAAAACATCAGCTTCAGCAAAAGAATAGCCAGCCATTATCCTTGCTATTTGCATAATCTGCTCTTGGTAAATAATAATACCATAAGTTGGTTTTAAAATGCTTTCCAAGTTTGGATGGATATAATCTACTTTGTCTTTACCCTCTTTACGTTTTATATATAAATCAATATTTTGCATTGGGCCTGGTCTAAACAAAGCTAAAGCGGCAACAACATCATTAAATGATTGAGCTTTTAATTTCCTTAAAAAATTAATCATACCATCAGACTCAAATTGAAATATACCCATTGTATTAGCTTTTGTAAATATTTCAATAGCTTTCTTGTCATCCTCTGGAATACTATCAAAAGTAAGACCTTCAATTTCTTTTAAAATATTACTAATTAAATTTAAATTTTTAATGCCTAAAAAATCCATTTTTAAAAGACCAATTTCTTCTAAATATTCTTTGTCATAACCCGTTATATATAAATCATTATGTTTGCTAAGTGGGATAATATTATTTAATTCTTGATTGGCCATCACAATGCCGGCAGCATTCACTGAAGTATGCCTTTTTAAACCTTCTAGTTTTAAAGATATTTTATATAATCTTTTTAACTCATCATTATTTTGGATAAGCCTTTTAATTTTTTTATCTTTGTAATTATCAATCAAAGAAATTTTTGGATCAATCATTTTTGTTAATAAATCCAAGATTTCCGAATCAATTTCTAATATTTTTCCTACATCTTTAAGAACTTGCCGTGGGCCTAATGTTCCAAAAGTAATAATTGGAGCCACTTTATCAGTACCATATTTATTTATACAGTAGTGAATAACTTCATTTCTTCTTAAGTCTTCAAAATCAATATCGATATCTGGCATTGTTATACGTTCAGGATTTAAAAATCTTTCAAATAGCAAATCATATTTTATTGGATCAATAGTAGTAATATTAAGTAAATAGGCAACTAACGATCCAACCGCGCTTCCCCTACCGGGACCCACTAAAATTCCTTCTTTTTTAGCATAAGCAACGTAATCTTCAACTATTAAAAAATAATCGCAAAAGCCCATATTTCTGATAATGTTAAGTTCCTGTTTCAAACGTTCAACATATTTTTTAGGTGCGGTTTCGCCAAATATGTATTTTAACCCTTTCACACATTTGTTTTTAAGTTCTTTATAACTATCTTTAGATACTACGGGCATTAAATCTTGATTAAATTTTATTTCTAAATTACATAATTCATATATTTTTTCGTTATTTTTTTCATTAAAGTTTTGAAGAGGAAAAAGACTTTTATTGTTAATTTCAATATCATTAATATTTTGATTATCTTTAATAGCCATTAAATATTTTAAATATGCTTCATCTTCTTTTTCAATACATAAAATTTCATCCATATATACTGTATTAGTACTTTTGATTTTGGCTTTTTCTTCTAAAGATGAATAACCTATAAAAATATCTTGATATATCTTTTTTAAATCATTATATAGTTTTCTACTTTTATAAGGTACGATTGCTAGTAAATTATCACTATATTTACCTAATAATGTTAAATTTATATCATCTTCTGATAATAAGGTTGTAATTTTTATTAAATTTTGATAACCGGCATAATTCATACAGTATAAAACAAATTTCATATCATCTATTTCAACTTCTAAACCAATTATTGGTTTTATATCATTATTTAAACATTCTTTATAAAATTCAATGGCTCCATACATGTTGTTATCAGTAATAGTTAAGGCATTAAGATTATGTTCTTTGGCTATTTTTACTAATTCTTTTATTTTAATCATGCTTGAAAGTAAGTAATTATTAGTTTTTATGTTTAAAGGCACAAATTTCATAATCTCACCATCCTTTTGTTTTATTGTACTATATTTTGTTTATTTTTTAAATATAATGTTAATTTTTTTCATATAATTTAAGGTAAAATATTTGACTTAAAGCGTTATTTGTGGTAAAGTTAAATGGCGAAAGAAAAAAACTTTAAGGAGGGATATTATGGCAAAAAAAGTAACAAGTAAAAAACCTTTATCTGGAAACCGTCGTTCTCATGCATGTAACGCTACTAAACATGCATTTAAACCTAATTTACAAACTGTAACTATTAATGGTAAAAAAGTACGTATTACAGCCAGAGAAATGCGTACAATAAACAAAATAATGAATAATGCATAAAATCTAGTTAATCTAGATTTTTTTATTACAAAAAAATGATCTAGTTTAACTAGATCATTCTAAAGCGGCTGCTTCTAATTTTTTATTGTTATGAATTAAAGTTAGTGTTCCTGATTTTTGATATTCTAAATCATCTTGATATTCAATTTCAAATTTAATTGAATAAGCTTTCTCATCAGTATTGTTACCATATTTAAAACTTTTGGTTTCAGGTTTTTCGGTAGAAACATTAGTAACTATTGGTAATTTTTGATCACGATTATCATACATGTTATTTTCAACATTTTTGTAAATCGAATTAGTAGCTATTTTTTTGAATTCTTCACGGAAATCTTTATATACAAATTGAACGCCACCTATATCATTTTTGTTAAGTTTGTTATCTAAATTATAAAAATCAGCAACAAACAATTTAGTAATTAAATCGGCATATTTAGCTTCATCTAGCTCTTTAGCATCCAATACTTCTTTTAAATCTTTAAATAGCGATTTATAATACTTGGTTGCATTATTATTTAAAGTATAACCATAACTTTCAATCTTATCAACACTTTCTACTTTAGCAGGTTCTATTTTTTTAGGATGATTAAGTAAAAGGATACCTCCTACAATACCACCAATGATTAATAATACAATTATTATAAAAATCGTTACCTTTTTCTTACTTACTCTTCTTACTTTAGCCATTTTTACTCTCCTTTAATACTTCATCGCTTTCTCTTATTTTCTTTATTAAATCATAAACAATAATGTTGTTAGCAACTAAAACTTCTTTTTCTGCTCGTTTAGATAATTTTTCAATGTAATCTGAACTAATCGTTGAATTTTCATCCAATAAGTAACCTTCATCACTTTGACTATCATAATACATTTTATTTGTAACCCAATTTCCATTTGGGAAAACAACAAAATTTTCAGAAACACTGAACATATCATGTCCTAAAGCATAATCGCTATGAATTCCAAGCATATTACCTAAAGTTGGCAAAATATCATACATGCCCATTACTTCAGTGATTTCTTTTTTCTGTTGATCATTTTTTGTCCAAATTATAAAAGGTACTTTACGATTTAATTCATATTCATATTTCGTATATTCTTTATAGTCTTCGCTTTCTTTTGATATTTTAGAATCAGTTTCTGAATCATAGTTATAATAGTAATCATATTCAGAACGTTTAACTTTCGCATCATGATCACCATATATAACGACAATTGTGTCTTCTAAAAGTCCGGCTTCATCTAGTTCGCTGATAAATTCGCCAATTGCCTCATCAGCATAATGAGCTGTCATGAAATAATGACCTAAAGTTTTATTTTTTAAATAATCATTAATAACTTCTGTAGTACTACCATCGGCATTAGTTTTGTTGTAGTGATAAGTCAAATCCAGATCACTAGAATCTAATAAACCAGTAAACGGAGTGTGATTAGTAAGCATTATTTCAAGATTATACCATTTATCGTGTTTTGCATTAATTTTTTTAAGTTTTTCTACTGATTGTTTAAAGAATGATTTATCATTCAAACCAAGGCCAACGATATCTTCTTCATTTATTTCAAAATCATCAGTATAATTATAGAATTTATTATAACCTAATTGTTCATGCATAACAGCTCTGTTCCAGAAGTTTCCTTTATTTGCATGCATGCTTGATGTGTAGTACCCTTCATCATTCAATAGTTTTTGAATTGAAGTATATTCACGATTCCAGTAACTAACAAATACTGTTCCATTAGATGCTGGCAAAAGCGAAGTTGCAAATGTAAATTCTGAATCACTACTTGTTCCTACACTTTCTTGGGCATAGAAATTAGAAAAATATAATCCTTCTTCAGATAATTTTTTCAAATTAGGCGCTAAAGGAACACCATTAATTTTCGTATCTAATAAATAATTTTGGATACTTTCGGCATGAATAACAATAACATTCTTACCTTTATATTTGTTAGTGTATTTATTTGTTTTCTTTTCAGACGGATATTCAGCATAATATTCTCTTACTTCTTTAGCGGCTTTATCATAACCAAACAATGGACTGATTTGCGGTCTTAAAGATGCGATTAAGTCATTTCCTTGATAAATGTAAATGCCAAATTTCATTACAACATATTCTCTATTCCATTGTTTATAAATACGACTAAGGTCCGTATCTGTAACCGTTGACATAAAAGCTAAAAATGAAATTAAGCCGACGATAAGAGCATGATAAAAAGTTACTCTTCCAGGTTTGCCAGCAGGAATATTGTCATAATAGCTAGTAAATCTATATCTTTTTCTCACAATAAGTAAAATAACAGGTGCCAAAAGATAAGTAAAATCTTTTATTTCGATAATAGTATTCAAAGCATCCCCTACGCCAAACACTTGAAGAGATGTGGCCAATAATGAGAAAGAAGTAAATGAAACATAATTAGAATAATAAATAGAATTTATTAAACATGTCGCCGTAAAAATAATTGTCCAAAGCATGTAATATTTAAAACGATGTTTCTTTTTAAATAAATAACCAAATGCCCCAACAGCGACAATTATTGTAAAATCAGCCAAAACTGGACTAATAGCAGTAAAATTTTTAACTGTAAAAGCTCTCAATAAAAATGCATTTATTAAACATACTGCTACATACGTTACAAAAAGAATATTATGTTTAAAATAATTCTTCGCATTTATTTTAAATTTTTTCAAATAATTAATTATTTTTGGCCCCAACTTTGTTTTCATAATACACCTCTATTTAAGATTATACCACAAAAAAAGTGGTTTTAAAACCACTTATTGATTACTAGTAATACTCATATTACCATTTAATACTTCTCATATTCATTATAAAATTGAGTCTAGTACTAGTAGTCTGCGGGTGAGATATATATGGTAATAATATATATCCCATTAATTATCCTTAACTTTTTTTTGTTTTTTATTCTGTAATTTTTCATCTTCATATTCAGTTACATTTATAGCAATTCCCATAACAATAATATATGCCAAAAAGTAAATCCAAATCATCATAACGATAATTGTTGAAATACCACCATAAAACATTTTGTAATTAGCAAAATTGGCAATGTATAATGAATATAATGCAGTGGCAATAATCCATCCGAAAGTGGTGAATAAAGCTCCACTATTCATGTATTTACTAGGGATTGGTGCATCAGGCGCCAAGGTATAAATCAATTTAATCATCCAAAATATACAAATAAATGCAACTGGCCACTTTAATAATAAGAAAATTACAAATAAAGTTTGACTAATATTTTCAAATATTTCTAAACTTATTATCTGTTTAACTATGATATTACCATAAGCTAAAAGCAAAACATTAAAAATGAAAATAGCCATAAGTAAAATAATCATAAAAAAGGCTTTTGTTCGTCTTTTTAAAAATGGTGCATGTTCAATACCAAATAAAGCATTTGATGTAACTATTAGTGAATTAGTTCCATTTGATATTAAGTAAAAACCAATAATCATGAAAAAAGCAATATTTCCAGTAATTTGACTATTAGTTAAAAAAGGAATTACAACAGGGGCTACACCCTCTGGTAAAACATTATTCATTAAAGATACAAAAGCGTTAGAAAATATTGAAATACTAGAACCAACATAACCAATAAGCGTTAAAAGAGGAAAAAGCGCTAGAATCATAAAAAAGGCTAGTTGTCCTGGAAGAATCATCATTTCAGGCTTCATGATGATATCATAAATGCTTTTGATAAATTTTTTCATAAACTAGCCTCTTTTCTACTATTGTTTATTTTCTTCTTTATTATTACGCATATCGATAGTAGCTTCATTTACCGCATCATCAATAGTTTTGATTTCATCAGTTATAATACTATAGCCAATAGCGGCACCAAAGCCATGAGAAACATTTTTAAATTCTTTATATAATTTACGAATGTAGGCGATAACTTTCTTTTCATCATGACCAACAGTGAAAATCAAAAATTCATTACCATTTGTACGGATTAATTCACTGTTTGGCAATTGATTAGATATTAAAATTCCGGCTGCTTCAATAATAACCTTATCACCTTCAGTATGTCCAAAGTTATCATTAATATAAGCAATATTATTTAAATCTATAATTATAACAGCCGCTGGATAGACTTTACTACTATCCCACTTCTCTATATTATCATTTAAATAATTACGATTTTTTAATGATGTCATTGTATCAATGTAACGTAGTTTATCACTTTTAGATAATTTTTGATTAATTTTCTTCGTTCTTTGTTTTAATATTCTTCTTGCGACAATCAAGAATAATGATAACAAAATAATGCTAAATATGATTAATAGTGTTCTAAATATTTTATTATTATTGTTATTGTTTAAAATATCACGATAACTATTATTCATAATTTTGTGAGTGTCAACAAATGATAAATAATAATTAAATAATTCGTTAAAAGCTTTATTAGTAGAAATATCGCGACTAATAAAACTATATTCATTATCAAGCGTTAGAGTAAATAAATTTTTAAAATTAGAAAGATTATTTCTCACATAATAATCATAAGTATAATAATCAATAACTGCCAAATCATTTTTTCCTAGTCTTCTAATAAGTGCACTAATATTATCGACAGTTTGAGTTTGAATGCCGTTTTCATTAAGATAGGCCTCTATTTTACTATTCCTAATAACATATGGTTTTTGACCTATTAGTGAATTTATCGAATTAATTACAACATCAGTTTTTTGATCAGCTATTACGGCCAGTTTTTCATCGTATGGTGAAATAGTATTATAAGTATCCATATTATATTTATCCGTATCGCTGTAATCGAAAATAATATCAAGTTTATTTTCATCAAAATCTTTAACTAGATTTTTAAAACTAGAATATTTTTTATAATCAATTTCAATATTTGAAGCTTTTGAAAACTCGTTTAAAAAGTTATAATTAAAACCTCCTAAACTATTAGGAAAAGTCACATCAAAAGGACTATTTACGACAAAGCCATAACTATACCTTTTACTTCTAAATTGAACTTGTTCTTTTTCCTCAACTTTTTTGATTGCAAAATAGCTAGAAACTAAATTATTGTCAAAACTTTCAATAAATTTTTCTTTATACCATTTCTTATAATATTTAGTCAAAATGCTATTTAAAGTTCCTGTATTACCTAAGCTAATGACATAATTATGCAAATATTCTGTTACATTATATGCAATATTCAAATCTTCACTTTCAATAACACTTTCCAAATTAGATAATCTTGGCAAAGCAGCAATATCAATCACACTGTTTTTAACATCTTTAAGCATTGAACTTGTTTTATCATAATTTTTATAAGTCACATGACCAACGCCAGTTAAATTTTTGCCTATTTTTGTTGCATCGTCAGTCAAAACACCGATAACTACATTATTTATCTCACTTAAAGAGGCAAATTTTATTTTATTTTTACTTACTAAAACATAATTATCTTGATATATTAAAATGTCTTTTTTAGTTATTTTATCAGTTGATTGAATAACATAATCACTTGTTGGTTTTTCTTGAGATGTATATGGTAATTTATTAAAAGATAATCCAGTGTCTTTTTCTAAATCCTCAAGGAAATCAAATACAATACCTTCACCATTATAGCTTATAACTGGGATGTCGCTAGGAATAGCTAAATCGATTAAGTTATTTTTATTATTTTCAATCCATTGGCGATCACTAGCGGTAAGAGTTGTTTTCTCATCAATTTTTAAAAAGTAAAAGTAAAAAGCAACAACTCCAATAAATAATAATGTCAGCAAAATAACAACTAATATTTTTTTGTTTTTCATTATTTAACACCTGCATTTCCCCAAGAAATTCCCTCAGCTTCTTTCGCGTGATATCCAATAATTGGGTATGCATCTCCGTCGCCATCTAAAAATATTTGAATATCATAATATTCTAGATTTTTTTCACTTAAACCTTCTATTACCTGATTGGCTACTTTTTTAGCCGTGTCTAAAACAACGCCATCTTCAAATTTAATTGTAAAATTCAAAACACGACCTTCTTTACGATAAGTGACTTTTTTTACACTGTCATCTTTGGCAACGTCTGTTTTTATTTTGTCTACTACATCAGTAGATATTTTATACTTTTTCTCACCATCTAAACGATCGCCATAATTACTGCCATTCATAATTGGTGGCGCTAACAAAAAGACAGTAAAAATGATTGCTGCGATAACTAGTATAACTAGTAAGCCAACAAATAATCCTTTCTTATGATCCTTAATAAAATCTAATATTTGCTCCATTTTTTCACCTCTAATACTTTAATTATTATACTATATTTATATTATATTTTCAATTAACTAATGCTATTTTATCGGGGTACAACTAACACTATCAGTAAATACTTGATAAGTATACTGGTTTGATTCGTATGTCACTTTAACTTGACTACATCTTTTATCATCCAAAGGACTAATTAATGCATATCTTCCCCAATTACCTTCCCACATATCGTTATCAGCTAATTGTTCTTCATCCAAATAACCCTTTTCGACTAAGGTATCGATAGAAATATATGTTGGTTCATCGCTTCCAATATCTGGTATAACACTTGTATTACTGCTTTCCATATCTAAAGCATACATTTTGGCAGCGTCAATAATAATTTTAAGCTGATTATTATATGCTTTGTTTTCAGAATCTTTAATTGTGCCTGTAACCACAGGGAAAACAATTGTTACTAGCAACCCTAAAACTACAATAACTGCAAGTACTTCAACTAATGTAAATCCTTTTTTATTCATTTTATCACCTATTATTCTATTTATATAAATTATAATGGATTTATAATTATAAGTCAATTAAAAAAACACTACTTTTGTAGTGTTAAAATTTAATTTTTCTGGTTAATTTATCACATAATGTTGTATACATATTAAACATCATAAACGCAATCATTAATAGTATGCCCGCCAAAATTATTAAATTTGGTGTTAAAAATACTAGTGAGAACAAATCTCTTAAAATTACAAAACCAAAGCCAAAAATAATAATAAGCGAAGCAAATAAAATTCTTCTTAAAGTATTAAATGGTACGCTAATGCGGTATAAAAGCATAAATCCGGTGCATCCAGTAAGTAAAACAGCTAAAGTTGATACTTCCGCGCTAGTAAGTCTAATAATATCTGGAAGAACCGCAATTATTAAAATATTAGAAACAATTGTTAAAGCCGTTGGCAATGATTTCTTTAAAACGTTAATAATTATTCGTCCATTTATTCTTTCATTATTTGGTTCTAACGCTAAAACGAATGACGGAATACCAATAGTAACGACACTAATTAATGTTAGCTGAATTGGAATAAATGGATAACTAATTGACATAAATAGGAAAATTAAAGCTAGTAATGTAGCATACACAGTTTTACAAAGAAATAATGATGAAGATCTTTGCAAATTATTAATGCTTCGTCTTCCTTCGGCTACGACTTTTGGCATTGAAGCAAAATTTGAATCCAATAAAACTAATTGCGAAACATTTCTAGCCGCATCACTACCACTATTCATAGCGACACTACAGTCGGCTTCTTTTAATGCCAAAACATCATTAACTCCATCTCCTGTCATCGCCACAGTATGACCTTCTTTTTTCAAAGCTAAAATAATAGCTTTTTTTTGATCTGGTTTTACTCTACCAAAAACATTATAATCATTTATTAATTCTTCAATTGGCTTGTTTGTGTGACTTAAATCTATATATTTAACATTTTCAAGTCCAACTTTTTTAGCTACACCAACTACAGTCTTTGGATTGTCGCCGCTAATTAGTTTTATATCAACGCCTTCTTCTTTAAAATATTCTAATGTTCTTTTGGCATCTGGTCTAATTTTATCATTTATTAAAACTAAAGCCATTGGAACAATATCATTAGGTAATTGTTTATTTAGTTTTTTATTCGATTTAGCAAGTAATACAACTCTACTGTCAGATGTATACATTTCTAATTCTTTTTTAATAGCTTTAGTATCTTTTAAAACTATTTCAGGAGCACCTAAAATGTAGCTTTCTTTTTCAAATGATATCCCTGACCATTTGTTTTGCGAAGAAAATGGCACTATTTCCAAAACTTTTTTATTATCTTTTTTTAAATATTTTTTATTTATTGCTTCCATCGTTTGATTATCACTTTCCATGTGATAACTCATACTTCCCAAAGCTTTAGCAATTTCATCATCGCTAGTGTCTAATAATGAAACAGTTTTAACTACTTCCATTTCACCCTTAGTTAAAGTTCCGGTCTTATCTAAGCAAATAGTATCTACTCTAGCAAGTGTTTCAATGCAATATAGTTCTTGTACTAAAACATTGTATTTAGCAAGTCTAATAACACTAATTGCCAAAACCGTACTAGTAAGTAATACCAAGCCTTCTGGTATCATTCCAACTAAGGCCGCTACTACATTAACAACAGCATTATTAAAAGTATTACCATCTAAACCTAATTGATGAATAAAAAGTAGTATGCCAATTGGCACAATAGCAATAGAAACGTATTTAATCACACGTTTGATGAAATTCATGATTTCTGAGTTCACTTTTTTTAAGTATTTAGCTTCAGCGGATATTTTAGCGCTATAATTATCAGCGCCTACATGAATAGTTTTTACATAAGCATGCCCACTGACAACAAAACTACCTGATAAAAGTTCATCTTTTTCTTTTTTTAATTCTGGTTCAGATTCACCGGTAATTAATGATTCATTGACTAGTAATTCTCCAGAGATGATTTTGCTATCAGTAACAATTTGATTACCTGGGCTTAGTTTTATAATATCGCCTAAAACGATATCATAAATATCAATTTCCTTAGCCTTGCCGTCTCTAATAACCGTCGCTACCGGCTGATTTAATAATGATAATTTATCAATTGTTCTTTTGCTTCTGATTTCTTGAACAGTACTAATTAATGTATTACAAATAACAACACCAAAAAAAAGCAAATTTTTATATTCACCTACAAAGAAAATAGCTGCGGCTAAAACAACGTTTAAAAAATTAAACAGTGTAAAACAATTAGTCATACAAATTTGACCAATTGTTTTTGTTTTAACCTCGGCCTTATAATTAACCAAGCCTTGTGACTTAAGGTTATTTACTTCTTTTGTTGTTAACCCGTTAATTTTTTCCATAAATCTCATCCTCTATTTATTGTACCATATTTTGCAATTTTTTAATATAGCAAAAAAAATAACAAGTAAAACTTGTTATTCTAATATTGCTTTTATTCTTCTGACACCAGCACTACTAGCTTCTTCTTTTATTATTTTAAAATGACCTAGTTCACTAGTGTTTTTAACATGTGGCCCGCCACATAATTCTTTTGAAACATCGCCAATTGAATAAACTGTTACTTCATCGGGATATCTTTCAATAAACATGCATTCAGCACCTGATTTAATAGCCTCTTCTTTATTCATAACTTCTACTGTTACGTCAATTCCTTCTTTAATCCATTCATTAACTAAATCTTCAGTCTTTTGTTTTTCCTCATCAGTTAATTTATGATCACAAGAAAAATCAAAACGCATTCTTTCGGAAGTAATATTACTTCCTTTCTGGTGACAATCAGGACTAACGATAACTTTTAAAGCAGCATTTAATAAATGCGTAGCGGTATGATATTTTGTTTCAATTTCGCCATTTCCAGCTAGACCACCTTTAAATTTGCCTTCAGCGCCTGCACGAGACTTTTCTTGATGTTCTTTAAATTTTTCCTTGAAACAATCTTCATCAACTCTTAAATTTCTCTCTTTGGCAAGTTCAATAGTAAGTTCAATTGGAAATCCATAAGTATCATATAATTTAAAAGCATTGTCCTTATTAATTTTAGAATCCTCTAAATTATTAACAATTTTTTCAAATTCTCTTAAACCTTTTTCCAAAGTGCGATTGAATTTAATTTTTTCATTTTTTAAAACATCTAAAACCATATCATAATTATCTTGTAATTCAGAGTAGTAACTTTTATATTTATCAAGTATTTTTTTAGCAATAATTTCTTCCCAATTAGAGTTAATGTCAATATTTAACTTTTTGGCATGTCTAATTGCTCTTCTAATTAGTCTTCTTAAAATATAGCCTTGGTCAGTGTTAGATGGTTTTATTCCTGCAGCTGAAATAAAAACTGCTGTACGCATGTGATCAGCAATAATACGCATACTCTTTTCGTTGCCTTCATATGGTAAATTTGTAATTTTTTCAATTTCTTCGATAACATCTTTCCAAATGCTTGATAAGTAATTATCATTAACACCTTCTAAAATGGCAGTGGTTCTTTCAACCCCCATACCAGTATCAACATTTTTCTTTGGAAGTTCCGTAATTTTACCATCTTCATCTTTATAATATTGCATAAAAACATTGTTCCAAATTTCAACCCAGCGATCATCTTCAGGATCAAAAACTTCGGGAATATCATCATTACTTCTAAAATAGAATATTTCCGTATCTGGTCCACATGGTCCGCTAGCGCCAGCTATCCAAAAATTATCTTTTTCGGTTTGGGCAATTCTTTCTTTTGGAATGCCTAAACTTACCCACTTGTTATAACTTTCTTCATCAAAAGGAATCTCATCGTTTCCCTTAAAAACGGTAATAGCTAGTTTAGAGATTGGAATATTTAAATTTTTAGTTAAAAGTTCTAAACTCCATTCGATACTTTCATCTTTAAAATAATCACCTAGACTCCAATTTCCAAGCATTTCAAAAAATGTGTGATGAGTAGTATCTCCTACTTCATCTAAATCGTTAGTTCTAACACATTTTTGATAATCACATAATCTTGTTCCATATGGGTGTGGTTGCCCCATTAAATAAGGAATTAATGGTTGCATACCAGCAGTATTAAATAATACTGAAGGATCATTTTCAGGAACAACTGGAGCAGATGGTATATGTTTATGTCCTTTACTCTCAAAAAAATTAATATATATTTCTTTCAGATTCATTTTATCACCTCTAAAATATCTTCTATTTTTTGTTTTAAATCTTCTCCGGTGTTTTCAACAATATAATCATAATCATGATATTTGTCAACATCGGTTTCCGTAACATCTTGTTTTTCTTTTTTTGACAAATTGTTTTCTACATCAGGTCTTTCCATTTTAATTAAAATGGCACCAGCTTTTTTTAAGAACTTAATTTCGTTTTCTAACCTAACGCCAGTTACAATTAAAATATCGCAGTAATTACTTAATAGTTTGATGTCTTCTTCCATTCTGTCAATTAGAATATTAGGATATTTTTCTTTTACTTTTTTACCCAAAACCTGTAGTGTTTCACGAGGCTTTGTATCATCATTGCCATCCCAACCATATATTTTGCTGACATATTTTTTTAGATAATATGTATTGGAATAAATTAATACTTTTTTATCTTTGTAATAATCCTTAATTAAAGAAGCAGTATAGTCTTTTCCACTTCGTGCTTTACCAGCTAAAGCAAATAATTTTTCCATATTATTTACCCTCACTTTCAAGTAAATCAATTGTTTTTTTCTCTAAATCGTCTAGTGTACTATCATTAATTATTTTATAATCATAATTACCATAATGATCTAAAGCTGTTTCAGTAGGATGTCTTTGTTCCTTTTTTGTCAATGCTGATTCATAATTAGGCCTTTCAATTTTGATAGTGATAGCATTAAATTTTTCTTTTGGCATCGTTACTTCTTCAGGCATTCTGGCATCAGTAATAATAACGATATCAAAATAATCTTTTAAAATATTTATATCTTCTTCCATTCTTCTAATAGTGTAGCCAGGATTAACACTTCTTGATTTTATTGAAATATCTTGAAGTAATGTTCGTGGCTTATCCTCTTCAGAACCATCCCAATCATAGATCATAGAAGCATAGTCTTTTACCCACTGGCCATACATTAATTTTGTAACTTTTTTATTACTATAGTATTTTTCAATAATATCAGCTACACTATCTTTTCCACATCTGGCCTTACCAGCTAAAACATATAGTTTTTCCATTTTATCATCCTTTCAAGATATAAAAAGGACCACGCTTTCTAGGAACGAAAAGCCGTGGTACCATCCTAATTTATTCTTAATTTTGATAACGGTATTACCCGGAAGTGTTTGCACTTCACTAAAAAGGAGCTTTCAATTACCCATTTTACTAGTTTACACCAACCACTAGCTCTCTTTAAAAATTATGATAATTTACTTTTCTTTTGTACGCTTTTAAGTTTATTAACCTCGATTTTTATAGTTGCCTCCAGGTCGTCTTTCGGCTTATTTATTATACCATATTTTTGATCAAAAAATACAAAAATTGTTTTACATACTGCAATTACCGGAGTTGAAATAAGCATTCCTATCATACCAAAGAAATAACCAAAAATCAAAAGTCCAAGCATAATAGTAACTGGATGTAATTTAGTAGTTTTTGACATAATAAGTGGTTGCAGGAAATTTCCTTCTAAAAATTGAATAACCGCAATAACAACAAGTGTTAAAATTCCGATTGTTGGGCTTTGAGTAAATCCAACAATAACTGCCGGAGCTCCTCCGATATAAGGGCCTAAATAAGGAATGATGTTAGTAAGGCCACAGAAGAATCCAAACAAAGCAGGTGCTTTTAGACCAATTATCCAAAGGCCAATTGAAGTCAATATAAATATTACTGAGCAGTCAATAAGTGCACCTTGAACATATTTACGTAAAGCATTATTGATGTTGTTAATTAAATCCATACTAGTTTCTCTTACTCTTCTTGGAATAAAACTAAGTAATGATGATGCGCCATCAAAACTAACAAGTAAGAAGAATCCAATAATTAGACTTAATACTAATATACCCATACCAGAGAAAAATCCTGATATGATACTTAATAATGCGGCTGGTAAATTTTGCGTAACATCGGCGGCAAAATCATTAAATTTATTAAAGAATTCAGCTTTTAAAGTAACGCCATCAATGTAATCAATTTGATTAATATAATCAAATAGTCCGACACTCCAACCTTTTAAGGCTTCAAATACCCCTGGCGCCATATTAGCAAATTCACCTATTTGCTCAGCCAAAAGTGGTATTAAAGCAGCTAAGATAATAAATACGATTAAAAATAAAATTAAATAAGTAATAATGGCTCCCCAAGTTCGGCTTATGTTTTTCGTTTGTAAAAATTTGACAAACGGATCAAATAACCATGCGATAACTAAACCGATAAATAGTGGTGCCACAATTTTTAAAAGTAACCAAAGAAAATGCAAGATTTTAGTTTCTTTAAAAAGAAGTAAAATTAAATATAGACCCAAAGCTAAAAGCAAAAAATACATTACTTTTAAAACTTTGTTACTTCTTTCAGCAACTTCATTTATTTTTGCAACATTAATTTCTGAATTATTTTTTTTGAACATTTTTTATCCTCTAAACTGTTAATAGTTCATTTTCTTTCTCTTTTAATAATTCATCAACTTTTTTATTATACTTGTTGATTAAATCTTGAACATCTTCAGATAATCCTTTTTTATCATCTTCGGTAGCATCTTCTAACTTTTTAATATCATTGTTGGCATCTTGTCTCACATTTCTAAGTGCAATGCGACAATCTTCAGCGATAGATTTAACTTGTTTTACATATTCTTTTCTAGTTTCCTCTGTAAGAGCCGGAATGTTTAAAATAATAGCTTCACCATTATTATTTGGTGTAAGTCCAATATTAGCTTCAAATATTCCTTTTTCAATATCGCTTAGGCATGATTTGTCAAATGGTTTAATCATTATTTGTCTAGCTTCTGGAACAGAAATAGTAGCTAAACTTTTTAAAGGCGTTGGTGTACCATAATAAGTAACCATCACACCATCTAAAATTGCTGGATTAGCTCTACCCGCTCTAACATTGGTAAATCTTCTTCCCATGTTTTCAATGGCTTCCTGCATTCCTACTTCTACTTCACTTAAAATTTCATCCATACTATCATCCTTTCTTTCATATATATTATAATATATATCATGATATGCTGCAAGAAAAAAATAAAAAAAAGCAAAATTATGGTGTTTTTACCATTACTTTGCTTTTGTTTGAATTATTTTTACTTTCTTTAGGATATGGATGACCAAATAAATCGCTTAATTCAATTATTCTTTCATCAGTACTTAATGTATTTAAAGAACGGTTTCTTTTTTGCCTAATACTTTCACGCGATAAAGAAAATTGTTCACTTACTTTTTCTAATGACTGACTACTAAAACCATTCATTCCATAAAGCATGTATAAAATATTCTTACTTTTTAAATTTAATGATGAAGTCTCTATTAAATATTTAAAGTATTCTAAAGCCATTTCATCTTCTATTTGATCAGTAAATACAATATCATCGCTAGCCACTAAATCTCCCAGTGAAGTGT
>CAZELY010000010.1:0-38011 GCA_964513345.1 uncultured Muribaculaceae bacterium
CTGAAAAAAGGTTTTTGGTATCTGGCTTGGTATCTAGAAAAAATTAAAAACCTCGGAAACCCTTATAAAAAAATGACGGAACATTGAATCGTTCCGTCTTCAGGGGGTTTTGGTCGGAATACTCACTATTCGTCGTAAGTAATTCCTACATAGATTTGCATCTATGCTAATTAAAGTATAAATGAATAATATTCAAATGTCAATAAAATTTATACTATCATTTACGATATTTAACATTAATCAAGGTTATTAATGTTTTCGGTTAATTCTTTTATATGGTTATATTCCTCTTTATAATAATCTTGACTTTCTAAATATCTTTGACTATCTTCTTTAGCTAATTTAAAAAGTTCAAAATCTTTCTTAATATCGGCTAATTTAAAATTCATATCCCCACTTTGTCTTAATCCAAATAAATCGCCAGAGCCTCTTAAAAGAAAATCTTCTTCAGCTACTTTAAAGCCATCATTAGTTTTAGTAAGGATTTCTAGTCTTTTAGTTTCCTTATCACTAACTAAAATACAATAAGAATCTAATTCGTTTCTTCCTACTCTTCCTCTTAATTGATGTAAAGCCGAAAGACCAAATCTAAAACTATCTAATATTACCATCATTGTTGCATTAGGAACATCAACGCCTACTTCAATAACGGTTGTACTAACTAATATTTGAATTTCATTATTCTTGAATTTTTGCATGATTTCATCTTTTTCTTGAGATTTCATTTTACCATGTAAAACATCCACCTTGCATATTTTATGAAAAGCTTTATTCATGTTTTCATAAACTTTATAAACATTTTCCAAATCAATTTTTTCAGATTCTTCTACTAATGGTGCGACAACATAAATTTGATGACCTTTTTTTATTTCTTCCAACATCATTGTTAAATATTTTTTAACATCTTTATTATCCATTAAAATAGTTTTTACTGCTTTTCTTCCCTTAGGCATAGTTTTAATACTTGAAATATCCATGTCTCCATATAGCGTTAAAGCATACGTTCTAGGAATTGGCGTTGCACTCATATATAAAATATCGGGCATAACTCCTTTGTTTTTTAAATTGCCTCTTTGATTTACGCCAAACCGATGTTGCTCATCAGTAATAACTAAACCCAAATTATTATAAGTAACATCTTCACTAATTAATGCATGCGTTCCAATAACAATATCAATTTCCCCATTTTTAATATTCTCTATCAGTTCTTTTCTTTCTTTAACTTTTAGTTTGCCCGTTAATAATCCAACTTTTAGTTCAGGAAACATTTTTAAAATATTTTGATAATGTTGACTAGCTAAAATTTCAGTTGGCGCCATTAAAGCCCCTTGATAACCGCTTAACTTATTTATATAAAGTGAAACAAAGGCTACCGCTGTTTTACCACTCCCAACGTCACCTTGTAATAATCTATTCATGCGATGAGGACTTATTAAATCTTCATAAATATCTTTAATACTTTTAGCTTGATCTTTTGTAAGTTCAAAAGGTAGTTTTGAAATAATTTTTTCAACTTCAGAAAAATCTAAATTTCTTTTTAAACCATTGTTGTCTTTCCTTTTTTTTAAATAACTTATTTTTAACATGAAAAGAAAAACTTCTTCATATTTTAATTTTTTTATAGCCTCATAAGTAGTTGTTTTAGAGCTAGGTTTATGTATATAATTAATGGCCTTTTCTTTGTCCATTAATTTATATTTTTTGTTTAATTTTTCTGGAACATAATCTTTAATTATAGCTTTTTCTAAAGCTTTATTAATAAAATGTGAAATTCTTTTACTAGTGATTTTACTTGATGAATGATATACTGGCTCGATTACAGTTTTTTCTAATAAACCTTTTCTTAAATTACTAGCAACTATTAAATTGTTTTTGAAATCATATTTACCAATAACCGTTATTTCCATACCTACATGAATATTATTTTTTAAAAATGCGCGATTAAAAATAGTAATGTTAAATAATTTGCTGCCAGCATTTAATCTAAATGACATTTTATTCTTATTTCTTTTAAAATGAATCACAGTAGGTTTGCTTTCAACAACGCCATCGATAATAATATTAGATCCATCTTCTAAATTATTTAAATCACTTTTTTCATATACATCATATCTAAATGGATAATACTCTACTAACTCTTCCACACTATGTATATTAAGTGCTTTTAAATTATCAATAGTGTTAATCCCAAGACCTTTTATTTCTTTAAGTTCCATAAAATCACCTTTTTTGCAAAATTTTATCAAAAACTGCTTGACATATTTCAATTTTATGATAATATATTAATCACCAATTCAATTTATATTGAATTGGCGCTAGTGTAAACTAGCCAGCCCCTTTTTATTCTTTTATTGGGATGGGTCCTTCAGGGGGAACCCATCCTTTTTTTCTATTAATATTATATCAAAATTTTAACTGTTTTTATTGTAATTTATCATTATATTTATAATTTAATTTGTTTTTATCAGTAATTAATATTTCAAGTTCTTTAATTACATATAATTTAAAAGCAGGATCTATCCATGAAGCAAATTCTAATGCAATATCCGGATGCGCAAAAGTTCCGCCACCATACTTTCCTCTTTTACTGATAAAACCTATTGCATTTGTTAATTTTATCCATCTAGACGGACTCATTGTAAAAGATTGAGTTGCTGAATCACTTTTAAAGTGGCGGAATTCCGCCACTTTAAAATTATCATTAAATAATTCTTCCCATAACGAATAGAAATCAAATGAACTTTTGTTACTCATCCATTTTATTATAACTTCTCCAGGTTCTTCAGAATTTTTATATCGAGCTAAATCCGTTAAAGAAATATAATCAGTATTATCCGTTCTTATTACATTAATTAAATTATCCTTCACCATTATTTTTGTTTTAAAAATTCTGTCACTCATGTACAGACCTCCATTCTTATAAATATCATACGTCATTAAATTTTTATTTCCTTTTAGTAACAAAAAAAGCTTGAAATTAATTCAAGCTTTTATAGTATTCAAATCTTTTAATTGCATTTTCCTTATTCTCTTTTAAAAGAATATCGGCTTTTTCTTTATTAACAGTTTTTAACATACTGTATCTTGTTTGATTATTTAAAAATTCTTCATACAAATCAAAGTCTGGATTTTTACTATCTAAAGTGAAAGTAGTGCCATCATATCTAAATGTTGGAAAATATCCACATTTAGTCGCTAGTGATTCCATATTAACACTTTGAGACATACCATCTTTAATACCATGTGATATACAAGAACAATAAGCAATTATAATAGATGGCCCTTTATGTTTTTCAGCTTCTGTAAATGCATTTATTACTTGCATCATATTAGCGCCTAAACTAACTTGCGCAACATAAACATTTGGATAACTCATAGCGATTCTTGCCAAATCTTTCTTGCCTGTTTTTTTACCATCAGCCGCAAACTTAGCTACCGCACCTTTTGGTGTTGCTTTAGATGATTGGCCACCAGTATTAGAATATACTTGGCTATCTAAAACTAAAATGTTAATATCTTCACCACTTGATAACACATGATCAATTCCTCCAAAACCTATATCATATGCCCAACCATCACCACCAATGGCCCAAACACTAGGTTTAATGATATAGTTTCGAAGTTCTTCTAATTTTTTATGTTTAGAATAATCAATTTTATTGTAAATTTCCTTAGTAACATCATAATCATCATAATTATTTAGCCATATATCAAACAATTTATCATCGCTTTTTTCCATGTAAGACCTAACCTTATCACGGCCAGCATTATAACCAAACATGATGCCATAACCATATTCCGCATTATCTTCAAATAAGCTATTGGTCCAAGATACTTCATAAGGTAAATCCGGAATAGAACCTCCATAAATTGATGAGCACCCTGTCGCATTAGCAATAATTAAATTATCCCCAAATAATTGCGTTAATAATTTAATGTAGGCTGTTTCTCCACAACCAGCACAAGCCCCATGAAAGGCAAATTTCGGCATTACAAATTGACTACCTTTAATAGTTTCTTTTTTTACTAAATTTTTATTAGTTATGTTTTTAACTAAATAATCAAATTCTTCATTATCAGCAATTTTACCAAAATCTAAAGCTTTACTTGGACATGTGTTAATACATACACCACATCCTGTACAATTTAAATGTGATAAACCAATAATAAAATAATGATCTTTTATATTTGAAATCTTACATTTTTTCTTAATTGATTCTGGAGCTTCTTCATATTCTTGCTGATTTAACAAAAATGGTCTAATAACACCATGTGGGCATACCATTGAACACATACCACATTCAATACATTTATTTTTATCCCATGCTGGCGTTTGTTCACTAAGACCTAATGAATTCAATTTAGTATGTTTAAAAGTTCCATCTGGATTATCACTAAAATCAGACACCTTTAAATTGTTGCCTTGGCGTGCCCTGATTGCTTCATAAATACTATTAATTTTATTTAAATATTCAGTCTCTTCATCATCTAGATAAACTTCTTTTAAATAATTGTTTACTTCTTTAATAGCCTTTAAATTCTTTTCTGCTACTTCCCTACTTTTCTTACCAAATTTTTCATTAATGTAATTTTCTAAAAATTTGAAAACAACATCATACGAAAGTAAATTAGTAGCTTTAAAAATAGCCATTTCCATAATCATACTTATCTTATTGCCTAAACCAACTTTACTGGCAAGCTCATAAGCATTAATTACATACAATTTTATTTTTCTTTCATTTAATATTTTTTTGTAAGGATTTAATTTTTTTAATATTTCTTTTTCTTCTTTCGAAGTATTTAAAATTAAAATTCCATTTTCTTTAATATTTGAAATTGGATCAAATTCATCTAAGTAAGAATCTTTTGTAATCACAACTAATTTTGGATGATTAACAAAATAAGTTGATCTAATTTCTGAATCAGAAAACCTTAAATGACTAATCGTAACTCCACCAGATTTCCTAGAATCATATTCAAAATAGCCTTGAACATCTTTATCAGTATTTTCACCGATTAGCTCAATCATGGATTTAGCGGTACTAATTGTCCCATCAGATCCATAACCATATAATAAATATTCGTCTGCGTCATTAGTAGTTATATTTTCATAAGAAAGTGATAAATTAGTAACATCGTCTTCAATACCGATTGTAAAATTATTAATAGGATTATCTAACATATCGTAAATAGCTTTTATCATCCCTGGATTTGTGTCTTTAGATGAAAGACCATATCTTCCGCCAACAACTAAAATATCTTTTTCTTTTAAAGCATTTACTATATCTAAATATAATGGTTCATTACTGCCTTGTTCTTTAGTACGATCTAAAACAGCTATTTTTTTAACAGTATTAGGTAAGACATTAAGTAAATGTTTTACGCTAAATGGACGATATAAATGTACTTCAATTAAACCAATATTTTCATTTAAATAATCAATGGTTTCTTTAATTGTCTCACATACAGAGCCCATCGCTACAATCACTTTAGTAGCATTTTCACTACCATAATAATTAAATGGTTTATAGTCTTTACCTGATAATTCATTAATTTTATTCATGTAGAAGATAACATTATCAATGGCTTTATCATAATATTTATTACGAGCTTCAGTTTGTTGGAAAAATATATCCCCATTTTCATTAGTCCCTCTAGTTACAGGGTGATGAATATTTAAAGCTTTATTTCTAAATTTATCTAGAGCTTCTTTATCTAATAAATCTTTTATTTCATCATCTTCTAAAATATTAATTTTATTGATTTCATGACTGGTTCTAAAACCATCGAAAAAATGCATAAAAGGAAGAGATGATTTAATAGCCGATAAATGAGTGATTAGTGCCATGTAATAAGCATCTTCAACACTAGAAGATGATAACATACAAAAGCCAGTGCTCCTAGTAGCATAAATATCACTATGATCACCAAAAATACTTAAAGCATGCGTAGCTATACTACGAGCCGCTACATGCATCGTACAAGGAAGCATTTCGCCAGCTATTTTATACATGTTTGGAATCATCAATAATAATCCCTGAGAAGCGGTATAAGTGCTTGTTAAAAGTCCTGCTTGAAGTGAGCCGTGAACCATTCCAATAGCCCCTGCTTCACTTTGCATTTCAGCTAATTTAACAGTATTTCCAAAAACATTTTCCTTGCCACTACTAGCCCAAGCATCGATGTGCTCGGCCATAGGACTAGATGGTGTGATTGGGTAAATACCCGCTACTTCTGTAAACATGTATGAAGCTAAAGCACAAGCTTCATTGCCATCAACTATTATTTTTTTCATAATTACCTCCTATGCTTTTTTTGTAAAATATCCTGGGGTAGATGCTGCGTCTATTCTAGCATATGTTTTACCTACTTGGCTTGAATCGTAAGTTGTGCCATTGCCACCTACTAAATTTGTATCACCAGTAAACATATTAGAACCACTACTGGCATTAACAACAAAAGTATCAGAAGCATATATGGTTCTTAATTTTGGACAAAGATAAAACATTTGAAAAATATTTGTAACATTACTTGTATCCCAACCAGTTAAATCCAATATCGTAAGGTTTGTACAAGATTGAAACATCTGATCCATTGATTTCACACTACTAGTGTTAATATTTGATAAATCTAATGTTGTAAGTGATTTGCAATCCGCAAACATATTACTCATACTAGTTAATTTATTATGCGCCCAGCCTTCACCAAACAAAATATTAGTAAGGCTCTCGCAATGATGAAACATATGATGCATAGTTGTAACATTACTTGTATCAAAGCCACGCAAATCAAGTGTTTTTAAACTTTTACAATTACAAAACATCTCTTGCATGCTAGTAACATTTGAAGTATCAAATCCGCTTATATCCAGGCTAATAATACTCTCACAATCTCCAAATGTACGATACATATTAGTTACCTTATTTGTATTCCAATTCTTTCCAAATTCAATACTTTTAAGACTTTTACAATTATTAAAAGTATAATTTAAACTTTTTACATTACTAGTATCAAAACTGCTTAAATCCAAATCAGTTAAATTAGTGCATCCATTAAATAGTTGTGCAAAACTCGTTACTTGTGAAGTGTTAAAACTACTTAAATTAACTGATTTAAGCGATGAACAATTATAAAACATCGAATACATTTCTATTACATTTGAAGTATCAAAACCACTTAAATTTAAACTTGTCAAACTCGTACATCCAGAAAACATGCTAAACATCTTAGTTACCTGTGATGTATCAAAATTATCATTAAAATCAATCTGCTTCAAATTAGTAAAGCCATAAAATAAATATGAAGAATTTTTATTTGCTAGCACACCATTTTCTCCACCAATGTGAAGTATATATTTAGTACTATCCTCAGGGTCAGTAACTACCCATGATTTTACCAAACCACTGCCATTAGATGCTGATATATCCCATGAAATTGCTCCAGCAGGAATATTTATACTATCCTCAAAAATTGCATGTGTTATATTTTCTCGATATTCGCTAGCATGAAAATCCGTATCATCATTACTATTCCACGATCTTATAACAGGTTGATTAGCTATAATTTCATCTATAGTTTTACCATTTTCACTATTACAATCAACCTCATCAACATATGTTATTTTATATTCTCCATTATCACTAAAAACATAAGTGTCATCAGAATAAAACTTATCTGTCATTGGGTTTTTTAAATCTTTGTCTAAATACCCACCATTTTTTAGGGTTAAAATTGTAACTTTCTTATTTGCTTTAGTTGGATTATCAACAAAATATGATTTTGCTGATTCAATTATATTTGCCTCTTGTGCTGAACATACTGTAACTTTTCCTTTTTTAATATTATGGTCTATTGTGACAACAGCAATTGAAGAAATTACACTTAGCACCATAATTATTCCTAATACTTCAATTAACGTGAAACCTCTTTTTTTACCATTCCTTTTCTTCATAGTATCACCCTATTCTATTATTTACATTATACCATTATTTTAATTATTTTACTATGATATTTTCCAATAATTAAAAAGGATATGTAAATATCCTTTTTATTATTTTTTTGTAAAATAGCCAGGAGTGGATGCTGTATCTATTCTAGCATATTCTTTATCTGTATGTGCACTATCAAATGTTGTACCATTACCACCAACTAGTTTTGTTGAACCTTTAAACATGTTAGCTGAATCAGTTACTTGAGAAACTACAAATTTATCAGATACAATTATCGTAGTAAGATTAGCACATTCATAAAACATACCTATTTGATTAGAATCAGCTATACCCATTTTTGTTACCTTAGAAGTGTCAAAACTGCTTAAATCAATTGTTTTTAAATTATTGCAGCGGCCAAACATTCCATTCATATCTGTTACTTTACTAGTGTTAAAATTCTTCAAATCTAAACTTTTTATATTTGTACAGCCAAAGAACATTCCATGCATATTGGTTACGTTTGAAGTATTGAAATTAGTTATATTTAATGATTCTAACCCACTACAACCTGCAAACATATTTTCCATTGTTTTTACATTTGATGTATCAAAGCTAGATACATTTAATGATTTTAACCCTGAAGCATAGCTAAACATCCATGACATATCTGTGACTTTAGAAGTGTTAAAATTTGATAAATCTAGTGATTTTAAATTATTAGATTCATAAAACATTGTTCTCATATCAGTTACATTTTTTGTGTTAAAATTGCTTAAATCTAATTCTGTTAGATTTTTACAAGCACGAAACATGCTATCCATATCTGTCACACTGCTAGTATCAAAATGACTAACATCTAAACTAGTAAGTTTTCCGCATCCTGAAAACATTGAATCCATTTTTGTCACCTTGGAAGTGTCAAAATGACTAACATCTAAAGATTCTAAACTGCTACATCCACTAAACATAAGGGCCATATTAGTTACCTTTGAGGTATTGAAATGCGAAACGTCCAATTTTTTTATTGAACTAACCTCCACAAACATCCATTCCATAGTTGTTACATTTGATGTATCAAAGTTAGATATATTTAATTCAGTTAAATTTCGACATTTGGTAAACATCAAGCGCATATTGGTAACTTTTGAGGTGTCAAAATTTGATAGATCTAATTTTTTTAATTTACTATTTCCTAAAAACATGCATGTCATGTTTGTTACGTTTGATGTATCAAAATTGGATACATCTAATTCTTCCAAACTATTGCAATCTTCAAACATCCAACCCATAGAAGTTACGTTCTTAGTATTGAAACTACTTACATCCAATTCTTTTAAACTCTTACATTGGGCAAACACACCTTCCATGTTAGTAACACTTGAGGTGTCAAAATTTTTCAAATTTAATGTTACTAGATTTTCGCAACCCCTAAACATCGAATACATTCTTGTGACTTTTGAAGTATTAAAACTCGATAAATCTAAACTAAGAAGATTTGTACATCCATAAAACATATATGTCATATCTGTTGCGTAACTCGTATCAAAATTATTTTTAAAATCTATATTTTTAACATTTATAAAATCTTTGAATAAATACTTTGAATCTTTGTTAGCAACCACACCATTTTTACCAGCAATATGAAGTACGTATTTAGTACTATCTTGTGAATCGGTAGTTACCCATGCCATTACGGATCCATTGTTTTTATCTGATACATCCCATGAAGTAGCTCCTTGTGGTATATTTATATCATCTTCAAAAATAACATGTGTTATATTTTCTCTATATTCTTCAGCATGAAAATCTGTATCATCGCTACTACGCCATGATTTCATTACTGAAAGATCAGCCATGATTTCTTCCATAGTCTTTCCTTCAGCACCTTCACAATCCGTCTCACCAACATAGGTAATAGTATATGCTCCATTATCACTATATACGTAAGTATCAGTAGTATATGGTTTATCCGTCATTGGATTTTTTAATTCAGCATCGATATACCCATTATTTTTAAGGGTGGATACTGTTACCTTTTGTTTTACTTTATCAGGATGATCAACTAAATAAGTTTTAGCCGATTCAATTATATTTGCTTGTTGAGCCAAGCATACTGTAACTTTTCCTTTTTTGATATTATGGTCTACTGTGACAACAGCAATTGAAGAAATTACACTTAAAACTATAATGATTCCCAATACTTCAATTAACGTGAAACCTCTTTTCTTACCACTTCTTTTTCTCATTTTACCACCTATTCTATTATTTACATTATAGCATTATTTTAATTATTTTACTATAACATTTTCCAATAATTAAAAAGGATATGTAAATATCCTTTTTATGATTTTTTTGTAAAATAACCTGGTGTTGATGCTGTATCTATTCTAGCATATTCTTTATCGGTATGTGCGCTATCAAACGTTGTACCATTACCACCAACTAATTTTGTAGCTCTTAGGAACATATTAGTTGAATCAGTTACATTGGAAACAACAAATTTATTTGACACATATATAGTTTTAAGATTAATACAATCATTGAACATACCCATATTATTACCAGTTGATCCTGCAATTTTTAAATTAGACGTATCAAAGCTGCTTAAATCTAATGATGTTAACTTGGTCATTGAAGCAAACATTGCATTCATATTTGTCACGCTAGTTGTATTCCACTTACTAACATCTAAACTTGTAAGCGATCTACAGCCACCAAACATAGATTGCATATTTGTGACTTTACTAGTATCCCATTTACTAACATCTAAACTAGTCAAGCCACTACAACCTATAAATGTTGCATACATACTTTTTACATTGCTTGTATCCCACTTGCTGACATCTAAACTTGTTAATCCACTACAGCTATTGAATAATGAATCCATATCTGTAACCTTACTGGTTTTCCACTTACTAACATCTAGATTAGTAAGTTTACTACATCTATAAAACATAGTATCCATGCTTTTTACATTACTTGTATCCCAGTTGCTGACATCCAAGTGTTGAAGGCTCGTGCAATCGCCAAACATAAATTCCATCTTTTGAGCATTGCTGGTATCCCACTTACTGACATCTAAACTTGTTAGGCTAGTACAATTATAGAACATGCTATCAAAGTCTCTTACTTTACTCGTGTTAAAGTTACTTACATCTAAACTTGTTAAACTCTTGCAGCCGCGGAACATTCCGCCCATACCATATAACGCGCCAGATACCGCATTATCAACTGCACTTGTATCAAAGTTACTTACATCTAAACTTGTTAAACTCTTGCAGTCTTGGAACATGCGAGCCATAACCCTTACTTTTGATGTGTCCCACTTACTGACATCTAAACTTGTTAAACTGCTGCAACCAGAAAATGTAAACCACATACTTGTTACTTTGCTCGTATCCCATTTACTAACATCTAAGCTTTTAAGGCTTTGACAATTGTCGAATGTGCCTTGTAAGGTAGTTACTTTGTTGGTTTTCCACTTGCTGACATCCAAATTCGTAAGACTTTGACAACCATAGAACATTTGGCTCAAACTAGTAACATTGCTCGTGTCAAATTTACTAACATCTAAATTCGTAAGATTTGCACAACCATAAAACATTCGGCTCATAGTCTTTACTCCACTGGTATCAAAATCACCAATTGGCAAATTTATTAATGATTTACAGTTTTCAAACATATGTGACATGTTTTTTACATAACTTGTATCAAAATTGTTTCCAAATACGATAGATTTTAAATTAATAAAATCTTTAAATAAATAGGATGAATTTTCATTCGCAACAACCCCCTCATTACCGCCTATATGAAGTGTATATTTAGTACTGTCACTTGGGTCTGTAGTTAACCATGCCATTACAGAACCATTTTTATACTCCGATATATCCCACGATGTAGCTCCGGCTGGAATATTTATAGTATTCTCAAAAATGACATTAGTTATATTTTCCCTATATATTGTTTGATGAAAATCTGCATCAGAATTATCTGGCCACACTTTTATTACTGGTAAGCCAGCCATAACAATTTCCATTGTTTGACCTTCGGTACCATTACAATCGGTCTCACCAATATAAGTGATTATGTATTTCCCATCATTTTTTAAAACATATGTATCGTCTGTATATAGTTTATCGGTCATTGGGTTTTTTAATTCCTGATCTAAATAACCATTGTTTTTAAGTGTGGAAACTGTGATTCTTTTGTTAACTTGATCTGGATGATCAACTAAATATGTCTTAGCTGACTCAATTATATTTGCTTCTTGTGTTGAACATATTGTAACTTTACCTTGTTTTATATTTTTATCAACTGTTACAACAGCAACTGAAGAAATTACACTTAAAACTATAATAATTCCCAATACTTCAATTAAAGTAAATCCTTTGTTCATAAAGCACCTCTTACTTTTTTGACTTGCGCTTTCATATTATCACTATCAGTAATAAATGAGCCTACTACTGCTATATCAGCATTTTTAATTTTTTCAATAGTTTCATCGTTGATGCCACCATCAACTGCGATTTTATAAGCATAATAATTGTCTTCTCTTAAAATTGATAAATAATCGACTTTATAGGAAATATCCATAAATTCTTGTCCACCAGCACCTGGAATAACTGACATAACTAAAATTAAATCAATTTTATCCAAATACGGTTTTAACAGTTGAACATTAGTTTCTGGGTTAATAGCAATACCAACTTTAATATTAAATAGTTTTATATATTTTATAACATGTAAAACATCTTTTACGGCTTCATAATGAAATATAATACATCGCGGTGAAATAGTTTTATACATATCAATATATTTATAAACATCCTTAACCATTAGATGAACATCAAAACCTTTTTTTAAATATTTAGTTATAGTTTTTACTTCATCAAAGCTCATAGTTTCCCTCGGAACAAATTTTCCATCCATCACATCCATATGAATAGAATCTGTTAATGAAGCTAATTTTTTAATTTTGTTTTTGTCATATTGAATTTTCAAGTATGAACCGGAAATTTTCATAATTTCACCCCTTTGTTATAAAATTAATATAATTGTCATAACGACTTTGCAATATAATTCCTTCTTTTACCTTTTCTTTTATTTCACAATTATTTTCTTTATGATGCATACAATCACGATATCTACATTTATCGCGATACTTATTAAATTCAACAAAGTTATCGCGGATTAAATCTTTAGTCATTTCCCCAAATGATAAAGCTGAAAAACCAGGAGTATCCGCAACCATACCACCTTTTATTTCTAGTAAACTCGTATGTCTAGTTGTATGCTTACCTCTATTTAAAGCAAGAGATATTTCAGCGGTTTTAATATTTAATTTTTTATCTAGCTTATTTAAAAGCGTACTTTTACCAGCTCCGCTTTGACCAGTAAAAACACTAACTTTATCTTTAAAAATTTTCTTGATTTTATCAAGCTCATAATTCATATAAGTATCGTATCCTATACTTTGATAATAATCAAAATACTTTTGGAAATTTTCTAATTCTTGTTTTGTTAATAAGTCGCTTTTAGTAAAAATAATTATCGGTTTAATATTATTATAAGTAATAATCGTTAGTAATTTATCGAGTAAATTAGTATCAAAATCAGGTCTTTTTAAACTAGTAATTATAATAGCCTGATCGATATTAGCAATACTTGGTCTTGTTAATTCATTTTTTCTCGGCAGTATTTCTAATATATAATTTTCCTTTTCATCAAATATTACCTCATCACCGACTAAAGGAGAAATTTCCATTTTGCGGAACTTTCCCCTAGCCTTACAAACGTATTCAAAGTTATTGCTTTTAACTGTATAATCATTACTTATTTGTTTGATAATTATTCCTCGCATGTTTACTCCGTTTCTTTATTTTCTTCTTTTGATTCTTCTTTTTTCTCCTCAACTGGGTTTTTAACAACTGTTATTTTTAATGTTGACCCAGCAGTTACTCTAGTACCGGCCATCATATTTTGATAAACAATAGTTCCATCAGTTTTAGAACTATCAGCTTGTTCTTTTACTTCTAATGAAATATCATTTTTCTTACAGAAATTTTTAATATCGACTAAACTATACCCTTCTTTTATAAAATCAGGATAAGTAATATATAAATCTGGAATTGTTAAAGTTATTTTTTCACCTTTTTTAAGTTTTTCACCAGCTTTAACACTTTGCGATAAAATTACATTGGCTTTGTTCTTTCCATCATCCTCAACTTCTTTTTTATCAGTCTCGACAATAATACCTAACGTTTCTAGTTGTGCTTTTACTTCGTAATAGTCTTTTCCAGTATAGTCTTCAATTTTAATTTTCTTGCTGCCGGTAGAAACAATTAAAGTGATTTGTGTTCCTTTTTTAACAGTTCTTCCAGCACCCGGATCAGTTTCAATAACTTTACCTTCCTTAATTTTTTCACTTTCTTCTTTCTTTAATTTAGTAGCAACTTCAAGCCCCATATTTTCTAGTTTCTTTTCGGCTTTAGTTACTGTTAGACCTTTAACATTTGGTATTTCTATTGATTTTTTAGAAGCGATAAAAGGCACAACAATAAAGATTATAATAGCTAGGAAAGCAAGAATCCCGGCAATAATTCCCGTGATTAATAAACCTTTATTTAATTTCTTTTCTTCCTCTTCTTCATTTTTGTCACTTCTCCTTTGACTTCTTTTTGACACTGGTTTTTCATCTTCTTCAAAGCGACTTTCAGGATATTCATAAACAACTTTTGCCTCGTTAAAGCGTTCTTCATTTAAAGCTGTTTTTAAGTCATTATGCATATCCATAGCTGATTCATATCTATTTTTTGGATTTTTAGCACAAGCCCTTAAAATAATGTTTTCGATAGATTGTGGAACATCAGGGTTTGAACTACAAATATCTGGAATAGGTTCTTTCATTTGTTTAATAGCTACTTCTACTGGGCTATCACCTTTAAAAGGAACTTTACCTACTACTAACTCATACATCAAAATACCTAATGAGTAAATATCACTTTTTGTAGTAGTTGTATTACCATTAGCTTGTTCTGGCGGTAAATAATATACTGTTCCCATTACACTGTTAGTTTGTGTAAGATTATTACTATTTAGTTGAGCCGCAATACCAAAGTCCATGATTTTAAGACGGCCATCTTCTAAAATAATAACGTTTTGAGGCTTAATATCGCGATGAATAATATAGCTTTCATGAGCGTGAGCAATAGCTGATGTAAGTTGCAACATAATATCAACAACTTCGGCTAAAGTTAGGGCACCTCTTTTTTTAATTAATTGCTTTAAAGTTCTTCCTTCAACATATTCCATAACGATAAAGTATTTACCATCATCTTCACCAACATCGTATACTTCAACAATGTTTGGATGATTAAGTGAACTTGCAGCAATGGCTTCACGTTGAAAACGACGAACGAATTTTTCGTCTTCAGATAAATCGCCTCTTAAAATTTTAACCGCAACTTTTCTATTTAAAATAGTATCATATGCTAGATAAACGTTGGCCATGCCCCCCTCGCCAATTGAACATATGATTTCATAACGATCATTAATTTTTTGACCTTTTGATATCATATTATTTAGCCTCCTTTATTAAATAAGCAACTGAAATATTATCAGTACCTCCACGATTATTACTTTTTGAAATTAATTTTTTCAATTTATCATCTATCGATAAATCACTTTCTAAAACTTTTTCGATTTGCTCATTATCAAGCATATTTGTAAGTCCATCACTACATAAGAAAATACCATTGATATCTGTCTCAACATCAAATATATCCATTTCAACTGTCATATTAGCTCCTAGCGCTCGCATAAGGACATTTTTACGAGGATGATTTTTAGCTTCCTCTTCAGTAAGTTCACCTGATTTAACAAGTAAATTTACTAATGTATGATCACTGGTAATTTTATATAATTTATTCTCTTTTACAACAAAACCTGATGAATCACCAATATTACCAAAAAGTAAAAAGTCTTTTGTTAATAATGCTAAAACAATTGTTGTTCCCATACCCATACTTTCCGGATTTTCAGTCGTATAACGATATAAATTCATATTGGCTTCGCTGACAATTTCTTGAATAAAAGAGATGGCATCTTCTTTGTTACCAACAGTTGATGTTTTCATAAAACGCCCACCAATATTAGTAATTGCGATCGATGAGGCGATTTCACCGCCTTTATGACCTCCCATGCCATCGGCAACAGCCATTAAAATTTCGCCACTTTCATTCTTAACAATTGTTACGCTATCTTCATTATGATCTCTAACTTTTCCAGGATCAGTTAAATAAGAATATTCCATTATATTTCCTCCTCGTATCTACTGCGAAGTTGACCGCAAGCCGCACTTACTTCATTTCCAAATTCTCTTCTTACAGTGACATTGATATTATTTTTTTTAAGTATGTCATAAAATTTCATTATTTCCTTATTTTCGGTTTTTTTAAATTCTATATGACTCGTTTCATTATAAGGAATTAAATTAACATAAGCATTTAATCCCCTTAATAATCTAGTAAGTTCTAAAGCGCATGCTTCGCTATCATTGACACCTTTAAGCATAATATATTCAAAAGTAATTCGACGATTAGTTTTATTAATATAATATTTTACAGCCTTAATTACCTCTTCCAAATTATACACTTTATTTATTTTCATCAATTTGCTTCGAAGTTCATTATTAGGTGCATGTAGACTAATAGCTAAATTAACTTGCGTGTTTTCATCGGCGAATGCTTTTATCTTTGGAACAATACCACAAGTAGAAACTGTTATGTGCCTAGCTCCTATATCTATGCCTTTGCCATTATTAATTATTTTAATAAATTTCATAACATTATCATAATTATCAAATGGTTCTCCAATACCCATCAAAACTATATGTGAAATTCTTAAGTTCAAATCTTCTTCAATTAATAGTATTTGACTAACCATTTCAGAAACTTCTAAGTTTCTTTTTTTTAAGAGTCTTCCACTTTCGCAAAATGCACATCCCATATTGCACCCAACTTGCGTACTTATACAAAGACTAGTGCCATAATCATGTAACATTAAAACAGCTTCAACTTTTGAACTATCGGCAAGTTCAAATAAATATTTATAAACGTCCTTGCCTGTTTGTTTAGTAATAATAGTGGGTTTATTAAAATTAAAATCCTTTTTTAATATATTGATTACTTCTTTTTTTATATTAGTCATTTCATCAAATGATTTAACTCTTTTTTTATAAAGCCAATCATAAATTTGGCTTGCTTTAAACTTCTTTTGACCAATGCTTTCAAAATAGCTTTCAAATTCTTCTAAAGTTAATCCATATATGTCCATATTCCCACCTTATTTAATTATACCAGAAAATCAAAAAAAATAATAGAATTTCTATTATTTTTTGAAATCAAAAAATCCGTTATGCACGGATTTGTTTTCTTAAATGTCTTTGTAATGGTCGACCATCATATTTGTCCGCTGTTGGCGGTTCATAACGTGGTATATCATAAACGTCAATTAGACTATCGACTGTTGAAAAAATAAAGTCAGCATCAGTATCTTCAGGATATTCTTCATCAAAGTTTTCACACATTACTTTTGATACACACTTTGAAAAATCTTCATAATTGATTTCTTCTTGTTGAACGTATTCAATTTCTTCAAAATTAAATGGAATATTATAATTATTCATAAGAATACGTACAACATCACAAAAAATCATCTTACTATATTTTCTTCTTTGAACACTATCAACTGCCATGGCAACGACTTCTGAAAATCTTTCATAATTTGGTTCTTCAAATTCATAATAATTTGCAAGAGCCTCACATTCTAAGTCAGTTTTAAAAATATACACTAAGTTTCCCCCTATCTGATTCATAAAAAAATAATAGCTGTAGCTATTATCCGATAAATTCCATTACTATGCAGATAACAAAAAATGCTACACCCAAAAGCGCAGTGAGTCTCGTAATAAAAAGTTCACTACCTCTTTCTTTTCTATTTGCAAAAAGTTCATCATTTCCACCCATAATACTGCTGCTGGCACTAGCTGATTTGCCACTTTGCAAAATTACTATGGCGATAATTAAAATTGATAAAATTATTAATACTACTTGCATACTGATTCCTCCCAGCCCTATTAATTTAACATATTTTTAAGGAAAAAGCAAATTATTTAATCAATGTTTTTGGCTTTTGTAATTCAATAGCTTCTTGTTTTATTAATTCGCTGTTTTCATCTCTTATCTTATCCTTTTTTGACTCTAATGTAATGCCTCCAGCCATTAAGCCAAAAAATACTAAATTAGAAATTCCATAAGCACAAAAAGCTTGAGCAGTAGGAATTGGTGTTACAAAAGATGTAAAAGCTCCAACGCCTGTTGCAAAAATTGCTAGTATGCTTGCACTTGTTGTTCGATAAAGAGCTACTTCGCCTTTTCTTATAGCTTCTAATTTTTTATTATTATTGATAAGTTTTTCTCTATTTGTCAACATAATAACCCCCTAACCAGCTAATATTATAGCAAAAAGGCCTTAATAAATCAAGATTTTTTAAAGCCTTTTATAATTCCTATCGAATTATTTGAAAAATCTGTATTTTGAATAAATTCTAAACATTTTTCATAATTCAATTTACGGTAAATTTCATAATAATTTGGATTAAAATCACCATATAATAACGTTTGATTTACGATTATATGTGACATGTCTTCAACACTTTCTGTTGCTAGTATTGTTGAATTTAAAACATTTTTAATAATAAGATCAAAATCTTCTTTGGAAAACTCTTTTTTGTTTATAGCTTTATCGATTTTTTCTAAAATGCTTTCACCTTTGATAACTTCCGCATCAAAATGAATAGCCATAAAATCATCAAAACGCTCTACAAAACAATTAATCGGAGTCAAAATGTTTTTATCTTTATGAACTTCATTATAAAGTGATGATATTTCGCTAAATAGTATGTCTATGTATATCATAATATACATATTAGCTAAAAATTTATCAATGTCTTTATCTATTTTTATTTTATAAGCTCGCGATACCATTTTATTAGTAACATCCATTTCAATTTCAGCTTTTTTACTTTTAACTTTAGCTGGTTCCTTATAATCTTTTCTGATTATTTTTTCGGGTTTTGGAAATTCTTTTTTAGCATAATATTTTTTAACAAAATCAATTGCTTTTTGCGGTTCTACTTTTCCGGTTATCACTAAAAACATATTCGAAGGATGATAAAACGTGTTATAGCAGTCATATAAAATTTCAGGTGTTAATTTACCAATAGATTCTGAAGTTCCAACAACAGTATATTTATGTGGATGATTTACAAATAGATTTTCTTTGTCTAAATAATATAATCTTTGTTCAGGATCATCTAAACTAGAGTTTATTTCTTGTGTAATTATCCCCTGTTCCTTTTCAATTGTTTCTTTTGTAAAATATGCGCTATTTAGACAATCCAGAAGAATTTCTAAATTATCATAAAAATGTGATGCGCCTTCAAAATAATATCTCGTTATATTAGAAGATGTATAGGCATTTGAAGAGGCCCCATTATTAGAAAACAAAACCATAGGATCTTTATGATCTTCAGTTTCAAACATTTTGTGCTCTAAAAAGTGAGCTGTTCCATCAGGAGTAGTTATTAAATCCTTTTTCCCTCGTGGAACAAAGTCTAAATAATCACCACCAAATCTTGTAACAATAGAAGCATGAGTAGTGTTTTTTTTCATAGGACAAATATAAATGGTTAAACCATTATCTAAAGTTTCTTTATAAAGGTCAAGATCTAACTTGCTAATTTTTTTTCTAATCATTACATCTCCCCCTTTAAGAAATAAACAACATCCATTTGAACCTTACTGGCAACTTTCATAATGTCTTCTTTTGTTACTTCGGCAATTTTCTTTTTTCTCGTTTTAAAATCATCTGTACCTGTTAAAATCATATCAATTAAATTGCTTATATATAAAGATTGATGATCTTCAGCTTCTTTAATAGCGTTAAGATAAAGTTCTTTTACTTGATCCAAATGAGCATCAGTAAAATCGCCTTTTTTCATTGATTCTATTATTTCTTTAACTAATTTTAAACATTTTTTATAATCTTTAGCGTCAATAAAAGCATACACAAAAATTAAACTATGAGAAATATCTCTATTAGTGCCAATGTGATAGCAAAGTGAATGTTTTTCACGAACTATCTGCATTAATTTAGAACTCCATCCACCACCTAAAATGTTTGAATAGCACATTGAAACATATTGGCGTTCAAAGTCTGTTAAATTAGTAAGTTTCAAACTAATGGCCATTTGGCTTTGGGTAGCTTTTTTATCTTCAATTATTTCTTTGGCTTTAGAAATTTTGTTTTCAAATGTTATATATTTATTTTTATGATTATCGCCAAAATTACCTTTAATATTTTTGTCGATAATACTTTTTATTTCTTCTTCGTTAAAATCACCCATCACAAAAATATCTAAAGTACTATTTTTTACTAAGTCATTATAGTAATTGTATAAATCTTTAGAACTAATTTTTTTGGCTAATTTTATTAATTCATTAGTGCTTGGAATTTTAAAATCATATACATCCATTTCTTCCCAAAGGCGATTAACTGTATATCTAAAAGGATCATCTTTCAAGGCTTTCATTTTTTCAATACATTCGTGTTTGGATAATTCAAAAAGTTCTTTTTCAAATTCGTTATTTTCAGCTTTAGGCTTATATATAGAATCTAAAATAAAATTAATGGTTTTTTTATGCATGCCAGCTTTAGTATATTTTTCATTAGAAAACTTAGAATTTACATAAAAGATTTGATCGGGTCCAAAATTGGTTATACCAATATTAATACCGGGATTATATAAATCAAATTTGGCTTTATAATAATCGTTTATATTTTTATAATTATTAGAGCCAGCTTTTAATATTTTTCTTAAAATTCCGCTATATACAAAGTCTTCAATAGTTTTTTTCTTTTTAAAACGAATAGATAGTGAAATTGTTTTAAAATTTTTTGTTTGTGAAAAATAAATATTATAGTTATCCATTTTTACTAATTTATAGTCCATAAATCACCTCTTTTTTAGATTGCCCATTTTAATTTAAATTATGTTAGTGACTGATAAGTGATTCTAGTGACAATAAAATAGCATGCTTTAAGCCTTTTTCGCGTTCTTCTGGCATAATGTCGTTACTAGTACCAATAATATCAGATACTGATAAAACGCAGGCAGCTTTTCTATTATATTTTGCCGCTAGGTAAAAAAGTACAAAACTTTCCATCTCAGCTACCATTGGATCAATATCACTTGGCATTCTTTCAAAAAATTTGCCTAAATCATCCATGTAAAAACTATCAGTACAAATAACATCACCAACTGAAAAACCAAGGTCTAATTCGGTAGCCATATCAGTTATTTTATCATTTAAACTTTGAGTTGGATACACTATATTTACTTCTTCATTACTGTGGGTAAGTGGGAAATTAGTCTCAGAATATGTTCTGCCGGCAATAATTATATCAAATAAATTAATGTCTTTTTTATAAGACCCGCATGTTCCGACACGAATGATTGTCTCAACATCGTAATCCCTATATAATTCTTCGACATAAATTCCGGTACTAGAAATACCCATTCCTGAAGCCATAATTGTAACTCTAGTACCGCGGTAATGACCTGTATAAACATAATTGCCGCGAACTTTACTGACAATTTCATAGTCATCTAAATAATTTTCAGCTATGAATTTACTCCTTAATGGATCTCCTGGCATTATTACTAGTTTAGCAATGTCCCCTTTTTGGGCTGAATTGTGTGGCGTCATTTTATCCTTCCTTTCTCATAGTATTTACTACTATCAAATAACGTTTTCTTTTTTAAATGATTCTCCATTATATTTTGTAAAAATCTACTTGTACCCGTTTGAATATTATTGTGCTTGTCAACTGGTTTAACAAGTATACTATATATTCCATATTCTTTAGCGCCTTTAATGTCACTCATCATTTGGTCACCAATCATGGCCGTATTTTCTTTATTAGAATCTAATATTGCTAGAGCATTATCAAATGCTTGCCTCAAGGGTTTATGGGCATTAGCTAAATATTTGACTTGAAGTATGTCGGCAACTGGTTTTACTCTTGATTCATTATTGTTTGACATTAGGCAAATATTAAATTTTTTATCTTTTAATTTTTCGATTTGTTTTATTAAATCATCATTTACATTTATATCATCGACTTTTAACAAAGTTCCATCAATATCTAATATTAAATTATTGATACTTATTTCTTTCAAATAATTATCATCAATTTTATAGAAATTTTCAGCATACATGTCTGGAAGTATCTTTTGTATTTCTAATTTATTGTTTGTCATAACACCATAAAAACATTTTAGCATTTCGATATTTTTACCCATAAATATCCTCCTACTTTTATTCTACCACAAAAGATAGTTTATTCCTATTATAAATGACTTAATTGACATTTTTTCATGCAAAAAGAGATGATTTAATCACCTCTTTTTATTAATCCGTTTCAATAACTCTAGCATGTGTTGTTTACAGAGAATGATACATATGCGGTTGACTCAAGATTTCCAGCCGAACTAGAAGTATATCCGGCATAACAGCTATCAGAAATAGTTGTTCCATAATCACGCATATATGTTGCGTAATTAAGCCATCCTGTATCACAGTAGTAATTATCTACGCCATATAGAGAAGCGCCACAGCTGAAGTTACTCCACTGAATTACTGATCCATAGAAGTTACCTGCAGTTACATCAACCCAACATGCCCATTGCATGTGTGCTTGAGTAGCTGTTCTCGAATACATTTTTACACCATATCCTGTTCTAAAGGTTGATGGCCCAGGTCCAACATTACTTCCATAGAAGTATTGAGTAGGATTTGTTTGAGCACACGATCTAAAACTATATGTTTTCGATACTGACTTATAGTTTGTGTTTGTCGGTGTAAAGGATACTGTTATCGACGTAGTGCTTGTTCCACCTTTACCTGTAATTGTAACTGTTTTAGCCGTATTGGCAGCAACAGATGAATAGCTTGCAGGTGATACTGTACCAACTCCAGTATTTCCAGATGAATTGGCAAAGTTACCAGCTACATTAGATTTTTCGGTGAATGTTCTATTGGTAGCGTTCATCGCTGTTCCACTTGATGCACTCAGTGTTACTGTCGGTGTTGCTTGAGCAATTGAACAACTTATTGTTTTTGTTCCTGTTGTTCCATCACTCCAGGCGCGGGTTGTGCCTGAAAGCGTTGCAGTTACATTTTGACTTCCAGCAGCTGTTCTTGTCGTTCCAGCTGTCCAAGTGTATCCTGTTCCAGCCGTATTAACAATTGTTTGTGAAGAACCATTATACACTAATCCTGTTTTACAATAATTAGCCGCTGTTGGTATGACCGTTGATGTTAGCCAGTTAACTTTTATAACAATTGTACAATCACTAGAAGATGTATTACATAAATCTGTGTCTGTATTTGATATAGTCAAAGCATTATGAGTAAACGTTTTGCCAGAAGTTGCACATCCACTTTCACATATCCATTCTGCTCCACTTTTAGCTACATAACCTGACCTAGTTATATTTAAATATGCACTATTATTATAATTAGCTAAATCAATTGAGGTAACACCATATCTATATGCATAAAAGTTAGGCGTTGCAGTTCCACCATTAGTAGACAACGTTATGACACCACTTGAATTTGTAGCCCATGTATACGTTGTACTTCCATTTGTAGTTGTTGGTGATACAGTTCCACTATTCGGCTTATAGTTAATATATATTACATTTCGTGTAAACCACATTGAGTACGTAGTATTAGCAGTTAATGTTGGATTTGTTGTACTCGGTGTCGCTGCGGTTGTTGATGCCGCTCCAGTACTTGCTCCAACAAATCTTCCGGCTCTTGAATGACCAGGAATTGTATATACACTTGTCAACGTTATTGTTGTATTCTTAGGTGCTATATAAGTGCCTGTTGACGCTTGCGCATAATCAGTAGTTGTATATGTTGATCCTGATACCTTTTGAAGCATGTTATTAACTGTATAAGAATGATATGTTTTTGAAACTACTGGATCAGTTAAACGATCATAAGAGTTTTTGCAGGCCAAATAATATGTTCCGGCACTACTTACTGTTTTAGTTACACTCATATTTGTCGTACTAGTTATTGTTGTATAAGTATTTGAAGTTACATTTGCATTAGTACCCCAATAATATCCAACAACTCCAGTAGAATCTGAACACGTTAATGTTGCAGTTTGACTAGCTGCTTTTAAATTTGAAGTTGTTGTTATATTAGCTGTTGGTCCATTAAGAACCTGAGCATTAGCGTATAAAGTTTGATTATAAGTAGTTACAGTATAACTAGTTCCAGCTGCTTGTCCTGACGTATCACCATTAGTTGCACTCCAACCTACTGATAAGAATCCTGAATTAGGTGTAATTGTAGGAAGAGTAACTGTACATGTAGTAGTTGATCCTTCCCATCCAAAATAGTCAAGAGAGCATGTTTGTGATGTTGCGCCAATAGAACTGACATTGGCTCCTTTGGCAAAATTAATTTTCGAACGATAAACTTCAGAGATATAAGAATAATTCGTATTTGCAATATCACTATATGCATCAAATTCATTTTCAGGGTCCCCAGTATTGCTGTTGCTTACTAACAAGTAATCATAAAAGATAAATCCTGCTGGGCCATCACTAGCGTTAGTAACATTTGTTGTACCTTCTTGATCTGTTGATAATACCATTGTATATTTCGTAGCAGTACCATAGTATCCATTTCGATATAAGGCTCTTGTCTTCCATGATCCACTATAATAATAGTTAGTTACATTAGATCTATATACAGCATAATATGTTGTGTTTGCTGATGTGATGTCGGATACTGTGCTCATATCTGATGCATTAGTTGCCCAACCTACGAACGTTGTGCCATATGGTACATTAGCCTGGGCTGACGATGCTTGCGACTGAGCATTTATAGTTCCATATATTGTATTTACTTCAGCGGTTGTCTCACTCGTTGGCATTAAGTATCTTGTTGTAATTCCACTTGCCGAAGAATTAGTTTTAGTACCTGTGTTACTACTTGAATAATAGAATACGGCCGTTACTGATTCATCTTTTTTCGTTATTTGATATACATCTTCCACGTCATGACCATCAGAATTTATTTGGGCCAAAGTGGCTATAGTAGTCATTGCAGTGTTTGATGAATTAGTTGATGGTGTATCAACACCCGGTGATGTTGCAAATCCAACTAATGAGTAACCTGATACTAGTGATCCAGCAGTAGCATTGGTTGTTGTTCCCGTTGAACTTGATGAAAGTACGGTCGTGGCCATTGCGCTAGCACTTGTAAACCACTGATTTTGATATACTTTCTTGCTTGTCACAGCACTTGTACTCGTTGGATAATATATAGTTATTTCCGTACTATATACAGCATAATACGTCGTATTAGCATCTAATGATACAGATGTTTCTGTTTTTGCAACATTCGGACTCATGCTAGCACCAGCGCTAGTTCGAAGTCCTGCATAATCATTGTTATATGTTCCGCCTGAATTAATTACAGCACTTGGTATTTCTACTGTTGCGGTTTCGAAATAACTATCAGCAACACTGGTTGTTTGACACCATAGCCATCCCATTACTGATTGGTTAGCTGACGTGTTTGATATTGTCGTTGAACCGGCAGTTGCATTTGATTGATAATAGAAAGTTGCGACCCTCGTTTCATTCTTTGTATCTATTTGATATACATTTCTAACTGTATCCCCTTGGGAATCCATTGTGCGAAGTGCAGATACATCGGCATAATCATATTCGTCAATATCGTCTATATATGCTGAGAATCCACCAAATGTATAACCTGATACTACTGTTCCCGCGGTAGCATTGGTTGTTGTTCCTGTTGAACTTGTAGATAATACTGTTTCAGACAATGCACTAGTCGATGTAAACCATTGATTTTGATATGTATCTTTATTAGTTACAGCGCTCGTGCTTGACGGGTAATATATTTTTATATTTGTTCTATATACTGAATAATATGTTGTATTTGCCGTGGTAGCCTCAGTACTTGAAGTCATTGTTCCTGCTGATGTGGCAACTCCAGCAAATTTATTATTGTATGTTCCGCCCGAACTAGTTACTTCGCTTGGTATTGTTATTGATCCATTTGAGATATTGGTTGCAGCGGCTGTAGTCGATGTACATCTTAAATATGTTGTTTGCGTTCCACTTGCCGTTTTTGTTGCAACAGTAGTGGATCCACTTTCAGCATTACTTTGATAATAGAATGTCGCAGTTATTGATGCATCTTTTTTATCTACTTGATATACAGTTTTAGTAGCATTCCTTCCTGAATCCATTTCAGTTAAGGCCGCTATATTAGCATATGTTACAGTATTAGTGCTTGCCGCTGTAGCAAATCCTGCTAATGAATAACCTGATACCAGTGTTCCATACGAAGCATTATTAGTCGTACCAGTTGTACTTGTTCCTAATATTGTACTAGCCATCGCGCTTGCACTTGTAAACCATTGATTTTGATATACTTTCTTGCTTGTCACAGCACTTGTACTCGTTGGATAATATATTGTTATTTCGGTACTATATACAGCATAATATGTTGTGTTAGCTGTAGTTGGAGTCGTACTCGAAGTCATTGTTGCAGTTGCTGATGCTACTCCGGCATATTTATTATTATATGTTCCACCTGAATTTTGCACTTCACTTGGTACTGTAATCTCACCATTAACAGAAGTCGTTGCTGCCACTGACGCAGAAGTACACATCAAGTACGTGCTAGTAAATCCACTAGCTGTTTTAGACGCTATAGTAGTTTCCCCACTTGTTGTATTACTCTGGTAATAGAATGTTGCGGTGACTGACTGTTGATCACCAATTTCTAATTGACGTGCATACTTAGTTGAACTTCTTCCAGAATCCATTGTCCTTAATGCCTCTAAATTCTCATAAACTACTGTTGTGCTATTATAACTCGATGCAAATCCAGCAAAAGTATAGCCTGTAACAACATCACCATATGTTGCATCAGTTGTCATACCTGTGTTTGTCGATGCAAGAACTGTATTTGATAGTGCACTATTACTAGTAAACCATTGATTTTGATATGCATATTTAGAAGTTGATGTTGTTTCACTGGTTGGATAATATATTCTAACACTAGTTCTATATACAGCATAATATGTTGTATTGGCCGTTGATGGACTGACTATTGTCATTGTTCCAGTAGTTGTTGCCACACCAATATATCTATTATTATATGTTCCACCTGAATTTTGTACTTCAGTTGGTACTGTAATTGGGCCATTATATTCAGCTGTTCCAGCGGTTGTCGTCGAATTACATCTTAAATATGTACTTCTTGTTCCTGATGCAGTCGCAGTTGAAATTGTAGTTGATCCGCTTGTTGTATTACTTTGATAATAGAATGTAGCAGTTACTGTCTCTTGTTGTTGAGTCCTAGCTAATTGATATACACTTCGGGTTGTACTTGCACTTGAATTACTCTGTGATAAAGCTGTTATATCAGCATAAGTCACAGTATTAGAGTTTGAAGACGTCGCAAATCCAACTAAAGTATTATAGCCTGATATCAATGGGCCTGCCGTCGCATCAGTAGTTTTTCCGGTTTCACTTGTTGAAAGTACTGTGTCTGACATCTCGCTAGTCGATGTAAACCATTGATTTTGGTATGTGTATTTGGAAGTTGTTGTTGTTTCACTAGTTGGATAATATATTCTAATCGTAGTTCTATATACAGCGTAGTATGTTGTATTAGCTGTTGTTGCGGTTGTACTTGAAGTCATCGTTCCAGTAGTTGTTGCTACTCCAACATATTTATTATTATGGGTTCCACGAGAACCTGTTACGGTTGTTGGAATTGTAATTACTCCATCTACTAATTCCGTTGAAGCTGCACTAGTTGATGTACATTTTAAATGCATGCTTCTAACACCAGTCGCTGTATCTGTCTCTATCGTAGTAGTACCATCAGTGGTACTTGATTGATAATAGAAAGTAGCTTCTACTTCTGTGCCGCTTGATGATTTAGCGATTTGATATACAGTTTTAGTGGCATTTCTGCCTGAATCAATTTTTGATAACGCTTCTATATCAGCATATGTTGCCGTAGTACTATTTACTGTTTCACTAAATCCAACTAGAGTATCATAACCAGATACAAGTGGTCCTGCAGTTGCATTTGTTGTAGTTCCAGTTGTACTTGTAGACAATACTGTTGTAGCTAAAGCACTAGTACCACTAAACCATTGATTTTGATATACTTTTTTACTTGTTACCGCACTCGCACTCGTTGGATAGTATATTGTTACTTCTGTTCTATATACAGCGTAATATGTTGTGTTGGCTGTAGTAGCCTCAGTAGTTGAACTCATCGTTCCCGTTGTTGTGGCTACTCCGACATATTTATTATTATATGTTCCGCCACTTCCAGTTACTGCAGATGGGATTGTAATAGATCCTTGTACCAAATCAGTTGCAGCTGCACTAGTTGAAGTACATCTTAAATATGTATTTTTAACTCCTGATGCAGTTGTACTTGATACAGTTCCTGTGCCACTTGTTGTACTTGATTGATATTTGAATGTGGCCGTTACTGATTCGGCTTTAGTATTAATTTGATATACAGTTCTAGTTGCATTTCTTCCGGAATCACTTTGTGTTAAAGCTGTCGTTGTTGCCCAAGTTGCTGTATTAGTGCCAGCTGTCGCACTAAATCCTACTAGTGAATAGCCCGATACTAATGATCCATATGAAGCATTATTAGTCGTACTAGTTGTACTTGTTCCTAATATTGTAGTAGCTAATGCACTGGTGCTTGTAAACCATTGGTTTTGATATACTTTCTTGCTTGTTACCGCAGTTGTACTTGTTGGATAGTATATTGTTACTTCCGTTCTATATACAGCATAGTATGTTGTATTGGCTGTAGTAGCTTCAGTAGTTGAACTCATCGTTCCCGTTGTTGTAGCTACTCCGACATATTTATTATTATATGTTCCACCACTTCCAGTTACTGCTGATGGAATTGTTATGTTTCCGTTAGATACGCTCGTTCCAGCAGCTGTTGTTGATGTACATCTTAAATATGTCACTCTAGTTCCACTTGCTTTAGCATTAGTAATGGTTCCTGTGCCACTCGTTGTACTTGATTGATAATAGAATGTAGCTTCTATTGATTCTTCTTTATCTAATATTGCATATGCGGTTGTTGTTGCACTTGCTTTTAAAGCTGCTAGTGTTGCATAAGTAGCTGTATTTGTACTATTTGAAGTTGCATAACCAACTACTGTTGTATATCCTGATACGCCCGATGTATATGAAGCATTATCGCTTGTGCCAGTATTAGTTGTCGATAATACGGTTGTATATTTTGTCGTATTTACTGTTGGTGTTGCTGCATTTATATAAGCATTTCGATAGAATGTTGTATCTGTTGCATTACATGCACTTGTACTGCTTGGTTTATAAACTGTTACTGTACTTCTATATATAGCATAATATTTTGTTGTTCCTGTATTCAACGTTGAAGTTGTTGACATGTTTGTATTTGCAGTTGCCCAACCAGTTATTCTTGCTGTTCCAGTAGGCGCAGTTTCACCTGTTAAACTTGGCGCTGATATTGTTCCATTTGTTACACTTGTTCCAGCTGCTGTTGTACTTGTTGGCCTTAAATATGTTGTTTGTGTTCCACTTGCGGTGGCACTTCCAACCGTTCCATCAGTAGCTTTTGAATAATAGAATGTGGCTGTTATTGAATCATCTTTTTTCTCTACTTGATATACCGTTCTTGTAGCATTTCTTCCGGAATCACTTTGCATTAAAGCTGTCGTTGTTGTCCATGTTGCGGTATTAGTGCTTGCACTAGTATTGAATCCTACTAGTGAATAACCTGACACTAGCGTTCCAGCTGTGGCATTGTTCGTTGTTCCGGTTGCACTTGATGATAATACTGTTGTCGCTAGTGAACTAATAGATGCAAGCCACTGATTTTGATATACTTTCTTACTTGTTGTTGCACTTGTACTCGTCGGATAATAAATGGTTATTTCAGTACTATATACAGCATAATATGCAGTATTTGCCGTTGTTGCGGTAGTACCTGAAGTCATCGTTCCAAATGATGTTGCAACTCCGACATATTTATTGTTATACGTTCCGCCACTTCCGGTTACAGCTGTTGGAATTGTAATACTTCCATTAGATAGATCAGTTCCAGCGGCTGTCGTACTTGTTGGCCTTAAGAACGTTGTCTGCGTTCCGCTTGCTTTGGTGTTTGATACAGTTCCTGTACCACTTGTTGTACTTGATTGATAGTAGAATGTAGCTTCTACGGAGGTTCCTTTGCTTTCTACTTGATACACACTTCGTGTGGCGTTTCTTCCGGAATCGCTTTGTCTTAACGCATCTACTGTTGCCCATGTTCCGGTATTATTACCTGCAGATGCATTAAATCCTACTAATGTACTATAACCAGATACTAAAGTTCCAGCTGTACCATTAGTTGTTGTTCCGGTTGCACTTGTTGAAAGTACTGTCGTTGCCATCGCACTTGTACTAGTAAACCATTGGTTTTGATATACTTTCTTACTCGTTGTAGCACTAGCACTAGATGGATAATACATTGTTATTTCAGTACTATATACAGCATAATACGTCGTATGATCAATATCAGCTGTCGTTTGTGAAGTCATTGTTCCTGTTGATGTAGCGACTCCAACATATTTATTATTATATGTTCCGCCACTTCCGGTTACAGCAGAAGGTATTGTAATAGCTCCACTTGTAACGCTCGTTCCAGCAGCTGTTGTACTTGTTGGTCTTAAGATTGTCGTTCTATTTCCACTGGCAGTTGTACTTGAAACTGTAGTCGTTCCACTTGTTGTACTTGATTGATAATAGAATGTGGCCGTTACTGATTCGGCTTTACTTTCTATTTGATATACACTTCGTGTGGCATTTCTTCCTGAATCACTTTGCGTTAATGCAGAGATTGTTGCCCATGTTCCAGTATTATTGCTTGCAGATGCATTGAAACCTACTAATGTATCATAACCAGATACAAAAGTTCCAGCTGTGGCATTATTACTTGTTCCGGTTGCACTTGTTGAAAGTACTGTCGTTGCCATCGCACTTGTACTAGTAAACCATTGGTTTTGATATACTTTCTTACTCGTTGTAGCACTAGCACTAGATGGATAATACATTGTTATTTCGGTACTATATACAGCATAATACGTCGTATTTGCTGTTGTTGGATCCGTTGTTGTCATTGTTCCAGTTGATGTAGCGACTCCAACATATTTATTGTTATATGTTCCGCCTGAATTTTGTACTTCACTAGGAACTTCAATAGTTCCTTGCCCAGAACTAGTTCCCGCTCTAGTGGTTGAAGTACATCTTAAATATGTAGGTCTTCCGCCACTAGCTGTCTTACTTGACACTGTAGTAGACCCACTTGTTGTATTTGATTGATAATAGAAGGTTGCCGTTACTGATGTTTCTGATTTATCTATTTGATATACGTTTACTCTTGTAGTACGTCCGGCATCTATACCGGTTAATTCTTCTAAATCAGCATATGTTGCTGTATTAGTGCTTGCGGCTGTGGCAAAACCTTCAAGCAAACTATAACCTGATACCATAGTTCCAGCTGTACCATTAGCTGTCGTTCCCGTTTGACTTGATGATAATACTGTATCCGCCATCGCACTACTAGAAGCGAACCATTGGTTTTGATAAATTGTTTTATTTGTTGCTCGAGAAGTACTACTTGGATAGTATATTCTAACACTCGATCTATAAACAGCATAATAACTTGTTGTTCCAGTATTTAATGTTGTCGTAGTTGTCATTGTTCCTGTTGTATTTGCTACTCCGATATACATATTATTATGTGTTCCACCTGAACTTGATACAGCAGAAGGTACACTAACAGTTCCTTCGGTAACTGTTGTTCCAGCGGCCGTCGTTGATGTACATCTTAAATATGTAGTTCTAGTTCCATTAACTTTTGCATTTGAAATCGTAGTTTGACCATTTGTAGTATTACTATTGTAATAGAAGTTTACTTCAATCGAATCTTGCTTATTTTCAATTTGATATACAGTCATCGTAGCATTTCTTCCAGAATTTATATTCGTTAATGCTGATACACTTGCATATGTTGCCGTATTAGTACTTGTACTAGCATTAAATCCAACTAAAGAATAACCTGATACCATAGTTCCAGCTTCAGCATTAGCTGTTGTTCCAGTTGCACTTGTAGAAAGCACTGTTGTAGCCAATGCATTTGTTGAAGTAAACCATTGATTTTGATATACTTTCTTACTTGTTGTAGCACTTGTACTAGATGGATAATAAATTGTTATTTCAGTACTATATACAGAATAATATCTCGTGTTTTCGGTTGTTGGAGTTGTCGTTGCCATTGTTCCAGTTGATGTTGCAACTCCAGCATATTTATTATTATATGTTCCGCCACTGCCAGTTACAGCTGTTGGAACTGTTATATTTCCATGAGAAACACTCGTACCAGCAGCACTTGTACTTGTTGGTCTTAAGAATGTTGTTTGTGTTCCACTTGCTGTAGTGCTTGAAACTGTAGTTGAACCACTAGTTGTACTTGATTGATAATAGAAGGTTGCGTCTACTGAATCTTCTTTCTTTTCTATTTGATATACATTTTTAGTAGCATTTCTTCCAGAATCTAATCCAGCTAATGCCGCTACTGTTGCATATGTTCCAGTGTTGTTGCTTGTACTTTCATTAAATCCTACTAATGTACTATAACCAGATACTAACGAACCTGCAGTTGCATCGGTTGTCGTTCCGGTTGTAGTTGATGATACTACTGTTGTAGCTAATGCACTTGTACTTGTAAACCACTGATTTTGATATACTTTCTTACTTGTTGTAGCACTTGTACTAGACGGATAATATATATTAATTTCTGTTCTATATACAGCATAATATGTTGTTGTGCCAGTATTAGCAGTAGTACTTGAAGTCATTGTTCCAGTTGATGTTGCAATTCCAACATATTTATTATTATATGTTCCACCACTTCCAGTTACTGCAGATGGAATTGTTATACTTCCATTTGATACACTTGTTCCTGCGGCCGTTGTACTTGTTGGTCTTAAGAACGTTGTTTGTGTTCCACTAGCTTTAGCATTTGAAACTGTAGTTGAACCACTGGTTGTATTAGATTGATAATAGAATGTGGCCTCTACTGAATCTTCTTTTTTAGCTATTTGATATACATCTTTAGTTGCATTTCTTCCGGAATCACTCTGAGTTAATGCAGCTATTGTTGCCCATGTTCCGGTATTATTGCTTGCACTAGCATTAAATCCTACTAAAGTACTATAACCAGATACTAATGAACCTGCAGTTGCATTTGTTGTAGTTCCAGTTGTACTTGTTGAAAGCACTGTTGTTGCTAATGCGCTTGTGCTAGTAAACCATTGATTTTGATATGCTTTCTTACTTGTCGCAGCGCTTGTGCTTGTTGGATAATATATGTCGATTTCTGTTCTATATACAGAATAATATGTTGTATTAGCAGTTGTTGCAGTAGCACTTGAAGTCATTGTTCCGGTCGATGTTGCAACTCCGACATATTTATTATTATATGTTCCACCACTTCCAGTTACTGCAGATGGAATTGTGATTGTTCCGTGTTCTACACTTGTTCCAGCTGCTGATGTACTTGTTGGTCTTAAGAATGTTGTCTTCGTTCCACTTGCTTTAGCATTTGAAACTGTAGTTGAACCACTTGTTGTATTAGATTGATAATAGAAAGTTGCCTCTACTGAATCTTCTTTTTTAGCGATCTGATATACATTCTTAGTTGCACTATTGTCTGAATTAACATAAGCCAATTCAGCTATATTATCATAAAATGATTGATTATCACTAGCTTCATCATTAAAACCAACTAAAGTACCATAACCGGATACTAAAGTTCCGGCTGTGGCATTAGTAGTCGTTCCAGTTGTGCTTGTTGAAAGTACAGGCTCTGATAATTCTAAACCAGATGTAATCCATTGATTTTGATACGTGTTTTTGCTTGTCGTAGCACTTGTACTAGACGGATAATATATTTTGACATTCGTTCTATAAATCGCATAATAGTTTTTATCACTAGTCAAAGTAATTGTTGTTGTACTTGCACCTACTGCTTCTGTCATATTTCCAGTCGATGCACTTAAGCCAGCATACTTATTATCAGTGACACCGCTGCTTTCAGTTACAGCAGTTGGTATAGTTACAGTACAACTGCTTCCAGAAGTGACTGAACATGTTGCCGTAGCATTAAGCACTATTTTTGGACCAGCTGCTTTTGCAACACCGCCATTACCATCAAAACCACTATAATAGAATATTGCGTTATACGTATTTCCAGTAGCACTACTTGTAAATGTAGTATCTGCAGTTATTGTTTGACTACTTCCATTTGTTATTGTCGTTGAACCTTTTTTAACTACTAAAGTGTTATAGCCTTCTTGTAAGGCTCCTGTTGGATATACTGGTGTATTGGCAAGTACATAACTATTATTTGCTACACTAGCTCCACTTGTTGAGTCTGCTTTTGCTGTTAATGTTGTTCCGTTACCAGCTGTCAAGGTTACTTTATAGTTTGTGATTGTTTGACTATTTGGTGATACATTTCCATTTGCGTCTTTTACCCATACATACCATGTCTCTTTTGCTGATGTACTTACATCCTGAGTTGCAGTTGATGCCCATCCGCTTGTACTTGAACTTGGGGCTGTTGTTTGGGTCTTACTTATTAAATATTGACTTCCACCTGTCGCACTTACTGTAAATGTATTATAATCACTTCTTGTTATTGTTGGTGTTGTTGTGTATCCAAAAGACGCAGTAATAGTCTTGTTTTCTGTTACTGTTGATGATCCAGTTACTGGATTTGTTGTTCCTGATACATATCCACCACTCCATTCATCAAATGTATATCCATTTGAAGCTGTGGCAGTGGCTTTTATTTTATCTCCATATTTGACTGTTAAGCTTCCGTTTGATGAAGCTCCTGCTGCTACTGTTACACTATTTGATCCTTGTGTTACAGTCTCGGCTTTTATACTTCCATTTGCGTTTTTAGTAATTGTTGCTGTATATGTATTTCTATTAAACCACATATAATAAGTGGTTGTATTGTTTGTCGCTACGGTTGGCGCTGTCGTTGATGGTGTTACCGTACTACTTCCTGGCGCAGAAGTTGTATATCCTTTAAATTTACCGCTTTGGTTTCCTGCTGTTGGCGCTCCATAAATACTACTTAATGTTAATGTTGTTCCATTTTTAATGTAATATGTTGAGGCACTTCCTTCGGTTGCATAGTTCGCACTATTATATGTTCCGGTTGTTCCGGCTATTGTTTCAAGTACATTTTGTACTTGATATTTTCTTATTACAATACTCTTTGTTGCGTAATTACCTGATGCATCTTTACATGCTAAATAATATGTTCCTTCTGAAGTAACATTTTTTGTTAATCCTGATGAACTCGCTAATGCTGTTAAATCTGATGATGTGGTAGTTGTAATACTACTTGCTGAAGTTGGCTGCGTTGTTCCAAAGTAATACGCACTTACTCCTGCATTATCACTACATTTTAATGTTAAATTTTGGCTTGTGGCTTTTAAGCTTGTGCCGCCACCTATATCCTCTACAGTTGGATTTTGTGAATCGTTAAACGTTGCGTTTACGGCTTTAGCATCACTTGTTTTATCTTCTGTTACTGCTGAACCCGTTACTGGATTTGTTGTGCCTGTTACATATCCGCTCCAAGATACAGTATATCCGGTTGATGGTGTTGCGGTTGCTTTTACCGTATCGCCATATTTTACAGTTAGTGTTGCATTTGATGATGCCGAAGCAGTAACACTATTTGATCCTTGTGTTACAGTTTCAATTTTAACTGTTCCATTAGCTCCACTATTAGCTTTTACACTATATGTATTTCTATTAAACCACATATAATAAGTGGTTGTATTGTTTGTAGCTACGGTTGGATTGGTCGTTGATGGTGTTACCGTTGATGAGCTTGGCGCAGAAGTAGTATATCCTTTAAACTTTCCACTTTGGTTTCCTGCCGTCGGAGCTGTATATACACTACTTAGTGTTAGTGCCGTTCCATCTTTTACGTAATATGTTGAGGCACTTCCTTCGGTTGCATAGTTCGTACTATTATATGTTCCGGTTGTTCCGGCTATCTTTTCAAGTACATTTTGTACTTGATATTTTCTTATTACAATACTCTTTGTCGCATAGTTTCCTGCCGCATCTTTACATCCTAACCAGTATGTTCCTTCAGAATCTACATTTTTAGTTAGTCCTGATGAGCTTGCTAGAGCAGTTAAATCTGCTGATGTGGTGGTTGTAATAGAAGAAGCTGAAGTTGGTTCAGTTGTTCCAAAGTAATATGCGCTTACTCCTACATTATCACTACATTTTAATGTTAAATTTTGTGAAGTAGCTTTTAAGCTTGTTCCGCCACCTATATCATTTACAGTTGGATTTTGTGAATCAGCAAACGATCCAGTGATAGTTTTATTTTCTGTTACTGTTGAAGATCCGGTTACAGGATTAGATGTACCTGATACATATCCACCACTCCATGTTACAGAATATCCTGCACTTGGTGTTGCAGTGGCTTTTATTTTGTCGCCATACTTAACCGTTAGGTTAGCCGTATCTGAAGCATTAGCTGTCACACTATTTGATGTTTGAGTTACAGTTTCCGCTTTTACACTACCATTGGCACCACTATTTATCGTAGCTGTATATGTATTTCTATTAAACCACATATAATAAGTGGTTGTATTGTTTGTCGCTACGGTTGGCGCTGTCGTTGATGGTGTTACCGTACTACTTCCTGGCGCAGAAGTTGTATATCCTTTAAACTTTCCACTTTGGTTTCCTGCTGTTGGTGCTCCATAAATACTACTTAAAGTTAAAGTGGTTCCATCTTTTACATAATATGTTGATGCACTTCCTTCGGTTGCATAATTCGTACTATTATATGTTCCGGTTGTTCCGGCTATCTTCTCTAACACATTTTGTACTTGATATTTTCTTATTGTTATACTCTTTTTATCAAAGTTTCCAGCGGCATCTTTACATCCTAACCAGTATGTCCCTTCAGAATTTACTGTCTTCGTAGTTGTCATCGTTTGGGTACTTAATACTGAAGTAAATGTACTAGACGCTGTTGGTTCAACATCATCCCAATAATATGCCGTTACACCTACTCCATCTGTACATGTTAAAGTTAATTCTTGCGAAGTAGCTTTTAATGTTGTTCCACCGCCTATGTTATTAACTGTTGGTTTTGTGTTATCTAGTGAGTTTCCATAATATGTATCAGCTACACTTACACTGATATTATTCCCTGGCATTACCCCACTTACACCTAACGCTGTGTTCCATCCTACTACTGAATATCCTTCGTTTGGTGTAATAGATGGTGTTTCTATTTGACATGTTGTCGTATTATTCCATACTGTACAACTTCCACTTGTGTCTCCGATACTTGCCGTATTTGATCCCTTCGCAAATGTGACATTTATATCTTTACTAGTTATCGCATACCACGTATTTCCACTATTACTACTTGTTAATGTTAATTTGTTATTCGTCTTATCATAACTACTATTTGTTGTATGTGATGTACTCGTTGTATTTAATCCGATGATTGTGAATCCACTTCTTGTTATGGTTGGTGTATCTACCTTACAACTGGCCTCGGTGTTATATATATAACATGACTTTTGCGAAGTAGAGGACATACTTGCCCCATTGGCATTAAAGCTTGCGGTAAATGCAGTATTATTCTTTGTTACCGCATACCATGTAGAATTATTATTACTTGTATTTAACGTTATCTTATTATTTGTCTTATCATAGTTACTATTATTCGTTGTTGATGAACTCGTTGTATTTAATCCAA
>CAZELY010000011.1:0-32088 GCA_964513345.1 uncultured Muribaculaceae bacterium
TAAACATCAAGTATTAAATACTTTGTTATTTTTAATACTATTTTGGTCATTTTTAATACTTTTTAGTAATTATTTATTAAAATATGTAATTATTAAATATTAGTTTTTTCTTATTTTATAGGAGTTTCATGAATGGCTAGACTAATCCAATACCAACCAATTAATATTAGTTTTATTTTCATTCATTTGGATTGCCTCCTTTATATTCAATAATTTTATCATCTATTATAACTAATGAATCATCATTTGTTAATGCATATACTTTGTATTTATTTTCACTTAATAATTTTTCATACACTCTTTTCCTTAATTCAGGATTATACTCTTCTTCATTATAATGAGGTATTATAATTCCATCAAATAATCCTAATGCATTATAATCAGTTGTATTTAAATAATTATCATCTAATTCTAATAAATGTTCAATATTTTTAGTAACTACATGGGCTCCACATGAACCACCTATATATATTACACCATTATTTATATAATTAATTATATCTTTATCAAAATCACATTTTCTTATTTTATCTAAAGTAGCAAAAGTATTACCACCACTTATATATATCAAGTCAATATTAAGATTTCTAAATCTATCAACTTCTGTTTCATCAAATACATAAATATTATCCCTATTTGTAAAACCATCTTTATATAATCTATCATAATATTTATCAGAATTTATTTTATCTTTAGTTGCCTTCTCATTAGGTATAAATAACACTTTATTATCTGATAATTCATTATCAATATTATCTAATATTACTTGTTTAGAGCTTTCATTAATAAAATCAGAAGAACTCAATATTAATTTCATATATATCACCTCTTATATATTAGGTTAACCGTCAATATCAAGTATCAAATACTATGTTATTTTTGGCTATTTTTTAGCTATTTTTAATGATTTTCAGTAATTATTTATTAAAAAATGTAATTACTAAATATTAGTTTCCCCTTATTTTATAGGAGTTTCATGAATGGCTAGACTAAATCAATATCAACCAGTTTATATTAGTTTTATTTTCATTCATTAAAGATCATCTCCTATTTGCATAACGCACGTCCAACAATCTGTTTATTAATTTATACCTCAAATCATCATTTTCAGTGCTTTCTATCAATTTAATTATTTTTTCTTCATTTTCATTACTAGCTAAATTATTAAAATAGTTTTGCTTATTATCATTTGATTTATTAAAAATATGTAAAATTATAGTAGATAATACATCAATAAAACATCCAGATATAACACCTGCTACCAAAGAATCTGTAATTTTAAGGACATAAACAATAAAACTTGCAATTATCAAAGCAATTCCAATCCAAGTCATCCAGATAGCATTTATAACTATAATTTTATTTTGATGTATCTCTTCTCTATGATAATTTTCTGAACTTAATTTTGGAGTTTTATCAATTTTTATTTTATTCTTTTTTTTAACTATCTTATTATTGGTTGATATTTGAAAATTATTCTGTTCTACCATCTTCAGCCTCATTGATATTTTCTTCATCAAGTCCATCAAGGCATTCCAAAATAAGTCCATTAACGAAAACAGTATTACCACAATTCCTACATGATATAGATATTAATGGTTGAAATCTTCCACCAATTCTCATATCTTTTTTTTCACCAACTTCAATTGGCGTAACAACTGTTGTATCAACAGTCCACTCTGATGATTGGCAATATGGACAATTAATACCTTTCCATTTTTCATTAAGCTTTTTTAATAATTTTTCTTCATTAACTTTCATTTTTTCCTCCTTATAATTAATATATACTTTAGAAAAATTAAAATCTAATTTATCTTTGTTTTTTTCTTTACTCTATTGAATTTTTATAAATAGTTAAACTAAATCAGCATCAACCAGTTTATATTAGTTTTATTTTCATTCATTTGGATCAACTCCTTTAAATCTAATCAATTTTTTCTATTAATCTACTAAATTGTTCATCAGAAACATAAGAACTGATAATGACTTTTCTTGTTTTCAAATCTTCAATTAATTCTCTATCATTAATACTATCAATAATATCATCAATATTTAAACACTCTCCAACTGCACTTATTAGTTCAGCGAGATAATAGCCATCTTTTTTTTCTATAAAATAATTAGCAATAGCATCAAATTTTATTTTTCTTCTTTCATAATTAAGAGCTAATCTCCAAAGCCATTCTCTTTCGTTATTCTCAATTCCAGTTTTAACTAATCTATCAAATTCCTCTTGAGTTAAGTTAGGCGGAAATGGCGCTTGAATATTTTGCACAATAAATTCCAACAATTCATAATCAGTTAAGCTTTCAAATGTTTTAGTAAAGTAGCTATTTTTATCTATGCATTCAGTTATTTTAAACCATCTTTCATGTGAATCCAACTTTCTATCATAATCTCTTTTTAAATTGTCTAATTGATTGTTAAGAAACTCCCTATTATTATCATCTTTTGGTATTTGTTCTATTTTCTTTATTAAATAATCAATTGTCTCTTTCTTTTTTATAACATACTCATCTACTTCATTTGGAGTATCTTTAGCAATTTTTTTAATATCTTCTATTAATTCATTTATTTTTTCTGTATCGTATTCTATTAAACTTGTTTTATCAATATTTGAGAGCTGTTCTATCAATATATCAGCAGTTATAAATCTATTGAAAAACTTATAACAAATATTTAATAATTCTTTGTTTTTCATAAATACCACCTATTCTAATACGAGTTACTGTGTCGTAATCAACCAATTTATATTAGTTTTATTTTCATTCATTTGGATCAACTCCTAACTAATCTTTTATTTTCTAATTCTTTTTTTAATTTTTTTGACACTTCTTCAACAGTCTTTTCATCGAAAGGATTTGGCATATTATATTTATCAATTAATTCCTTAAATGAATAATATGACGCTACTCCACCTACTTCTTTAAATAATTCTAAATTATCTTCACACTTATTCCATATAGAGAATGCTCCAAAATATGATAAAGCATAATCAATATAATAAAATGGATCTAGATATATGTGAGATTGTCTATAAAAATATCCACCATTATCTAAGTTAATATGTCCACTATTACTTTTCTTTAAATTATACTTATCGACTAATAATAACCATGTTTTTCTTATATCTTCAATTTTTAAATTAGCATTAGAATATAGCCTCTCTTGAAATTCATCAACTAAACATATATAAGGTAAATTTGCTATTAAATTATACATTTTCATAAAACAATATTTTTTATAATCTTCTTTATCAAAAATATTATCAACATAATTCATCATAATAAGTTCCATACTATATGAAAACATTTCAGCAACTTCCATTGTTGGATATTTAAGTAGTGGAGATACTATGTTCTTTTTATCTTCAATTGATGCACAATACTTTTGAAATGAATGTCCTACCTCATGAGTAGTTGTTTGAACATCTAGGTAATTATTTTTAAAATTTCCTGTTACTACAGGCATACATGTTTCAGTTAAATAATTTGTTATCGAAAAATTAACTTTATTATCTCTTTGAATAAAATCAATATAACCATTATCTAACATAGTATTAAATAAATTTGATAAATCAGCATCACATTTTTGAAATGACTCTTTAAGTTGCTTTAATAATTCAATATCAATATATTTAGACTCAGGCATAGAACTAAAGAAAACGGTATCATAATATTTTAATTCATCAAGTCCCAATTCTTCTTTTTGCCACTCACTCATTAATTTACAAATAGGAGTAATATACTTAATTATGTTATTTCTAAAACTACTTATATCATCATAGTTATAATCAAATCTTTTTAATTTAAATAAACTATACTCAACATAATTATTAAAACCTAATTGTTTTGCTATTTTATTTCTAGTATTTATTAATTCAAATAAGATATTATCATATTCGCTTTGTTTACTATAATAAAAATCATTAACAGCATCATGTGCTTTCTTTCTTATGTTTCTATCTTTATTTGGGAATAATCCACTTATAGCACTTATTGTTTTCTCTTCACCATCAAACATTATCTTTGCTTTATTTAAGTTTCTATATTGCATTTTTAAGTCATTTTCCGCTTTAATTAAATCTGTAATGCTATCAGATGTAATTTTTTCTTGATATTCAATTATTCTAAAAAAGTTAAAAGGTAAAAAATTTATTAATTGATCTTTATATTTTGAATTATTTAATTCAGCGTAAAATGGTAAAAATAATGAATCAAATTTAACTTTATTAGAATTCCAAAAGTCCATTTCGTTTTTATAATACTCATCTTCTGAATCTCTCATATTTCTAATATCAGCATAATCATACATTTCTTCTATATGATTTTGAATACTATTAATTCTTTTTACTAATTCAATATACTCACTAAAATCATTACAATTAACTAGTTGTTCTAGCAGATTATTAACTAGCATAATTGTTTTATCATAATTAATTCTCTCATATTTAATTTCGTTAAATTTTATCATTATGTCTCACCTCTTTTTTATTGGAGGGGTTAACTGTAAATATCAAGCCCTTAATTCCTCCACCAAAAATCATTATTTTTAGCTAATTTTTATCATTTTTTACAAATTTTCACTATTTTTTAATAAAAATATGTAAGATTCAATTCTTAGTTTTTCCTTATTTTATAAGGATTTGTTAAAGGGGTTGAATAAAACAATATCAACCAATTTATATTAGTTTTATTTTCATTCATTTGGATCAACTCCTTTATTTATAAATTGTTCGCATGCTTGTTTTATCTTATCAAATTCTAATCCAGTTGCCTGCAAAACATTCCATCCCATTTTTGATGGTATTTCAATATTTTCTTTTTTGTCATCAATAAATAATATATTTTCTGGTTTAAAAGGCAATTTTTTTTGTACCTCTTCATATATTTCTAACTCAGCTTTTTCTGCTCCAATTTCGCATGACAAAAAAACATAATCATAAAGTGATAAATTAACTTGTCTATCTAATCTTTCCTTATCAAATATAGTTAAATTTGAAAAAATTCCTATATAACATCTATCCCTTAAAGATGTCTCATATTGAGCAACTTCTTTATAGTAATCAATTTTATCAAATATTCTTTTGTAAATTTCGACGAATTCTTCAAAAGATTTATTAAAATTAAATTCAACTGCCATTAATTCATACACCTTTTTAAAATCTTTTATGCTAGCTATAGAACTAAGTTTATATTTCCCTAGCTGATTAAATACATTTCCATTTACCTTATATCCACATTCATTAAATAAATCATTATATGCATCATAACAAGTGTATCCTGTTGTATGAGAATCAACTATATTACCCCAGTCAAATAAAATTAGTTTGTTTTTCATTTTTCACCTCATTAGAATAAAATATATAGGAATTATTCATTTTTTAAATACTTTACTAATAAATTATAACATATTTTTTATATATTTACTTTAAAATATCTTTATATTGATACTATAGCGTTTATTGCAAAAAATGACACATAGAAAAATCTATCTGTCACAATAATCTTTATACATTATTTAAAAAAATCTACTATCATCTATAGGTGAATGGTTTTCTTCATATTTTCTTTTTAATTCAAGTTTTTTAATTTTTTGTTTTTGAGCATAAGCTTCTTTTTTTAATTGTTGCTCATACGCTTTTTCGCTTTCTAATGTATCTACTAAATCACAAACGTAATACTCCCACTTGCCAGGATGATATATACATTGTCTCGTATCCATAAGAATTTCACCATTAAATAATCTGATTCTACCATTTAGTATTTCTTCATCCTTGCTATTTGACCAGTCTGGTGCTGGAACAAAACGATGTTCAACATTATCTATAATTATTTTGTCATCTGAATAACCACTTGGATCGACTAAACCAAAAATGCTTCTAACACGATTTTGTCTTTCTAAAGATTCTTGTTGAATTTGTTGTTCTCCTCTTTTTCTAGCAACTATTTCCAAATGTTTTTCATATAATTTATATAATTCATTAATCCATGTCACATCTTTATCAAGATGTAAAACAGTATTATCTTCATTCAAGTATACAATCGTGCCATCATAAAATACTTCATATGATTTATGCATAGTGCCACTACGTAATGATGAAAACCCTTTCATTCCATACTGAATTGACATTTTGTTGTCGCTGAAAGAATATAACTTATCTAAAGAATCAGTACTATATAACTCCCATCTTTCGTTTTTCAATACTGTTCCAAGATCACCCGTAGTAATTTCTGATATCATTTTGTTCAATTCACTAAAATTATAAATTTCTTCCAATTTTTTACCCCTGCGCATTTTAACCCTCCAATTTTTTTCAACTACTATATTAAAAAAATATTAAATTGTCAATAATTAATTATAATAAATATCAATTATTAAAAATTGGCGTTTTAGCTTGTTCTCATTAATGTCACTTTATTCTAATCATCAATATTTTTTATACTTTCATCTATCCAATGTAAAAAATCTCCATTTGCATTAGCTATTTCATAATAAGAAATCTCTGCCACTTCGTAATTATGAATTTTCTTAATTTCTTTTTTTATTTCTCCAAAATGATCACTTTTAGTTCTAAATTCAAGTTTATATTCTTCACATTCTTCTAATTCATTATCCCACCAGTATTTTGAATATACTTTTGAAACTTGACTGCCAGCGACTAATTTTTTTGTGAGTAAAGTTTCTATTATTTTATTGGCCACTTCTTCTTTGTCACAAAGCGTTACTACCACAATATATTTATCCATATTATTTCACCTGTTTTTTTATATCATATGTATCCCTTTTTATAGAAAGATTATATTTTGTTTTTTCACCTTCAGGTGAAGTTAATGTTAACATCGTTTTACCTTCTTTTTTAAAATCAGCGTGTACAAAATAATCTTCTACTGATTTAATATATATAATTTTAACACTTCCATATTTACTATCTTCAAGATCTACTTTATATGTATCATCAAAGTGGTTTTTCTCACCATTGCTTAAAACATCTGTACTATAAATTAATGGGTTTAATAAATTTAAAACTGTTATTACAGCAATCAAAATACAACTAATTATAACTCCCGTAATTTGTATTTTTTTGTTTTTAAATATGTATAGAGGATAAATAATCATTGTTGCGATACAAAACAAAGTTATTAATATATATTTTGGATATGAAAACATAAAATATGCTAGATAAGTATTATACGAATAAGTTAGTAATAAAATTATTGGAAATAAGATTAAATAACCCCACCATTTATCTTTTTTCATATAATAACCAATATAGCCCATTGGCAAACATAAAATAGTCCATATGAACCAATACTTATAATAGCTAAATAAATGCCATCCTTGCCAACTAAATGGTACTTGTAATAAATATATAAGTGGTTGACTTATCAAGAAAAATACAAAACATTTTAAAGCTGATTCTTTACTTGATTTACTATTCATAATTATAATAATTCCAAATAAAATCCACACTTCAAATGTCGCTACTAACGTTGTTAGCGAAGTATATTTAAGAGCCGGTATACTAGCAACAATAGCCGTATATACCGCCGCTATAACAGCAAATATTATTAATTTTTTCCAAGTTAAATTAATTCCACCAAATAATTTTTTCATTGTTATCACCGCTTTCATTATAACATAAAAAGTAGGAATTTACTCCTACTTATACACAAGTATATCCACCATCGATTGGTAAAACAATACCAGTCACATAACTAGCCTCATCACTCGCTAGAAAAATTGCGCCGGCATTTAATTCGCCTTCTTTACCATACCTTTTCATTGGTACATGGGTATTAGCAAATTCCTTAAATTTATCAGTATCTAAAACTTGGGTTGTAAGTTCTGTATAAAAATAACCTGGGCAAATACAATTTACAGTAATATTGTATTTAGCAAGTTCAGCAGCGGCAGCTCTTGTAAAGTTTACAACTCCACCTTTTGATGAATGATAAGCAATTGTTGGAATTTCCTCATTTCCGACCAAGCCATACATCGAAGCAATATTGATAATACGACCATAATTATTTTCTTTCATAATATTTCCAAAAGCTCTAGTCATTTTGAATACTGAAGTTAAATCTGTACTAATAGTAAAGTCCCACTCATCATCTTGCATTTCTAGCACACCAGCATCTTTAGAAGATCCTGCACAGTTAACTAAAATATCAACTTTACCAAATTTTTCTTTAGCAACTCTTGCGGCATTGTCAATATCTTCAGTCGAAGTTACATCGCACTGTACAGCCAAAACTTCAATTCCCTTTTGTTCTAATTCCAATTTTAATTCTTCTAATTTTTCAATTCTTCTTGCTAAAACCACTAAATTAGCGCCACTTTCAGCAAAGCCTTTGGCCATTTGTTTTCCAAGCCCACTACTTGCACCACTTATTACCGCAACTCTTCCTTTTAAATTAAACATTACTATTCCTCCTAATCTATATTAATTATAACAGAAAGTAGCAAAATTTGCTACTGATTTATAGTTCCTATAGTGTCAAATGGAAAAATACTTAAGTTAGTTGCTCCCTTAATGTCTTCATTACAAACTTCGCCAATCATTCGGCTGTCAGTTGAGTTGCCACGATTATCACCCATAACGAAATAACAATTTTTTGATATTTTTTCTAATTCAATGTCTTCTAATTTAAAATCCTCTGTCGAAGATTTCCTTTTAAATGATTCCTTTACATATTTGCCATTAATGTAAAGTTTATTATCTCTATATTCAACAGTTTCCCCTGGAAGACCAATAACTCTTTTTATCAAACTAGAACCACCATATTTAAAAACAACAATATCAAATCTTTCAAATGAATGATCATATTTTTTCAAAATTAAAATTTCATTATCATTTAAAGTAGGTTCCATTGAAGCTCCATCAACTTTAATTGGTGTAATAATAAAACTTCTAATTAAAACCACAACAACAATAATTATTATATAAGGAATTAATTCTTTTATAATTTTTTCCATACGTTCACCCCTAACAAAAATAAGGCCTCAGCCTTATTTTCTTTCTTTAATTTTTGCTTGGCCTTTTAAGTTACGTAAATAATTTAATTTAGCTCTTCTAACTTTACCTTTTCTCACCACTTCAACACTAGCAACTTTAGGTGAGTTAAAAGGGAAAATTCTTTCAACACCAACACCGCCAGAAATCTTTCTAACAGTGAAAGTTTTACTAACTCCGCCACCTTGAATAGCCATTACAATGCCTTCAAAAGCTTGAATTCTCTCACGTTTACCTTCAATAATTTTAACGTTGACTTTAACAGTGTCGCCAACACGAAATTCTGGTAAATCTTCTCTGATTTGGCTTTTTGTAATTTTGTCTACCAAATTCATAAGTCACACTCCTTTGTCTATTCTGTGATCATATAAAATATATAAAGCGGATCACGACAACATTGATTTTAACATATATTACTAAAATATGCAAGAAAAAAGAAAAATTTCTTTTTATCTTCCAAAGCGTCCACGACTATTTTGATTAGTAAATGCTTGCTCGAAAATTTTAGCCCTTAATTCTTCTTCAATAAACTTTACTCTAAAAAGTAACTCTCTAATATATTCAGGATCTAAATACTTTGAATATTTGTTCATAATAATTGATTTATATCTTTTTGCATCATCTAAAACTAAACTTAAATTACCACTATCATCATCTTCTTCAAGCGTTTGCAATAAATAGGTCAAATAAGCGTTCAATTTAATCCTAGTTTTTCTTTTTAAAACTCGTTCGATTAAAGCTGGCTCAACTAAAATCAATCTTCCAACTTCAATACCATCATATTTAACATTATTTCGTGGTTTTATTTTAAAACCAGATATTTTATCATAGTCAAGATGTCCATACACAATTTCGTTGTTATCTTTGTCACAAATATAGTATTTTGTCATATGATCATCTCTTTTCTAATAAATCTGGTCTTCTTTCTTCAGTCCTTTTTAAACTTTCCTCTTCACGATATTTTTTGATATTGGCATGATGTCCAGATAGTAATACTTCTGGGACTTCCATCCCTCTAAAATTTACGGGTTTAGTGTAAACAGGATAATCTAATAAATTATTATTAAATGAATCGTTCAAATGTGATTCTTCTTCAATTACTCCTGGGATTAATCTAACTATACTATCAGTAATTACCATACTAGCAAGTTCTCCTCCAGTAAGAATATAGTCACCAATACTAATTTCTAAATCAGCCAATGTTCTAATGCGCTCATCAAATCCTTCATAATGGCCACATATAATAATTAAATGCTTTTCATCTTTTAAATTATAAGCAATTTTTTGTTTATACGGTTTACCTTGTGGACTCATTAATATAACCTTGCTGTTTTCTTTTTTTAAATCTTCAACTGCATCAAATATTGGTTGTGGCATTAATACCATACCATGACCCCCGCCAAAGCCATAATCATCGACTTTTTTATGCGGATCCTTACTATATTCTCGAATATCGTGAATATTTATTTCAACTAGTTGTTTTTCAATGGCTCTTTTAATAATAGATTCTGTTAAAAAACCTTCAAACATATTTGGAAAAATAGTTAAAATATCGATTTTCATTCTAGCAATCCTTCAATCGAACTAATATCGATCCTTTCTTTATCAATGTTTTTAACAAAATCTTCGACATTAGGTACTAAATATTCTTTATCACCATTTTTAATTACAAACAATTCTTGATTAGCATTTTTTCTAACTGCGGCTAAAACACCAACCAAATCTTCACCATCATATACTTCTGCCCCAATTAAATCTTCATTCAATAAATCAGGAAAAACATATTCACTTCTATCGATATAAACATCTTGACCTTTATATTTTAAAACATCATTTATATCATTAATGCCAATAAATGTTACCATATCATAGTTTTTATGTACGCGATAAGTATCGATCGTTAAATTGTCTTCATCTATATATAGGTGATTTCCCTTTTGAAAAACAATATCTTTATATTTAAAATCAGAAAGGATTCTAATTTCACCTTTAATGCCGTGTGTTCCGGCCACTTTTCCAATATAAAGCATTTAATCACCTACCCAATATAAAATAATACTTGTTGCCACAGCAACATTTAAACTTTCACAATTTTCATTCATTTTAATATAAATATACTCATCACATAAATCTAAATATTCTTGTTTCACGCCATTTCCTTCATTGCCCATTATTATAGCAAATTTTTTTGGTTTTGAAACATTTTTTAATTCATTTGCTTTAGAAACTTTCGTTCCAATTATTTTATAATTATCATTTTTAAGTTTTTTAATTTCGTCTTTTATATTCCCACTGACAATATTTACCTTAAAAATCATTCCTTGTGAAGCTCTTATCACCTTTGAACTATATATATCTGCACAGCCACCACCTAAAATAATTGTATCAACGTTAAATGCCACCGCACTTCTAATTATAGTTCCTATGTTCCCTGGATCTTGAACTTCATCTAATATTAATATGTGATCACCACTAATTTGACTAACTTTTTTTTCACAAATTCCGATCATTTTTGATGGCGTATCCAACTCTGATAAATACTTCATGACTTCCTTTGATGCATAATTAGTTTCAATATCTAATAAAAAATCTAAATTTTCTTCCAAAATTAATTCCTTTAAATATCCAGTTTTATAAGCTTCTAAAATTAAATGTTCTCCTTCAACTAAAAACAAATTAGATTCATCGCGATATTTTTTTTGATTTAATTTTTTTAACTCTTTAATTTTACTATTACTAATGGAACTATAAATCATTTAAATCACCACACTTATTATAACACGAAAAAAGATTTACGATAAAGTAAATCTTTAGCATTATTGATATGGACATGGTGAATCTTGAATAGTATATGTATATTGATTGTTATTTTTTGTTAGTTTAACACTTCCATTATATTCTTCGTCAGTTTCCGGATTTTTAATTGGAACATCATCTAAATATCCTGTACTTTTTAAAGTTGAAATATCTACACAACCATTTTGTCCTTCTTTTGGCGCAATGAATGGGTTTTCATTAACATAACTCTTGGCTGCCCTAATTATTAAATCTTGTTGAGCTTTATCAAGATTTTCTTGGTTAGTACGCAAAACATTAGTTATAAGTGGCACAGTTATAAGCCCAATAATCGCAATTATTGCGATAACTCCTAAAATTTCTATTAATGTAAAACCTTTATTATTCATATTATCACCTATTATTATTATAATAAATTAATTAATTAAAATCAATTTTTTTAATTTACTTATTTTAATTTTTTCTGGACTAGTTAAACTAATAGTAATCACATAATCGTCTTTAGGATAATATACGATGGATCTATTTACATCATCTAAAGTGTATGTATAACCTTTTAAGACTTTACCATCTTTTTTGATTGAAAAATGTTTTTCAGTTGCCGCTTTATCCTTTTTAGCAAAATCTTCATCCATTTTAATTGCTTTATTAACAGTTGTTAAATAAATAGTATATTGTAAAATATCCTCATCACTTGAATATGTTTTTGTAAACTTTGTTTTAGTTACTAATGTATAATCTTCAGGAACACTAAAATAAATAGTTTTATTATTATAAATAAGTTTTTCTTCACTGAAGTGTAAACCTAGTTTGTCTTTAAAATTTTCAAAACTGTCTGGTACATTTACAAATGAAATTATATTAAGTAAAATAAAACCTAATACAAATAATATAATAACCATTTTATTTGTAAGTGCTTCTTTTTTAATTATTTTTTTATCTTCTTTAAGATATAAGTATAAATTAGTGCCTGTAATATAAACATATGGAGCAAGCCAAATATATAAAATACCTAGTGTAAACATACCTAAAATAAACCACCCTGTAAAGCTTAAAAGCAAGCCATAAAAATCAATTCGGTGGTGTTTTAACATTTTAAAGGATTTCGTAACTAAATTTTCCAGTGGTATTTTTGGATTATCTAAAAATATATATGGCATAATCCAAAAAACAGGAATTAAAATAACAGACAAAACTATATAAGCTATAAACCCAATAAATGGAATATAATTTAAAATTGTTACTAATATAAAATAACTAAGACTAATGATTATAAAAAATAACCAAAATTTAAATGTATACTTTTTAAATTTAAATAAATCACTAAATGATATGAGTTTATCATAACCATTATCTAAAAACATCCTAACCAAATTTAAATACAGCGGCGCAACAATAATAAATGTTAATAATGTAAGGGCACTACCATATACATCGATGCTGATATTAAGTATATTAGCTAAGCAAATCAAACCATAATTAATTAAACACGTAATGAAGACTAAAGTTATAAAAGCTTTAGCTAAAGTACCTTTTGGTTCTTCAATTGATATGTTTTTTAAATTTTTACGAATATTTTTATCTTTTACCATAAGTAAACCCTCCTAATTCATTATACCTTTTTTACATTATTTTTGTAAATAAAAAACCACATATTTTAAATAAATATATGGTATATTTGGGTAATTATAAAACACAATATAATTCCTGATAAAGCTGGTAAAACAATTGATAGTATAGTCCATTTAATACTATTTGTTTCTTTTTTTATGGAAATTAATGTTGTTAAACATGGCCAGTGCATTAATGTAAAAATCATTGTACAAATTGCTGTATTAATTGTCCAGCCATTACTTATAAATAAATTTTTCAATTCGTAAACGCTATCAAAGTCGGTCAATTGATTTAGCGACATATATCCCATAATCATTATTGGAATAACTATTTCATTGGCTGGCATTCCCAAAATAAACGCCAGCAAAATAATGCCATCCAATCCTATTATTCTAGCTAGAGGATCTAAAGCACTAGAGCACATTTTCAAAATACTAATATCGCCAATATAAATATTAGCCATAAGCCAAATAATTAAGCCCGCTGGAGCAGAAATATATATTGCTCTTTTTAAAACAAATAAAGTTCTATCTAAAATAGATCTAATAATAACTTTGCCAATTTGTGGTCTCCGATATGGCGGAAGTTCCAAAGTAAACGATGTAGGTATTCCTTTTAACAAAGTTTTTGAAAGAATTTTCGTTACAATAAACGTCATTATAATACTAATTAAAATCAATGTTGTTAAAGAAAGAGCACTAACAATAGAATTAGAAAAATTAAAAACTATAAACATTGCGATTAAAGATATTAACATAGGGAACCTTCCATTACAAGGAATAAAACTACTAGTTAAAATCGACATTAATCTTTCACGTTTGGAATCAATTATTCTTGAACCCATAACACCAACCACATTACATCCAAAATTCATCATCATAGTTAATGCTTGCTTACCACACGAAGAGCACTTTTTAAAAATATGATCTAAATTAAAAGCTATTCTAGGCAAATATCCTAAATCTTCTAGCAACGTAAAAAGCGGAAAGAAAATTAGCATTGGTGGAAGCATAACTGAAATAACCCATGTTAATACATGATATACCCCATATACTAATGGATTAATAATAAATTCTGGAGTACTTATACTATTCAAAAAAAACAATATTTTTTCTTCTAACATATAAAAGAAATCATAAAGAATATTTGAAGGATAATTAGAACCAACAATTGTTAACCAAAAAATTAAAATTAACAGAAGAATCATAAAGATAGTACCCGTAACTTTACCGGTTAATATTTTATCAATTATTAAATCCTTTTTTTGATAATCTTTTTTATTAAAAGTAATAACTTCATCAGCGATTTTCGTGCAATCAGCTATTATTTGTTCTGTTATTAAATAGCCAATATCTTCTTTTTTAACACCCTTTTTATATAAATTATTCTGCTTTTCTTTTATTTTTTTATTTAAAATTTTGTTGTTAGTTTTATATTCTCCCGCTAATAACCTTAAGGCTTTACTTTTATCATTAGCGATAAAAATTATATCTTCCAATTCATCTTGTAAAAGACTATCGTATTGAACTTGATAAACTTCTTTATTGTTATTTATGTTTTCAATAGCTTTTAATATATCATTAATACCTTCTTTTTTTCTAGCATTAGTTTTAACAACTGGTACTTTTAAAATTTTATGTAATTTGTCGATATTAATAACTATTCCTTTTTTTATAGCTTCATCAATTAAATTAATACAAACAATCACTTTATTAGTAACTTCTAATACTTGTAAAACTAAATTTAAATTTCTCTCCAAACAAACAGCATCACAGACAATAACTAAAGCATCATAATTTTTTGAATATATAAAATCACTAGTTACTAATTCTTCTTTAGAATGAGCACTTAATGAGTAAGTACCTGGTAAATCTTCCAATTGATAAGTTTTGTTATTATATTTTTTATATCCAATCGCACTTTCTATAGTTTTACCCGACCAATTTCCAGTATGTTGATGCATACCAGTTAAAGCATTAAAAATAGTACTCTTGCCAACATTGGGATTACCAATAAGTCCAATTCTCATTTGATCACCATAATATTTTTAGTATCTTCTTTTCTAATAGCTATTATGGCACCTTTAATATTATAAGCAACCATATTATTACCTAAACTATTAAAAAGTGGTTTTATTTTAGAACCTTTAGTGATTCCCAAATCCAATAATCTTTTTTTTATGCTACTATTTACATTAACATCCGCAATTATACGCTCTTCATTTAACTTTAAATCATTTAACCTTCTCATAAAAACACCCTAATATAGTTTATGCATTTTAGGATATTACTGTTTATAAAAAAAGTTATGGGAATCCATAACTTTATTTTCGATCAATAAACCAGTTTTGACTAATATCAACACTACTACTTGATGGTGGTGGTGTTGGTTTATCAAGCTTAACCATAATTGGTAAGTTAAAAGCACTACCAAAAGCCATACAATTTCCTGGTTGTAAAATTCTAAGTCGTCTTACGATATCATCGGTTATATTTGGAACCATTTCTCTAATATAATTTATATCTCTTGGGTGCAGCATTTTATATATCAAGAAATTACTACATTGTGAAATAGTTGTTTCTGATAAATCAGATGGTCTTTGAGAAATAAGTCCTAATAGAACACCATACTTTCTTCCTTCTTTAGCAATTCTATCAAAAATATTATAACCTAAAATATCTATATCGCTATCATTTTGAACATACCTATGCGCTTCTTCCAAAATAATGTGAAATGGTAAGCTTCCTCTTTTTTCTTGATTTTTCGAATATTCAAATAACAATTTTGAATATATTTTTGTAACAATTTTAGCAAACCTATCATCAACATAATTTATGTTAAAGTTAATTATTTGCGCTTTACGACCGCTTGGCGCTGTTAATAATTCTTTAATATAATCATTGTAACTTACATACTCTTCACAATCAAAATAAACAGCATAGTCGCCATTAATTAAAGTATGTAATCTGACTTTTAATACATTAGCTTCATCATAAATACGTTCACTATTCAAAGAGCCTTCAGAAATAAGTGCAAAATCTAAAGCTAGTCTTAAATCATTTAAACCAAATTTAAATGTGCCATCAGGCATTGAAAGTTCAATATTGTCATCCAAAAATGTTTGAACAAAATTAGTAATTAATTCCATTTCTCTAATTTTACCGGTTGCATCGATAATCAAACATTGCTTTAAAGTTCTCTCGTAACCAGGTTGACGAATAACTGAATCTAAATTTAAATCTTTCGTATTATAAGTGGCTAAGATAGAAAATATTTGGTCTCTTATTTGTGGTGATGGTTTTCCACTCGATAAAATGTCTAAAATTGCACGAGCTATAATATCATTTTTTTGCTGAATAACCTCTACTTCATCTCTTGCGAAGACATTAACCAATTTTAAAGCTTTTTCAATAATTGGTAATTGTGTTTGTTTTTCAGCTCCTAAAAGTAAAGCAAAATCGTCCAAAGTAAGTAACCACAAAGGTATTTTTAAAATTTCTGAGTCACTTATTTGAGTATTTGTAGTATAAGCTTTAAAAGAAGCTTCTGGAGCAAACTGATCAATATTTTTAAATGCTGAATGATATTCACCATAAGCATCAAAAATAAATAAACTAGAACGATAAGCTACTGTTCCTTTTTTATTAAAAATGCTTTGAATCAAATGTGCAGTTCCCCATGATTTACCTGAACCAGTGGAACCAAATATTGCAAAATGATTAGCAAAAAAATTATTTATATTTAAGGCTATTGGTACACCTTTATAAATTGAACTAGTTCCAATATATAAATGTTTTCTTTCATCATATTTATCAGTACTGATAACCATCGGAATTTTTTCTTTAGAAATTAATTTTACAGATGCCTTAAAAGATGGTTTGAAATTAATACCAAAAGTAAATTCATTATCTCTTATCTCACCTAATAAATTTACATATGCAACACCATCTTTAACTGAAGATATTTCACCAACTAACATACCTGATTCATCTTCCATAACAACATGTAAATTAACAATGTTTTGAAAATCATTAAGTGAAATATTCAACTTGACTAATACTGTATCTTCTTCTATACCAATTATTGTCCCTAACATAGTATCACCTATTATTAATCTTATCACAAAGAAAAAGAAAAAACAATCAAATAATTGATTGCCTTATCATAAATTCTATTTTATCAAATAAATATAGATCCATATTTGTTTGACTTGTAACTTTAATAAATCCTAAACCCTTAATCACTAAATCAGAATTGTCTTCCAAACTAATACTATGTTTATTCAAATTAATTAAATTATCTTTTTTTTCGAAGAATCTTTCAATATTTAAATCATTTGATAAATAAAATATTAAATTTGTCCCGGCTTTAACATCCATGCGTATTATATTTTCAATAATAATTGTTTGATCTTTTTTTGCTTGAATTACAGTCGGTTTAATTTCCTTTTTAGGAATTATTTTTTCTAACATCTTACTGTCGACATGTTGAATAATGCTTCCTTCGTCCAAAAGACCTGGCGTATCTATTAATGTTAAATCATCATTAACTTTTATTTCTAATAAATCTAAAGTAGTTGATGGCAATATACTAGTGGTAATTTCATAATCAGTCTCACCATAGTTTTTAACAAATTTATTTATTAAAGTACTTTTGCCAGCATTAGTTTGCCCTATTACATAAACATTATTACTCTTTTTATATTTGTTAATTGTATCAAAAAGCAAATCGAAATTATAATTGTTTTTACTTCCAACAATTATTTTAGATACAACATTTAAATTTAAATTAATATTGTGTAATATTTTATTTTTATTTATAAATTTTGGTATAAGATCTCTTTTAGAAAGAATTAAAATAACAGGATTTTTGATATTAATACTATTTATAAAATCAGTATTTAAAAAATCCGTAACCAATAGTACTAAATCATTAGTTTTTTCGATATTATTTAAAATATCGATATAATATTTATTGTCTTTGTCGATAAATTTATATTCACTATAATTTTTAATTCTGAAACATCTTTCACAATATTTTTTTGTTATATCTTGTACATAACCCTCTTCTTTAGGATTAGTATTTTGTAGTAAACTACCACAGCCAACGCATTTAGTCATAATATCTTCCTTTATAAAATAAATTTTTTCTTTCTAAACTTCGCATTTTCATATTTTCAAAAAATCTATTTTTATCGACAACTGGGTTAACTAAGATAGTTGTGATGCCCACTTTATTACCACCAGCTATATCTGTTAAGAGTTGATCACCAATAATAGCAATTTCACTTGGTTTAAAATTTGTCTTCTTAATAATTTTTTTGAAATTATATGATAATGGTTTGCAGGCTAATGATATTGCATTTACTTTTAAAAATTGTTGATGAACTTTAACTTTACTTTTAAGACTATTTGAAAAAATTATCACTTTAAAGCCTTTTTGCTTTAAGCTAATAAATAAATCCTTTGCTTTTTCCGATACCTCACTAGTGTGTGGCACGATAATAGTATTATCTAAATCGAATAGTAAGCACTTTATACCTTTCGTCATTAATTTAGAATAATCAATGGTATAAATGCTTTTTTGGTAAATGCCCGGAATATATTTTTGCATAATATCCCTCCCCTGCTATTGCTATTATAATAATATCACATTTTTTATGATTAAACAAAAAAAGTCAAATAAAATGACTTAAATAGCAATACTACTTGTAAATATGTCTTTTAAGTTGCGTAAATATAATTTCCATAGACTAATTTTTTTGATGTTTTTATCCACTGTTAAATCAATTGTTCTTATTACTTTACCATTTTCTTTTATTTTTAAATTGCCAATTACTTCACCCTTTTTAATTGGAGCTTTTAATTTATTAATTTCTATTTTATAATTTGCCTTTTTATCTTTATCTGCTTTTTTACTTAAAATCGTAACTTCTTCTTTAGGTATTACTTTTGCATATCTTTCTTCACCTTTATCAACAATATATTTACCAACATATTTTTCTTTTAAAAGATTTTTGATTTTATATTGGGCGAAAGCATAATCCAACATCTCACTTATTTCTTTACTTCTTGTTTTACTATCAGGTTCTCCCATAACAACGGCGATAATACGCATACCATTTTTTAAAGCTGTTGCGGTAAGACAATAACCAGCTTCTTTAGTATAACCTGTTTTTAAACCATCCACACCTTCATAAAATCTAACTAATCGATTAGTGTTTACAAGCCATATCTTACGATCGGTATTTTCTCTTAAATAATCTTCATAAATAGAAGTAAATTTCATTACTTTTTTATGTTTAACTAGTTCTTTAGCAATTAGACTCTGATCACGGGCTGACGAATAGTGATTAACTTCATCTAGTCCATGCGGTGATTTAAAATGAGTGTTTTTTAACCCCAGTTCCCTAGATTTATCATTCATCATGTTGACAAATGCTTCTTCAGTACCGGCCAAAGCTTCAGCCAAAGCTACTACCGCATCATTTCCAGATGCAATAGCGACACCTTTAAATAAGTCCTCAACACTCATTTTTTCGCCAGTTTCTAATAGTATCTGACTACCACCCATTTTAGAAGCATTTTCAGATATGGTTACTTTTTGATTCCATTTCAAAACACCATTTTCAATATTTTCAATAATTAAAAGCATACTCATCATTTTAGTCATACTGGCGGGTTCCAATTTTTCATCCGCGTTTTTTTCAAATAATATTTTACCAGTACTGGCTTCTATCAAAATGGCTGATTTAGCATTCTCAGCTAGTGTTAATTCATTAGCTTTTGCAGGCATTATTAAAATGAAACTAAAAAGAAAAATGGCAATTACTTTTTTCATAACGCACCTCTAATTAAAAATATGTCTAATATTATTAATTATTCCAGCAACAAAATCTTTTGAATTTTAGCAAATTTTGTTATACTACTTATGGTGATATTATGAGTGGATTTATATATTCTGATACTAATAAACGCTACCACACATTAGATTATTTTTACAAACATAAATTTGGTTGTAAAGTTTTTAAAGTTAGCTTAAATGCCGGCTTTACTTGTCCAAATATCGATGGTACTTTTGGAACTAAAGGATGCATATATTGCTCGAAAAGCGGAAGTGGCGAATTTGGTGGTAATCCAAAAGATGACTTAATTAATCAATTTAATACTGTCAAAAATATGATGCATAAAAAGTGGCCAAAAGCTAAATATATTGGCTACTTCCAAGCAAGAACTAATACTTATGCTCCCGTTGATGTTCTAAAAGAAAAATATGAAAAAATCTTAGCTTTAGATAATGTCGTTGGACTTTCGATTGCAACAAGGCCTGACGCTATTGATGAAGAATGTTTAAACTATTTAAGTGAATTAAATAAAAAAACATTTTTAACTATTGAATTAGGTTTACAAACAATTCATGAAAAAACAACAAAATTAATTAATCGATGCCATGATTTACAATGTTTTGACAACATTGTAAAAAAACTTAAAGAAAGAAACATTTTTGTTGTTGCTCACGTTATTAATGGATTACCTTATGAGACTAAAGATATGATGCTAAAAACAGTTAAACATTTGAATGAAATAAATATTGATGGTATTAAAATTCACATGTTAAGCATTTTAAAAAATACTAAACTTGCTAAAATATATACTGACAAACCATTTCATATTTTAACTAAAGATGAATATGTTGATATTGTTTGTGATCAATTAGAACTGCTAGATCCAAAAATTGTAATTCAAAGATTAACTGGAGATCCGTTGGTTAATGATTTGATTGAGCCTCAGTGGTTAATTAAAAAAGTAAGTGTTTTAAACGATATAGATAAAATGATGGCAAAAAGAAACTCTTACCAAGGTAAGAGTTTATAGCTATCTTTTTTTATGTGTCTCTTCAGGGTTAAACAATAATGGATTGCCATCCTTATCATAACTTATAACTTCTGAAGCTTGGGCATCAACACCATCAAAAGGAATAATTCCTTGACCGCGTGAATCATAATAGGCTTTAGTTATTACTGGTTCTTCATCTTCATATTCCATATTGAGCGGTTTTGTCTCTTCATCATCGTAATAATAATTTAATCTTTCCATTTCTTCTTCTGGGTCTTGAATATATTCACTTTCATCATAAGTCATATTTTCTTTAGGATAGGCAATCATTTTATCCCCTAAATATTCATGATGAATTTCATCGATAGATCTTTTAGCATGATGACGCCTAGCTTCTTCTCTAGCTTCGTTTAAATCTTTAACGTCTTCAGCATCAATTGGATGACCTTTTTTTTCTTCTCTTTCTAAATCAAATTGGGCTTGTAAATCATCTTGATTTATTAAACAATGGGCCCTAACATTATAATATTCGTTAAATTCTTTCTCAAATGGTTTTTGATTTAAATGATAAATGCCTTTTTCATATTCATCTTTATCTTGCTGTAGTAGTAAACCCATTAATAATTTACTATCATAAAAACATTGTCCTTGATACTCTTTCCAGTATTTCCAATATTGATATGCATAACCATGAATACAACATTTTTCTATCATGTATCTTTTAAAGTTTTCAATAAACACTTCGGCATAATCACCATATAATTCACCATTACCAGCATTGTATTGACATTGTTCTAATATATTGGTTAAATCAAAACTATCACTATAAGCAACTTCCGTACAAATAGAATCATGATCATAGTCATTATAAAACATGCTAATAGAAACATCTGCATCACTTATATCCCCAATATCAGCTAAATTATTTTCCCTAATGTTTTCTAAAAGTTCGGCTTTACTTGCAAATCTTGTTGTATATTTATCAATCGCCCATTGAGTTGTTCTTTTAAGATATTCAGTTTTTAATTCTGGACCATCCAACGTTTGCACTTCTCTTTCAATAGGAATTGATACTTCTATAGGTTGTCTTCCTTCTACACGAATTAACAAGCTAAATGCTTTTGGATCAAATGGTTTTCTTTCAGAATATGATCGACTCATAATTCCACCTCTTTGCGCTTATTATACATTTATATATTTAAAAAGTCAAAAAAGTAGTAGTTACTTTATATAATCGCAACTACTACATTTTATTTGATTTTTTTTCTCAACTAGCATTTCACCGCATTCTGGACACTTTTCACCTGTTGGTTTGTCCCAATAAGCAGTTTTACATTTTGGATAGTTATTGCATCCATAAAATATTTTGCCTCTCTTGCTTCTTTTTTCAACAATTTTTCCTTCTCCGCAATTAGGGCAATCACAAGCTATTATTTCTTCTTTTTCCTCTTGCTTAATATATTTGCAGGAAGGAAAATTTGAACAAGCGACAAATGGTCCATATTTGCCTTTTCTAATAACTAAATCATGACCACATTCTGGACATGTTTCGCCTGTTTTTTCAGCCTCTTTTTTTGGCATTTTATCTTTGGCATTGTTAACGGCTTCATCAAATTCTTTATAAAATTTATCAAGCATTTCATACCATACTTGTTTTCCTTCAGCAATTTTATCCAAATCATTTTCCATATTCGCTGTGTACTTGACATTAATTATATGGTCAAAATATTTTTGAAGACTATCATTAACTTCAAATCCTATTTCAGTTGGCTTAAATTTTTTATCAAGCATTTCAACATACCCACGGTTTCTAATATTATCGATAATTGTGGCGTATGTACTTGGTCTACCAATGCCAAGTTCTTCCATTTCTTTTATTAATTTAGCCTCAGTATATCTAGCTGGTGGCTGCGTAAAATGCTGTTCTTTCGTGATATCTTTAGAAACAATGACATTTGATTTATACTTGTCAAATGGTGGTAAAATAGCGTCTTTTGTATCTTCATAATCACTATATACTTTTAAATAACCATCGAAAACTATAATTTGACCAGTAGCTTTAAAGCCGTAATCATTATTATTTAAAATAACGGTTGTGCCTTCGACAATAGCTCCTGCCATAAGCGAAGCTAAAGTGCGATAGTATATTAAACGATACAATTTAAATTCATCATTTGTTAAATATGGTTTGACGCTCTCTGGTGTTCTTTTTATACTCGTTGGTCTAATAGCTTCGTGCGCGTCTTGAACATTATCGCTTTTCTTGCTGCTTTTAACACTACCAAGATATTCTTTACCATATTTCGTTTCAATATAATTATATGTACTAGCGACAAATTCTTTAGAAAGTCTTGTTGAATCAGTACGCATGTAAGTGATTAAACCGACAGTTTCATCAGCCAAATCAATTCCTTCATATAATTTTTGGGCTAACATCATAGTTTTTTTAGCTGCAAAATGTAATTTGTTAGATGATTCTTGTTGTAATGTACTAGTAATAAATGGGAACTTTGGTGATTTAGTTTTTTGTTTCTTTTCAACATCTTCAATTTCAAAAGCATTAGATAATTTATCCAATATTTCATTTGCTTCTAATTCTGTTTTAACTTCAATTTTTTTATGTTTATATTCAAATAAATCAGCTGTAAAATCTTTAAAATCAGCAGTTATTGTCCAGTATTCTTCAGGATTAAAACTATTAATTTCTCTTTCTTTATCAACAATTAATTTTAGTGCTACACTTTGAACTCTACCGGCACTAGTACCATCAGTTTTTGATTGAATTAGTTTACTTAAGCGAAAACCGATAATTCTATCTAAGATGCGTCTTGTTTCTTGGCTATGAACATAATCCATGTCAATTTTACGTTCGTGATCAAAAGAATCTAAAATAGCATTTTTAGTAATTTCGTTAAAAACGATTCTGGCATAGTTATTATCTTTCAAGCCTAAAACATCATAAAGGTGCCAAGCAATAGCCTCTCCTTCGCGGTCCAAGTCGGTAGCAAGATAGACTTTATCAACTTTTTTGACTTCCTTTTTTAACTCATCAATAACTTTTTTCTTGCCATTTATAGTTTTATAATCGGGTTTGAAATTATTTTCTAAATCCACCCCCAAACCATATTTACCTTTAGTTGATAAATCTCTAATATGCCCTTTGCTTGAAGATACAATATAGTCACTGCCAAGATATTGGCTAATACTTTTTACCTTAGTTGGTGATTCGACAATTACTAAATTTTTTCCCATAAGTCACTTCCTTTTCACAAGCTAATTAATTTTATACACCATTATTTAATTTATGTCAAATATTTTTTGAAAAGAAAAAATTCTTATAACTAAGAATTTTTCTTTGTCTTTTTTAAAACTATTGCCGTTGAAGCCGCACTTCCAGGGACTGTCTCGCGCATCAGCATTCTTGCTTTCCCTACTTTTTGAAAACGTTCCACTAAAGCTTCAGGCACTTGTTCAGGATTTGCGAAAAGGGCTCTTGTGGTAATTTGCGCTAAAGCTGATTCAACGCTACTTTCACCAACGATCCTGCCAAGTTCATCGCCATCCAAAACATCTGTAACCCCATGTGTGGTTAATACTAATGAATCATAATTGTTATCTATAATATTAATAGAAGGTTCAAAATAGTGTTTGCGACTATCCGATCCCCCAACAGTTTTTGATAATCCGTCTTTGGCTAACAAAAATTTAACTTCATCGGGAGAAATTTTTAAATCAGGATTATAAGCAAACCATTTTAAATGATCAACCGTTTGCAATGTTGGTTGCGTTCCTTTTATTGTATAACCACGGCAACTACCGACATTAGCAATCATTGTTTCTCTTTTTCCCAAAATAGCTAAAGAAAATGCTGCTTCAGAACTTTTATCAATACCTTCATATAACATAGTATTAATGTCTCTTAATTCTTCAAAAAGAAATGATTCTAAAATAATTGGATTATTTACATATGTTTTTGGAAGTCGTTCAAACCATCGTCCTAATCTTCGCACGACAACTTGTGAAGCAACATAACCGTTAACTGAATCATCTAATCCATCAGCTACTATAAGCATAGCAAGATTCTCACCTCTTGGATGTGTAACAATAGCAGCACAATCTTGATTAAAACGGCGATTTTGATTTACACCGCGTGATGTAATAATACCAATATTATATTTATTGGTTTTTACAAGCTCACTTTTTTTTATTAATGTATCATCAATTTTTTGATATAGACGAATATAATAATTTTCTTTCATAAGCTTTCACCCCATGGCTATATATACTAGCATTTTTCTTATATATTGTCAATATTTTCTTATTTTACATTTTATTAAAATATGGTATAATGAATTGTGGGATTAGGAGGTGTAATGTATGGAATTAAGACAACTTACAAATGAAGAATTTAAAAAATATAGTTCATCATTTAAACCATCATCAATGTACCAGACTGTTGAATATGCATTTACCATGAATGAAGAAGATGCTGATTCACTTTTTCTTGGTCTAGTTGATAATGGCATTATTTTAGGTGCATCACTAATTTTAATTCAAAAAGTAAGTGGTTTTAAATATGCTTTCGCACCTCGTGGTTATCTTATTAACTATAATGATTTTGAATTAGTTGAAACATTTACTAAAGAAATCAAAAAGTTTTTGAAAAAAATGGATGTTGTGGCTATTAAAATTAATCCAATGATTATTAAAAATGTCTATAATAGTGAGGGTAAATTAATTAAACAAAATAGTGATTATGACAGATTGTTCGATGAATTAAAAAAACTTGGATATTATCACTTGGGTTATAATAATTATTTTGAAGCCTTAAAACCGAGATTTGAGGCAATGGTTAATATTAATCTTCCGTTTATGCAAATTTTTGCCAATATCGATAAAACATTTAGAACAAAAATAAGAAAAGCTCATCGAGATGGTATTAAAATTTATCATGGAAATATTAAAAATTTAGATTATTTATATTTGCAAACTAAAAATAAATATCCAAGAGATTTAAAATATTTTGAAGATTTATATAGATTTTTTGACAATGATAATTTAGTTGATTTTTATTATAGTAAATTAGATACTACTGAATATTTAAAAATTTCCCAAAAATTGTATTCTAAATATGAAAAACTAACAGCTGACATTAATTATGAATTAATGAAAGGCAATAATAAAATAATGAATAAAAAAATTGAACTTGATAAAGAATTTGAAAAAATTAAGGATCAGTTAAAAGAAGCTACTAAATATTTAAAAGAATATCCTGATGGTATTATCCTATCTTCAGCTTTAGTAATTAAATGGCAAAATGAAGTTTATTTAATTATGGATGGCTATGATGATACTTATAAGAGTTTCAATGGTAAACATTTATTACTTTGGAAATTGATGGGTAGATATTCAAAATTAGGATATCAAAGATTTAATTTGGGTGGTATTAGTAATGTTCAAAAAACTAATAAAAAATATGAAGGACTTAATGAATTTAAGTTGAAATTCAATGCCAAAGTTGTTGAATTTGCTGGTGACTTTGAATTAATCACTAATACACCTTTATATTTCATGTACCGAAGAAGTAATGAGCTTAACAATATGATAAAACCTAGCAAATAGCTAGATTTTTTTGTTATAATAACATTCCATATTTCTTCTGCTTCAGCAACCGCAACTGTTTCTGAAGCTGGAGCAATCGGTCTTACCATATCAGATACTAATAGTTATGGTTCCGATTGTGGTTTTTCAATTTGGTCTTCTTTAGCTGGTTCTATTTCTGGGAGATATTGACCATATCTCTCATGAATTAATTTTTCAACTTCTTCTATCGGTCTACCCCATAATTCAATTGTTGTCAAATCAATGCCTTATTCCTTTAAAATTTCAACGAAATCTACAAATTGCAATATATATTTTTGCATGAATTCCTTATCGTGTAATTGTTCAAAACTTAATGCTTTATTATTTATCGATATCAACTCCATTTATAATAATTGCATAATGTAAATAAATCAAAAAACGAGTTTGCACTCGCTTTTTTATTATTCAAAAAGTTTTGTTTTTTTTAACTCATCTAAATATTTAGACAATCTTGCTTGAGCTGCTTTTACATTTTGTTCATTTGAAAAATCAACATTCAAATACCCATTACCTCTAAAAGCAAGAACGAGACTTAATATCATATCATTACTTTCTATCTTACCATTTTTATAACATAATCTTATAACAGAAGATTCTTGTATCTTATTTTCATAGTCATCTAAATGATTGTCTAATACTTTTAATGCCAAAACTTCTTTTTTTAAATACTCTGCCTGAGCCTTTGAATCATTCACAATTTCACTAATATCCATATCTAATTGAGCATTTATCAAATTTAATAAATCATGCATATATAATTCATAATAATAAGCTGTTATTCTAATTACGTGACATTCTTTATTATCTAGGTTTTGAGTTTCCATGATTTTATATTTTAAGTTGTCAACATATCTTTTTTCTACTCTTCTAGCTAATTCATCTTGTAACTCAACATATTTTTCCAAATTATATTTTTTAATAATATCTTCCTTTGGTTTATTTCGAAGATATGAATTAGGACCTGTAACAATATTGATATTAGCAACATCAGTACCGACTAGTTTAGTGAAATCATCATATGTTAAATTCTCATCAGTGACAGTTTTAACTATTCTTGCTACATCTTTTTTAACATTTGGTTTTTTCGAATTATTATTATATACAACGTTAAATACTATAATAAGTATTATTACTATAAGAGATATTAATAAATATTTTTTCTTTTTATCCAAAATTTCACCTCACTTTAACACTGATACTTAGATGCCGATAATCCATGCGTTCCGGTTGCACTTGCATATGTACAATACAGTGAACGATAATATTGCCAACTAGTTTCACTATTGAAACAAGCAACACCGCCGCCAGTTTTACCAGAACCTGAAGAATATGATCTACAATATGAAGTTGATCCTCCATTACTATCAGATTGACACATATAACCACTAGCAAGACTTCCTCCAGTTATACTAATATCATATGTATATCTTCGTTCATATGGACTGCTTCCAACACATGGATAATATCCACTTATCGTATTAACATCAATATAAGATGACATCGAAATAGCAGCACTTGGTGCATCAATGCTACCAAACTTCCATTTTTGAGCATTTGTCTGATTGCATGTGTATGCTTGAATATTTTGACCATTTGCCATTGTTCCGCCACTAACATCCAAACATAAATCTCCATTTTTAATATAGTAATAATCATTTCCTGCTGACTCTAAATGCCAAAATCCACCAGAATTTGTATGTATATAATATGTTATTACGTTTGTCCCGGCTTCTTGAGAATTACCATATACCCATAAATATTGACTCCCTCCGACTAGAGATTCAATATTATAATATGCTACTCCATTTATTATTCTTGCAAGTCCAAAATTCCATTGCTGAGCGTTTGTCGCATTATAAGTATATAGCTGAACATTTGTATTGCTGGCAGATATTCCATCACTAACATCAAGGGCGAAATTATTATTAGCCGCTGACACTATTTTATAAGCAGCATTTGCGTTTGTTCTAGAAGCTTTTGCAGTAAAACTAGCATTATTATCAGTTACTGTTGATATTACGTCCATTGAAGTATAAATGTCAGGATATTCTCCTATATCTGTATTCCCATTTATGGTTCCACCTTGTATATCAACCGTTGCACCGCACATATACATACCACCGGCCCAACCAGATGGTGCTGTATTATTTGTTACACTTCCACCGTTCATAGTTAGTGATCCATAAGATAGATAAATTCCTCCACCATTGTCAGTGGTTGCTGTATTATTTGTAACTGTTCCACTATTAATAATTAAATTACAATGCCCAACATGAATACCTCCACCAGCTGGAGCTTTATTTCCAGAAATTTCACCGCCACTTAATTCTATTGTGGCTAAAGCATCTCCTCTAACGGCACCTCCATTTGCTTCGGTTGATATTCCATTTTTAATTACTGAACCAGTTCCTATAACAATATGGGCATCATTATCAAGGGTAACCAAAGATTTAGTGGATGATACATTATTTCCGTTTACAATAATATTTTGTAATGTTAATTTACCGTTGTTTAACAATATTACTGTACTTGCGGTTAATGAGCTACCTCTTATAATGCTATACTGCGTGGAATATGTACAAGTTGCAGATGAACCACTTCCTGATTTTGTACAACTTGTCAGTTTAATATCTTTTTCACTTTCCATAGTAGTTGTTGCCGCTGCTGTTATATTACTCATTAAATATATTGTTGCTGAATCAGCTGCCATCTCATAAGCTTTAGCAATAGTAGCATATGGCTTATCTATTGTGCCATTTCCCGTACTATCGTTACCACTACTTGAAACATATAAATTTGTTCGTTTAATGATTGTTGCCGCATATGTTTTATTTGTCGCATTACTAAAGTTTGTTGTATCGCTTGGTGTAAATTTAACGGTGATTGTACTACTCCCTACCGCTAGACCAGTTATCGTTTCGGTAGTTACAACTCCAGCATTATTATTAGCATCACTTATCGTAGTGTTTGCTGGAACAACTGTGGCATTCGCTGTGGTTCCACTTGTCACATTAAGCGTTCCACTTACTGTTCCACTAGCAGCACCTGATTTTACTGTTGCAGTAAAACTTTTTGTATTACCAATCTCCAGTGATCCAGATGTAGCAGACAAAGTAATTGTAGGTGTTGCCTTTCCAATTGAACAAGTTATAGTTTTTGTTCCTGTTGTATTGTCAGTCCATGCATAGTTTGAAGAAAGTGTAGCCGTTACATTTTGACTTCCTGCATCAGTTCTTGTTGTCCCAGCTGTCCAACTATATCCGGTACCTGCTGTTTTTACTATTGTTTGACTAGAACCTGTATACACTAACCCTGTTTGACAATAATTCGCTGCTGTTGGTATTGTTGCTGCAGTTTTAACCGTTGCCGCATATGTTTTATTTGTCGCACTATTAAAGTTTGTTGTGTCGCTTGGTGTAAATTTAACTGTTATTGTACTGCTTCCAGCTGCTACTCCTGTTATTGTTACTGTTGTAGCCTTGCCTGTGGAATTGTCTACTTCTGTTAATGCTGTATTTCCGTTTGGACTTACGGTTGCATATGAAGTTGAGCCACTCGTTGTATTAAGGTTTCCTGCTACTGTCGTTGATGTTCCTGATTTTACTGTAGCTGTAAATGTTCGTGTCTTCCCTGTTGCAATTGTTCCGCTACTTGCTGATAATGTTATTACTGGAGTAGCTTTTGATATTGAACATGATATTGTTTTTGTTCCTGTTGCTCCATCACTCCATATATATCCTGATGCTAAAGTAGCTGTTACGTTTTGACTTCCTGCATCAGTTTTTGTTGTCCCAGCTGTCCAACTATATCCAGTACCTGCTGTTTTTACTATTGTTTGACTAGAACCCGTATACACTAACCCTGTTTGACAATAATTCGCTGCTGTCGGTATTGTTGTACTTATAAGGGCACTAGCTTTAATTGTTGCGGTTCCACCCATTTTTACAGTTGTGCTTGCACTACTTGTGGCTGCGATTGTTGCGGTTCCACTTGTTTTGCTCCATGCTGAGAATATGTGATTAGCATTAGCTGTTGCAATTATTGCATGTCCATAATTAGAACTTGCGGTTGTTGTTCCTCCTGCTAATATAACTGTTCCGTTATTTGCAACTGATGTCCCATTTACTGTTGCTGTGGCATTTGCTGTTGTCATTGTTAATGTATAGTAGTTTACTGTCGCTGTGGCATTATTATTATTTACGGTTAAATCTACTCCACTATCGATCATATCTGTCTTATGATTTGAATCTTTTCCTATATAGATGTTATATGTTCCATTTGGTACTGCTGATAGTGTGGCTGTACTTCCACTACTTACTGTTTGAGTATAGCTTGTTGCGGTTGTTCCATTATATAGTGTTACTTTCATTCCACTATTTGAATATGCACTTCCGTCTTTATTTATTGTAATTACTGGATTATTAGCTGTTGCACTAGAAGTAAAGCTTGCATTTGCAGTTATTGTTTGATCTCCTGCTGAAATTGTTGTACTTCCATTTTTAAGTACTAATGAGCGATATCCATCACTTAAACTTCCACTTACGTTTACTTTTGATCCATTTAGTACATATACAGTTGAAGTAAATGAAGACCCACTTGATGAATCATATTTTGTTGTTAGCGTTGTACCTGTTCCTTGAGTTCTTGTTACTGTCCTTACGGCAATACTCGCACTACTTGCTGATACAACTCCGCCTGTTGCGGCATTCTCGGCCCATACATAATATGTTTGTCCACTTGATAATGTTAAATTACCTGTGCTTGTTGCGGTTGTCCATGTGTTTAGTGCAAATGAACTACTTGCGGCACTAGTTCCCGCACTTGGTTTCGTTGAACTTGTACTTACATAATATGCCGCTGCTCCACTTGATGCGCTAAATCCGAACGTATCATGATCGGTTACTGTTATCGTTGGTGTTGGTGTTGCTGTTGCACTTGATGTAAAGCTGGCATTCGCATTTATTGTTTGATCTCCTGCTGAAATTGTTGTACTTCCATTTTTAAGTACTAGTGTATGATATCCTGTACTTAAACTTCCACTGACATTTACTTTTGATCCATTAAGTACATATACAGTTGAGGTAAATGAAGACCCACTTGATGAATCATATTTTGTTGTAAGGGTTGTTCCTGTTCCTTGAGTTCTTGTTACTGTCCTTACGGCAATACTCGCACTACTTGCTG
>CAZELY010000011.1:32188-32596 GCA_964513345.1 uncultured Muribaculaceae bacterium
CACTTGGTTTCGTTGAACTTGTACTTACATAATATGCCGCTGCTCCACTTGATGCACTAAATCCGAACGTATCATGATCAGTTACGGTTATCGTTGGTGTTGGTGTTGCTGTTGCGCTAGATGTAAATGTAGTATCTGCAGTAATTGTTTGACTACTTCCATTTGTTATTGTAGTTGAACCTTTTTTAACTACCAATGTATGATAGCCAGTTTGTAAAGCTCCTGTTGGATATACTGGCGTATTCGCAAGCACATAACTATTATTTGCTACACTAGCTCCACTTGTTGAATCAGCTTTCGCTGTTAATGTTGTTCCAGTACTTGCAGTAAGTGTCACTTTATAGTTTGTGATCGTTTGACTATTTGGTGATACATTTCCATTTGCGTCTTTTACCCATACATACCATG
>CAZELY010000012.1:0-24868 GCA_964513345.1 uncultured Muribaculaceae bacterium
GAAAAGTGCTACAAAATGCTCTCAAGAACTCCCAAAAACCCCAAATTACAAGCCAAATGACATAGAACATTGTTGTTTTAAAACATTATAATTTGACTAAAAACAGTCAACTTTATGGTATAATAATTGATAGAAGTGGAGAATGATTTTATATGCAAATAAATAAGAAATTACAAGATTATATAGAGAAAAATATCTTCCCAAGTTATAAAAAGAATGATTTAGGACATAATTTAGATCATATTAAGTACGTCATTAATAGAAGTTTAAAATTTGCAAGCGAAGTTGATGGAATTAATTTTGATATGGTTTATGTGGTAGCAGCTTATCATGACATCGGTCATTATATTGATGCTAAGAATCATGAAAAGGTTTCTGCAGAGATGTTGCTTGCTGATGAAAACTTAAAAGAATTTTTTACAGAAGAAGAAATAAAAACAATGTCAGAAGCAGTCTATGATCATAGGGCAAGTTTAGAGGGAGAACCTAGAAGTGTTTATGGAAAGATAGTTTCTTCTGCTGATAGAAATACTTTAGTAGAAGTTCCTTTAAAAAGAACATATGCTTATAGAGTAGAACATAATCCTGATGATTCGCTTGAAGATATTATTGAAGAATCAAGGCAACATGTAATTAATAAATTTGGTAAAAAGGGATATGCAACTGAAAAAATGTATTTTGAAGATTTAGATTATAAAAAGTTTTTACAAGATATTTCAACTTTAGCAGAAAATAAAGATGAATTTAAGAGAAAATTTATGGAAGTAAATGGATTAAATAATAAATTGAAGTTAACTTTTGATGAAATAAAAAGACATAACCCCAATATGTCATTAGACGAAGTTTTATATGCAGTATATGATGAAGTAAAAGGTGAGTATAATAAACCGTTTGATGTGTTAAGAAATATGATATTAGAAGCAAATGGTATTGATGAACTAGAATATTATACAAAAAATGTTAGACAAGACTTAAAAGACTATATTGCTGAACATATATTCCCTGAATATGATAAAAATGATGGTGGTCATAATATTGCTCATATTTTGGAAGTTATCAGAAGAAGCTTTGCTTTAAATGATACTTTTAAATTAGGATTAGATGATAATATGATGTATGCAATAGCATCTTGTCATGATTGGGGAAAATATGAAGATCATGCTACACATCATTTAATTGCTGCTAGAAACTTTATGAATGATGAAGGTATGAAAAACTTCTTCAATGATGAAGAAAGACAAATTATTAAAGAGGCAATTGAAGATCATAGGTCATCAAAAGAAGATGAGCCAAGAAGTGTTTATGGAAAACTTATTTCTTCTGCAGATAGAAACACAAGAATAGAAATAGTGTTTATTAGAAGTTTCTTTGTTGCTCATGAAAGAATGCCAGAAACGAATATTGAAGAATATTTAGATTATACAATTAAAAGGCTTTCAAAAAAATATGATGAAGAAAATCCAGAAAACATGTTCTTTGAAGATGAAACATATAAAGTGTTTATCCAAGATATGAGAGCTTTATTAAAAAAAGAAGAAGAATTTAAAAATAGATACTGTGAAGTTAATCATATAACATCAAGAACACAGCGAGTCCAAGACGAACAGGGAGAAATAGCATATACAAAAGTGTTAAAAAGAAAGTAAAAAAGTAGCGTACTAATTTTTGAATTTTAGATACCTTTTGTTAGGTTTCCCGGGTGTTCTTGGAAGCTAAAAAGGTCAAAAAATGGCTCCCAAACGTCCCCAAAAGCCCGAAAGAACCATCAAAAACCCCAAAACTAATATGACATAGCAAATAATTAAAAGCTCTAAAATAAGAGCTTTTTCATTTTGTAAAATTAAAATATTTTGACAGCTGTTTTGAAAGATATGAATATGCTATAATTAATATAGGAGTTGATTGTAATGGATGAAAAATTAATAATAGAAACAGATAGATTAATTTTAAGACAATATAAATTAGAAGATGTAAATGACCTTGTTGAAGGATTAAATAATTTAAATGTAACAAAATGGTTAGTTGGAGCCCCTTATCCATACACAAAAGAAGATGCACTAAACTTTATTAATAAATCATTGGATAATAAACTATATAATTTTGCGATTGTTTTAAAAAGTGAAAACAAAGTAATCGGTGGGACACAATTAACAAATATAGATTTACATAATGGAACTGCTGGTGGTGGCATTTGGATTAGTGAAAAGTATTGGGGAAAAGGATATGGTAGTGAAGCCTTTGGAGCTAAAATTAAATACGCTTTTGAAGTACTAGGTTTAAGAAGATTAGAAAACGGATATTTCAAAGATAATGAAAAGTCACATAAAATGCAATTAAGATTTGGTTATAAAGATGAAGGTATTAGAAGGCAAAGATTTGTATCTAGAGGATCTGGTAAAATAGAAGATGAATATATCACCGGTTTATTAAAAGATGAATGGATTAAATAAGGAAGTGATCAATTTGAAAAGAAGATTTGCTTTTAATGAAAATGATAATTACAAATTGATAAAAGTTGAAGAACCATTTTTTGATGGCTACGCCTGCTTTTTAAAATTACAAAATATTGAAAAGCCTTTGTTTTTCAATGATGGGGTAAATGAATTTTGTATTAAAGATAATGATTATGAGTGGATAGAAGTATACCCAACTAATGGTAAATATGCTATTACAATAATTTATGATGATAAAGGAAATCTAGTAGAATGGTATTTCGATATATCCAAAAAAATAGGCCTAGAAAATGGAGCCCCATATGAAGATGATCTATATTTAGATATGATAATTACTCCAACAGGCAAAGAAATAGTAGTTGATGAAGATGAATTATTAGAAGCCAAGCAAAAAGGAGATATTACGCAAGAAGATGTCACAAATGCTTATAAAACTTTAAAAGAACTAGAAAATAAATATGCTAATAATATTGATGAGTTAAACAAGTTAACTGCTTATTTATTAGATCGATTTAAACTAGAAAGTTAAAATGACAGACTACAAGATTTTATAAAAAAGTGAATAATGCTTTCACTTTTTTTATGCTATAATTAATATAGGTGTTGCAAATATGAAAATTTTTTATAATTTGTTAATGATATTTTTACTTTTCATAATTGTTGGTTGTAATAACGAAAACGTTAACAATAATATTGATAATAAAAAAGAAAACAATTCAAATGAGGTGATACTATCAGTGAAAGCAATAAAAAATATAATATGCAAGAGTCTATTCCTTATAAAAACGCCAAATCAATGTATTTAGTAAACGACGTAGATAATATGGATGTATTAGAAAACATTATATTAGACACTTATAAAAATTTAAAAATACAAAAGTAATATTTTTGTAAGATAATTAACATTAAAGCAAAGTGTAAATATAATGATACTATAAAAATTAAAGGAGAAAATTGGATATAGTTAAAACCAATCGCATCTATAGCTTGTTTTGTTGAAAGAAGAACATTTAATTAAGCTAAAGCAGATAAATAAATCTGCTTTTTATGTGATATAATTATTTTAATATTCATTTAATAAATGAATGGATAATTATATTTGAGGTGAGAAATCTTATGAGAATATTAATTGTCGAAGACGAAGAATCATTAGCTGAACTAGTAGCTAACAGATTAAAAAAAGAAAAATACATTGTTGATATATCATTAGATGGCGAGGAAGGACTATATAATGCTTTGATGGATGTATATGATCTTATCTTATTAGATATTATGTTACCAAATGTTAATGGTATTGATATACTAAAAGAAATCAAGAAAAATAATGTTAAATCTAAAGTGATAATGTTAACAGCTAAATCTGAATTGGAAGACAAATTACTTGGATTTAGTGAAGGAGCAAATGACTATATTCCAAAACCATTTCATATAGATGAAGTTGTTGCTAGAGTCAATGCTTGGTTGAGAACAGAAAAAGTAAAAAACAACAATCTTGAATATGGTGATTTAATACTGGATTTAAAAACATCTGATATTATTAATAAAAACAATAATGAAAAAATAAACATTATTAATAAAGAATTTCAACTTTTAGAATATTTTATGAGCAATCCCAATCAAGTCTTAGAAAAAGAAATGATTTATGATAAAGTATGGGGTTTAGAAAATGATTCTACATCCAATAATTTGGAAGCTTATTTATCATTTATTAGAAAAAAACTTAAAATTATTAATTCACGTGTTCAAATTAGATCGTTAAGAAATTTAGGATATAAAATGGAGTATAAAGATGAAGGAATTAAATAGAAAAGTTTTTAAAACAATATTTTTGATTTTATCGTTATTTATAATATTTGGCGTCATAATTTATAATGTAGAATCGTATACAAAAGAATATGATAATGTTAAAAGAAATTTAACTTTCATGGAAAACAGAAATGAAACCAAACCAGATAATAACCCACCAGCGCCAAAAGAAAATGATGATTCCGTGTCGGCACCAAAAGATCACGAAATAGATAACATGATGATTATTGACTATGAAGTTTATACAGTAAAATTAACCAATAATAATATTGAAAAAATAATTAATCATAGTAATGAAACAAGCAAGTTTAATGTACGAAACGCTGTTAAAACAATAATAAAAAAGAATCAAGGATTAAAAATTGGAAACTTATACAATAATAGGTATGCATACAACTATAATTCAGATACTATTGTTATAATGAACACGCAAAATATTAACGAAAGATTACTATTAAAATTAATTGCTTCAAGCTTAATTCTAATCATAATTGAAATTGGTATTTATTATATTTCAAAATCACTAACAAAAAGAATTACAAAACCAGCTCAAGAATCATTTGATAAACAGAAAGATTTCATCGCCGATGCATCGCACGAACTTAAAACCCCACTCGCCGTAATAATGGCATCATCAGATGAACTTAAAGGTGATAAAAAAAATAAGCAGTATGTTGATAATATTAAATATGAATCTGAAAGAATGAATGTTTTAATTAAGGGTTTATTAGATTTATCAAAATTAGAAAATGGGGCATCTATAGCTAATTATAAAGAAGAAAACGTATCCAAAATTATTGAAAGGATATGCTTAACATTTGAAGGGATAGCTTTTGAACAAAATATCAAAATTAAAACCAATATCGAAAAAGATATTATGTTTAAATGTAGTAAAGAAGAAATAGAAAGGCTAATTTCAATAATATTAGATAACGCTATTAAACATAGTTATAAGGATACAACAATAATTATTAATGTTAATAAAGATAAAAACAATATTAGCATTGATATAATAAATTCAGGTGATCCGATAAAACCTGGAGATGAAGAAAAAATATTTGAAAGGTTTTATCGCGCTGATAAATCAAGGAATAGAGATACCAATCGTTATGGTTTAGGACTAGCGATAGCTAAAAACATCGCTATAAATCATAACGGAATAATTAAAGCATTTTCTAAAAAAGGCAAAACAACATTTAAAATTATTTTAAAAAAATAAGAACATTATGAAATATTTAATGTTCTTTTAATTTTAGTTAGGTAATATTAAGTTGTAGAAAGGAGAAGTGGTAGATAGTAATAAAATATTTAATGTTTATTTAATTTTAAGAATATAAAATTTATATAGAAATAAGGAGATGATAAATGAATAAAAGATTATAATTTTATTATGAATGACAATATTATAGAAAATGAATGGAGGGATAAAAATGAAAGATAAGATTTTATTGTTTGTTATTGGAGTATTAGTTGGAGCAGTAATCGCAACTGGAGCATTCTTTGTATATTCAAAATTAGCAACATGCACTACTAATAGTAATCAGCAGCAACAAATGCCAGGAGGGACTCCGCCAAGTATATCAAATGGACAAAGCAATGAAAATAACCAACCACCTGAAAAACCAAGTGGAAGTGATACACAAAATAGTGACTCACAAAAAGATAGCCAAGAAAATAATTAAAATGAGGAAGGAAAAATTATGAAAGACAAAAGGAATTTACTATATATTATTACTATAGTAGTATTGATTATAATTCTTGGGGTATTATGGTATTTGATCGTAAGTGACAACAATAAAAATATTAGTAGCGGAAATGGAGAGGTACCTGGAATGAATAATAATTCTAAAACTTCATATTCTGCAGTTAAAGAAATAACTAAAGATGAAACTATAACGAGTGGAGAATATGAATCAACTAATTCAGATGAAAATGCGATTTTAGTATCAGGTGATGTAAAGGCTTCCGTTTCAAATATAACAGTTGAAAAGACTGGTGATTCCGATGGTGGTGACAGCACAAGTTTCTATGGAACTAATTCAGCTGTACTTGCTAAAGGTGGTGCAAACGTTACAATTAAAAATGCCACAATTACTACTGATGCCACAGGCGCTAATGGTGTATTTAGCTATGGTGGAAGCGCAACAACTAATAATTCATCATCAGATAATACCACAATCAATATTTCTGATTCAAAAATAACTACTAGTAAGGATAATTCAGGAGGAATTATGACAACTGGTGGAGGAATTATGAATGCTACCAATTTAAAAATAACAACTGCTGGGACAAGTAGCGCAGCCATTAGATCTGATAGAGGTGGCGGGACAGTAACAGTAAATAAAGGAACTTATAAAACCACTGGAAAAGGCTCACCAGCCATATATTCAACCGCCGATATTACTGTAAAAAATGCCAAATTAATATCAACAGCTTCAGAAGGCGTAGTTATTGAGGGCAAAAATAGTGTAACTTTGGAAAATGTTGAGTTAACAGATACAAACAATACATTGAATGGTCAATCCACTACTTATAAAAACATATTCTTATATCAATCTATGAGCGGTGATGCTGCATCTGGCAAGGCAATATTCACTTCAAAAAATTCAACCATTACAACCAATAAAGGTGATAGTTTCTATGTGACCAACACCACGGCAACCATTAATTTAGAAAATAACAAAATAGTAAATAATGATTCGAGTGGTAATTTCTTAAGAATACAAAAAGATTCTTGGGGAAATGAAGGAAGCAATGGAGGAGACGTTACATTAAATCTAACTAAGCAAACGGCCGAAGGCAACATCGTCGTAGACTCGATTTCTAAATTAACGATGAACTTATCAAATAACTCTTCATTCCAAGGAAAAATTAATAGTAATAATGAAGGCGAAGTAACACTTACTCTTGATAAAACAAGCTCAATTACATTAACTGGTGATACTTATGTTAAATCTTTAGAAAACGCTGATTCAACTAATAGTAATATTAATTTAAATGGTCATAAATTATATGTAGGAGGTAAAGAATATAAGATATAGTAACTAAAGCAGATAAATAAATCTGCTTTTTATGTGATATAATTACTATAGGATGTGATTACATGATAAAGAAATTAGCAAAATCAATTAGAGAATATAAAAAAGAAACTATTTTAACTCCACTATTTATTACTTTTGAAGTTATTTTAGAAGTATTGATTCCTTTAATAATGGCTAGTTTAATTGATAAAGGTATATATGGCGGTGACATGAACATGGTATATAAAATATCATTCATGCTCATAATTTGTACTATTTTATCTTTACTATGTGGAATGATGGCAGGGATAAACGTTTCAAAAGCTGGTGCTGGATTTGCCAAAAACTTAAGGCAAGACTTATATTTTAAAATACAAAATTTTTCATTTTCAAACATCGATAAATTTTCAACAAGCAGCTTAATAACAAGACTAACAACCGATGTTAGTAATGTTCAAATGGCGTTTCAAATGATCATTAGAATTGCCGTAAGGGCCCCTTTAATGCTTTCGATATCATTAATATTTGCGATAATGATAAGTCCTAAATTATCATTAATATTTTTAGTATTAGTGCCTTTTTTAGGATTAGGACTATATTTAATACTTATTAACGTTCACCCATTAATGAAAAAAGTATTTAAAGCTTATGACAAATTGAATAATGTTGTAGAAGAAAACGTATCAGGAATAAGAGTCGTAAAATCATTTGTTATAGAAGAAAAAGAAAAGAAAAAATTTGGTGAAGTTTCAACCAGCATATATAAAGACTTCAGCAAAGCAGAAAAAATTCTGGCGGCTAATAGTCCATTAATGCAATTTTCAATATACACTTGTATTATATTAATTTCTTGGTTTGGTGCCCAAATTATCGTCAATACAGGAATGACAGAGCTAACAACTGGACAGCTTATGACGATGTTTACTTATTCAATTCAAATATTATCAAGTTTAATGATGCTTTCTGTTTCATTAGTAGTTATGATTTTATCCAAAGCTTCTGGTGAAAGAATAGTCGAAGTTTTAGATGAAAAACCTAATATAGTAAATCCTAAAAATGCCATAAAAGAAATTAATGATGGCAGCATTGAATTTAAAAATGTCAGTTTTAGTTATATAAATAACAAAAATAAAGAATGTTTAAAAAATATTAATTTAACCATAAAATCCGGCGAAAGCATCGGCATTTTAGGTGGGACTGGTAGTGGTAAATCAACTTTAGTAAATTTAATTCCAAGATTATATGATGTTACTGAAGGGGAACTTCTTGTTGGCGGAACAAACGTTAAAGAATATGATATGAAAAGTCTAAGAGATGAAGTCGCCTGCGTTTTACAAAAAAATGTATTATTTTCGGGAACAATTAATGAAAATATTCGCTGGGGTGATGCCAAAGCAACGGACAAAGACATAAAAAGAGTATGTAAATTAGCTCAAGCTGACGAATTTATAAAAGAATTACCAAATGGTTACGAAACTAAAATCGAAGAAGGTGGAACCAATGTATCGGGCGGACAAAAACAAAGACTATGCATCGCCAGAGCCTTGTTAAAACATCCCAAAATACTTATTTTAGATGATTCAACATCCGCCGTTGATACGAAAACTGATAGCTTAATTCAAAAAGCTTTTAAAGAAGAAATACCTAATACAACAAAATTAATTATTGCTCAAAGAATCTCTTCCATTGAAAATTGCGATAAAATAATTGTCATGGAAAACGGCCAAATTAATGGCTTTGGTACACACAAAGAACTACTTAAAAATAACCAAATTTATAAAGAAGTTTATGAATCGCAAATGAAAGGAAGTGATACAGATGAATAGAAGAAAAATAAAAAAAGGCACTACTAAAAGATTACTAAAATATGTAATAAAAAATAACCGCATAAGATTATTAGTAGTTTTCATTTGTATCATTTTAAGTAGTGTTGCTAGTGTTGCTGGATCATTATTTTTAAAAACGCTAATTGATGATTATATAACGCCATTATTAAGCGAACAAAATCCGGTATTTACGGGATTACTCACAGCTATTTTAATGATGTGTATTGTATATGTAATTGGTATCATAACGACATATTTATATAATAGAATGATGGTTACTGTTTCTCAAGGAGTACAAAAAAACATTCGTGACGATATGTTTGCTAAAATGCAAAAATTGCCAATAAAATATTTTGATACTAATGCCCATGGTGACATTATGAGTCATTATACAAACGATACCGATACGTTAAGACAGATGATTTCACAAAGCTTGCCGCACATTGTATCTTCATTAATGACAGTTATTGCCATATTGTGTTCGATGATATATTTAAGCAAAACATTAACTATATTTGTAATAATATTTACAATTCTTACATTACTTGTAACTAAAGAATTAGCTAGTAGAAGTGCCAAATATTTTGTTGGCCAACAAGACTCACTTGGAAAAGTAAATGGTTATATTGAAGAAATGCTTAATGGTCAAAAAGTAATTAAGGTATTTACCCACGAAGAAAAAGCAAAAAAAGACTTCGTAAAATTAAATGACAAATTATATGATGATATGTATAAAGCTAATAAATATGCCAACATCTTAATGCCTATTGCCAGCAATTTAGGTAATTTGCAATATGTTTTAATCGCAATTATCGGAACATTTTTAGCATTAAATGGAAATACATTACTTACAGTAGGTACTATTGTTGCTTTTTTACAGCTTACAAGAAATTTTACGCAACCAGTAAATCATATGCTAAACCAAGTAAATTCCATAATTTTAGCCTTGGCTGGAGCCAGCCGAATATTTGAAATGATGGATGAAGAGCCCGAGCAAGACAATGGATTTGTAACTTTAGTAAATGTTAAAAAAGAAAAAAGCCAATTAATAGAACAGAAAAAAAACACTGGGCTTTGGGCTTGGAAATATAAACATCAAGATGGAACTGTCGAATATATAGAATTAAAAGGACAAATCGAATTATATAATGTAGATTTTTCATATGAAGAAGATAAACAAGTCTTATATGACATAAGCATGTATGCTAAACCTGGTCAAAAAATTGCCCTAGTTGGCGCTACTGGCGCAGGCAAAACAACAATTACTAATTTAATAAATAGATTTTATGATATTGAAGATGGTAAAATCAAATACGATGGCATCAACATCAATAAAATCAAAAAAGAAGATTTAAGAAAGTCATTGGGAATGGTTCTTCAAGATGTCAATTTATTCACGGGGACCATTAAAGAAAACATCAAATATGGTAATGATTCAGCTACTGATGAAGATGTCGTTAAAGCCGCTAAACTAGCAAATGCTCATGGCTTTATCGAAAGATTACCTAATGGATATGATACGATGTTGACCGAAAATGGTTCACAATTATCACAAGGTCAACGACAATTAATTTCTATTGCTAGAGTAGCTATTAATAACCCACCAGTCATGATTTTGGATGAAGCCACGTCAAGTATCGATACTAGAACCGAAAAACTAGTTCAAGATGGTATGGATAAACTTATGGAAGGAAGAACTGTCTTTGTCATTGCTCATAGACTTTCAACAGTGAGAAATGCAAGAGCGATTATGGTTATGGATCACGGAAAAATTATCGAAAGAGGGAATCATGAAGATTTAATTAAATTGAAAGGCCAATATTATCAATTATACACAGGATCTTTTGAATTAGAATAAAAGCAGAGTAATCTGCTTTTTATGTGTTATAATTATATTATAGGAGGTATAAATATGATTTGTGGAATATTATTTATTGCTATAATAGGCACATTATTGCACTTCGCATATGAAGCAAGTCATCATAATAAATTTGTTGCTATTTTCGCAGCTGTTAATGAAAGCACGTGGGAGCACATAAAAATATGCATGACACCGACTATCTTGTGGACTTTATATGATGGATATATATATGGAATGAATGGTAATTTTCTTATTGGTAAATCTTTGTGTTTACTAACAATAATCCTTTTAATCCCAATATTATTTTATGCTTATACAGCATTTACTAAAAAGTCAATTTTATGGATAGATGTTATTTGTTTTTATATAACTGTAATTTGTTCACAATTAGTATTTAATTACTTTATTAATTTAGAAACATTACCTTTTATATATACTTACTTAAGTGGAATATTATTATTTATTGAAATAGGAGCTTATATGTTTTTGACATTTAATCCATTAAAAAACTTTATTTTTAAAGATCCTATTTCACATAAATATGGACTTTCAGGACATACTCATCACCATGAACATAAATAACTTGCTAGAAGCAAGTTTTTTATTGTTGACAAATAACAAAAATATGTATATAATATCATTGTATTAACCAAGTGATACAGTGAGGTGAAATTATGAGTATTATGTTTGATAATAATATTCCTATATATATTCAAGTATTGGAGTATATGAAAATTTATTTGATTTCTGGGGTTTTTAAATGTGGTGAAAAATTACCATCAGTTAGAGAATTTGCCACAACCTTTAAAGTAAATCCGAATACAATGCAAAAGGCTTTAGCTGAACTTGAAAGCATGAAACTAATTTATACCGAAAGAACTAACGGTAAATATGTTACTAAGGATACCAAATTAATTGAAAAGCTAAAAGATGAATATGCTGTTACTTTAGCTAAAAGTTATTTTCAAGGGATGAAAAGAATTGGCCTTGGGAAAGCTGATTCAATTAAATATTTAGAAGGGATAGATGATTAATATGGATTTAATTGAAATTAAAGATTTAACCAAAAAATTTGATAAAAAAACCGTTCTTAAAGATATTAACTTAAATCTTCAAAGTGGTAAAATTATTGGCTTATTGGGTAAGAATGGTGCTGGGAAAACAACACTTATTAAATTAATTAATGATCTTCTTACACCTACTGAAGGAGAAATATTAGTTGGCGGCAATAAGGTAGGTGTGGAAACAAAAAAAGCCATTTCTTATTTACCTGAAAAAACCTACTTAAATAAGCAAATGCGAGTATCCGAAGTTCTAGATTACTTTAAGGATTTTTATGAAGATTTTGATTATAAAAAAGCAAAAAAGTTATTAAAAGACTTAGACTTAGATATTAATCAAAAACTTACTAAAATGAGTAAGGGAATGCAAGAAAAAGTTCAATTAGTGCTTGTTATGTCGCGAAATGCCGATTTATACATTTTAGATGAACCATTAGGGGGCGTAGACCCGGCTACAAGAGATTATATTTTGGATACTATTCTTTCTAATTTTAATGAAAAAGCCAGTGTTATTATTTCTACTCACTTAATTGCTGATATTGAAAGAATATTAGATGAAGTAATATTTATCGATAAAGGTAAAATAATACTACAAAGTGATGCTGATAAACTTAGAAATAAAGAAAAAGCATCAATAGATGAAATCTTTAGGAGGATGTTCAAATGTTAAATAAATTATTAAAATATGATTTAAAATACATGATCAGAAATATGGGTATATTTTATATCTTAGCTATATTTTTCGCTATCACAACGAGAATATTATTTCAAATGGAACAATCAGTAATGATAAATATAATTAGTCAAATTAGTGTAGGCTGCATGTTTGCGATGGTCGCTAATATTATAATTAACGCCATGATGAGAAGCTGGGTTAGGTTTAGAGATTCGATTTATAAAGATGAAGCTTATTTAACACATACATTGCCAGTTACTAAAAACGCTATTTATGATTCAAAATTTTTTCAAGCACTAATTTTCTTTGTTGTTAGTTTCATTGTCGTTATCATAAGTTTGTTTATTACATACTATACTAAAGATAATTGGATAGCTTTAAAAGCATATATTGAAAATATAACCACTGGATTAAATTCTAGTACAGCCCTAATAATTCTTGCATTTTTAGCAGTTGTCTTCGTAGAAATATTTAATGCTATTCAATGCGGTTTCTTAGGAATTATTCTTGGATATAAGCAAAATAATAATAAAATAGCCTTTTCAGTATTATTTGGATTTGGCGCTTATTTGATTTCACAAACTATTGTTTTAGCATCAGTATTTGTTATTGGACTATTTGATAGTAGTATTATGGGATTATTTAAGCCTGATGTTTTATTAAATGTCGACGCCTTTAAAATGATGGTTGTTATTGCGATTATCATATATGTAATTATAATTACGCTAATGAATCTTATATGTAAAAAAGTATTAAACAAAGGAGTTAATATTGAATAATAAAAGCAGTCATATGACTGCTTTTTTATGGTATAATTAAATCAGAATACAAAAAGGAGAAGAATATGAATAAATATATGCAAATAGCCAAAGAATTGGCTGAAGAAAATTTACAGACAGGAATTGGTGGACCATTTGGTGCTTGTGTTGTTAAAGATGGTAAAGTAATTGGGAAAGGATCAAATCATGTTTTAGGAGATCATGACCCAACGGCTCATGCTGAAATTTTAGCCATTAGGGATGCTGCTAAAAAATTAAAAACTCATGATTTAAGTGGTTGTGAAATATATACGACATGTTATCCTTGCCCAATGTGCATGTCAGCTATTATTTGGGCTAACATCAAAAAAGTATATTATGGAAACACCAGAAAAGAAGCCGGATTAATTGGCTTTAGAGATAGAGATATATTTAATTTTATTAAATACTCTGATAAAGATGGTAATGACTATTTGAATTTAGAAAGCATGGATCATGATGAAACCATCGAAACATTTAATAAGTTTGTTGAAAAAAAAGACAAAGATATGTATTAATGTAAGACGAGTGTAAAAATAAGCTGTTTTCACTTATTGCGATTAATTTAAAACAAAAAAGTAATATTTTTAAAAGATAATAATCACTTTTGTAATGTAAAGTGAGGTGTAAAAATGAAAAAAAGAAGAGTTATATATTTGATAGTGACCTTGATTTTTGTTTTTCTAACTATTGCTATTTTATCTGAAACAAATTTGGCAGATAACGTAGCTTTAAGTAAGGCTATTCAAATAATATTGATACTATTCTTAATTAGAATTTCAGTCGGTTGTGTTTTATATATAAAGACTCAATATGAAAAACAAAAATATTCGTATGCAATTATTATGAATTTAGGGTTGTTGATTTTTATTGGTGTTAATATATTAAGACAAATTAATTTATTAATTCAAAACTGGAATATTCTTAATATTGTAGATATTTATAATAATACATTAACTTCATTTTCATATTTTGCCATGCTGACGCTACCATGTATTATAATTTTAGCTCTTTATAGTATTATTACCAATATTATTTTAATTAATAAAGAAGGTTTTAATCCTAAAAAATTATTAGGTATTACACTTGGTTTTCTAGCGTTAATTGGTCTTTTTGGTAGCCAAGCCTTATATTATATTATTGCCAAATTATTAGTGGGAACTGAAGCACAATTTATAAAATATGCTTTAGATATATGTATAAATGCTACTTTATCATATTTATACACTTTAATAATTGCGACATTGTACTGCAATGTTAAAGCCGCTAATCATGTTCCAAAGTATGATAAGGATTTTATAATTATTTTAGGTTCAAAAATAAACGCTGATGGAACACTACCCCCTCTTTTAAAAGGCAGGGCTGATAAAGCGATTAATTTTGGAAGTAATCAGTATCAGGCTACAAAAAAAGACATAATTTATATTCCATCAGGTGGTCAAGGGAAAGATGAAGTCATATCTGAAGCTGAAGCAATCAAAAAATATTTAGTTAAAAATGGCATTAAAGAAAAACAAATAATAATTGAAAACAAATCTACTAGTACGACGGAAAATATGAAGTTTTCCAAAAATAAAATTGATAAAATTAACAAAAACGCTAAGATAAGTTTTGCGACTACTAGTTACCACGTATTTAGAAGTGGCGTTATTGCCAATAATGAAGGCATTTATTGTGAAGGTATGGGTAGTAAGACTAAATGGTATTTTTATACAAATGCTTTAATCAGAGAATTTGTAGCTAATTTAGTTCAAGAAAAAAAGAGTCATATTATTCTTATTTTAATAATTAATATATCGCTACTTGTTCTAATTCTTATTGGTAGATATTATAATTTTTTAAATATAATATAGGAGGTATTTATGGAAGAAGTTCAACAATTTTTAAAAGAATGTGGAGTATATTATATAGCAACAGTAGATAATGAAAAACCACGTGTAAGACCATTTGGAACAGCTGAAATATTTGAAAATCACTTATATATTCAAACTGGTAAATCAAAAGATGTTTTTAAACAAATCGAAAAAAATAACAACGTTGAAATTTGTGCCTTTAAAGATGGAAAGTGGATAAGAATAGAAGGTAAATTAGTTTTAGATGATAGAATTGAAGCTAAAAAAGACATGCTGGATAAAAATCCAAATTTAAGAGGAATGTATGATGAGAATGATGATAATACTGCTGTATTATATTTTGAAAAAGGGAAGGCCACTATCTCATCATTTACTGAGGCACCTAAGATTATTGATTTTTAAGAGGGATCATTATGGATAAAAAACTATTTTTTCAAGCTATTATTAAATATATATTTGGTGTTTTAATTGTTGGATTATTGTTATTTATTCCAGGCACCCTTAAATTTTGGAATGCTTGGTTATTTATGGGATTATTATTTATTCCGATGTTTATTGCTGGAATAGTTTTAATGTTTAAAAATCCTGAATTATTAAGAAAAAGATTAAACGCTAAAGAGGAAGAAAAAGAACAAAAACAAGTACTATTATTTAGCGGTCTAATGTTTATAATAGGTTTTGTTTTAGCTGGCTTAAATTATCGATATAACTGGATAGAACTTCCTAATATAGTAATAGTTATTTCATCTATTTTATTTGTAATTTCATATATTTTATATGCTGAGGTACTAAGAGAAAACACTTATTTATCAAGGACTATTGAAGCACAAAAAGATCAAAAAATAATTGACACGGGATTATATAGTATAGTAAGACATCCTATGTATATGATAACTATTATATTGTTTTTAACCATGCCGTTAATTTTAGGGTCAATTATATCTTTTATAGTATTTCTGGCTTATCCTTCTATAATTATTAAAAGAATTAATAATGAAGAAGAAGTTTTAGAAAAAGAATTAACTGAATATAAAGAATATAAGAAAAAAGTTAAACATAAATTAATCCCATTCATATGGTAGGGAGGTTTTAAAATGTATGGATTTTCTTGCCTAATGGCAACATTTGGAATTTTAATACTTATCGCTGGAATTTATTTATATACATTCAAAGCTAAAGATAAAAAGCATTCATTCGCATCAGTTTTACTTTGGAAAGTTCCTGACATAACAAAATTAAGTAATGCTGAAATAAAAAAAGTGGGCAAATGGACGATAATCATAAGTATCATTCCTTTTGCTTTAGCTATAATAGGACTATTTAATGTATAAATGGAAATATATAACTCCGGATAATTTTTCAAATATTATTATGAATAGTGACGGAAAATATTTAACGGGATTATGGTTTGAGGGATCTAAAGATTCTTTAAAACATATTACTAATTGTGAAGAAAAAGAACTTCCAATTTTTAAAGAAACAAGCGAATGGTTGAACATTTATTTTAAAGGTAAAAGCCCAAATTTTACTCCGAAATATAAGATAAATAACTTAACGCCTTTTAGAAAAGAAGTTATTGATATTATGAATAAAATTCCATTTGGGAAAACAATTACTTATGGCGATATTGCTAAAGAAATAATGAAAAAAAGAAAACTTAAAAAAATGTCAGCCCAAGCCGTTGGTGGAGCCGTTGGATGGAATCCAATATGCATTATTATTCCGTGTCATAGAGTTATGGGTTCTAATGGTAAACTTACTGGTTATGGAGGTGGCATTAATAATAAAATAGCCTTATTAAAACGCGAGGGTAATGACTATGAAAAGATGTAAATGGTGTAACGAAAAAAATGAATTATATATAAAATATCATGATGAAGAATGGGGAAAATTAAACCTCGACGAAAATTATCTATTGGAAATGCTGATTCTAGAATCTTTTCAAGCAGGGCTTTCCTGGGAATGTGTTTTAAATAAAAGGGAAGCTTTTAAAAAGGCCTATGACAATTTTGATATAAACAAAATATGTAATTATGATGATGAAAAAATAAATGAATTAATAAATAACAAAGAAATAATTAGAAACAAGTTAAAAATAAAGGCTAGCATTAATAATTCTAAAATATTTAAAAATATTAAAAAAGAGCACGGTAGCTTTAAAAATTATTTAAACAAATTTACTAATGGTAAAACAATTTATGAAATAGGCAAAACCACAAATAAATTATCAGATGAAATAAGCAAAGATTTGAAAAAAAGAGGTATGACTTTTGTCGGAAGTACGATAATATACTCTTACTTGCAAGCAATAGGGATAATTTATTCACATGATAAAGAGTGTGATTTATATAGAAAAAAATAATAATATAATCGTTAGCAGAGCTAACTTTTTTCTTGTCACGAACATATTGATATGCTATACTTAAATTAGGAAAGTATGGTGATAAAATGAGTAAAATCGTCATCGCTTTGGGTGGGAATGCTTTAGGTAATACTCAAAGTGAACAATTAGAATTATTAGAAAAAGTGGCCGAAATTATTGTTAACTTAGTTAAAGATGGAAATCAAATAGTTTTAACTCATGGTAATGGACCACAAGTAGGGCAAATCTTTTTAGCTATGGATTATTCAGCACATGGAGAAGTAAAAACACCAGATATGCCATTTGCTGAATGTGGATCTATGAGTCAAGGTTATATTGGCTATCAAATGCAACAATGTATTCAAGATGAATTAGAAAGACAAAAAATAAAAAAAGACTGTGCAACATTAGTTACGCAAGTCTTAGTAGATCCTAACGATAGTGCGTTTGAAAACCCAACAAAACCTATTGGTGGCTTTTATTCTAAAGAAGAAGCTGATGAAATAGCTAAAGAAAAAGGTTATGTCTTTATCGAAGATGCCGGGCGTGGATATCGAAGAGTAGTACCTTCACCGATACCAAAAGACATTATTGAAAAAAGGGTTATTAAGCATTTAGTAGATAATGATGTTATCGTCATTGCAGTTGGTGGTGGTGGAATACCAGTTATTAAAACTGACCGCATTAAATTACTAGAAGGTGTAGCTGCTGTCATCGACAAGGACCGCTCTGCAGCCTTACTTGCCAAGGAACTTGGTGCGGACACTTTGCTTATTTTAACAGCTATTGATAAAGTATATTTAAACTATAATCAAGATAACCAACAAGCATTAGACGAATTAACTATTGATGAAGCTAAAAAATATATTGAAGAAGGTCATTTTGCCAAGGGAAGTATGCTTCCAAAAATTGAAGCATGCATAAGTTTTATTGAAAACAATCCAGGCAAACAAGCTATCATTGGATCACTTGAAAAAGCTAGTGAAGCTATAAAAGGGCTTTCTGGAACAAGGTTAAAAGGTTAGAAAATCAAAAAATCAAGGATTAAATTCCTTGATTTTTAATTGACAACTTGTGTGAAATTGGCACGAACTGCTAATTTACCAGTTCCACCACCAACAGAAGCAGCAGTATCGGCAGCATTGTTCATCGTTTCGCCATTTCCCTCGACCCATTCAAAATATATTGTTAAATTAACCACTTTATTTTGAGCATTATAGTTAATAGTGTTAGTTAAATTATTTACTCCACCAGTAACTGGGATTACGCTACCATTATCAATACTGTAACCGGTTACGGCCAAATCAGTAACATCACTTTCATTAGATGAAGTAATGGAGATATTATATTGGAACGATACTTCAGTATTAGTTGCATCAATTTCTAACTCGAAATGGCCTGAACTACCAGGGGCAATAACACCGGAAGCTACGTGACTATTGCTATCATAAACCGGGTTGATAAGTGTCGAAAGTTCAGCACCAGTAGTAATATCTTCATCGTTAAGTAAAATACTCCAAGCAGCCACTTCAAAATCTGAAGTTCCCTCTTTTGATTCAACATATTTGGCGTATGTCTGTTGGACTTGGGTAATACATACAACTAGCGATACAAAAGCAATCGAAATTTTTAAGATCTTACTGTTAAACATATACTACCCTCCATTCTAAAATCATTATAGCATAATCTCTTTATTTTACTTAGTTTTTTTGAATGTTTCCCTGTCAACTTGGCGTCAACAAAAATATATTGAAAAACATAAAAACATGTGGTAAAATTATAAAGAAAGTAGGGTGATGTGATGATAGTAATAGTAATCATTTTAGTGTTAATTATTGCTGGCGGAATCGGTTTGCTATTAAAAATAAAGCTAAACAATAGAAAAACCGCTATTGAAAATAAGCAAAATAAGCAAGCTATTATAGAACAAATTCGTGCCACTAAAGTACCATCGTCAAAACCTGAAGAAGAAGAGCAAATTGAAGTTTTAGAATTGTATCCTGAAGACTCATTAAAAAAAGTTGAAGTTAGTGAAGATACATTAGATTTAAATGATTTATTTAAAACAATCTCGATGAAAGCCATTGAAGATAATCAGAAGTTTGATTTTGGTCTTCAACGAAGTGAAGAAAAATAAACTATTTTAAGACTTAAAATAGTTTTTTTCTTTGCATTTTAAAGACGTATATGGTAAAATAATACATGTAGAATAAGGTTGTGATAATGTGGCCATTAGTACTGTTAAAGTAACCGCAGAAAGCTTAGAAAAAAGGAAAAAGAGATTAAAGCGCACAAAAATTGTTGTAGCGTGCGTTTTTGCGTTGTTAGCAATTGTTTTTTTCATTATGTCTATAGCTTATAAAGGCGGGCATTTTACCGTAACTTTGGACCCAAACTTTGCACTTAAAAGCGGAATAGTTCTTTATGAAACTAAAGATGATATTAATTACAAAAAGAAGCTATATGCCCATGAAATAGAATTTATGGACAATATTTCAGGTGAATGGCTACCTAAAAACATTGATACTGAAAAAGATGGCGGTCACAACGGCGAAAACTATATTGCCTATACATTTTATGTTGGAAATACAGGGGATGCTGACATTAATTATTGGTATCAAATAAAAATATTGGATGTTATTAAAAGAGTCGATGAAGCAATCAGAATCATTGTTTATGAAAATGGCAAAAAAACAGTTTATGCCAAAAAGAATGAACTTACAGGAAAACCTGAAGAAGGAACAGAAGAATTTTATTCTGATGAACTTGCAATGTTAAAACAGAGAAAACACTTGAAACCGCTTGAAAGTGATCATTTTACTGTGGTTATTTATCTTGAAGGTGACGATCCTGAATGTGTTGATGCAATCATTGGCGGCGAATTAAAGCTTAAGATGGAAATTATGGAGGAGCATGTAGAGAAGAATGGAAAAGAAAAATAAGCGAAGAAGAAAATTATTGATTCCTTTGTTTTTAAGCACATTTCTACTTATGACTACAACTTATGCTTGGTTTTCAGCTAATAGAGTAGTATCCATTGAATCATTAAACGTCCATGTTCAAGCAGATGGAGGAATCGAAGTTAGTACGGATGCGATTGATTGGAAACAAGTAGTAACTGTCCAAGATATACAAGATGCGCACGCTACTTATCCAAATAGCGTTAATCAAATTCCATATCAAATGGCTCCAGTATCTACTGGTGGCAATGTTGAAAACGGTAAAATGGCGCTATTTTATGGTAATGCTACTAATGATCGCAGCTCGGATTTTATTTTAGTAGCTGATCGTTCTATTGAAACAGAAAGTTTCGGTGAAGAATCTGAAGGCCAATTTATTGCTTTTGATGTATTTTTTAGAATCAAGACGCCTAAAGAATTATATCTTGATGGAAGTTCTACTATAGAATATACAGCTGAAGCCACACCAGGTATTGAAAACGCTACGAGAATCGCCTTTTTAGATATGGGGTCATCAGCTGATGTTCCAAACACCTCACAAAATTTAAGCAATGCTACTGCTTCTATAATTTGGGAGCCAAACTATGATGTTCATACCGAATATGGAGTTGGTCATGCGCGTGATACATATGGAATTACGACTACTCAAACTGGAGCGGCAATTATTCCTTATTCAGGTGTTATTAGTAATATAACATATGAAAATGATATTCCTATTTCTGGTGCAAACGCAGCTAATTATCCAGCTTATTTTAAAAACGTAAATATCGACATTAGCACACCAAAAACAGGAGCTACTAATCAAAAAATCTTGGATTTGAATCCAAGTGTTACAAAAGTGAGAATATACATGTGGATTGAAGGTCAAGATGTTGATTGTGAAGATCATGCATCTTATGGTGACATCACATTTGATTTAAAATTTACGACAAATCCAGCTTAATTTTAGTCATTTTTTGAGGGTGGGGAATACCTCTTAAATAATAGACTACAAAAAATGAAATAAATGGTCGATTTATATCGAAATATTAACGCAAAAGGCTAGAAGATAGCCTTTTTTTATGTTATAATGAAAGATAGAATGGAAGAGTAGGAGGTAATGCTATGAAGAAACTTAAAAGCAATAAATTAGTCATTGCTCTTTCGCTTGCAATTGCGGCATTATTATCCTACGTTGTTATAACCTATGGTCAGTTTGTAGCGAATGTCCCAAGTGCCTCTCGAAGTGGCGTTAATGGTACTACAGTTACAGTTGATGATGAAAAAGCTGATTTATATTATTATAATAGTTTAAACTATACGCAAACTAATGGCACTTTACCAACTGGAGCCGATCAAAATATTTATAATACTAGTAACATGGTTAAAGTAAAAATTACTTATTATGGTAGAGACTACTATGATAGTAGTTTAGTAGGAACCGTTTCAACTACTGAAAACTATAATACGTATATATATTATCACTGGTATCCTGTTGAAAACGGTAAAGTCAAGATTCCTTTAATCGATAATCCATTTGCTAAAAGACCGACGGGCAAAGGATTTAATAGTTGGATTACTGACATGCAGGGGGTGACTGTTTATCTTGATAAAGACACTTATGAAAGATATGCGATAGTAACACCTACTAGCAGTGGCAGTGGATACGCTGATTTAGATATATCTTTTTATGCCCACTGGATAGATGCCAAAGAAGGTAACACTTCTGAAGGGTGGTCTACTGTATTTGGACGTTTTGATACTGGAAGTTTACACGCTATTCCGACAACGCATGAAGTATGTGTAAGACCCACTTCATTATCGGAAGTTGTTATGAATGGATTTTATTTAGCGGCTCACGCTAATAGATATAGCTACTATACTGGATATTATGTCAGTGGTGGCCAAATTCGTACTGCTAATAATAGGTATTGTAACACTAATGGTGGCTGTAATTATTGGACAATTATCAGCAATAATGCACCTTACAATAGTAACACTACTTACTATAGAATAAATGATGCGGGTAATAATTTTACAGTTGCAACGGATGCTTACATTTTAGAAAATGCTGATGATATTTGTCATGATGAAGATTTATATTCAAGTACTAGTATTATGGCGGGCTTTTATACTCCAGCTGGTAATATAGCGAGAAACGCATCCATCGAAGGTTATTATGATGCTGATGGTAACATACAAAGCGGAACATGTAATACTAATGGAGGGTGCAACAATTTATATAAATACCTTGATAAATATGATAGTAATAATAACATAAATTATTTTCAAACAGGAAGAAATTACTATTATTTAGCTACTAGAGATACTAACATAGCTCATTTGAATAGTAGTAATTTAACATCCAATTGGGGTACTAGTAACACTTATAATAAACCATTTACTTTTACAGGTATACTAGCCAATGGAACGCAGTCAACAAACCGCTGGACCCCTGGTGCTAATATATCACTTGTTAATGATACTACTATTGAACATATGACAATTAGCTCAGGTACTAACTATAGTTCTGCCGACTTAAACAATAGTAGATTATTAAATGCAACGTATCATAATTTAAAAGTTGGCCGTGGACTAAGTAAATATAATAATTACGTTAATTTCAATGGCTTAGTTGGTGGAAATACTTCTACAGGTAGTATCAGTTCAAATACTAGATACAAATTAATTATCGAATCTGGATATTATAATAATACTTCAGTTACAGAACCGACTAATAGATATGATTATGATAATTTATATATACAGGCCGAAGCTGTATTTGGTAATGATTTGGATAGAGTTAGAGAAAATAATGATAATCTAGAGGTATATTATGAAGCAACAGCTTCATGGGCTGGAAATATTTATTCTTCTAATGATTCGGCCGTCTTGCAGGTTATCAAAAGTGGCCAGTTTGGTACTAGTAAAGCTGACATGTATACTGGAGTATATGTAGGTGGCGTCCTTGATGGTAGTTATAATGCCGCAAGAAGTGCAAAAATAGAAGGCGGATGGATTTATAATTTAATAGGTGGCCCATTAACATCTTCTTCAAGACGTAGCGACAATGATACTTATATTTACATGACTGGCGGAGACGTTGACTTAATAGTTGGTGGTGCTGGTAGATCTTCTACGTATGGTAATAGAATTATTTCTGTTACTGGTGGAAATGTTAAATATAGCATTCTTGGCGGCTCTAATGGTAATATAAGCAACACCACTGATGGTGATGGTACTTTATATGGATCTAGTTTTATTTATGTAGGTGGAGATGCTGTTATCGGTGATAGTACTTTATCTAGTACTGATAATATGTATGGTGTTTATTCTGGTAATGTCTTTGGTAATGGTAATGGTAAAAGTGGATATGTAGGAATTGGTTCTAATGATAATTCTTATATAGTTGTTAATGAAAACTGCACTATCAAAGATAGTGTATACGGCGGCGGTAATTATGGTGTTACTGGTGTCAGCAGCGGTAATTCTACTGCTGAATCTAAAATTACGATTTTAAATGGTTCCATACAAGGTAGCGTTTACGGTGGTGGTAATCAAAACAAAGTACAAGACTATAACGTTGCTACCAATTCTATTATTAACATGAGCGGAGGCACTGTATCTGGAAGCATATACGGGGGCGCTAATACATCAGGTATTGTTACTGGCAACACTAACGTAAATATCACTGGAGGTACGGTAACTGGTGGTGTATACGGTGGCGGTAAAGGTGAGAATACTTTTGTAAAACGTAATTCTAATGTTACAATTGGTACTCTTAATACCACAGGCCCTACTATTGGAAGTGTTTATGGTGGTAGTGCGTTTGGTACAGTAAATTCGACTAGTGTTACAACTACTGAAAGCACATATAAAACAAACGTTAATGTTAATGCTGGAACTATTACTAATGTTTATGGTGGTGGTGAAGGTGACTCTACCCATGAGCCATGCGTAGCTGGCGACATTACAGTAAATATAAATGGTGGAACCATAACCAATGTTTTTGGTGGAAACAATGCCAATGGAACACCAGTTGGAGATGTAGTTGTTAATATAAATAATGGTACTGCTACTAATGTATATGGCGGAAATAATGCAGCTGGAACAACTCCGATTACTCACGTTAATATGAAAGGCGGAACAGTTACTAATATCTATGGCGGAGGTAAAGAAGCGGCAACAACGACGAGCAATGTATCAATTACTGG
>CAZELY010000013.1:0-24678 GCA_964513345.1 uncultured Muribaculaceae bacterium
AAACCGGGAGGTCGGAAACGGCGCGGGGGTTCGAATCCCTCTTTCTCCGCCATTTGTTTTTATTTATATCGCGGGGTGGAGCAGTGGTAGCTCGTCGGGCTCATAACCCGAAGGTCGTTGGTTCAAATCCATCCCCCGCAACCATGGTCCCGTGGTGTAGCGGTTATCACGTCTGCCTGTCACGCAGAAGATCGCGAGTTCAATTCTCGTCGGGACCGCCATTTTTTTGGCTTCATAGCTCAGTTGGTAGAGCAACGGACTGAAAATCCGTGTGTCGGCAGTTCAATTCTGTCTGAAGCCACCATTTTAAAAGGAACAAGCAAATTGCTTGTTTTTTTATTTATTAAAATTTATTATTATGTTATAATTATAATGGGTTATCATAATAAGAAGGGAGGAATTGATTATGAAAAAAATATCGAAAGAAAATTTCAAAAAAAATAATATTGTTTATATAATTCCGACCTTGGTACTTGTTATTGTGGCATCATTAACTGTTGGATTTTCGGCTTTCACAACAAGTTTAATGGTTAATGATATTGCCTTAACTGTCAGAGTTCAAAAAGATATTAGAGTTACTAACGCTGGTATTGTTGGAGCTTCTTTTGAAGGATCATCTTTTTGGGAAGATTATAATGTTAATTCAATAAAAAGTAGTGTAAATTTACCAAACAGTAATTCAACAATAACTTATCAAGTAGAAATAACTAATTTTGGTAATGTTGAAATGGGAATTGCTGATATAACGGGATTACCAAGTAATTTAACTTATACTGTTGACTCCAATACTTATACGATGAAAGATCCTATTTGTGATGATGATGATTCAACTAAATGTAAGTTGGGTGCGATTAAAAAAATAAATATTACTATTGGCTATGACACAAATGGATATAATAGTAATAATACAGAGTATCAATTTGAATTAAATTTTGATTTCAAACGCTTATTTACGATTTCTTATGATGGCTTTAGTACTACTACAGGTTTGCCAACAACGATTTTGGAAGACGAAAGCAAATCTATAACGTTTACTAGTGCGAATGGTATTCCTAATAGTGTGCTAGTAACTGGCGCTACAGAAAGTTATGCAAGTCCAACTTTAACACTTTCTAATACTTTAGATAACATCACTGTCTATAAAAAACATACAATTACTTATGTTTTAAATGGTGGTACTCAAGCTAGTGGTCAAATTACTGAAATTGCTTCAGTTGAAACATATACTTTATTAAATCCTACCAAAGACGATGGAACGTTTAGTGGTTGGTATGAAGAAGAAGATTTTAGTGGAACACATATTTCTACTTTGACAAATGTCCAATCAGATATAACTTTATATGCTAAATGGACAACATACGATTATGCCATTGACGAAGGTGAGTTTGATGGAACTGCAAACTCGGTAATAAACACAGGCATAAAATTATATAGTGCTGAAAATGTTAACAGAAATTTTAGAATAGCATTTACCATCGATAGCTATAATAGTGATTATGATACAGCTAGTAATGTAAGCGCGTCTGCACCGCCAACTATATTATCATCAATGGTCGAAACAGGGTCTCCATATTCAGGTTTTGTATTTAGGGTTGCCCCAAATAAGGATGTTACTTATAATAATATTAAAATCAACGATTCTCATGTTAAAAGTTTTAACGGTTATTATGATTTATCTAGTGGACTTGATGTGGAAATTGTCAGAGAAAATGGAGCTTTATATACAAAGATTAATAGTAATATATATAATAAAGTGCTTGAATACGAAAGCGATATTGATACTTTTGATGTGCCACTTACAATCGGGGGTAACATAAATTCTCAAGGAAATTTTGATAGATTTTTTGATGGTCAATTATCAAATATCACTGTTGAATTTTATGAAGGCAGTATTGTTAATAATTATTCATACACCGAAATTAAAACAGATCATTCATATCAATTAAATGGCACCATTAGATTTGATGGCACCAATTATATAGATACAGGACTTAACCTGTTTTCGCCAGCTAATATTAATAAAGACTTTGATATTTCTTTAACAATTGATGAAATTGGTACAAATGCTTCTCAAGCCACATTAATCAATGCTAAAGATGAAAGCCAAAATAATAGTTGGCCAGGATTTGCATACAGATTAAACTCTGGTATAAAATTTGATTTAACTGCTAGATGGCCAGGGCAATCAAATGGAAGTGGAATTGACAATAATCCACTACCAAGAACTGTTACTATAACCAGAAGAAGTGGAGTTGTTTATTATTCATACTCAGGGTCAGCAACTACAAAACTAATCGCTACTCCAGCATCGTCGTTAAATAACGAATTTAAACCGAATTTAACTTTTGGATCATCTATCGATGCTTCAGGAGAGCCATTTAGATATTTTGTTGGTATTGTAACAAACATTAATGTTCAACTGTATGATAGTTAAAAGCCGTTAAGGCTTTTTTTGTTTATTTTATAAAAAATTGTTCATACTATTTTTGAGGAGGAAATTATGACACAAAAAGAACTACTATATTGTGAAGACGCTGTTGGCCATGAACAAAACATTATTGCTGTAATTGAAGATACAATTGAAAGAATAGAGGAAGAAAGTTTAAAAACATTTTTAGAAGCCGAACTAGAAGGGCATAAACAAACACAAGAAGAGTTAATTGAAATGCTGGAGGGAAAAGCCAATGAATGATCAAATATTAATGGATAATTATTTATTAATTTTAAAAAGTACAATTGAAGTTTATGTTCATGGTACTTTAGAAAGTTCTAATAATGATATTAGAAACTTGTTAAAACAAGGCCTTATTTCAACTTTAACTCATCAAGCAAATACATATGATGAAATGACAAAATATGGATGGTATACAGTTAATAATGTTGAAACAAATACAATTACGCAAACTATAAACAAATTAAAGATAGATTAATCTATCTTTTTTTAAAAGAATATAATAATATTAAAAAACCTTGACTTATAATAAAAAAAGTGATAGTATTATAAGTGCTTTGAAAGCCGTATAGGTAGTGAATGCGTCCATAGCTCAATTGGATAGAGCGTTTGACTACGGATCAAAAGGTTGCGGGTTCGACTCCTACTGGGCGCGCCATTATCGGGAAGTAGTTCAACTTGGTAGAGCACTTGGTTTGGGACCAAGCTGTTGCAGGTTCAAATCCTGTCTTCCCGACCATTTAAAAAATAAAAGTCTTGCAAGTCAAGACTTTTTTATATTAATATTACGAAATAATTATAAAGTGTGCTATAATATAATTGTAAAAGTAGGAGGGAGTAGTTTATTATGGATAATCAAATTGAAAATCAAGTGGAGGTGCAACCGAAAAAGCAAAAAAGTGGAAAAGGGTTAATTGCATTAGTTGTTGTTTTAGTGTTGCTGGTTTTGGGATTAGGTGGTTATATTGCCTATGATAAAGTGTTTACAAAAGAAAGTGAAAAAACAGAAGAACCTACTCAAACTGAAACACAAGTAAAAAATATCACAGTAGAAGAAAATGTAGATACTGCTGAATATTATCAATCACATAGTGAATCTCTTACTAAAGATGTTTGGAAAACATATAAGCAAAATTGGGAAGAAATTGAGGCAAAATGCGATGGTACTATAGGTGGCGAACTATACGAAATTATTTTAAATAATGATAGTACTTATGAATATCATCATCATTTAATATGTGGTGGCGGACAAAATCAAATTGGAACATACACACTTGAAAATAATATTTTAACTTTAGTTTGTAATCCTGATAAAAGTGAACAATGCGGTAGTCAAAAAGTTTTCCAAAAAAGTGGGAATGGAACTTTAACTAATAATGAGGGATTAATATTAAATAAAGTTACAAAAGAAGAAATATTCTACTTTGTTAATGAAGAATAAAACAAGACCAAAAACAAGATCAAAAAGTTTTGAATCCATGAATAGACTCTTAAAAATAAAGGGGAAATGAAAAAATGGTTGACATCAGGTCTTGCCGACCATTTAAAAATAAAAGTCTTACAGGTTAAGACTTTTTTATATTGATATTACAAAATAATTATAAAGTATGCTATAATATAATTGTAAAAGTAGGAGGGAGTATTTTATTATGGGCAATCAAATTGAAAATCAAGTGGAGGTGCAACCACAAAACAAAAAAAGTGGAAAAGGATTAATACCAGTAGTTGTTGTTTTAGTGTTATTGGTTTTAGGATTAGGTGGCTATATTGCTTATGATAAATTTAGTGTAACAGAAAATGGAAAGACTGAAAAACCTACACAAACGGAAACCCAGGTTGAAGATAATACAATAGAAGAAAGTTCAATTAGTACTGTAAATAATAATAGCACTACAACAATTAAAACAATATTCAACAATCTCGTAGGCAATTATTCTCAGCAAAAAACTACTACAGATAAAGATTTATCATGTACATATTATGCAGAATTGAACTTAAAAGAAGATGGCACATATACTTATCATGCTGGTTGCGACTGCGGTGGCGGAATTGATGCAAGTGGTAATTATGCGTTAGGTGTAGATAAAATATATTTATATAATGATAAGTGTCAACCAGTTACAATCCCTAAAGATAATGGCGAATATGAATGTCTATATCCGAACTGTAGAACACTTTTAGATATTGAATATAAAAATGGTATCTTGATTACTTCTAAAACTTGTGGTGGGGTAAAATTAGAATTAGAAAAACAATAAACAAAAAATTAAATATTAATTTATAATTTTTTTTAAAACAAGTCCAAAAACAAGACTAAAATTATTTATAACAATCAATATCCCTTTAAAACAAAATCAAAACAAAGATATGGTCGAGAACCTGTCTTCCCGACCATTTAAAAAATAAAAGTCTTGCAAGTCAAGACTTTTTTATATTAATATTACGAAATAATTATAAAGTGTGCTATAATATAATTGTAAAAGTAGGAGGGAGTATTTTATTATGGATAATCAAATTGAAAATCAAGTGGAGGTACAACCACAAAACAAAAAAAGTGGAAAAGGATTCATTTCAGTAGTTGTTATTTTAATATTATTGGTTTTAGGATTAGGTGGTTACATTGTTTACGATAAAGTATTTAACAAGGAAACTAAAGAACCTGAAAAAACTGAAACTAAAGTGGAAGACAATACATTAAAAGAACCAAGTTATGATTTATCTAATGTACCGCAAACAAGTGCACAATGTACTTCTGAGTTTACACTTGATGAATATTATAAATTAGTTGAACATGTTAATGGCACTGATGGAAATCTAGATAGTATAGAAAAGTACGAATGTGATACAGAATTGTATAAATTCATCATTAAGGATGTTGTTTTAGATAATACCAAACAAAATGTTCAATTAGTAGGTGGTAGTTTATCATATTTATATCCAAATGGTAAAGATAATGTTACAGAATTAAATAAAGTTGGCGTTTGGATAAATGGTGTTAAACATAGTCAATTAGATGATATGACTTTAGTATATTTAAGCACACATCAAAATATGTTATTTGTTGTAATAGATGCTGGTACAAGTGTGTTAGGAAATGTTAATGTTATTGCTGTTGATAAAAATGGAATCGAAAAATATAATCTTGATACAGTATTAGACCAAGAACAAATTATTGATCCTAACGCAGAAAAAAATACTTCTTACACAAAAGTAAATAGACAAAGTATTTTAAGAGGTTCAGTAAAAGTGGATGATAATGCAATTAGATTTAAAACATATACAACTCAAGGAAGTGCTTGTATCAATGGATATCGTGGTTCTCTTTATGCAGTAAAATATAGCAATGGAAAATTTGAAAAGCCAACATATGAAAATGGTTGGAAATATGACAACAGTGATAATTGCACAGAAGCATTTAACTAAATAATTATAAAGCAGTGTATATATTATAAGACACTGTTTTATATTTAGAAATTTTCTGTAAAATATAATTTCAAAACACGACCAAAATAAGGCCCAAAAATTAATGCGCCATAAACACCTATATCCTTCCTAAAATAATTATAAGATAAGTGAAAAATGTGATATAATGTAATTGTAGAAAAATAGGAAGGTGTGAAAATTATGGACAATCAAATTGAAAACCAAGTGGATGTACAACCAAACAATCAAAAAAGTGGGAAAGGTAAAACTGTAGCAATTATTATTTTAACTATTTTATTATTAGGAGCAGTTGCTTATATTGCTTATGATAAAGTATTAAATAAAGAAAACGAAAATTATAAAAATGAAGTACAAGATTTAAAAAATCAACTAAACTCATTAAAAACAGAAAATACACAACTTAAAAATTCAGTAACTGAGCAAAATACCACCACTGATAATCAAAATGCCAAAACTGATAATAATGGATATATAGATGCTGTATATTCTATTTCAAATACTGATTACACTTCTACAGTAGTATTATTTAAAAGTGGAAAATGTGTTTCTAATTCACATATGGAATATAATTTATGTACTTATGATATAAAGGATGATAAATTAAATTTGCATTTTAAAGGTAGTATGTTATCTGGTGATGGAAATCCATATACTGAGACATATAATATTTTAAAACATGATATGATGGAATTTATTAAAATAACTGATGGCTCAAATAATGATGAATTGAAACGATTACAATAATGGGTTCATTAGTAATTACAAAACACTTAATTATTTAGTATAGATTTTATAACAAAAAAATGATAGAATGTAATTGTAAAAAAGGGAAGGTGTGTTCAGAATATGACTATCGACTTACAAATTAGATAGGGGACCAATCATTTAAAATTAACAGATTTTAGTCTGTTTTTTTGTGCAAAAAAAGTGTATTATATATGAACCATACAGATGAAATCCTCTTTAAAAATGAATATAATTATGATAAAATATATATAGTAATTAAAGGAGGAATTCTATGAAAATATTAATAATTGTGTTGATTATTTTATTTATTATTATTGTATTATTATATAACCATTTAGTTAGGTTAAATATTAGATGTAAGAATGCTTGGAGCCAAATTGATAATCAATTAAAAAGAAGATCTGATTTAATTCCTAATTTAGTTGAAATTACTAAAGGTTATGCTAAATATGAAAGCAAAACTTTAATTAATATTGTTAACGCTAGAAATGACGCTAAAACAATGAGTGAAATTGCTAAAAACAGTGAAGAAACAAGTGATACTGTTAAAAAATTATTTGCATTAAGTGAAGACTATCCAGATCTAAAAGCTAATAAACTTTTTAAAAATTTACAAATTGAACTTACAGGAACTGAAGATAAAATAGCTTTTGCTCGTCAATTTTATAATGACTCTGTACAGCTATATAACACTGCTATTGCGGTTTTTCCTAATAATATTTTGGCTAAAATTATGAAATATAGCGAAAAAGAGTATTTTCAAGTTACGGATGATGAAAAGAAAGTAGTTAAGGTGAATTTATAATGATATTAAGAGATGTTAGAAGAAATAAAATTAAAACAGGACTAATTGTTACATTATTTTTCGTATTTATAACTATGCTTGTATATTTTATATCAAGATTATTTTTTGAAAACACGGCAATGGCTGTAGCTTTTGGATTAATATTTGCGTCTGTTTCAGCTTTGATTTCATATTATAATTCTGATAAGATGATACTAGGTATTAGTAATGCTAGACCAGCGACTAGAGAAGAATTTTTACAACTTAATACTTCTTTAGAAGCTCTTTGTTTAAGCGCTGGTATTCCAGTTCCTAAATTATATGTTATGGACACACCAGCATTAAATGCATTCGCAACTGGAAGAAATCCTAAACACGCTGTGGTTTGTGTAACTACTGGTCTATTAAATAAACTAGACAAATATGAGATGGAAGGTGTTTTAGGGCATGAGCTATCACATATTAAAAATTATGATATTCTGCTTTCGACTGTCGCAATCATTATGGTTGGCTTTGTTTCCATTTTAGCCGATGTTTGTTCACGAGGATTAATATATGGCAATCGCGATAGTGACAGTAAAATTGGTGGTCTTTTAATGATTATTGGACTTATTTTTATAATATTATCTCCAATATTTGCCACACTATTAAAACTAGCTATTTCTCGTAATCGTGAATATTTAGCTGACGCTAGTTCAGTACAAATAACTAGAAACAAGGAAGGACTAATTAAAGCATTAGAAAAACTTGAAAGTGATACAACTCAAATGGATGTCAATAAAGCAACTGAATCAATGTATATAATTAATCCATTAAAGAAAAAAGAAAAAGATTCTTTATGGAGTACACATCCGAGTACTAATAATCGTATAAAAAAATTGCAAAACATTAATTAAAATATAGTTTTTTCAAGCAAAATATGGTATCATATAATAAGAAAAGAGGTATAGACAATGAATGAAAACAAAAGATTAATGATTGTTGGGGCAATTATTCTCGCACTAGTAGTTTTGATACTAGCCATTAGTTTTTGGCCAAAACCAGATAAAACATTTGCTTGCGGCGTTAAAGCAGATGGCGATTATAAGAAACTAGGTGCTATTAATTATAAACAATATCAATGTTTAATGGAAGAAAAAAGCAAAAATGCATTAGTTGTTACTAGTAAAATGACAACTGATAAAAAGAAAGCTATAAATGATGTTGCTAAATCTATTAGTCATGCAATTTACTATGTTGATACTGATAAGGTTAAAGCTGACGAATTAAAAACAATTAAAAAAGAACTAAAATATCAAGACAAATCATTTAAAGAAGATGTTATTTTAGTAATTGAAAAAGGAAAAGTTGAGGACTATAAAGAAAAAGTTTTAACTGATAAAGATAGTATGAAAGAATTCTTAAATGATGCAGATATAGCTAAATATGCCTGTGGTGTGACACCAGGTGGTGAATATGAAAATCTAGCAGAAATTGATGTTGAGCAATATCAATGTTTACTTGGTGGAGATGCACCATTTGCAGTAATCATTTCGCAAACAACATGTGGATATTGTAAAAAATTCAAACCAGTTATCGATGAATATGTTGGTGAAAATGATCTTCCTTTATACGTTATTGAAGTTAATGAATTAGAAGAAGAAGATAAAGCTACACTTATGAGTTCAGTAAGTTATTTTGATGAAAACGATAGTTGGGGAACACCACTTACCTTAGGTATTAAGGATAAAGAAGTAGTCGCAACAATTGGTGGATTTACTGATAACACTGATGAAATCGAAGATTTCTTCACTAAACTAGGTTTAAAATAAGCATTGAAAATTCAATGCTTTTTTGTTATTAAATCACCCTAATTAAATATAATTAATTAGGGTGAAAATATGGATTTTTTAAATTATATTGTTGGGAATAAATTAATATTAATTCCTGTATTATATATTGTCGGTTATGTTATAAAAAATGCCAATATTATAAAGAATAAGTATATTCCAATCATGCTTTTAATTATTGGAATAATGCTGTCAATTTTTATGGGTGGGGACACCATTATTAATAATATAGTTCAAGGCATTTTAGTAACTGGCGCCACCGTAATGACTGATCAGATGATAAGACAAAGCACTAGAGATGATTAGCTCTAGTGCTTTTCTTTTATTTTTACTTTTAAATTCTTATTAACGGTAACCTTATAAACCTTAGTTTGATCAACCGTTCCGTCGGTAAAATTTTTATATTCAAAAGTTATAGTTGTTTCGCCTTTTTTAAGACCTTTAAAAATATATTTTTCTAAAATTTCTCCGCCAGTTATATTTTTATTTTTGCTTGTGGAAACCATTTCATCAAATTTTATAACATTTAAATTTTCAATAGTGTATTCCCATTTATATGGAACCCCACCATTCGTTTTTAATATGACATAATTCTTTTTTGCGAATGGATTAAATAATATGAGTACAACTGCAATAATTATAACAATAATAATTCCAATAATAATACCTTTTTTCATTTTCTCACCCTTTCTATTTAAATAATATCATATTTTATTAATATAGTAAAATAAAAAAACCCAAAAGGGTTTTATTTTTAAAATGGTGGAGAATAGGAGACTCGAACTCCTGACCCCTTGCTTGCAAAGCAAGTGCTCTAGCCAACTGAGCTAATTCCCCAGTGCTTTAAATTATAGCACAAACATATTAAAAAAGCAACAATTTTATTTAAAAATGTAAAAATGCTTCTTTTTTGACATTAAACCATAATTTTGTTATAATTTATGGCATAGTTAGGTGATGAAAATGAAAATTAATTCCGTTGAATTAACTACATCAGCAGTTAGGCAAAGTCAATATCCAACTGACAATTTGCCAGAATATTTATTAATTGGAAGAAGTAATGTTGGAAAAAGTAGTTTTATAAATACTCTTGTTAATAGAAAAAATTACGCCAGGACATCAGGAAAACCTGGAAAAACGCAAACAATTAACTTTTATAAAGTGAATGATGCATTTTATTTAGTTGATGCCCCAGGTTATGGATATGCGCAAACATCAAAAGAAAATAGACAAAAATTTGGTATGATGATTGAGGATTATTTAGTTAATAGACCTAATTTAAAGCAAATATTTTTACTTATCGATTTTCGTCATCGTCCAACAAATGATGATATTATGATGTATAATTTCTTAAAATATTATAAATTACCAGTTACAATTGTCGCTACTAAATGTGATAAAATCGGTATTACTCTTCAACAAAAACAAAGAAGTGCAATTTTAGATGATTTAGATTTAGTTGTTGGTGATGATTTTATAATGTTTTCTAATATGACCAAAACAGGAAAAGAAGACATACTTAAAAAGATTAAAATCACTTCGTAATCAATATTTCATAAACTACTTTAGGTGATAACATGAAAGTAGTTATACAAGATGAATTAATAATTTTATATTTAAATAAATTATATATAAAAAATTTAAATTTTAGTGATAAGGAAATGTTACAAACTTATCTTCGAAAACTACTTTTAAAACTTCATACTAACTATGGACTAGAAATTAATGGATACTATGATATAACAATTTATATAGATCAAAACTATGGAGTTATTATGGAAGTAAAAAAAGAAGAATTAGAATATCTTGATTACTTTGGCAAAACCTTAGAAATTAATACCAAGATAATAAATGATTCTTTTTTATATGAAGTAAGCGACGTTGAATATTTTAATAAATACCATATATTTAATAATCATCTTTATATAAGTTTAGATAAACCTATTTCAAATATTAATATGGGTAGGTTTTTAGAAAAAGTTATCAAAATAATATATGGAAAAGAAAGAAAAAAAATAAGTAAGTGAGGTGATGAGTATGCAAAAGCCAGTTGTTGCTTTAGTAGGAAGACCGAATGTTGGAAAAAGTACTATTTTTAATCGTTTAGTTGGTAGTAAAGTTGCAATTATTGAAGATACTCCAGGTGTAACTAGAGATAGAATCTATGGTATGGTAAATTATCAAAACTATAGTTTTCATTTAATCGACACAGGAGGTATCGATATAACTGAAGGAAGTTTTAATGATAAAATTAAAGGACAAGCAGAGCTTGCCATTGATGAAGCTGACGTTATTATCTTTGTCGTTGATGGTAAAGAAGGTTTAACGGCCAATGATTATGTGGTTCGTGACATGCTTATGAAAAGTGGCAAAGACATAATTGTCGCTATTAATAAGGCTGATACCAAAGAATTTAAAGAACACCGTTATGATTTTTATGAACTTGGTTTTGAAAATTATACTGAAATTTCTGGTGAACAAAAAATTGGTATATATGATTTACTAGAAATGGTTACCGCTAATTTTAAAGAAATAGATGAAGAATATGATGATTCAGTAGTTAAATTTTCCATTATTGGAAGACCAAATGTTGGCAAAAGTAGCCTAGTTAATGCTCTTTTGAATGAAGAGCGAGTAATCGTAAGTGATGTTGCCGGAACTACCAGAGATGCGATTGATACGCCATTTACTTACCATGGAGAAGATTTTGTAGTTATTGATACTGCTGGTATGAGAAAACGTGGAAAAGTTTATGAAAGTGTTGAAAAATATAGTTTATTAAGAAGTTTAAAAGCAATTGATAGAAGTGATGTTTGTGTTATTTTAATCAATGCTGAAGAAGGCATTATTGAACAAGATAAGCACATTGCTGGTTATGCAATCGAAGCTGGCAAAGCAGTAGTAATTGCAGTTAATAAATGGGATTTAATTGAAGATAAAGATAAAGAAATGAAAAACTTTATCAAAGATATTCGTACTAATTTCCAATTCATGCCATATGCGCCAATTGTATTTTTATCGGCTTTAACTAAAAAAAGGGTCCATACTTTGATGCCACAAATTATTAAAGTAAATGAAAATGCGCATAAAGAAATAAAAACAAGCTTAGTTAATGATGTTATTTCCGATGCATATGCTTTGAATCTTCCACCGACTTATAAAGGGAAAAGATTAAAAGTATATTTTGCGCATCAAGTAAGTACGTGCCCACCAACTTTTAATATTGAAGTAAATAGTAAAGGACTAGTTCACTTTTCATACGAACGATATTTAGAAAATAAAATTAGAGAAAACTTTGATTTTGAAGGGACACCTATTGTTTTACGATTTAAAAGCAAAAGTGAAAGCAATAGCTTTGATAAGAGGTAATAACCTCTTTTTTTTATTTTCATATAATAATTTAGGAGGATAAAGTATGAAATTTTCAGATAGTTTTTTTAACAGAGTGGAGAAAAAAAGCGGAGTTGGAAAACAAACAATTTTAGATCTAGCTAAAAAATTACAACAAAATGATTTAAAAAATGAAACCACTTTAAGAGAGGTTATTGGGGAACTTAGTCAAATGACAGGAAGACCTATAACAAAAGAAAAAGAAGATAAAATAGTTGAAACTATTGTTAACGATAAAGTACCTAAAGACATTGATAAAATGATTTAAAATGTTAGTAATTCTAATATTTTTTTCATATATAAAACTAAAATACATATAGTTAATTAGAAAGTAGGGAATATATGGAAAAAATAGATATTATTAAAAGTATAACCAAAAGAACAGGTGGAGACATATATTTAGGGGTAGTAGGAGCTGTCAGAACTGGGAAATCAACATTTATAAAAAGATTTATTGAAAATTTGGTTGTGCCTAATATCGAAGATGAATATGAAAGAAAAAGAACTTTAGACGAAATTCCACAATCAGCTCAAGGAAAAACTATCATGACAACGGAACCTAAATTTGTACCTGGAACAGCTGCGAAAATTAAAATAGATGATTTCAATGCCGACGTTAGACTTGTAGATTGTGTTGGATATATTATTAATGGTGCCAAGGGGTATGAAGATGAAAATGGTCCAAGAATGGTTCGCACACCTTGGTACGATGAAGAAATACCTTTTGTTGAAGCTGCTGAAATCGGTACAGAAAAAGTTATCAAAGATCATTCATCAATTGGAATTTTAGTTACTTCTGATGGTTCTATAGGCGAATTTTCAAGAAGTGATTATGTAGAAGCTGAAGAAAGAATAGTTGGTGAATTAATTGAAATAGGCAAACCATTTATTATTGTTTTAAATTCAACTCACCCAATGCTTCCAGAAACAGAAAGTTTAGCTCTAGATTTAAAAGAAAATTATGGAGTACCTGTAATTCCTATGAACATTGAAGGGATGAGTGAAAGGGATGCCTACAATATATTGAAAGAAGCCTTATATGAATTTCCAGTTGTTCGAATTAATGTCGAAATGCCTGATTGGATCGCTTGTCTAGCGCCTAATAATTGGTTAAAAAAATCGTATATTGATAGTATACGAGAAAGTATTGAAGAAATTGATAAATTACGCGATATTGAAGGCATTACCAATAATTTAGAAAATTGTGAATATATAGAAAAAGCCTTTTTATCCAATGTCGACACTTCAACTGGCGAAGTAACAGTTACTTTAAAAACACCAAATGATTTATACAATAAAGTTTTAAAAGAAATAATTGGCATTGATATAACCAATCGTTCAGAACTTCTAACACTATTTCAAGACTATAATGAAGCGAAAATGGAATATGATCAAATTAAGGATGCTCTTAAAATGGTTAAAACAACAGGTTACGGAGTTGCCAGTCCAACCTTATCAGATATGACATTAGAAACGCCAGAAATTATTAAACAAGGTAGTCGTTACGGCATTAAATTAAAAGCCGTAGCTCCTTCTATACATATGATTAGGGTAGATGTCGAAAGTACATTTGAACCAATTATTGGTTCAGAACTTCAGAGTAAGGAACTAATAAATTATATAATGAAAGATAAAGAAAGTGAAAACATTTGGAAAAGCGAAATATTTGGAAGAAGTTTAGACGTCATTGTTCAAGAAGGAATCCAAGCTAAATTATCATTAATGCCGGATACTATTAGATTTAAATTACAAAATACGCTATCTAAACTAGTAAATAAAGGGTCTAATAATTTGTTCGCTATTGTAATATAAAAAAACGATTTATTAATCGTTTTTTTCATGACATAATTTATAAGTGTCTCTTAATATCATAATTTCTTCATTTGTTGGAATAACATATATTGGAATTTTTGAATCAGGTGTTGTAATAACACCTTCGATATCTACTTTATAGCCAGCAATACCGTTATTTTTACTATTATCTAACTTGATATCCAATGGCTCTGATAATTTTTGAACAATATGTTTTCTAAATTCAATACTGTTTTCACCAATGCCAGCTGTGAATACTATCGCATCTATTTTGCCCTCTAATTCAAAATAATATTGACCAATATATCTTACAACAGAATTATCATACATTCCTAAAGCTAAGATAGCTTTTTCATTACCATTTCTAGCCATTTCTTCAACATCGCGCATATCACTTTTGCCGGTGATACCTAAAAATCCGCTTTCATTATTTAAAATATTGTTAACTTCTTCAGCACTTAATTTAGCATTTTTCATAATATATTGAACAATTGATGGATCAATTGAACCAGATCTTGTTCCCATCATTAGTCCATCTAAAGGAGTAAGTCCCATGGTCGTGTTATAACATTTTCCATCTTTAATCGCACTTATAGAAACACCACTACCAATATGGCAAACAATTAAATTAACTTTTTCTTTTTTTAAGAGTTTTTGCATAACCTGTGTTATATATTGATGGCTAGTTCCGTGAAAACCATATTTTCTTACCCCATATTTTTCATACCATGTGTATGGAACAGGATATGTATAGTTTTCTTTCGGTATTGTTTGGTGAAATACTGTATCAAATACAGCTATTTGTGGAATATTAGGTATACATTTTTGCATAGCTTTTATACCTGCAATTTCCCCAGGATGATGCAGAGGCCCTAATTTTGTAAGATTAGTAATATCCTCCAAAACTTTATCATCAATTATTACAGAGCTATTATAAATTTCACCACCATGTAAAACTCTATGACCAACGCCTTTTATTTCACTAATATCTTCAATAATATTATTTTCGATAAGTTCTTTAAGCATTACATTAACTGCATCAGCATGATTCTTTAAGTAACCATGTTTTTTTATTTTTTCACCATTTATTTTTATTGTCCAGAAACTATCTTCTAGACCAATTTTTTCAAAATAGCCACTCACTAAAACTTCTTCATCAGGCATACTATAAAGTGAAAATTTTAATGATGAGCTTCCACCATTAATTATTAAATACTTTTCCATAATACCCTCCCTTAATCTATTTTTATCTTAACATAGGTTAACCTTTTTTGTAAATAAAAAGGCCCAAAAATAGTGATTTTATAGGCAAAAAATGGTATACTAATTATAGTATAAAAGAAGGTGAATTTATGATTGAAAAACGCATTGATGAACTCATAAAAATAATAAATAAAGCCAATTATGACTATTATATTTTAGATAAACCAACAATTACTGACCAAGAATATGATAGATATATGCAGGAACTTCAAAGATTAGAAGAAAAATATCCAGAGTTAAAAAGATCAGATTCACCTACTGAAAGAGTAGGTAGTGAAGTAATTAGTGAATTTAAGAAAGTAACTCATGAAATTCCGATGCTTTCACTTAGTAATGTTTTTAATGAAAGTGAAATAATTGCCTTCGATGAACGTGTCCGTAAAGTAGTACCTAATCCTAAATATGTTGTAGAACTTAAAATCGATGGTCTTTCCGTTTCATTGTTATATAAAAATGGCAAACTAGTAAGAGCGGCTACTCGTGGAGATGGTGTTACTGGCGAAGATATTACACATAACGCTAAAACAATAAAAAGTATCCCACTTTCAATAACTAAAAATATTGATATCGAAGTTCGTGGTGAAATATATATGAGTAAAGCTTCCTTCAATGAATTAAACAGTAAAGGTGCGGGCTTTGCCAATCCCAGGAATGCCGCTGCTGGCAGTGTTCGACAATTAGACTCTAAAGTAGCTGCCTCACGCAATTTAGATTGTTTTATATATCATTTGCCAGATCCAGAAGATTATAATATTTATAAGCATTATGATGCCTTAAGATTTATGAAAGAACTAGGCTTTGTTACTAATCCTAATAATAAAAGAGTGAATAATTTAAATGAACTATTAGAATATATTAATTATTGGACAGAAAAAAGAGATACCCTACCTTATGAAATAGATGGAATTGTTATTAAAGTTGATGACTTACTTGATCAACAAAAATTAGGTTATACAGCCAGAAGCCCAAAATGGGCAACTGCTTATAAATTTCCAGCCGAAGAAGTTTTAACTAAAGTCACAGATATTATATTTACTGTTGGTAGAACGGGACAAGTAACACCAAGTGCGGATTTAGAACCAGTTAGAGTCATGGGCTCAGTTATTTCCAGGGCAACTCTTCATAATGAAGACTATGTTGTCAGCAAAGATATTAGAGTAGGTGATACCGTTTCTATTAAAAAAGCTGGAGATGTTATACCTGAAGTAGTAAAAGTAATTAAAGAAAGACGTGAGGGAAGTGAACAACCATTTAAGATGATTGAAAACTGTCCGATTTGCCATGAAAAATTAATTCGAAAAGAAGAAGAGGCAGCTTACTATTGTATTAATCCTAACTGCCCAGCGAAAATTCAAGAAAAATTAATCCATTTTACTTCAAAACATGCCATGAATATTGAAGGCATAGGTGATAGAATTGTTGAAGATTTTTATAATTTGGGTTATATTCAAAATTATGATGACTTTTATGATTTAAGAAAATATAAAGAAGAATTGATGGAACTTGAAGGTTTTGGTGAGAAAAGCATCAATAATTTATTAGAAGAAATTGAAAGTAGTAAAACAAATTCTTTAGAAAGATTATTATTTGGTCTTTCAATAAGACACGTTGGAACTAAAACTGCCGATATATTAGGTAAAAACTTTATTTCGCTTGAAAATCTTATGAATGCATCATTTGAAGAAATTAGCGAAATTAAGGATATTGGACCAATTATTGCGAAAAGCATAGTATCTTATTTTCAAAACCAAAACAATATTGAAATTATAAACAAATTAAAAAAGCAGGGTATCAATACGATGTATTTAAAAAACATCAATGATGAAAAAACCGATTTTTCAGATAAAACTTTTGTCCTTACGGGTTCTTTAGAAAGATTTACAAGAGATGAAGCCAAAGAAAAAATAGAAGCTTTAGGTGGAGTTGTAACAAGTAGTGTTAGTAAAAAAACAGATGTTGTTATTGCCGGTAAAGAAGCCGGTTCGAAACTAACTAAGGCTCAAGAATTAGGTATCAATATATGGGATGAAGAAACTTTTATTAATACATTATCAAAATATTGAAATAGCTTTAAAAAAGCTATTTTTTTAATAATTTGACAAATCAAAAAAAAAGTATATAATTGTATTCATATTTTATTATTTAGAGGGAGAAATGGGATATGATGTCAATTGAAAAGTTAAACGAATTGGCAGATAGTACTCCTGACTCTGGGTATACCGAGCCTGGTGAGATATTATACTTTAAATTCAATGCAAGTGTAGGCGAAAATTTAAAGAAATTAAAAAATCATAATTTTAAATTCGGTTATGTTTACAGCTTGCAAATAAACAATATTGAATATACAAGGGTAGTTGCTTACAACAAAAAGAATGACATATTTTATGGATGGATTGGGCCTGACACTAAAACTGGTGAAGATCGCTTAGTATTTCCCTATTTAGGTCATAATTTTTCTGCATATTTAAACATGCCTCGCTTTAATAAAGAAGGAAAACTTAAATTGTTTAGAGAAGATATGCGTGATGCCGCACGTCAAAATTGTCTTGGACGAAATCAAATATATAATCTTCAACATGTTGAACACGTTGATAATCTAGAATATTATCATAATTTTTGGCCAGTTATAGAAAATCCAGATATTGAAATTCAAAGAAGATTAAAAATATTTCGAGATCCTGAAAATGCGCTTATGTATTCCGACGCTGCATCGCCATGTAATACTTATTATTTTGATAAGACATATGCTTTATTTGATAATGGGCTTCAGGAAATATATAAAACATTTTTAGAGCATAGAGAAGAATTGTTTTGTCGTGAAGTTCAATCGCTATTTAGTAACCCAGAAGCTTTTCAAGAAATGCTAAGTGTTTTAAACATGAATGAGCTTGATATAATTGAAAAATTCGAAGAAAATGGATTAAATTATGAACAAATTAAATGGAATTGTTTAACACCAATAAAAAAAGAAACATTTTTATCTAAATGGTTTCCATCTATATCATACATGTTTACTGACACTACTTATTCAAAACAAAAAACTTTATATAAAAAAATATAAAGTTTTTTTTGACCTTTGCTTCTTTTTTTGCTATAATGTGGATAGTTAGAATAAGGAGGACGTATCATGAACGAAAACGAAAATTTAAATAATCAGAATTCGGAACCACAATCTATGGATTATAGTTTTGATTTTGCTAATCAAGTTGCACCGCAACCTGCTACTGAACCAGCCCCAGCCGAAGCACCAACTATTCCAGAAGCTCCAGCAATGGAAACACCAGTTGTCGAGGCACCAGCTGAACCAGCTCCAGAGGTAGCACCAATGGAGACGCCAGCCGCTGAAGCACCAACGGAAGCTTCAATGACACCAGCTGAACCAGCGCCAGCTAGTGATGCAGAATTAGAACAAACAAAAGTATTTGATAATCCTGTTGAACCAGCGCCAATGGAAGCACCGGCAGAACCAGCTCCAGAAGCTGCGCCAGTGGAAACACCAGTTGTTGAGGCACCGGCAGAACCAGCGCCAGAGGTGGCACCAATGGAAACACCAGCTGCTGAAGCTATGCCAGCTGAAGCACCAGTGGCACCTGCTGAAGAGCCAGCTGAACAAAATGATAAAAAAGTCATTTTCAAAAGTGGAAAAAGTACAATCATTTTTGGTGTAATATTACTTGTTTTGGTTGCTGTATTCATTTGGTTTTTACCAAAAATATGGGCTTTATTCTAGGATAACTAAGTTATCCTTTTATTTTTGCTCAGTCAGTTTAAAAAAATCGTACATAGTTAATAATTTTTTTGAATCTAAACTATTATTTTTTAAAGATTCAACGATTATTTTTAAATCATTTTCCTGTTCATTAAAACATTCTAAATATAAATATTTTAGTTTTTCAAATTCATTACTAAAGTAAAGAAAATTTAGTTTTTTTAATACAAAATTCAACATATGTTGTTCATTCCTTGTTTGAAAAATTAGTTTTCTTTTTTTGTGGATAATTTTATATTCTAAATTAGTTTTTATGACTCCTGGCAAATTAAATATGTCAATTTCTTCTTCAAGTAAAAGTGCACTTTTATATAGATTAAGCCCTTTTTTATTTAGTTTTAAGGCTATTATTTCTTTGCCATTGCTAACTAAAAAAGCATAATTTATAAATGATTTATTTTTTGAGAATACAATAGTTTTATTGTAAATCTTATTTAGTAGTTCCGAATTAAATTGGACAGTATCATATTTAAATGCTATAAAATCTTTATTTGAAACCTTAAATATGGGTATTTTTTTTATATGATAAATTTTATCTTTAAAATTCCAATCAAAGAAATCATAAAAGTTTTTTTGAAAATTTAACAAAATATCATATGCATATATTATCTTGATCATCCCCTTTAAAAATTGTCACAAAGATTAATATAAGACCAACAATAGCTGATATACATTCAGGCCTTCTACAAATAAATTTAACATATTCTGAAAAATTATACCCAAGTGCAAGCAAATTTAAATAGCTAATTAAATATATAAATCCAATAACACTCAAACCAAAGCCAACTAGAAAAAGAAAAAAACGGACCATAAACTCACCTATTAAAGTTTATTACTTAGTAAAACTATAATTTCCTTTAATTTTATGCTATAATGGATTAGGTGGATAAAATGAATTATAAAGTTACAATAGATGAATTTGAAGGCCCACTTGATTTGCTTTTACACCTTATCAAAGAATCAAATATTGATATTTTTGATATAAATGTTTCAGAAATTACTAATCAGTATTTATTATATATAAGCAAAATGGAGAGCCTTAATCTGAATGTTGATAGTGAATATTTAACAATGGCAGCCGATTTGATTGAGATGAAATCAAAGGAACTTCTTCCACATAGTGAAGAAGAAGATGAAGAAGAAGATCCTAGAGAAGAATTAATAAATAGATTAATCGAATATCAAAAATATAAAGAAATTAGTCAAACATTTAAAAATCTTGAAGAGCAAAGACAAGAATTATTTACGAAGAATCCTAGTTTTTTAGAAGAGTTTAAAGAAAACAAAATAAATATTAGTAATGAGGTTACTTTAGATGATTTAATAAATGCTTTTGCCAGATTTCAGGAAAAACAAGAATTTTTAAAACCTTTGAATACTGTTGTAACTAAAAAAGAATATTCTATTCGCACTAGAAGCAAAGACATTATGAAAAAACTTAGTAAAAATAAAAAAATGAATTTTGAAGATTTATTTGATGTATATACTAAAGATTACGTAGTAGTTACATTTTTATCAATTTTAGATTTGGCCAAGGCTGGCAATATTTTACTTACTCAAGATCATAATTTGGATAAAATAGTAATTGCTTATAGGAGAGGATAGCATGAATTTAAAAGCAGTTTTGGAAGGACTACTTTTTGTAGCTGGTGATGAGGGCCTTTCGATTAAACAAATGGTTTCAGTTTTAGATATTGAGCATGATAAACTAACGAAATTAATTGAAGAATTAGGCAAAGAATATTTGGAAAATGATCGCGGCATGAACATTGAATATTTTGGAGGCAAATTAAAAATGGTTACGCGAAAAGAACACGCTGCATATTATAAAAAATTATTTAGTGATGAAGAAAGCAACACTTTGAGCCCATCAGCTCTAGAAACACTGGCAATTATTGCTTACAATGAACCAGTAACAAGAATGGTTGTCGATGAAATTAGAGGTGTCAATAGCTCACATATTATTAGAAAATTAGTATTTATGAATTTTATAAAAGAAGTAGGTCGTTCAGAACTTCCAGGTAGACCTATACTATATGGTGTGACCGATGAGTTTTTAGATTACTTCGGCCTTGCTTCCACAAAAGATCTCCCAGTGGTAGAATTTGAAGAAAATGATGAAGAAACAGATTTATTCACTTCTAAATATACGGAAGAAGAAAATAGTTAGTTATCTAACTATTTTTGTTCATTTTTATAATTAATATGGTATAATGTTATGTAGATGCCTGTGTGGTGAAATTGGTAGACGCGCTAGACTCAAAATCTAGTGGTAGCAATACCGTGCCGGTTCAAGTCCGGCCACAGGCACCATTTTAATAAATTCGAACTATAATAGTTCGTTTTTTTTATATAAAATAGAAAAATATGGTATAATAGAATTGTAAAAAATAGGAAGGCGGGCATTTATGGAAAAACAAACCGAAAATGAAAGAAAAGCAAATCTAAAAAATATTATAATTATTGTCGCCGCATTATTAGTTTTAGGTATTGGCGGGTGCATAGTTACTAATAAATTTACACCTGGAGGGTTGAATGGTGAAGAAATGAACCCACCTAATGCAAATTTAAATAATGTTGCTAATGCTATTTTTGCTAAAGAAGAAAAATTTAAATTATATGCTTTTGGTGACGTAATTGATGATAGTGTTAATAGTTTTGATGTAGAAAACAAATTAAACAATATGCAATTATATGCTTTATCAATATACTTTTTATCAAACAAAAAAGAAGTAACTACCTCAAATGTCGATAGATATGTAAGAGAATTATATAATTTAAAACTAACTGAATATCCTGATTTGCCACTTTGTGGTGTAAAATTTGATAAAAACAGAAGAAGATATGTAAAAGATAAAATTAGTAAAAAAGTTAAAGAAATTAAACCATTAATGTCTAACATTGTAAGTATTGAAGATACCGGCACAAAATATGCCATCACGTTATCGAGAATATATCCGCCGGTTAAAGGGAAAACGCCAGAAAATGCTTTTTATATTGATTCACAATATAAAACAAAGGCTGAGGCATTAAGCCAATTTACATCCACTGATAAAGATGGAAAATATAGTGTGGATTCAAAAGGCGCCATAGATTACTACCGAAGAAATTTTACAGATTTTGTAGCCTTGAGGCCACTTTATAAATTAACATTTAAGAAACATCTGAATGACTATTATTTAGTAAGATATGAAACTATATATTAACAACATATTATAATATGTTGTTTTTTTATGTTATAATTATTCTGGTGATTATAGTGAAAGTATTTTTTAAGTTAATAACAATTATTATTTTATTTACCACTATGAATGTTCAAGCACTTGATATTCAGTCAAATAATGCTATATTGTATCAAACCAACGATAATAAATTGTTATTTGAAAAAAATGCTGAAGAGAAAGTGCAAATTGCTTCATTAACAAAAATCATGACAGCTATTGTAACATTAGAAAACATTAAAGATCTGAACGAAAAAGTTGTTTTAAAAAGTGAAGATTTTTATGGAATAGCTTCTGAAAATTTGGTTACTGCTGGTTTTATGGCTAACGAAAAGGTTACATATAAAGATTTATTATATGGTCTTTTAATTCCGTCTGGTGCTGATGCCGCTAAAGCATTAGCTAGATTAGTAGGCGGTTCTGAAAAAGAATTTGTCAAAAAAATGAATGCGAAAGCTGAAGAATTAAAACTCACAGATACTCATTTTGGTAATGAAATAGGTTTGGACGATAAAGACAATTATTCAACAGCAAAAGATATTGCTTCATTATTTCAGTATTCATTAAAAAATGAGGATTTTAAAACCATAATTACTACAGAATCATATACTATTTCAAATGGCCGATTTACTATAAAAAATAATATTAGAAAAAACAAAATTGTTGGAAGTTATCTTTTAGGTGGAAAAACAGGAACAACTGATGGTGCAGGTCTTTGTTTAGCTTCAATCGCTAATATTGACGATGTTAATTTTTTATTAGTCACTTTAGGCGCTCCTTATGATAAGAAGGGCAAACACAATTTTGAAGATGCTAGTACCATATATGATTATTATAAAAATAACTATAGCTATCAAACAATATATGATAAGAATGACGTTATTTTAACTTTAAAAACAAAATACATAAAAAAAGATGAAATAAATTTCAAAGCTTCAGATAAATTAGAAGTTTATTTACCAAATAATATCGATAAAAATGATATAAAATATGAATATAATGGTATAGAAATATTGACGCCTAATATAAAAGAAAACCAAAAATTAGGAACTTTATCAGTATATTATAAAACCGAGCTGCTAACCAAAGAAAAAATTATTTTAAAAGAAAAATTGCAATTTTCTCTATTAAAAGTGATTAAAACTCATAAAATTATTTCCGGATTTATAACACTATTTATCTTATTTATAATATTTATAATAATTAAAAGAAGAAAAAACAAAAAAAGAAAACAACGAAAAAAAAGACGATTATGAAATCTTGTAATAAATAAAAAAATAGTTTATAATAAGCGCAGTATATTTGTTATACTGCTTTATTGCCCCTTGGCCAAGCGGTAAGGCGGTGGACTCTGACTCCATGATCGTTAGTTCGAATCTAACAGGGGCAGCCATTTAAAAATAACCACTATGTGGTTTTTTATATAGAAATATAAACATACTGATGATTAGTTAAATTATATTGTTTTTTTAATTATAATTATGTATAATTATATTAGAAAGGAGTATTGTTATGTTAGTATTGTTAGCTATTATATTGGTTGTTATTTTATGTTCTATTAGACAAATTAACCAATATCAAAGAGGTATCTTATTTAGATTAGGAAGGTATATTAAAGTATTAGAACCAGGTTGGCATATTATATGGCCAATTATTGAATCTTTCCAAAAAATAGATATTAGAACTAAAGCCGTAGATGTTCCAGAGCAAGACGCCATTACCAGTGATAACGTATCTATTAAAATAAATGCGGTTATTTATTATAGGGTATTTGATGCAGGTAAGGCTGTTTGTGAAGTTGAAAATTTCCATTATGCTGTTGGTCAATTAGCGCAAACAACTATGCGTAATGTTGTCGGTACAGTAACACTAGATCAATTATTAACAGATCGTGAAAAAATTTCTACTAACATTTGTAAAATAATTGATGAAGCTACTGACCCATGGGGTATTAAAGTAGAAAATGT
>CAZELY010000014.1:0-23673 GCA_964513345.1 uncultured Muribaculaceae bacterium
AATTGATTTAATTGATACTTGTGGAGATATTGTTGTATCTGGTAGATATATATATGATATTGTAAGAAAATTACCTGATGAGATTATAAGTATTGAAGAAGTAATGGATGCTAAAATATATATAACTACTAAAAATTCTTCTTTTAATTTAAATTGTAGTAATCCAAACGAATTTCCTGATTTAGAATTAGAATATCGTAAAGATCCTATTATATTAAATCAAAAAGCTTTTAAAACAATTGTTAATCAAACAGCTTTTGCTGCTGGGGTTAGTGAAGCAAGACCGGTATTAACTGGTATCAATTTTAAAATCGAAAAAGATAAAATGGAATGTACCGCAACAGATTCATATCGCTTATCAATAAAAAGAGTTAAATTAGATAAAAAAGTATCTGAAAATGTTAATATTATTATTCCAACTAAAAATTTAATTGAATTAACAAAGTTAATGTTTGATGACGAAGAAAATATCGAAATGCATATTTTTAATAACAAAGTCATTTTCAAATTTGGTCATATTACTATGATGACAAGATTAATCAATGGAACATATCCAGATACTTCAAAGTTAATTCCTGAAGAATTTTCAATTACTATGAAAACTAATTTAATGGATCTTTATGGAGCTATTGATAGAGCCTCTTTACTAACTAACGAAAGTGATAAAAATACGATTAAATTAGAAAGTAAAGGGGAGAGTGTTATAATTTCTTCTAACATTCCTGAAATTGGAAATGTTGAAGAAAAGATAACTGTGGAAAAGAAAGAAAAAGAAGACATTAAAATTGCGTTTAATTCTAAATTCATGATGGACTCTATTAAGGTAATTGAAAGTGAAGAACTTGAATTATTATTTAATGGAGAATTTAAACCAATAATTATTAAAAATCCTGATAGTGATGATTTGATCAGCTTAATTTTACCAATAAGAACTTATTAAAGTTCTTTTTTTTACTTTTTAGACAAAAATCGCTAAAATTCGACAACAAAAAGTAGTATAAGAGAAGCATCGATTTATTTCGATTAGGGGGAGAGTATATGGAAAAAGAAATTTATGAAATAACAAGTAAAACATGCGCATTATTAAAAGAAGATAATAAAAGAACCAAAATTGTTGAAAAGGATAAAATATTTATTATTGAAAAACCAATTTTAAAAATTATTAAAGAAAGCTGTGAATATTATGGGAGCAGTTTAGAAGGTAGAATTAAGGGGAGCAAAAGGCTTCTAGGTATGAAATATAAATTACCAATTATTATAGAAGGAAGCAGTGAAATTATATTTTTTCCAACTGCTTCACCATTCAATGATAATTGTTGTTGGATTTCAATTAATAATATTAAAGATTATAAAGCTATTGATAATAATGTAATCATTGAATTCAATGGAAATAATAAAGAAGAATTTCCAATTACATATGAATCTTTAGAAAATCAAATGTTTCGCGCGTCAAAATTGTTATTAATCATAAAACGTCGTCAAAAAAATTAAAAGATTCTTATGAATCTTTTTTCATTACAAAAATATAAATAATGCCATTTTTCTTGTTTTTAGCCCCATTTTTGTGATATAATAATCACAGGTATAGGAGTACTACAATATTTACTTTTTTTCAAAACAACCGATTAAAATCAAAAAAAGAGGGAAATTATGATTTTAAAAAGCTTACAAATTAAAAATTTTCGTAATTATGATAAACTAAATATTTCTTTTAACCCAAACATCACTATAATCTATGGTGACAACGGACAAGGAAAGACAAATTTACTAGAAAGTATATATGTTTTAGCTTTTACGAAATCTCATCGTTCATTTATTGATAAAAATCTTATAAAAAGTAATAAAGAAACAGCAAATATAAAAGGAACTATACTTAACGATATTTCTTATAATCTTGAAATAAATATAAATAAGAATAATAAAAGGGTAAAAATAGATAATAATTCAGTAACAAAAATAGGGGATTACATAGAAAAAATGAATATTATCATTTTTTATTCTGATGATTTGGAATTAATCAAAGGATTTCCAAGTGAACGACGAAAATATTTAAATTTAGAATTAAGCCAAATATCAAAAACGTACTACAACACTTTAAATGATTACAATAAGTTATTAAAAATACGAAATGATTACTTAAAACAAGTGAATAATGGCAACGAAATTGATCAAAATTATTTTAGTGTTTTGAATGAATATTTAGTTGAAAAGAGTATTTTTATTTATCAAATGAGATATAAATATATTGAAAAATTAAATAAATTAGTACCTAAAATTTTTAAAGATATTACTGGTAAAAAAGCATTTCAAATTGTATATAAACCATCTATAGAACTAGAAAATTTCGAAAAAGAAACACTTAGAAAAACACTTGTTGATGCTTTTAATAATAACATTGAAAAAGAAATTAAAAATAAAGCAACTTTATATGGACCGCATCATGATGATTTTGAATTTTCTTTAAATGGTGAAAATTTAAGAAATTTTGGTTCTCAAGGCCAACAAAGAGTTGCCGTATTATCACTTAAATTATCTGAAATTAATATTTTAAAAGATTATAAAAAAACTAATCCTATTATATTATTAGACGATGTTTTTAGTGAATTGGATAATATCAAAAAAAATAATTTATTAAAATTTATTGATAGTGATATGCAAGTAATAATAACAACAACAGATTTAGCAAATATTGACGAAAAAATTACTGCTAAAGCTAAATTAATTAAGATTGAAAAAGGTAAAATCACAGAAGAGGTGAGATAATGGAAGAAAATAAAGAACATTATACTGAATCAGATATTCAAGTATTGGAAGGATTAGAAGCCGTAAGAAAAAGACCAGGAATGTATATCGGTACAACAGACGTCAAAGGTTTGCATCATTTAGTGTGGGAAATTGTTGATAACGCGATAGATGAGGCATTAGCTGGATATTGTGACAATATAGAAATTATTATTAATAAAGATAATTCTATAACTGTCAAAGATAATGGTCGTGGAATTCCAACAGGTGTTCATCCTAAGACAGGTTTATCCACAGTTGAAACAGTTTATACTGTATTGCATGCCGGTGGTAAATTCGGTGGTGGAGGATATAAAGTATCTGGAGGATTGCATGGTGTTGGTGCTTCAGTTGTTAATGCTTTATCAAAGTGGGTAACTGTTACTGTTTATAAAGATGGTAAAATATATGAAGCTAAGTTCGAAAATGGCGGAAAGATAGTACAAAAATTAACCATCATCGGTGATTGTGAAGTTGAAAGAACAGGAACTACAGTTTCATTTAAACCAGATCCTGATATTTTTGATACTGATATTTATGATTTTGAAACATTGAAGGTAAGAACAAGAGAATTAGCTTTTTTAAATAAAGGATTACGTTTAACTCTTCGCGATGATCGTGATGAAGAAGATACCACAGGTGAAACTTTTCATTACGAAGGCGGCATCAGTGAATATGTTAAATATTTAAATGCTAATAAGACACCTATTCAAAGTGAAATTATCCATTTAGAGGGCGAAGAAAAAGATGTTATTTTTGAAGTTGCACTTCAATATAATAATGGCTATACCGACAATATTTATTCTTTTGTCAACAACATTAACACCCATGATGGGGGAACACATGAAGAAGGAGTTAGAAGAGCTTTAACAAGAATAATTAATAATTATGCAAGAAAAGTTAATTTATTAAAAGAAAAAGATGATTCACTAAGTGGAGAAGATGTTAAAGAGGGTCTAACAATGATTATTTCTTGTAAACATCCAAATCCACAATTTGAAGGCCAAACGAAGGGTAGATTAGGTAATTCTGAAGTTAGAAAAATTGCTGATAATGTTTTTGCTGCCGGATTTGAAAGGTATTTATTAGAGCATCCAGATGAAGCTAAAATAATAGTTGAAAAAAATATGACAGCTGCCCGCGCAAGAGTAGCCGCTAAGAAAGCAAGGGAACTTACAAGAAGAAAAAGTGACTTAGATGTTGTTAATTTCGGTGGAAAATTAGTTGATTGTAAGGATAAAGACCCTGCAAAATGTGAAATATTTTTAGTCGAGGGTGATTCAGCAGGTGGATCAGCTATTAAAGGGCGCGATTCAATGACACAGGCAATTTTACCACTTCGTGGAAAAATATTGAATGTTGAAAAAGCAAGATTAGATCGAGCCTTATCAAATGAAGAAATACGAACAATAATTACAGCTTTTGGAACTGGTATTGGTAATGATTTTGACTTAACCAAGTTAAGATATCACAAGATTATAATAATGACCGATGCCGACGTCGATGGATCACATATTAGAGTATTATTGTTAACGCTTTTCTATCGTTTCTTTAGGCCAATTGTTGAAGCAGGTCATGTTTATGCTGCTCAACCACCATTATTTTGCATCAAGCATGGAAAAACTATAAAGTACGTTTTAAATGAAGAGGAAAGAGATTCATATTTAGCATCATTAAACCCAAATACAAAATATGATATCATGCGTATGAAGGGTCTAGGTGAAATGGACGCTGAAGAATTAAATGAGACAACGATGGATATAAACACAAGAATTCTAAGAAAGATTACTGTTGATGATATTATTAGCGCAGATTCAGCTTTCACTAAATTAATGGGTGAAGAAGTAGAACCACGTAGAAAATTTATTGAAGAAAATGCAGTTTATGCTCAAAACTTAGATATATAGGAGGTGAATTATGGATCATAGTAGAGATAGATTAGAAGAAAATAATATAGTTAATGAAATAGAAACATCATTTTTAGAGTATTCAATGAGTGTTATTGTTTCTCGTGCTTTACCTGATTTAAGAGATGGTTTAAAACCAGTTCACCGCCGTATTTTGTATTCAATGTACGAATCTGGATATACTCCAGATAAACCGCATAAAAAAAGTGCTAGAATAGTCGGAGATGTTATGGGTAAATATCATCCACATGGTGATTCTAGTATATATGAAGCAATGGTAAGAATGGCCCAAGACTTTAATTATCGTCATATGTTAGTTGATGGTCATGGAAACTTCGGAAATATAGAAGGGTATGGCGCTGCAGCAATGCGTTATACTGAATCAAGACTATCTAAAATTTCACTAGAGTTATTAAGAGATATAAATAAAGATACTGTTGATTTTGATCCAAACTTTGACGAATCAGAAAAAGAACCTAAAGTATTGCCATCAAGATTTCCAAATATTTTAGTTAACGGAACAATGGGAATTGCCGTTGGAATGGCTACCAATATTCCACCACATAATTTAGGTGAGGTAATTGATGGATGCGTAGCTTATATAGATAATCCGGAAATTGATACGGATGGATTAATGCAATATATAAAAGGTCCAGATTTCCCAACGGGAGCTAGTATTTTAGGAAATAGTGGCATAAAAAAAGCATATGAAACTGGAAAAGGGACAATCACTATTAGAAGTAAAGCAACTATTGAAGAAAAAAATGGCAAGCAATATATAGTAATTGATGAAGTACCATATGGTGTTAACACTTCAGAATTGAAGAATAAGGTTGCTGAATTAGTACACAACAAAACAATAGATGGTATTTCTGATTATCATACTGATCTTAAAGAAGGTATAAAAATAACTATTACCTTGAAAAAAGATGCAAATGCTCAAGTAGTATTAAATAATTTATATAAGCATACATCTTTTCAAACAAATTACGGTATAACATTACTTATGCTTGATAATGGCGTTCCAAGAACACTAGGATTAAAAGATATTATCTCAAAATACATTGATTATCAAAAAGAAATAATAATTAGAAGAACGAGATTTGATTTAAACAAAGCGGAAAATAGAGTACACATTTTAGAAGGATTAAAAATTGCTTTAGATAATATCGATGCTGTTATCAAAATAATTCGTGGGGCTGAAAGTGATGACGAAGCTAGAGAAAAATTGATGAATAGTTTCAGTTTATCAGAGGCCCAGGCTAATGCTATTTTAGAAATGAAATTACGCAGATTAACAGGTTTAGAAAGATCTAAAATAGAAAATGAATTAGCTGAATTGTTAGAAAAAATCAAAGAATATAAATCAATTCTCGAATCAGAAGAAAAAGTATTAGCAATTATTAAAGCAGAGTTGTTAGAAATAAAAGATAAATATAGCGATGACAGAAGAACAAATATCGACATGACAGCCATTGATTTTATTGAAGATGAATCATTAATTCCTGTCGAAAATGTTGTCATAACGCTAACAAATAAAGGATATGTAAAACGCATGCTATCATCAAATTATCGCACGCAAAATAGGGGCGGTGTTGGTATAAAAGGTATGACTACGAATGAAGAAGATTTTGTCGAGCATTTAATATCTATGACAACACATGATTATTTACTATTCTTTACAAACAAAGGAAAAGTGTATCGCGTTAAAGGATATGAAGTTCCGGAATATAGTAGACAATCCAAAGGTTTACCAATAGTTAACTTGTTACCAATTGAAAAAGAAGAAAACGTCAAAACAATGTTGAAAATTAATGCCGACGAAAGTGAAGGGAACATCATTTTCTGTACAAAAAATGGTATTGTTAAGCGAACCGCACTTTCAGAATTTGAAAGCATAAGGAAAAATGGTAAACTTGCAATCAATTTAAAAGATAACGATGAATTATTATCTGTTGATAAAACAGATGGAACTAACGAAGTATTAATTGCTTCTTCAAATGGAAGAATGATTAGATTCAATGAAAATGAAATCAGAGTAATGGGAAGAAGTGCTTCTGGTGTAAGAGGAATAGATTTAGGAAATGGTGTTTGCGTCGGGCTTGAAATTGCCAAACCAGAACAAGAAGTATTAGTTATAACTGAAAATGGTTATGGAAAGAGAACAAATGTAAACGAATATCGTATTACACACAGAGGAAGCAAAGGCGTAAAAGGACTAAACATTACAGAAAAAAACGGTAATATTGTTGCCTTTAAGTTAGTTAATGGCGATGAGGATTTAATGATAATCACTGATAGTGGAATGATTATTAGATTATCCGTATCACAAATTTCAACAACAGGGCGTGTTGCTCAAGGAGTGAGATTAATAAATCTTAAAAACGAACAAAAAGTTAGTAATGCAGCAATTATCATTAATGATGAAGACGAAGAAGAAAATGAAGAATAATTCATTTTCTTTTTTATATGTTTCACGTGAAACATATAAAAAGACAAAAAAAACAATGTTTCACGTGAAACATTAAAATAAAATTGATTTTTTAATAAAAATTGTATATTATGTATGTGGTACAACGTTTATATCTGAATCAGGTCAGAGTTGGAAGACAGCAGCCTTAAGGATCTCTGAACGTGTGTACCATTTTTTTATTAGGTGATATATATGATAGATTTTATGCAAATTGCACTAAAAGAAGCAAAAAAATCACTGAGAACAGATGATGTTCCTGTTGGTGCAGTTATAGTAGAAAAGGGAAAAATAATTTCAAAAGCTCATAACACTAGAGAAAAAAATAACATTGTAACTAAACATGCTGAAATTAATGCAATAGAAAAAGCATGCAGAAAGAAGAAAAATTGGTATTTAAACGACTGTGAAATATACATTACTTTGGAGCCTTGTAAAATGTGTATGGGTGCAATTGAACAATCGAGAATAAAAAAAATATATTATGCAACCCCGAGAGAAGAAAGTTCAGTTATTAAAGTTAATAAAGAATGCAATAACATTCATTCAGAAGAAGCAAAAAAAATGCTAAAAACTTTTTTTAAAAACAAAAGGAAATGATATTAATTATTTTCTTTTGTTTTGGATAAATGTTATAATTATATTAGCAGAAGGTGATTATATGTATCAAGCTTTATATCGTAAATATAGACCCAAAACACTTGATGACGTATATGGACAAGACGTAATCGTAAAAATTTTAAAAAACGCTATTACCAATGACAAAATAAGTCATGCATTTTTATTTGCTGGTCCAAGAGGAACCGGAAAAACAAGTGTAGCAAAAATATTTGCGACAATGGTCAATTGTGAAAAACTAAAAAATAATAAGCCTTGTGGAAAGTGTGTTAGCTGCTCGCAAACTAATAATAGTGATATTATTGAAATTGATGCTGCTTCCAATAATGGTGTTGATGAAATTAGAGAATTGAAAAATAAAGTAACATTGGTTCCGGCGTATGGAAAATACAAAGTATACATAATAGATGAAGTACATATGTTAACTACTGGAGCTTTTAATGCCCTTTTAAAAACTCTTGAAGAACCACCAAAACATGTTATTTTTATCTTAGCTACAACTGATCCGCAAAAAATACCAGATACGATACTTTCTAGATGTCAAAGATTCGATTTTAAAAAAATTAGTGAAAATAATATTACTAAACGATTGAAAGAAATTGCTGAAAAAGAAAATATTAATATTAGTGATGACGCTTTATTTGAAATTGCCACTTTATCAGATGGTGGTATGCGTGATTCTATTAGTATGTTAGACCAAGCTGTGTCATATGGTGGCGAGAAAATAGAGATAGAAGACATTCATAGTATTAACGGAACGTTAACTTTTAAATCATTAGAAGAACTTGTTTTATTAATAAAAAAACAAAAAATTGATAAATTATTCAAAAAAATCGATGCATTTAATGATGAAGGAAAAAATTTTGTTAAATTAACCGAAGAAATAATTAGTTACTTGCGGAATCTTTTGATATTGAAGCAAGCACCAGAATATTTCGATTCTAAATATGGTTCTAAGGACTATTATAAGAAAGCGGAAACAGAGTTATCAAATAAAGAAATTTTACATTATATTGACACTTTTAATGATAATTTAATGCGAATGAAAAATTCTAATACTCCGAAATTATTATTGGAATTGTCATTAATTAAGATTATGAATTTTAATGATGCCATAACTGAAAAAAAAGGAAATATTAAAGAAATTGATATTTCAAAAAAAGTTGTAACGAGTAAAATAGAACCAAATAAAGAAAAAGTTGCTGCAAAAATTGACAATGATAAAATGGTTGAACTTAAAAATCTTAGAATTAATAATACACTCGCACAATTTAAAAAGAGAAAAGTACTTGATTTAAATAAAAAAATAGACGGTTTAAACAATTTATTACTCGATCCAGATTATAGTAAATATGCTAGTATTATTTTGGACGGTACTTTGAAAGCCGCAAGTGATGAATATTTGATTTTTGTTTATCCAAATGAAAGAATATCAGAATTATTTAATCAAAATATATTAGAGATTGAAAAAACAATTACGAAAGTCTTTGAAAATGCATATAAAGTAATTTCAACAGATATTAATGATTGGGAAACTATTAAAAATGATTTTAATAGTAAGAAAAAAACATATTCCTATATCGAAGATAATATAAAAATAGAAGATATTTTAAAAGATGATGCTAAAAGCGAATTTAGTATTTTTGAAGACATTATAGAATACAAATAGAATAGGAGAATATATATGAATTTACAAGCAATGATGAAACAAGCACAAAAAATGCAAAAAGATATGCTAAGTGCTAAAGAGGAAATCGATAATACGATATTTGAAGGAAAATCTTCATTTGTTACTATTCAAATGAAAGGAAACAAAGAAGTACAAAGCGTCAAAATTGATGCACAATCAATAGAACAAGACGAAATAGAAATGTTAGAAGATATGATTTTAGTTGCTGTTAACGAAGCTAATAAAGAAATAGATAAAGTTACCGAAGAAAAAATGGGTAAATATACAAAAGGAATGCCAGGTTTATTTTAAATGTATCCAAAAACAATAATTAATTTAATAGAATGCTTTAAAAAATTTCCAGGAATTGGCGAAAAAACAGCCGAGCGTATGGCTTTAGCTTGTTTGAATTTTGATGATGAAACTATAAAACTATTTACAAAATCATTAGAAAATAGTAAAACAAAAATCAAAAAATGCAAGCGATGTGGAAATTTATCTGAGGGTGAAGAATGTGAAATTTGTAAAAACCCCGACCGCGACCAAAACACATTATGTGTCGTTGAGGAAAGTAAAAATGTTATTCTTTTCGAAAAAATAGGTACATTTAATGGTAAGTATCATGTCTTAGGAGGATTAATTTCACCGCTAGATGGTATCAACCCAGAAGACATTAATATTTCGTCATTGATAAAAAGAATTGAAAAGGAAAAAATAAAAGAAATAATAATAGCAGTCAAACCAACGATTGAAGGTGAAACCACTGCGCTTTATATTAAAAGACTATTAGAAGGCAAAAATATAGTAATTTCTAAAATTGCCCACGGAATTCCAATGGGAGCAGATATAGATTATATAGATCCATTAACATTGGAAATTGCGCTATCTGAAAGAAGTCAAATCTCATAAATTATAAATAACAATATATAATTTAATGAGGTGTTATATGACTCGGATGCTTGCTTTGTTTGCTAAAAAGATTTTATTAGGTTTTTTAATGATATATAGTTATAATATTTTGGTGCCATCAGAGGCGGCAATTCCACTGAATATAGTCACAATTATTTTAACCAGTTTTTTAGGAATGCCAGGATTAGCACTTCTGATTATTATAAAATTATTTATTTATTAGGAGAAGAGTATGTTGGACACTTATAAAGAAACTCAGAAAAAAGCATATAAATTATTAAAAAACGCCATAAAAAAAGAAAAGTACTCACATGCTTATCTTTTTGAAATTGGCGGTTTTTATGATAGCTATAACTTTATAATGTCTTTTGTTAAGGAACTTCTTTGTCCAAACAAAAATGCCAATAAAGAATGCTCTGGCTGCAATATCTGTGAAATGATTGACAATGGCAATTTTCCTGAAATAAAAATTATAAATCCTGATAGAATGTGGATAAAAAAAGAGCAAATTTCCGAGTTACAAGAAGAATTTAAGAAAAAACCTGTCTTTGGAAACAAAAAAATCTATGTAATTAATGAAGCTGAAAAATTAAATAAACAATCAGCAAATTCAATTTTGAAATTTTTAGAAGAACCCGAGGAAGGAATAATTGCTATATTGGTAACTAAAAACAGTTATCAAGTACTAGAAACAATTAGATCTCGTTGCCAAATAATAAAACTTGAAGAAGATAAATATGATTTTACAGATCAAACAACGAACGAGCGATTATCAAATATATTTAATACAGATGAAGAAACACTTACTATAATAATCGATAAAGTAATCAATTTCATAAATTACTATGAAAAAAATCATTTTGATACTATAATATATATGCAAAAGCTTTGGCATGAATCTATCAAAACTAAGGAAGAATTAATAATGGGCTTTGAAATAATGATAATGTTTTATAAAGAAGTTTTAAATTATTTAACTAATAACAAAATAGAAATATTTGTAGACCATGTTAAAAGCATTGAATATATTGCTAAAAATAACAATATAAAAAGTATCAGCACAAAAATTAATATCATCGATGATCAAAAAGATAAAATCAAATATAACGCTAATACAAACTTACTTATGGATAAATTAATTATCGAGTTGGAAGGAGGAATATAGTGCTAGAAGTAGTAGAAATTGTATTTAAAAAAAATGGACGAGCTTATTACTTTGATACTAATGGACTTAAGTTAGAAAAAGAACAACGAGTCATAGTTGAGACAGATCAAGGAACACAAATCGGAATTATTAAAGAAGCTAATTATATGATTAAAGCTGAAAAATTAAAAAGCGCCTTAAAACCAGTATTGAGAGTCGCAACAAAAAAAGATTTAGATACATACGAAAAAAATCAACGCGATGCTCAAAAAGCTTTAGAAAAGTGTAAAAAGATTGTTGAAAAGAAAAAAATACCAATGAATTTAATTGATGCAAATTATACTTTTGATCGTGATAAATTAGTAATACGTTTTTTAGCTGATAACAGAATCGATTTCAGGGATTTAGTTAAAGAAATAGCCAACATTTATAAGGTTAGAATAGAATTACGCCAAATTGGTGCTCGTGACAAAGCCAAGGAAGTAAGTGGCTATGGCGCTTGCGGTCAACAACTTTGTTGTTCTAGATTTCTAAAAGATCTTGAAGCAGTATCCATTAATATGGCAAAAAATCAAGGAATAGCATTAAATCCTTCAAAAATTAATGGTGTATGTGGAAGATTACTTTGTTGCTTAAAGTATGAAGATGAATGTTATAAAAAATGCCGTAAGGGCATGCTTAAAATTGGTGACAAGATAAAAACAAAAGAGGGTGAAGGTACCATAATAGGTTTAGACATTTTAGCGCAAAAGTATAAGGTAAATGTTCCAGAAAAAGGAATAATAATGGTAGATAAAAAATGAAACAAATAAATTATTTGTTAGGATACAAAGATTTAAAAATATACCAAGACACTGAAATGTTTAATTTTTCTTTGGATTCAGTATTACTTCCAAATTTTATAACAATTTCACCAAATGCCAAAAACATACTAGATATAGGTACTGGAAATGCTCCAATACCTTTAATATTATCTACTAAAACACCTGCCAAAATTATTGGCGTTGAAATTCAAAAAGACGTAAGCGAATTAGCAAAGAAAACAATCAAATTAAATCATTTAGAAAATCAAATTAGCATAATTAATGAAGATATAAATATTTTAAAAGATAAGTATGAATCTGATAGTTTTGATATTATCACATGCAACCCTCCATTTTTCAAAGTAAATGATGAATCCAAATTCAATAAAAATGATTATAAAACTATTGCTAGACACGAAGTGGCACTAAATTTAGACCAAATTTGTGAGATTGCTAGAAAATTATTAAAAAATGGTGGAATACTTGGGATAGTTCATCGACCAGAAAGGTTGACAGATATTTTACACATTATGCGTAAAAATAATATTGAGCCTAAAAAAATCAGATTTATTCACCCTAAAGAAAATAAAGAAGCCAACATTTTATTAGTCGAAGGTAAGAAAAACGGAAAATCAGGTTTAAAGGTACTTTCTCCTTTAATTTCCCATGAAGACGATGGTAATTATACCAAGGAAGTACAAAAATACTTTGAATGAGGTGATAAAATGTCACAAAAAAGCTATGATGGCACACCAACTTTATACATTGTTCCAACACCAATAGGTAATATGGAAGATATTACCTTACGAGCGATAAATGTTTTAAGACAAGTTGATGTGATCTTTGCTGAAGATACAAGAGTGACTAAACAATTATTAAATCACTTTGAAATTAATAAAAAGCTTATTTCAAGTCATTTGTATAACGAAAAAGGTAATTGTAATAAAGAAATAGAATATTTAAAAAAAGGAAATAATATAGCTGTTGTTAGTGATAGAGGAACACCAGTTATTAGTGATCCGGGATATATATTAGTTAAAGAAGCTATAAAAAACAATTTTAATGTTGTTTGCTTACCTGGACCGACTGCGTTTGTGCCAGCAATTGTAATGTCTGGTCTTGGAAACGGCCCCTTTATATTTTATGGTTTTTTAAATAGCAAGGAATCAAAAAGGAAAAAAGAACTAGAAGAATTAAAAGAATTAAAATATCCAATTATCTTCTATGAAGCACCCCATCGTATTGAAAAAACATTAAACAATATACATGAAATATTTGGCAACCGAAATACTACTATTTCCCGGGAAATATCTAAAAAGTATGAAGAAATATTAAGAGGAACAATTACGGATTTGCTTAAAAATATTGAAGGAATAAAAGGCGAACTGGTAATTACTGTTGAAGGAAATAACGAAGAGAAAGATTTTAGTGAACTAGCAATTATTGATCATATAAACATTTATTTAAAGGAAGGCAAAGATAGTAAGGAAGCAATAAAGCTAGTTGCCAAAGATCGAAATATTCCTAAAAACGTAGTATACAAAGAGTATCATAAATAAAAAGTTGATACTCTTTTTTATTGCAACGAAACTGTAAATAATATATAATTTAAGAGAGTAGAAAAGTTAATAAGTCAATAATGTTTAAAAAAACAAAACACCTTGTATATATAATAGAGTTGAAGTTTTAGATGTGGAGGGGTATTATGGAAGAACAAAAGAAAAAAATTAAATTTCAAGAGACATGGCAAGCACTGAAAAAAACATGGAAATATTCTAAAAAATACAAAAAATATTTATTCTTATTTATATTAGTTTCAATTTTATCAATTGCTGTTGGTGTCATCACACCATTATTATCAGCTAAACTACTTTTGAATATGACCAGTGGTCTTTTAAATAAAGTGGTTTTTATAGCATGTATAATTCTTTTTGTGGAAATTTCTAGAAACGGTATACGATTTTTATCAAATTATCTAGTAAACAAAGCTTATCTTGCTGTCCTAACAGATGTTCAAAGAGATTTAGCTTTAGAAACCCTAAACCTCGATATTAAGGAAATTGATAAAAATTCATCGGGTTTATTTATTGATCGTATCACTAAAGATGCCGCTGAATTATCAGGAGTATTTAGTGATCTTGTGTTTTATTTATCAGGAATAGTAACTAATATCGGTGTATTAGGTGCGATCTTCATTGTAAATAAAGTAATGTTTATATATTGTGTTGTTGCTTTGTTTTTAATCTATTGGGTTGAAAGAGTTAGAATAAAAGCGTGGTTTGAAAGAAACAAAGTTCTTCGCCAAATAAATGAAGAAAATAGTGGATTAATTGGCGAATTGGTTCGCGGTATAAGAGATATTAAAGTATTAAATTCGGCTAAAGATTTTATGGTTAAAACAATTAATAGAATTAAAGAGGCCAACACTAAAAGATTATCAATGATAGTCAATCAGCAAAAATATTCCTTTGTTAGTGGCTCATTAAAAGACATTTCAGATTTTATGTTCATTATTTTGGGAATAAGTTTAATCAAAAGTGGAAGCTTAACCATTGATAACATGGTTGTTATATATATGTACCAAAGTAGAGTATACAATTTACTAGAAGCAATAACCCACTTTGCTGAAGAAATTAGTCGATTTACTTTATCTTCAGGAAGAGTCTATGAAATAATTGAAGGCAAATTTAAAAAAGAAAAATTTGGAAAGAAACACCTAGACTATATAGAAGGAAATTTTGAGTTTAAAAATGTCACTTTTGGTTATGAAAAATCAAGACCTATTTTAAAAAATCTATCATTTAAAGTAAATGCTAATGAAACAGTAGCGTTTGTCGGAAAATCTGGTGGTGGAAAAACAACCGTATTTAGTTTAATCGATAAATTATATACCGTAAAAGATGGTGAAATATTAATAGATGGTGTTAATATAAATGACTTAGATAAAGATAGTATTAGAAATAATATTTCTATAATTACGCAATCACCATATATTTTTAACTTTACTATCAAAGAAAATTTAAAAATAACTAAAAATGATGCCACGGATGAAGAAATAATTGAAGCTTGTAAAATTGCGCAATTGAACGACTATATCATGACTTTGCCAGATAAATATGACACATTGATAGGCGAAGGAGGATTAACTTTATCTGGTGGACAGCGCCAGCGCCTAGCTATCGCCCGCGCACTTTTAAAGAAAACAGAAATTATCTTATTTGATGAGGCTACATCAGCATTAGATAACCAAACTCAAAAAAGTATTCAGAAAGCTATTGATAATATGAAAGGTGAATATACAATTTTAATCATTGCTCATAGATTATCAACAGTTATTGGTGCTGATAGACTGATTTTAATTAATGATGGTAAAGTCGAAGCTGAGGGAACGCATCAAGAACTACTTAAAAAGAGTAAAGTATATAAAGAATTGTATGAAAATGAATTGGACTAGAATATATTTTCTAGTCTTTTTGTGATAAAATGTATTTGACAGTGTTTTTTCAAAATGATAGTATATGTCGAAAAAAAGAGGTGGTTAAATGAAATTAATCGTTGGTTTAGGAAATCCAGGCAAGAAATATGAAAACACAAGACATAACGCGGGATTTCGTTTTATAGACACTTATGCAAAAAGTAAAGGAATCGAATTTAGCAAAGAAAAATTCGAAGGATTATATGCAGAATATCTTTTTAACAAAGAAAAAATAATCCTTTTGAAGCCCCAAAAATATATGAACTTATCTGGTGAAGTAATAAAAAGTTTTATCAACTTTTTTAAAATAAACATTGAAGATATATTAGTAATTGTCGATGATTTAGATACTGAAGCAGGAACAATAAAACTTAGAAGTAAAGGTTCTTCTGCAGGCCACAATGGTTTAAAAGATATCGAGCAAAATTTAAAAACAAATGAATATAAGCGAGTTAAAATTGGTATATCTAATAATAAAGAGAAGGATCCAATTGATTATGTTATTGGCAAAATATCAAAAAAGGAACTTGATAAAATTAATGCGGTAAATAGTTTAGCCGAAAATCTAATTGATGATTTCATAGTGCTTGATTTTGATAACGTTATGAACAAGTATAATCAAAGAAGGTGATAATATGAGCTTTTTTGATAACATCTTTGATATTGGTCGTGAAGAAGAAATCGTCGGTCTTACCGATGAATTAAAAAGTGTATATATATATAATAGATTTAAACAAAAAGGAAAATCTATTTTATATGTTACATCTAATCTTCACGAAGCTGGAAAACTTTATAATTCTATTACCCACTATACTGACAAAGTATGGTTTTTTCCGATGGATGATTTTTTAACAAGTGAGGCTCTAGCGATCTCACCAGAGTTTAAAAATACGAGATTAGAAACTTTGAACAATCTTTTAAAAGATGAAAAAGGAATTGTTATTACCAATTTAATGGGTTACTTAAGATTTTTACCTAGCAAAGAAATTTTCCAAAATAGTTATATAACAATTAAAAAAAATGAAGAATACAGTATTAAAGACATAACACAAAAATTATTCAATAATGGCTATAAGCGAGAAACGATAGTTAATATGACAGGTGAAATGGCAGTAAGAGGCTTTGTTTTTGATATATATCCAATTAATAGTGAAAAGCCAATTAGAATAGAATTTTGGGGAGATAATGTTGAATCGATAAAGCAATTTGATATTGATTCACAGCGCACCATAAAAGAAATAAATGAAATAACAATATTCCCCAACACGGAATTTTTAATTAATAGAGAAACGTTTGATGAACCATATCACAATATTTATAAATATATAAATATCAATAATATAGGTAATTATTTAACAAATTATGAAACCGTATACGACAATTATCAAAATATTTTAACTAATTATGGATTACTGAAAGAAGAAATTGAAAATTATAGCAAAAGTATTAATGAAAAAGAAGATACAAAGTATATGTATGAACTTGAAAAAATCCAACCTAAAACTTATATTAAGTTTGAAAATTTTGAAAGTAAAAATTGTAATACTAAAATATATAAGACAAACGACATTTTACCACTTTCAAAAGATAAAAATAAGTTAATTGATGAATTAAATAAGTATCTAAGAAAAAAGAAAAAGGTAATAATTTGTCTAGATAACAAGTATCAAATTAGAAGGCTTATTGATAGTGTTGAAAATAGTAAATTTGTGTATACAAACGACAAGGAAATATTTATTGACAAAATAAATATAATTGAAAAAAAACTAGCTTGTGGATTTGAAACAGAAAACTATGTTGTTATTAGTACAAGCGAGATTTACAAGACACATGAAACGAGCACTTACAAAACTAATTTTCGCTACGGAACTAGAATTAAAGATATTACGAAATTGGAAATTGGTGATTTTGTAGTTCATGGTGCATACGGAATTGGTAAGTATTTAGGAATAAAAACAATTCCTAAAAATGGACTAGAACGTGATTACTTAATGATTGAATATGCCGGCAATGATAAATTATATGTTCCTGTTGAAAAAATCGATTTAATTACGAAATATGCGACTAAAGAAGGTTATGTTCCAAAATTAAGCAAATTAGGAAGTAGTGAATGGGCTAAAACAAAGGCTAAAGCACGAAAAAGGGCAGAGGATATAGCCGATGAACTTTTAGAATTGTATGCGTTAAGAGAATCAAAAACAGGTTTTAAATTTGATAAAGATAATCAAGATCAAATAGATTTTGAAAAACAATTTGAGTACGAAGAGACAAATGACCAAATCAGAGTTTGTGAAGAAATAAAAAAAGATATGGAAAGTTCTAAACCAATGGATCGCTTGCTTTGTGGGGATGTTGGTTATGGTAAAACAGAAGTAGCATTTAGAGCCATATTCAAATGTATTTTATCAGGAAAACAAGCAGCATTTCTTTGTCCAACAACGATACTTTCTTCCCAACACTATAAAAATGCAATTAACAGATTTGCAACATTTCCGATTAACATTGAAATTTTAAATCGATTTGTTACTAGCAAAAAATTGAAAGAAGTTTTAACTAAATTAGAAGAAGGAAAAATCGATTTGTTAATTGGTACCCATAGAATATTAAGCGATGATGTTAAATTCAAGGATTTAGGGTTACTAATAATTGATGAGGAACAGCGTTTTGGGGTAAAACATAAAGAAAAAATCAAAAAATATAAAAACAATATAGATGTTTTAACTCTTTCAGCAACACCGATTCCACGAACTTTGCAAATGTCGATGGCGGGAATTAGAAGTTTATCTTTATTAGAAACACCACCTGTTGATAGATATCCAATTCAAACTTATGTCCTTGCTGAAAATAATCAAATAACAAAAGAAGCAATTTATAAAGAACTTGCCCGCAACGGACAAACATTTATCTTATTTAATCAAATTAAAAATATGAATCAAAAATTGGCTGAATTAAGAAGGTTAATACCAGATGCTAAAATTGAAATAGCTCATGGACAAATGACAAAAAATGAACTCGAAGATACCATGCTTAGATTTAACAATCATGAATTTGATGTATTATTATGTACAACAATTATCGAAACTGGAATTGATATTCCAACGGTAAACACATTGATAATTATTGATGCTGATAATTTCGGATTGTCTCAACTTTATCAAATAAGAGGAAGAATAGGCCGTAGCAATAAAATTGCTTATTGCTACTTGATGTATAATCAAAGAAAAATATTAAGTGAAATAGCTATAAAAAGATTAAAAGTTATTAAAGATTTTACAGAATTAGGAAGCGGTTTTTCAATTGCAATGCGCGATCTTTCAATACGTGGAGCCGGTGATATATTAGGTAAAGAACAGGCCGGTTTCATCGATGGCGTTGGTATTGAAATGTTCATGAAAATGTTGAATGAAAGCATTCAAAAAGTCACTGATAAAAAAGAAGAAATTGATGAAGAAAATAAGGAACCGCTTATTGAAGTTAAGACAGCTATCGATGATAATTATGTTAGTGATGAAGAATTAAAAATTGAGATTCACAAGAAGATTAATCAAATTACCTCTTATAGTAAATTAAAAGAAGTTCAAAAGGAAATTGAAGACCGTTTCGGTAAAATTTCCGAGGATTTAATAATTTATATGCACGAAGAATGGTTTGAAGCTCTGGCCCATAAAGTAGGTATCCGACAAATAAATCAGACAAAGAATTTTGTTGAAATAATATTTGATAAAGACTTAACTAAAAAAATTAAGATAGATGATCTATTTTATGAAACTACTAAAATTTCAAAAATGTTTCGCTTCAGTATGAAATATGAAAGATTATCAATAATTTTGGACACGATAAAATTAGAAAAACATTTTATTTATTATTTAATTGATTTAATGAAAGCAGTTACTAAAAATTTATCTTAAATTGACATAGTATAAGAAAGATGTTAGACTAGTCATTCGGTAGGTGGGATTTAAAATGAAAAATTCAAATTTTAGAGCGTATAGTTCATCAACAAGGGTAAAAAACACAAAAGTCGATGATAAAAAATCTGCACAGATTGGACTTGCAATTTTATTAAGTGCATCCTTAACAGCATTTGCTATCGGAACCATCATGCCGGACGATACAACATATAGTTATGAAGTTGTTGACCATTTGGCGCAAATAAAAACATCCACTGACGACAGTATAATTATTCAATTTCACGATGGCAGTGAAGCTCTAGTCAGTAAAGACTATTTGGATTCGATAGATATGGTACCGGGTTCTGTTAGGCCTGTATCGATAGGCCAAAAACAAGTTTTCATGAAAAAAAATGAAAAGCACGGAGTTAAGTATGGAAGTCAAATTTTTGGTGCTGGTGGATTTTTCGCTGGTCTTGCTGCAGGAGGCATAAGTTTACTTGATGAAAAACGTTTAAGAAGGTAAGATAAAACAAAAAACCTAGATAATTCTAGGTTTTTATTTGTTTTCTAAATAATTCATAATCTTCGGAACAATTTGTTTTTTTCTTGATACAACATTTTCAAAGAAATAACCTTCTTCTATATTTTCAACATCGAAAACATTAGAAAATAATTTTTGACTATTACTATTAAATAAAAGGTATGAACCATTATTTAAAATATCGGTTACGAATAAAGCTATAGCTTCAAATTCTTCATTTTTAGCTATTTCATCCAATTTATCAACATACAAATTCATTTGATTTAAAATTTCGTCAGTGTTCATCATTAATACTTGTCCAACACCAATTTTTTGACTATCGACCGCAAAAGCTTTGAAATCTCCACGTATAACTTCTTCGATGCTTAAATCAGTTATAGAAGATCCGGCTTTAAACATTTCTAAACCATATTCTTTAATATTAACTTCGGCTATTTCGGCAAGTTCATTTAAAGCAATTTTATCGATTTCAGTTGTCGTTGGTGAAGTTAATAGTAAAGTATCAGAGATAATTCCCGAAATCATAAGGCCGGCAATATTTTTAGGAATATCTATTTTATTTTCTTTGAACATCAAATATAAAATTGTTTCAGTACAACCTAAAGGCATATTGCGAAAATTAATTGGGTAATTTGTACCAATATTACCAATTTTATGATGGTCAACTATTTCTACAATTTCAGCTTCGTCAAGTCCAATAACGCTTTGTTCTTTTTCATTATGGTCAACAAGAATTACTTTTTTTGGATTTCTATTATCGGCAATGTTTGGTCTAAAAATACCTAAACATTTTCCTTTGTTATTTAAAACAGGATAATTACTATATTTTTTCTTGTTAGCAAGTTCTAAAACTTCAGACAATGAATCGTTTTCGTTAACAGTAATAATACCAACTGTTTTTAATCTTGTTTTTATATAGTTACTTAATACGACAAGATTGGCGGTAGTGATGCCATCATATTTAGTTCTAATGATATCCACATGATTATTTTTAGCAATTTCAAAGTGTTCAGGTTTCATGGTAACACCATTAGTCAAAATAATAATTGAAGCGCAATTATTAACAGCATAGTCAATAATACCATGTCTATCACCAACGATAAGTACGCTGTTGCGATCAATAGGGATTTTTTCTTTAAATGTTTCAGAACGGTATGATGGAACGATAATATTGCCAATTATTTCCTCGTCAAAACGTAATATTTCTTCACCATTTAAGGCATCTAGAAGATTATCGTACGATGTATGAAGATTTCCCAATTCGCCGGAAATCAAATTACTAATCGCATCCTTCATCGAAGCAACTCCTAAATAGGTACCATCATCATCAACAACGGGAATCATACTGATGGTAGTACTGCTCATGTATTGATATCCATTATAAATAGAGTCATTTTTGTGAAGCACCACATCGTTTATATAATTAACATCTTTTATTTGTAATCTAACATCATTTAAATATTTAGGTGTTTTAAACTCAAAGTAATTTAAAACAAATTCTGTTTCTTTATTAATATCACCCAAAACGCGGGGTTCTGTTTTTTCGCCCAATTGATTTTTTAAATAGGATAAAACAATTGATGAAGTAACACTATCGGTATCAGGTTTTTTGTGCCCGAAAATCAACGTTTTTTTCATAAAATCACTCCCCTAAAAAAAGATAGACCAATTATACCACAAAAAAAAGAAAACCTAAAGTTTTCTATAATATATTTGCGATAATAAATATATTAATCCAATACCGACCACAAAAGTAATTACGAATCCAATAATAAATGATAAAGTATTAATTCCTTTACTGCGACCTTTAATTGTTTCTGTATGTTGTTCTTGTGAAGTACTATTAGTTTTTATAATATTATTGCTACTCCAACACAATATTTCATGTCCTTTTTCACTACTTTTAATATTAGCGTATAAGCCAAAGTTTTGAAGTGGTTTTATTTCTTTCAAAAAGTATTTGTTTTCAATATCAGCATCGCTAATTTCATTCTTTTCTAAAGCTTTAATAATCTTTGTAGCAGCAAAAGCTACCGCTTCGGTGTATGTTTCAAAAGAATATTCACCTTTTATTTCATCTAAGCAAACTTCATAGTAGAACCACTTGAATCCATCATTAAAAATTAAAAACCAAAAGTGCTTACGATCATCATAATCGTTTTTATCTAAATAAAGACGAACAACTTTAAAATTTAGGGCAGATAAAAAATTAGCCATAAATTCCATTGATTCATTGCTACTACGTAAATGATAATTAATGTCTTCAATAGTCGCTTTAGTATTGTTTACCATAAAGTTATATAAATCATCTTGTGAATGAATGCCTAAAGAAGAATATTGACTTAAAATAAATTCTTTATCCATAAAAATACCCTCTTTTTATTTTCAAATTAATAATAACATAGATCTTTTAAAAAATCAAAAAAAAGTATAAAAAAAGATAAATAAACGCAGACTATTTTTAGAAAGAAGGTAAATATGAAATCTACTGGTATTATAAGGCGAATCGACAATTTGGGTAGAATCGTTATTCCTAAAGAAATTAGAAAAAATTTAAGGATTAAAAATGGTGAAAATTTAGAAATATTTATTAATCAGGAAGATATTATTTTGAAAAAGTATTATCAAATCGATAAATTAAAATATTTATCTGATGAACTTACAAAGTCCATGTATAAAATTTTAAAAAAAGATGTCATGATTACTAATAACGAGGCCATTCTTTCAATTAATGATAAAGAAGTGGTCACTTTTATGGAATTATCTCCCACATATTTAAAACTTTTAGAGTGTCATAAAGAAGTCATCATCGAAGAAAAAACAAAATTAGAAATAACTAAAGGCAAATTTTTAGAAAAATGCTTTATTTTTGAACCAATAATTAACAATGGTGACGTTTTAGGAAGTATAATAATGATTTCCAATGAAAAATTTTCTATCGAAGAAATTATAGCTATTAAAATAGCTGCTAAATTTTTAGAATCATATGTTGAAGCTTAATGTAAAGTGTGCTATAATATCAAAGAAAAAGCGACGAAGGAAAGAAAGATAGAAGTTTTTTAAAGAGAATTTATGGTTGGTGTGAATAAATAAAAATGACTATCCCGAATGGATCTGGAGCTGCTAGAACGAATAATTAGTTTTAGACGTAGACATGCGTTAAATGTTTAAGGTAATTAATAATTACAAATTAAGGTGGTACCACGTTCAAAACGTCCTTATACTAGGGGCGTTTTTTATATAGGAGTGATAGTATGCGTAAATTTGAAAAAATAAGCTTTGAGGAATTCCAAGAAGCTACGGGATTAACCAAAGAAGATTATGAAAATTACAGTATTCCGAAAAGAGGAACAAAGTATTCTGCGGGCTATGATTTTGAACTTTTAGAAAGTTTTGATTTAAAACCAGGAGAGACGAAAATAGTTCCAACTGGAATTAAAGCCATGATGAATGATGATGAAGT
>CAZELY010000015.1:0-22131 GCA_964513345.1 uncultured Muribaculaceae bacterium
GAGAGACGAAAATAGTTCCAACTGGAATTAAAGCCATGATGAATGATGATGAAGTTCTTTTTTTAATAATCAGAAGTAGTCTTGGTTTTAAGTATAATATTAAGGTATCTAATCAAGTGGGTGTTATAGACAAAGATTATTATGATACTAAAGATACTGAAGGTCATATTTTCGTAAAATTACAAAATGATGGTAGTGAGTTAAAACATTTTGAGAAGCATGAACATTTTGTCCAAGGAATTTTTATGAAATATTTAACTACCGATGATGAAAATGAAATTAGTAGTGAAAGAACAGGTGGACTTGGTAGTACAAATCAAGGTGAAGAAAATGATTGATAAGAATTTATTATTAATTTCACATATTGCTGATCAAGATGGAATTACGCCAGTTGTTTTAGCTAAATTAGTTTATAAAAGTGTTTATACAATTTTAGTAAACCCTGGTGAAGTTGATCAAGCATACTTGGAAAATATGGATAAGTACGATGAGATACATATAACAGATGTTAATGTTTCGAATGAACTAGCTGAAAAGATAAATAGTGATAAAAAATTAAAAGCAAAAACTAAAATATTTGATCATCATATCAGTGCGATCGATTTAAATAAATATGATTTTGAAACTGTTATCGTTGAACAAAATAATATAAAAGAATCAGCCGCTAGTATATATTATAAATATTTAAAAACCATTTCAGATAACCCTTTACTTCACAAAAACTCGACTAAAGGTTTAGTAGAGCAAGTAAGAATAGTTGATACTTATGATTTTAAAGATGAAGAGGATAAACAAGCTTTGAATCTAGACTATTTATTTTCACTACTAGGAAGGGATAATTATCAAAAATATTTTAAAAAATACATTGAAGAAAATGATTCGTTCGAATATACTAATAAAGAAAAGTTTTTAATAAAATTAGAAAAGGATAAAGTTGACAATTATATTAAAAACAAAGCTAAGGAAATGTTCAAAGCTAAAATAGATGGTTATACTGTAGGCATTGTGTTTGCTGAAAATTATCGCAGCATCTTAGGTAATTATTTGCTTGAAAACAATAATATTGATTTTGCTATTATAATTAATGTTTCTAAAAGTATTAGTTATCGTAGTAATGGAAAAGTTGACCTTTCCGTATTTTCAACTAAATATAATGGTGGTGGTCATAAGAACGCTGCTGGCAGTCCACTACCAGAAAACCTTTTGAAAAACATAACAAAATTAATATTTAAAAATACTGAATTTATAAAGGAGGAAGATACAAATGAATAAAACATTTTACATAACAACCCCAATATTTTACGCGTCAGGAAAACCCCAACTGGGTAATTCTTATACGACTATTTTAACTGATGCTATTGCCCGTTATAAAAGATTACAAGGATATGATGTAATTTTTCAAACAGGTATGGATGAACATGGCCAAAAAGTTGAAGAAAAAGCAGCTGAATTAAATAAAAAACCACAAGAATTTGTCGATGAGATTTCATTAGAAGTTAAAAATGTTTTTTCAGCTGTTAATGTTAGTTATGATAGATTTATTCGAACAACTAACCCGCATCATAAAGAAATAGTTGGAAAAATTTTTGAAAAATTGTATGAACAAGGGGATATTTATAAGGGAAAATATGAAGGACTATATTGTACTCCTTGTGAATCATTCTTTACGGAATCACAACTAATTGATGGTAAATGTCCAGATTGTGGTAGAGAAGTTCATAAAACAAGTGAAGAAGCATATTTTTTAAAACTATCTAAATATGAAGATTGGCTAAAAGAATATATTTTGACGCACGAAGATTATATTATTCCAAAAACAAGAAGAAATGAAATGATCAAATTTATTGAGCAAGGCTTGGATGATCTATGCGTTTCCAGAACTTCATTTGATTGGGGAGTAAAAGTTCCATTTGATGAAAAGCATGTTATATACGTTTGGATAGATGCCCTATCTAATTATATTACTTTTGCTGGTTATATGGATAATGAAGAAGAATTTAATAAATATTGGCCAGCCGATGTTCACGTGGTTGGTAAAGATATTTTGAGATTTCATTCTATTTATTGGCCAATTATGCTTCACGCATTAGGCCTTCCAATTACTAAACAAGTTTTAGCGCATCCATTCTTTGTTGATCCAAAGGGCGAAAAAATGAGTAAATCAAAAGGCAATATTTTATATGCTGATGAGCTTAGTAAACACTTAAAACCTGATGCAATTAGATATTACTTACTAAGCGAGCTAGGGTTAGCCCATGATGGCAATGTTTCAGCCGAACTTATTATTGATAAATATAATACTGATTTAGCTAATGTACTAGGTAATTTAGTCAACAGGACAATAACAATGGCCATTAAATATCACGATGGAATTGTTTATGCACCAAAAGAACAAACTAAAGAAGATGAAGAATTAATTACAATGTGTAAAACATTAAAAGAAAAAGTCGATGAAAAAATTAAAGAATTAAAAGTAAGTGAAGCATTGAATTTAGTTTTTGATATTTATAGAAGAAGCAATAAGTATATTGATGAGACCCTACCTTGGGTATTAGCCAAAGATCCAGAACAAGAAGAAAGATTAAAAACAGTTATTTATAATCTTTTAGAAGCTATTAGAACGGCAACTGTTTTCTTACAAGCTTTCTTGCCAGAAACAGCTGATGAAATATTTAAACAATTAAATACGCAAAATAGAACACTTGAATCTGTAGACAATTTTAATGGTATGGATGATGGCATCAAACTGGAAAAACCTGAAGTAATTTTTCAACGCATAAATAAAGAAGAAAAATTATTTGAAATTTATAAAGGAATATAAAAGGTACCAAGAAAATGGAGATGATAATAGTGAAAAAAGATATGGGAAAAATAATGTTGAATTACCTACATTGCCTAAGATGGGTTGAAGAATTTGGTAATAAATATGGCGATGAAGATGTTTTGCCAATTTTTGAAAAAGACATACAAAAGATCAAAACATTAAAGAAAGTAAAAACAATAAATAAGGAAAAAAATAATTTAAAAGGTCTTAAATGACCTTTTTTCTTTTAATTGTTGTCAATGCTTAAAAAAGTTGATATAATGAACGTGTAGTATATTGTAGTTAGGGGGAATATAAATGAAAAACAAAGTTGTCTTTATAGACAAAGAAAAACTAAAAACAATTAAGGTGGCTGCATTAGATCCAGAAAAGCAATTTGACAGGCAATATGCTTCTGTATCTAAGCCATACAATAAACACTACAAAAAAGAAAATTTGGTGCCAGATATACCAGAAAAAACTATTTATGAAATGATTCGTGATAATAATCAAAATAATGAAATTGGCGGAATATTTTATGAAGGAAATCATATAAGTTTTACGAAGCTTTTCGAAGAAATTGATGAAACAGCGAAAGCTTTACAGGCTGCCGGAGTAAAACAGGGAGATACCATTGCTGCAGCACTTACAAGCATACCAGAAGCAATTTACCTACTTTATGCAGCTAGCAGAATGGGTGTGACTTTCGCGAGCATAGATCCCCGTGATAGCGTTAAAGAAATCAGGCAAAAGCTATCAGATGCTGATGCAAAGCTATTCTTTATTGGTGATGGTTTTACTAAAGCAAAAGAAGCTACAGAAGGGCTAAATATTAAACAGACAATTTTTACCTCTGGTTTTAGATCATTACCACAAGAGGTACAAGAGCAATTGATAATGGCTAATCCTGAAATGTTAGTAGCTCCAATCCCAGGAGATATTGATTTTGAAAGTTTTATTCAAAAAGGGAAAAAAGAAATTTTATCAGAACCAGTTACATATAATCCAGAACATGTAGCAGCAATGGTTTATACAGGTGCCTCGACTAGTAATGGTAAGGGCGTTATGTTAAATGACTATAGTTTTAACGCTTTAGGTATTTGTCAAAAAAATTCGGATTTTCCGTGGGCACCAGGCAAAATATTTTTAAATGTCTTACCACAATTTATTGCATATGGTGTTTGTAATGCGTTGCATGTTCCATTGATGTATGGTGAAACTGTAATATTAGCCAATCCACTTAGAATAGATAAATTCGATGAATATTTAGTTACATATAAACCAGAACACGTTTTCTGCTCACCAATACATCTGCGTTTTTTAAAAAACAGCCAAATTGTTGATGAAAACACGGATTTTTCTCATTTAGAGATGGTAGCTAGTGGTGGCGCTGGAATGCCTATAGATGAAGACACTGAAAACAGAGAATTTTTCGAAAAACATGGAGCATATGATGTGTACGGTCAAGGATATGGCTTGACAGAAGTAAATGCAGCATTTTGTTATGGAAGAGGATCTAAAAACAAGGATGGGCATATTGGAATTCCGTTTGCTGGAAACGATGCGTCTATTTTTGATCCGGATACATTAGAAGAATTGCCATATGGTAAAAACCTAAGAGGTATTTTAATGGTTAAAACGCCAACAGTTATGATGGGATATTTTGGTGCCAGTGCTTATCGTAATTCAGAAATATTTGTGAAAGATCAAGAAGAGAATATCTGGGTGTCACCAGAAGATACAGTTGAGATGGATGAAGATGGGATCTTACAAATTATAGATAGACGCAGCAGAGGATTTAATTGCTTGGGAATGAATGTATATCCGAGTACCATTGAAAACGTTCTAGCCAAGCATAAAGGTGTATATGAAAGCACAATTGTTGGACTTCCACATCCAGTATTGGACATGGCACCAATCGCAAATATTGTATTGAGACCGGAATATCGTGGGCACGAAGAAGAGGTCATGGAAGAACTTGAAAGAATCATTGGTGAGGAACTGCCAGATTATACTCTAATATACGCATATAATTTCAGAGATAATCTTCCATACACAACAAGAGGAAAACCAAATTACACACAAATTGCTGCCGAAGGAATAGAAGATTTAGGAAGCAATAAAGTATTTGTAAAAAAGATTCAAACCCCTAAGGAAATATTAGGCGTAAAGGGTAATTAGCAATTTACTAATTACCCTTTTTGTGTTATACTTAAAAAAATAGGAGAGTGGTTTTATGTTAACAGCACCAGTCACTTTTATTAGTGCTATTTATATGATTTTATTAACGATTGCATATTTCACTAAAGAGCGAGTTTCAAATATCGAAAACAAAATTTATGCTAACATGATTAGGTTGTCGTGCTTTGGTATTGTAATGGATGCTATTAGTTGTTATATGTATTTAGCAGATTTGATTCAAACTCCTTATTTTAGGATGATTACAATATTTATGTTTATATATTACATAATGTGGTCAGGATTATTTTTAATATATATAATGGTAATTTCATTGAAAAAACCGAATATGTCCGATAAGGATTTTGATAATAAATATCTACCATTTGTGAAGATAATATTCTATTTTTATTTAGCTTGTTCATTTTTAATAATATTTTTGCCACTAAATTATCATATGGAAAATAATGTTATATTTCCAGAAGGACTAGCTGTTAATCTAACATATTTTATTGCGGGATTTGTTTCTTTAGGTACAATGTTCATATTATTAATAATTAACAGAAAACAAATTAAATCAAAAAAATATGTACCTTTATATGCTTTAATATTTTTACTTGGTGGGGCAGCAATTTTGCAAAATTTGAATCCAGGATTAATTTTAACAACAGCTGTTGAATGTTTCATCACATTCATTATGTACTTTACTATAGAAAATCCAGATGTTCAAATGATTAAAGAATTATATAAAAACAAACAAATAATTGAAAAATCTAACGATGACACATCTAAATTCCTGTTTAGAGTTACCGGAGATATTAAACAACCAATTAGAGATATAATTAATATTAGTAATGATATGAAAAATATGAAAAAAATTGATGATTTGTTAGAGTCTAATAAATATATCAATAATTATGCAAACCAATTGGATTATTTAATTAATAATGCATTAAATATCTCAGCAATGGATACGCAAAAGATAAAGATTTTTGAAAACAGATATAACATCTATAATACATTTAAAGAAATTGAACATCGCGCCAAAGAAGAAGTTCATGAAGGTATAGAATTCAACTATACAATCGGATCTAGTATACCTACCTATCTATATGGTGATTCAATTAAATTGAAACAAGCAATTACTTCATTAATAAGAATTTCTAATTCTTTTACGGAAGAAGGATTTATTAATTTAGACGTCAATTCATTAATCAAATACAATATTTGTCGTTTAGTAATTACACTTGAAGATTCTGGAAGAGGAATTAGTATTGATAGAATTAATGATATTCTAAGTAGAGCAAACGATGAAATTGAAGTTATAGATGATAAAGATGACACACAAAACTTAGATATCTTTGGTATTAAAAAAGTAATTAATGTTTTAGGTGGATCATTAATGATTAAGAGTGAAGAAGGTAAAGGAACAACTGTTACTATAACCCTTGATCAAAAAATTGTTGAAACTAAAGACACTGAAATCACTAAAAAACTTGAAGTTTACGAGCAAACACTAAGTGGTAATAAAAAAGTTTTATTAATTGATGATGATGAGACAGAACTATCAAAAATAAAAGGTTGGTTAGAAGAAGAAGATATTCAAGTTACTGCATCATTATTCGGAAGAGATGCTGTTGAAAAAATAAGAAGTAAAGCTAAATATGATTTCATAATTTTGGATGACGAATTATCTGACATTAATGCCTTAAACATTTTAGAAGAAATGCAAAAGAATAGTGGGTTTAAAACACCTGTAGTTGTCATGATTAATGATAATAAAGAAGGTATAAAACTTCACTATTTAAAAGATGGGTTTGCGGATACTATTTCTAAATCAAAATTGGATACTGAAGTTCAAAGAATAATAAAAAGATTTAAAGCCTAATGGCTTTTTTTCTTTACAAAAATGTGTAAAATGTATTAAAATGTCGAATGATTTTATTTGTTTTCTAGCTATTAATGTGTTATATTTTAAGAGCGTACTAGTAAGGAGAATATAATGATTAAAGACATTAATGTAATGAGTGTGCTTTTTGGTTTAATGTTTTTAGTTTTATCAGTAACAATATTTAGTACATTTGAAGCCATTGATCTAGCTTATTTAGTATTTACTATTGGCTGCTTTATAAGATATTTATATATTAAAAAACACTAAAGATTATACAATTATGGTATAATCTTTTTAGGTGATTTTATATGATGATAGATACACATTGTCATTTAGGAAAAAATGATTGTGATAATATTGACGAAGTAATAAAAAATATGGAAGGCAATATAATAATAGTAAGTGGTGCTTCACCAAGCGACATACTAGAAGTAGTAGACATTTGTGATAAATATGATAATGTTTATGGCACTATTGGTATTCATCCTGAATTTGCCAACACATATGAGAAAAAAGATTTAGAATTATTAGAAAAATCTTTACATAACAATAAAATAGTAGGTATCGGCGAAATAGGCTTAGATTATCATTACACAAAAGAAAATAAAGAAAAACAACAAGAATTATTTATTAAACAAATAGAACTAGCTAATAAACACCATAAAACTATAGTCATACATAGTAGAGATGCCATAGAAGACACATACAATATATTAAAAGAATATAAAAATGAAAACATAAATTGTGACTTACATTGTTATAGTGGCAGTTTAGAAATGGCCAAGAAGTTTATAAAATTAAATACAGTTTTTGGCATTGGTGGGGTTTTAACTTTCAAAAACGAAAAAAAATTAAAAGAAATAGTAAAAGAATTAGATCTGAAAAACTTTGTTTTAGAAACTGACAGTCCATATCTTACCCCAGAACCTTTTAGAGGTAAGATTAATGAACCGTCAAACATTAAATATGTGGCTTTGAAAATCGCAGAACTTAAAGGAATAAATATTGATGAAGTATATAAAACAACTACTGATAATGCCTTAAGATTATTTGACATAAAAACAATGTAATGTTATAATACTCGACGTTTCATTTGAAATGGAGGTATTTATGAATACATTTTTGCTGGGGCTGGTTACGAAGTGGGTAACACTAGTGGTTGCAGTCACAGGAATAATGAATGGTAGTATGCTTTCAGAAGAAACAATAGTAGTTAATAACATTAATCCAACTAAAAACACAATTACATTTGTTAAAGAAATCAAATATAAAACAGAAACAATATATAATGATAAATTGCCAAAGAATACAAAAATAACCAAGAATGAAGGACAACCAGGACTTGCTTACAAAGATAGTCAAGATAACACCATTCAAGTTATTAAAGAGCCTGAAAACAAAGTGATTGAAATTGGCACCGGTAAAAAAGGTGAGTATGTTGGTAAAATGACTAGCTACGGAGCTGACTGCGCAGGTTGCTCAGGTACCGTGTCTTGTTCCACTAAGGAAGGTACTTGGAATTTAATTAGTAATGGAACTAATTATAATGACGAAGAATATGGTAATGTTAGAATATTAGCGGCCGCATTATCAGAGTTTCCGTGCGGAACAATCATTGAGGTCGATAATCCAAATATAGGTATGTTTAATGCAATTGTTCTTGACACCGGTGGCGCTATGCGTCAGGCATTTAATAATGGCCAAATATTAATGGATCTAGCATTTGTTAGTGAAACTAGTGAAGGCGTATATGATGCAACAAGTTCAAATGTTAAATATAATGTTAAAAGATGGGGATGGTAATCCTCATTTTTTTACATATTTTTTTTTAAATGAGGACAAGGACTTAATTTTATAGTATAATAGTATTAATTACATTGGAGGGATTTTATGAAAGTAATTTTACTAGAAGATGTAAAAAAACAAGGCAAAAAAGGGCAAATCATCAATGTAAAAGATGGTTATGGCAATTATCTTATTAATAACAAACTTGCCGTCTTAGAGACTAAAGGTAGCAAGAAAGTATTGGATATGCAAAATCAAAAGGCTAAAGAAGATGCCGAAAACTTATTAAAAGAAGCCCAAAAATTAAAAAAAGAAATCGAAAAATTAACTTTGAAATTTAAAGTAAAAATTGGTGAAAAAGAAAAAGTGTTTGGTAGTATTTCTACTAAGCAAATAGTCAGCAAATTAAAAGAAAATAATATTGACGTTGATAAACATAAAATTAATATCACTTCGCCGATTAACACATTAGGAATGACTATAGTAGATATTAATCTCCATAAAGAAGTAATAGCTAAATTAAAAGTACAATTAGAAAAGTAGTGATAAAATGGATGATTTTGAAAATGTAAAAATAGAAGATTTAAAAGAAAGACTTGATCTTTTGGAAACAATCATAGATGAAATAAGACAACTAGAACTTTATGAAAACATAGCTGATTACGATTGGGATGAAAACCCTTATTCAGAATATGATTTATTTGATATGGATGAATTTATAGAAGATATTAAGTATCAAAAACAATTAACAAAATAGAAGTAGGTGATGAGTATGAAAGAGCGCACAATGCCACATAATATTGATGCCGAACAAGCCGTTTTAGGTTCAATATTTTTAAGTGATAAAGCTAAAGAAAAAGTGTTAGAAGAATTAAAAACCGAATCTTTTTATTTAGATAGCCATGCAAAAATATTTGACGCTATTAAGAGTTTGGCTACAAAAAAAATAGCTGTTGATATTACAACTTTAACTGCGGAACTGGATCAAAGAAAAGAACTAAATTTAGTAGGTGGCGTTGAATACTTGACCGAAATTGCCACATCAGTACCAACGGCGGCTAATGTTTCACAGTATATCAAAATTGTGGAGTCAGCTTATATTAAAAGAATGCTTATTGAAGCTGCTACCGATATTGTCGGTGACGGATATACATCAAAAGACGAAATTGGCGAAATATTGGATAATGCCGAAAAAAAGATTTTAGATGTTGTTAAAAACAGAAAAGGATCAGAATTTAGAAGCATTCAAGATGTTTTGTTTAAAGCACAGTCTGATCTTGAGCAATTATCAACTTTGAAAAGTGAAATTACCGGTATCCCTGCTGGTTTTTATCGAATCGATCATTTAACAAAAGGCTTTCATCCAAACGAACTAATAATTATTGCCGCTCGTCCATCTATGGGTAAAACTGCATTTGCACTTAATCTAGCAGTAAATATGGCCATTAATGCCAAAAAAAGTGTGGCTGTGTTTAACATGGAAATGAGTGCCGAACAATTAGTAACTCGTATGCTTTCAACTGTTGGACAAATTGATATGGGTAAATTGCAAACAGGCAGACTTGAACATCAAGATTGGAAAAGAGTAAATGAAGCTATTAGTAGACTAGCAGACACAAAAATGTTTTTAGATGATAATTTAGGACAAACTGTTAATGAAATTAGGGCAAAATGTCGTCGTTTAGCTAATTCTGAAGATGGATTAGATGTAGTTATTATCGACTACTTGCAATTAATTAATAGTACATCTAAATATGCTGGTCAAAGGCAACAAGAAGTATCAGAAATTTCACGATCTTTAAAAACAATGGCCATGGAATTAAATATTCCAGTTATCGCCCTAGCGCAGCTTTCACGTAATGTCGATGGACGTGAGGATAAAAGACCAATTTTATCAGATTTGCGTGAATCCGGTTCAATAGAACAAGATGCCGATATTGTTGCCTTCTTATATCGTGATGATTACTATCATCCAGAAAATGCGATTGATCCAGTTACAAGTGCCAGCGAATTTATCATTGGTAAGCATCGTAATGGCCCAACTGGGAAAATTGATTTAATATTTAAGAGAAATACAAGTACATTCTGCAATATGGACCGTGAGGAGGATGAGTCATGAGAAAATTATGGTTTTCTTTCATCATCGGGGTTATTCTGGCGGGTGTTTGTACTTTGGGATTTAATTATAAAAAAGTCGCTGAGCCAAATTATTATTATAAAGTTTACATGAATAATGAAACTTTAGGCGTCATTAAATCTAAAGATGAACTAGAAAAATACATTAATGATAATGGTGAAAAATATAAGAAGAAATATAAAGTAGATAAAGTATATGCTCCCAATGGTCTTCAGATTAGAAAGATGACTACTTATACCGGTAAAGTTTCTTCAGTTGCCAGCATTTATAAAAAAATAAGCAAGGAAGATAATTTTACGATCAAAGGATATCAAATAACTATCAAAAAAGAAGATCAAGATGATAAGTCAAAAATTACGAAAAATAACATTTATGTTTTAGAAAAGGACACATTTAAAGATGCTGTAAACACTTTAATCGACACTTTTGTTGGCAAAGATAAATATCAAGCGTATCTAGATAATATTCAGGATAAAATTGAAACAACTGGTGAAGAAATCGAAAACGTTTATATCGATGAAGATATAACGGTTAAAGAAACAAATATTCCTGTGGATAAAACCATTTATACCGATTCTAATGAACTTTCAAAGTATTTATTATATGGTGAGAATTCAAAAACTAGAAGCTACCGAGTGTCAGCTGGTGATACAGTAGAGTCTGTGGCTTTCAAAAATAAAGTCAGTACGGATGAATTATTACTTTCTAATGATAATTTAAATAGTGTTAATAACTTATTGTATCCAGGACAAAATTTGGTGGTTCAAGAAACTAATCCTCAACTTAGTGTGGTTGAAGAATCATTTGTTGTTAAAGACATTAAAAGTAACTATAAGACTGAAGAAAAATATGATAGTTCAGCTATAATAGGCGATGATAAAGTAATTCAACAAGGGCAAGCTGGAATGGATCGCGTTTCACAAAACGTAAAACAAGTTAATGGTGAAATAGTATATGTCGATCCAAAAGGTAAGCAAGTCCTAAAATCACCGGTCAACAAGATAGTTGTCAAAGGTAGCAAATATGTTCCAAGTGTTGGAAGTCTTACTAACTGGGGATGGCCTACAGACAGTGGATGGACTATGAGTAGTGGCTATGGTTATCGTTCAATGTGGGGTCGTCGTGAACTTCACACCGGATTAGATATTTCTGGAACCGGATATGGTTCAAGAATATATGCTACTAACAATGGTAAAGTCATGATTGCTGAATATCACTATAGCTATGGTAATTATGTAGTTATTAATCACAACAATGGCTATATGACAGTATATGCCCATATGTCAAGAATTGCTGCCAGAGTAGGGCAAACTGTATCTAAAGGTCAGGTAATAGGATATATCGGTTGTACCGGTTCTTGTACTGGACCACACGTTCATTATGAAGTTTGGAAAGGTGCTAAATGGAACCATGTTAATCCATCAATACTATATCCAGGTGGTTATAGATAATGAAAGTTTGTGTTTTAGCTAGCGGTTCTAAAGGAAATGTTACATACATTGAAACAGATAAAACAAAATCACTTATAGATGCTGGTATGAGTTGTAAATATATTGAAACAAAACTAAAAGAAATTGATGTGAATCCCAGTGATATCGAAAGAATATTTATTACTCATGCCCATTCTGATCATATTAATGGTTTAAGAGTATTTTTAAAAAAATACAATCCTGAGGTTTATTTAACCGAAAAAATGGAAGAAGAGACTAATTTAATAATCGATAAAGTGTGTTATATCGATGGAGACATTGAAATAGCAGATTTGATAATTAGACCTATAAAAACATCACACGATGCTGCTGATTCCCAAGGATACGTATTTATAAATGAGGATAAATCATTAATGTATATGACAGATACAGGTTATATAAACGTTAAAAATTATAACAAATTGAAAGATCACGACATGTATATTTTGGAAAGTAATCATGATATTGAAATGCTTATGAATGGGAAATATCCATATCATTTAAAACAAAGAATTTTAGGTGATAAGGGACATTTATCAAATAAAGATTCAGCATATTATTTATCAGAATTTACAACTGCTAAAACAAAAAAAGTTATTTTGGCCCATCTTTCGGAAAATAATAACACCCCTGAAAAAGCCCTAGACGCTTATCATAAAGCGTATAAAAAAGCTAACAAAAAAGAACCTAAAGTCGAAGTAGCAAGACAACAAGAAAAAACGGAAGTGATAAAAGTATGATTAAAATAATATGCCCAGGCAAAATTAAAGAGCAATATTTAAAAGAAGCAATTAGTGAATACCAAAAGAGACTTTCTAAATATACAAAATTGGAAATGGTTGAAATTGAGGATGAACCAAACAAAGAAAAAGCTTTAACTATTGAAGCAGAGAAAATAAAAAAACATATTAAAGAAAATGATTATATTATTACTTTAGAAATTGAAGGTAAAAAATTAAGTTCTGAAGAACTCGCTAATTTGATTGACAAAACTCTGATTACAAATTCAAATATTGTATTTATAATTGGGGGATCTTATGGATTAGATAATTCAATTAAAGCAAGAAGCAATTATCATCTTTCGTTTTCTAATTTAACCTTTCCGCACCAATTATTTAGAGTAATTTTATTAGAACAAATTTATCGTTCATTTAAAATTATTAATAATGAATCATATCATAAATAACAAGGAAACTTGTTATTTTTTTGCCTACTATGGTAAAATAATATTGGTGGTTTTATGGAATCAAAAGATTTTCACTTTAAGAAAAAATATGGACAAAATTTTATTATTGATAAAAATATAATATATAGCATTATAAAAAAGTCGGAAACAGATAAAGACACATTAGTAATAGAAATTGGTCCTGGATCTGGGGCTTTAACCAGTGAACTTGGCAAAGTTGCTAAAAACGTCATTGCCTATGAAATCGATGAAAGCTTAAAAGATATATTAGAAAACAATATTAGTTCTAATACCAAAATAATATATGGTGACTTTTTAAAAGCTGATGTTTTATTCGATATAAAAGAATATGACTATAAAAAACTATATGTTGTAGCCAATTTACCTTATTATATAACCACCCCAATAATCATCAAATTAATTGAAGATAAAATACCAGTCGATAAAATAGTAGTTATGGTTCAAAAAGAAGTTGGAAATCGTTTTAAAGCGACACCTAATACTAAAGATTATAATTCATTATCAATTTTCTTAAATTACTATTTTGATGTTAATAAATTACTTGATGTTAGTAGAAATGTGTTTATTCCAAAACCTAACGTTGATAGTATAGTAGTTAGCTTTACTAAAAAAGATGAAAAATTACCTTTAAAAAATGAAGAAGTTTTCTTTAAATTAATAAGAGATAGTTTTAAACAAAAAAGAAAAACTTTAAAAAACAATTTAAAAGAATATGATTTAGAAAAAATAGAAAAAATTTTAACAAAATATGATAAAGATTTATCTGTTAGAGCGGAAGCTCTACCGATAGAAGTTTTCGTGGACATTGCGAATAATTTATAAAAAATATCGCCTTTGCATAAAATTATGCGAGGTGATTTTATATGCTTGAGATAATTAAAGCCATTGTATGGGCAGTAGCAACTGTTTTTATAATAGTTTTTGGAATTTATTTTAGTATAAAATTATCTTTTCCACAGTTTAACTTAAAAAAAACCACCCAATCATTAAAAAGCGATAGAAAAAGCTTAAAGACATTATACTTGACTCTAGGTGGAAGAATTGGTGTTGGAAGCATCGCTGGCGTTGCTTTAGCAATCTATATTGGCGGGCCTGGCACTATTTTTTGGATGTGGGTCTTAGCTTTTGTTTCAGGTTCTTTATCTTATAGTGAAACATTATTAGGAATCAAATATAAAACTAATTATGGTGGACCATCTTATTATATAAAAAAGTATAGTAAAAAATTAGCCATTTTATACTCTATAGTAGTAGTTATTTCATATTTATTAGGCTTTATACCTATTCAAGCTAACACTATTGCTAGATCATTGAACATGGTTATTAATATCAATAATATTTTTATTGGCATAATATTATTTTTACTTATTTTTGTTATTGTTAAAGGTGGGATAAATAAAATAATGAGAGTCACCAATATAATTGTGCCATTTATGGTTTTTTTATATGTTTTAATATCATTCATAATTGTAATTATAAATTTTGATAAATTTATAATTGTTATTAAATTAATTATAGTATCCGCTTTCAAATTTAAATCTTTTTTCAGCGGTTTTTTATCAACAGTTATAATAGGCATACAAAGGGGCATTTTTTCTAACGAAGCAGGACTTGGATTAGGATCAATTGCCGCCAGTTCTTATGATTTTTCTAATGGATGTATAAGCGGTTATATACAAACATTAGGTATTTATATAACAACATTATTAATTTGTACATCGACAGCATTTATAATTTTAATTTTTAATTATCAAAGTATAGTGTTAGAAAATATTAATGGTATTGAAATTACTTTTTTGGCTTTTAAATATCACTTTGGCAATATTGGAACTACAGTACTTATTACAAGTATATTGTTATTTTCCTTCACAACTATTTTAACAGGATACTATTACTGCGAATCGAGTATTAAATATTTATATAAAAAATTTAATTTAAAATTTTTAAAATTAATCGTGCCTTGCAGTGTTTTATTAGGAGCAATTACTTCACCAACTGTAATTTGGAAATATATTGATATATTTGTGGGTACGCTTTCAATTATCAATATTTATGCCCTATATAAAATGCGAAAAGAAATTATTGACTATCATAAAAAGTATGATAGAATATAGCCAGTGGGTGATTGTTGTGATTAATAAGAAGTGGGATGTTCTATTAAAAGACGAAATGCAAAAGTTATATTTCAAAGAATTAGGCATTTTTGTTAAAAACGAATACAACAAAAAAACTATATATCCAGAATATAAGAACGTTTTTAACGCTTTGCGATATACCGATTATGATGAAGTGAAAGTAGTTATTTTAGGTCAAGATCCATATCATGGACCTAATGAAGCTCACGGTTTATCTTTTTCAGTTCAAGAAGGAGTTAAAAGACCACCTTCACTTGATAATATATTTAAGGAATTATATAACGATTTAGGCATTAAAAGAGAAAACAACGATTTAACTGATTGGGCTAAACAAGGAGTATTTTTACTTAATGCAATTTTAACGGTAGTTAAAGATAGCCCACTAGCTCACAAAGGAAAAGGCTGGGAAACATTCACTGATAATTTAATCAAACTATTAAATGAACGTGAAGAACCAATAGTGTTTATTTTTTGGGGTGCATACGCTAGAAGTAAAAAAGAATTAATCACTAATCCAAATCATCTAGTTATCGAAAGCGCACATCCTTCACCGCTTTCGGCTTCCCGTGGTTTTTTTGGCAGCAAACCTTTTTCAAAAGCCAATAATTTTTTAGTGTGTCACGGAATTAAACCTATTAAATGGGGTGATAATGATGAATGAAGCTATTAAAATTTTAGATGATAACTTAAAAGATGAAGCCGTAGTAGTAGCCACCAGTGGTGGACCAGATTCTATGGCACTTTTGTACTTAGTGAATTCTTTAAAAGAAAAACTCAATTTAAAAATTGTTTGTGCGCATGTTAATCATAAACTTCGCAAGGAAAGTGATGATGAAGAAATTATGGTTAAAGAGTTTTGCGACAAAAACGGTATAATTTTCGAAATTCTTACCATTAATAATTATAATGACGATAATTTTCACAATGACGCTAGAACCAAAAGATACGAATTTTTTGAAAAATGCGTTAAAAAATGTCAAGCAAAACATCTTTTGACAGCCCATCATGGTGATGATTTGATGGAGACAATTTTGATGCGCTTAGTTAGAGGCTCTAGTTTAAAAGGATACGCTGGTTTTTCATTAAAAACCGCGAAGGAAAATTATGAAATCTTAAGGCCATTAATTAAATATACAAAAGACGAGGTGTTGGATTTTGTCTGTAAGAACAAAATACCTTATGCAGTCGATAATTCAAACGAAAAGGATGTCTATACTAGAAATAGATTCAGAAAATATATTTTGCCAGTTTTAAAAAACGAAGATGCAAACGTTCATCAAAAATTTTATAAATTTAGCAAGACTTTAGAAATGTATGATGAATATATTTCGAACGAAACAAAAAAACATCTTGGTAAAGTAGTAAACAACAATAATATAATAATTGATGAATATAAAAAATTAAACAGCTTAATTCAAATAAAGGTTATTGAAAAAATACTTCTAGATATTTATGGTGAAGAGGTAATGTTAATTACCGATGTTCATACTAAAATGATTCATAATCTTATTTGTAGTAATAAACCTAATCAAACAGTTAATTTACCTAATAAAATTATTGCAGTAAAAAAATATAATATTTTGAGTATTGAAAAAGACAAAAACGAAGATAGTTATGAATTTGAATTTGACGAGTTTATCACTTTACCTAATGGCAAAACAATTACAAAGAGCAAAACGCAAAGTAATAGTAATAATGTGTGTAGACTAAATTCTAAAGAAATTAAGTTACCTTTATATATAAGAAATCGCAAAGACGGCGACAAAATTGAAGTTAAAGGGCTTAATGGTACAAAGAAAGTAAAAGATATTTTTATTGATAAAAAAATACCAATGGAAGAAAGAAAAACGCATCCAATTGTTGTTGATAGTAATGGTAAAATCGTTTGGATTCCGGGAATTAAAAAATCAAAATTTGATAAGCCAAAAAAGGAAAACTATGATATAATATTGGAGTATGTTTAAAGAAGGGAGACCTAATATGAATAAAAAAGCTGTAAAAAGAGGACTATTACCTTATTTATTTCTTGCTATTTTTCTATTTGGAATTATGTTCATATCATTAAATTTAAATAGGGAAGTACATGAAATAACTTATGGTGATTTTAATAAAGAAATAAGTGCGAAAAACGTTAAAGAAATTAATGTTACCCCACGAAGTAGAGCAAGCATCTACACAATTACAGGTAAGTTAAAGAGCTATAAAAGTAATGAAACCTTCGTTTTCAACATGCCACTTACTAATGAAACTATGGTAAAACTGCTTGAAGCTGAAGATCAAACCGGTTTTAAAATGACCACGACAACTGATCCAGAATCAAGTACAATATTGCTTTTCTTAATAAATGTATTGCCAATGGTACTATTAATTGGTTTAGGTTTTTACTTTATAACTAGACAAATGGGTAGTGGTAATAAATCGTTAGATTTTGGAAAAAGCAAGGCTAGACTTACAACTGGTGAAGGAAAAGTAACGTTTAATGAAGTTGCGGGCCTTACAGAAGAAAAGGAAGAAGTATCCGAATTAATAGATTTTCTTAAAAATCCTAAAAAATTCCAAGATATGGGCGCTAGAATTCCTAAGGGTGTCTTATTAGTGGGTCCTCCTGGAACAGGTAAAACGCTATTAGCTAGGGCCGTAGCTGGAGAAGCTAATGTACCATTTTATTTTATAAGTGGTTCAGAGTTTGTAGAACTATTTGTTGGTGTTGGTGCCTCACGTGTTCGTGATATGTTTAAACAAGCTAAAGTAAATGCCCCATGTTTAATATTCATCGATGAAATCGATGCAGTAGGAAGACAAAGAGGAGCAGGTTTAGGTGGTGGACACGATGAAAGAGAACAAACATTAAATCAATTACTAACGGAAATGGATGGCTTTGGAGCTAATGAAGGAATTATCATTATAGCGGCTACTAATAGACCAGACGTTTTAGATCCAGCCTTACTTCGTCCAGGCCGATTCGACAGACAAATAACTGTTAATTTACCTGATGCTAAAGGAAGAGAAGAAATATTAGGCGTTCACGCAATTGGTAAAACATTTGCGAAAGACGTAACATTAAAAAATGTTGCTAAAAGAACGGTTGGTTTTAGTGGTGCTGATTTAGAAAACTTGTTAAATGAAGCAGCCTTACTTACCGTAAGAAGAAACAAAAAAGCCATTACTATGGCTGAAATTGATGAGGCTCATGATAGAGTTCTTATGGGACCAGCTAAGAAGAGTAAAAAATATACTGAAAAAGAAAAAAGAACAGTTGCTTATCACGAAGCAGGTCACGCTGTTGTTGGCTTGAAGTTAGAAGGAGCCAATGATGTTCAAAAAATCACAATTATTCCAAGAGGCGCAGCCGGTGGATATAATTTGATGCTTCCAAAAGAAGAAACATATTTATCTACTAAACAAGAACTTTTACAAAGCATTTCAGGTCTTTTGGCCGGAAGAGTGGCTGAAGAAATCATGTTTAATGAAATGACGACCGGTGCTTCTAATGACTTTGAAAAAGCTACGAAAATCGCTAGAGCAATGGTTACTGAATATGGTATGAGTGATCTTGGACCAGTTCAATTTGAACATCAAAGTGCGAATGTTTTCTTAGGAAGAGATTATAATAAGCAACAAGATTTTTCAGTTAAAGTAGCGGATGCAATTGATGAAGAAGTTAGAAAAATAATTGATGAACAATATAAAGTCGCAACAAAGATTATCAAAGATAATATGGATTTACTTACTTTAATTGCTGAGACATTACTAAAATATGAAACAATTACTAAAGAGCAAATTGATTATCTTGTCGAAAATGGCCATATGCCAGAAGAAGAGCAAGAAGAAAAAATTATCGAAGTTTCATATGATGATTTGACTTTGGAAGAATTAAAAGAACTTGCCAAAGAAAAAGAAATTAAAGGCTATTCAAAAATGAACAAACAAGAAATCATTGATGCTTTAGAAGACGAAGAATAATCTTCGTCTTTTTGATATAAAAAAAGACTTTCAATTGAAAGTCTTTTATGGTTTTTGAATTAAGAAATTGACTAAATCTTGTGGTGTTTTATCACCATATATAATTTCATCAATGAGATCTATAATAGGCATTTCAACATTTTTGCCTTCAATTAAACCTTTAATTGATTTTAATGTATAAAGTCCTTCAATAGTTGTTTTATTAATGTAATCATTGATTTCTTCTTGAGGAGTCCCACTACCAATTAAATAACCAAAAGAGAAGTTACGACTTTTATAACTGGTTGAAGTAAGCAACAAATCACCAAAACCAGCGAATGATGAAATTGTATCGCCATCGGCACCTAGCCCTTTAATTAGTGCTTTAATATCGTGAATCGATTCAGTGATAAACATAGCAGCTGTACTTTCAGGGTAACCCATGCCTTGTAAAATACCAGCGGCAATGGCGATTACATTTTTAATTGCACCACATATTTCAGTACCAATAATGTCACCAGTTACTCGTAATTTAAAATGTTCATTACAAAAAGCTTTTAGTATCATGTCAGTTGTTTCTTTGTGTTGACAAGCTAGAGTTAAACCTAAAGGAACTTCATTTACAACATCTATCGCAAAAGAAGGGCCTGAAAAAACGGCAACATTGTCAGTTTCTAAAATGTTTTCCACAATTTGCGAAAGGAACAAACAACTATCTTGTTCGATACCTTTTGAAGCAATGCAAATTGGTTTATCCTTAATATACTCTTTAAAATTTTTTAGATTTTCAGAAACAAAAGCTGTCGGAATTGCAATTAAAACGAAATCAGCTTTTTCTGTTGCCTCTTTAATGTCACTTGTAAATTTTATATTTTCTGGTAAAACGACATTTGGTAATTTTGATACCATATGAGTTTTATTATACTCATCAGTTTTAGCTTGGGAGCGGTTCCAACCCCAAACTTCGTTTCCGTTTTCACTTAATACTTTAGCTAGTGAAGAGCCATAAGCTCCGCAGCCCAATACACATATCTTCATTCTACCACCATTATAATTATACAATAATAATGGTACTTAGACAATGTTAATTTTCTTCGTCATCGTAGTCTTCTTTGTTATATCCAACAAAATAAACTCCAGGTTCCATTGAAAAACGTGTAACAATTTGCTCGAAAGCACTTTCATCATCGCCGATTAAAATAACATTGGCGGTAATTTCAGTTTTATTTCCACTTTCATTAGTGTGCATGCCGCTGATTTTCAGTTTGCTATCACTAATTAATTGCGTTAAAGTTGTTCTTAAAATTGTTTCTTTATTCTTATCTAAAGTAATTGATATAGTATAATGTCTTTCTTTAACGCGGTGTGTCATATGATCTATTTTAAGTGTTATATATCTAACAACAACGTTGATAATCAAAATTAAAAGAGTTCCTACAGAAGCTTCAACTAATAGTCCCAAGGCACACAAAACGCCGATCGCTGCGTTGCACCATAAAGTGGCAGCGGTATTCAAACCACGAATGTTGGCCCCATCCTTAATAACAACACCGGCTCCAAGGAAACCGATGCCGGATACTACTTGAGCAGCCATGCGAAGTTCATTACTTGATTTTAAAATAATAGGTGCTGAGGCAAATAAAAATGATCCTAAAGCAACAAGGACATTGGTTCTAATTCCTGCGGCTCTCCCACGCCATTGTCTTTCAATGCCAATTAATAAGCTTAAAAATAATGCTAGTAACATTCTTAGTATAAGAGTTGTGTAATCCATGCTATCCCTCCTTTTGAGCAATATTCCACATTATACTTAAAAATATATTTTAATGCAAGCAGAAAATGATAAAAAATCAAATTTTTAAGATAGCGTGAAACAAGTGTAAAATTTTTTCAAAAAAGTTCTAAAAAGGTGTTGATTTTCATAGGTTTAGTGTGTTATAATCTTGAATGTGTGGCGTGCGATGATGTGCAAGGTTGCTGAGACGCTAGGTTAAGTTGTAAATACTTATATATCGTACTTAGGTTTTTGCGCGGAGCAAGTCTATACTAAAGATATAGGCGAAGGGAGGATACAATATGTCTAAAGAAAAAGTTCGTATCAGACTTAAATCTTTTGAACACAAGAATTTAGATAAAGCTTGTGCCAAAATAGTTGAGACTGTTAAAAGAACTGGCGGCGAAGTTAGTGGACCGATCCCACTACCAACCGAAGTAGAAAAAATTACTATTTTAAGAGCTGTTCACAAATATAAAGATTCACGTGAACAATTCGAAAAAAGAACACACAAAAGACTTATTGATATCAATAATCCAAGTAAGGAGACTATTGATGCACTACAGCATCTAGATATTCCTAGCGGTGTTGATATTCAAATCAAATTATAGGAGGAATGAAAAATGAAAGGAATCTTAGGTCGTAAAATTGGAATGACTCAAGTATTTGATCAAAACGGAAAACTTACACCTGTAACTGTTGTTGAAGTTGAGCCTAATGTTGTTACTCAAATCAAAACAAAAGAAAACGATGGTTATGAAGCAATTCAATTAGGTTTTGATACAAAGAGAGAAAAGTTAGCGACAAAAG
>CAZELY010000016.1:0-21997 GCA_964513345.1 uncultured Muribaculaceae bacterium
CACCAAAACGTTGTCCACCAAATTGTGCTTTACCACCAAGTGGTTGTTGCGTAACTAATGAATAAGGTCCAGTCGATCTTGCATGTAATTTATCGTCAACCATGTGGTCTAACTTAACCATGTACATTACACCAACGGCGATACGATTATCAAATGGTTCACCAGTACGTCCATCATATAAAACCATCTTACCATCTTTAGGAAGTCCAGCTTCATCTAAAGCTTCGATAATTTCTTCTCTAGTCGCACCATCAAATACTGGCGTTGCCACATGAACATTTAATGTCTTAGCGGCCATACCTAAGTGCAATTCAAGGATTTGACCGATGTTCATACGAGATGGAACTCCTAGTGGATTTAATAAAACATCAACTGTACGTCCATCTTCCATATATGGCATATCTTCTTCCGGTAAGATAAGTGAAATAACACCTTTGTTACCATGACGACCAGCCATTTTGTCACCAACTGAAATTTTACGTTTTTGGATTATATAAACACGAATTTTCTTACTAACACCAGCTGGTAGTTCATCGCCATTTTCTTTAGTTAAGATTTGAATGTCATGAACTATTCCGCCGCCACCATGTTGAACTCTTAAAGAAGTATCTCTAACTTCTCTTGTTTTTTCGCCAAAAATAGCGTGTAATAATTTCTCTTCAGAAGTAAGTTCAGCCATACCTTTAGGTGTAACTTTACCTACTAATATATCATCGTCTTTTACTTCAGTACCAATTCTTACAATACCATTCTCATCTAAGTTCTTACGAGCTTCTTCTGAAACATTTGGAATATCTCTTGTAAACTCTTCAGCACCTAATTTTGTATCACGGCACTCAATTTCATAATCTTTGATATGAATTGAAGTATAAGCGTCATCTTTAACTAATCTTTCGTTTAAGACAACAGCATCTTCATAGTTATAACCATCAAAGTTAACAAACGCCACTGTGACATTTTTACCTAAAGCAAGTTCACCTTGATCAGTACTAGGGCCATCGGCAATAACCATATCTTTTTTGACCTTGTCACCTTTTTTAACAATAGGAATTTGATGATAACAAGTATCCATGTTACTCATTTCAAATCCATCTAAGTAATAAGTGTCTGTTCCCTTTTTATTCTTAACAATAATCTTGCGAGCATCAACGTATTCAACCACACCATCAGCTTTAGCAAGTACAACAGCCCCTGAATCTCTTGCGGCAATGGCTTCAATACCAGTTCCCACAAGTGGAGCATCTGCCTTTAATAATGGTATTGCTTGACGTTGCATGTTTGCACCCATCAAGGCACGTTTACCATCATCGTGTTCCAAGAAAGGAATACCACTAGTTGTAATAGAAATTACTTGTTGTGGACTAACGTCAATATAATCGATTCTTTCTTTTGGAACCATGATTGTATCAGTATGATATCTAACAGCTGCACGTTCGCTAGTTATATGTCCATTTTCATCAACTTTAATAGTAGCTGGAGCAATATAATAATCTTCTTCTTCATCAGCCGTCATATATCTAATTTCATCAGTTATTTGAGCTTTTACGACTTTTCTATAAGGAGTCATAATAAAGCCATATTCATCAACTTTCGCATAACTAGAAAGTGATGTAATAAGACCGATATTAGGTCCTTCTGGAGATTCAACTGGACAAAGTCTTCCATAGTGTGATGGATTAACGTCACGAACTTCCATACCAGCACGATCACGTGAAAGTCCTCCAGGTCCTAATGAAGAAAGTCTTCTTTTGTGTGTAAGTTCAGCAATTGGATTGATTTGATCCATGAACTGTGAAAGTTGTGAAGAACCAAAGAATTCTTTAATAGCTGCCGTAAGTGGTCGAATATTAATTAAGCTTTTTGGAGTAACTTCATTAATATCTTGCGTACTCATACGGTCTCTAATCATTCTTTCAACTCTTCCAATACCAGTTCTAAATTGGTTTTGTAAAAGTTCACCAACTTGTCTTACACGTCTATTTGATAAGTGGTCGATTTCATCAAAATTACCAACACCTTCAAGTAAATTTAAGTAATATGATACAGACGCATAAATATCAGATATTGTTAAACGTTTAATATCAGTATTTTGATCATTACCAATAATTCTAATAATCTTATCAGGATTATTTTTTGAATAAACTTCAATTACTTGAACTTCATTATATGTATCTAAATCATTATTAATTAATGTTTCTTTTTTACCATAACCTTGGCTAAGTAAAGGTTTAATTTCTTCTAATAATTCTTTAGTAACAATGTCACCTTTTTTAGCAATAAATTTTCTTCCATCTTTAATATCTTGAGCTAAAGTGCATCCTAAAAGACGCTCAGCAACACCAAGTTTTTTATTGAATTTATAACGCCCAACTTTTGCTAAATCATAACGAAAAGCATCGAAAAATCTAGTAATTAATTGGTTCTTCGCACTTTCTAAAGTAGATGGTTCTCCTGGACGAAGTTTTGAATGGATATCAATCAATGCTTCATCAGTATTTTTATTTGTGTCTTTTTCGATAGTCTTAATTAAATATTCATCTTCACCAAATAAATCTAAAATATCAGCATCGCTTGAAAGACCAATCGCACGAAGTAATGTTGTAATTGGAACTTTACGTGTTCTATCAATTCTTACATATACAACATCACGGGCATCGGTTTCATATTCAAGCCAAGTTCCCTTATTAGGAATTAATTGGGCACCGATTGTAATTCTTCCAGTTTTTTTATCAACTTCTTTACCGTAGTAAACCGAAGGTGATCTTACTAATTGTGAAACAATTACCCTTTCAGCACCATTGACAATAAATGATCCGCTTTCGGCCATAATTGGAATATCGCCTAAATAAATTTCCTGTTCTTTAACTTCACCAGTCTCAACGTTAAATAGTCTAGCCTCAACTTTTAACGGAGCGGCATACGTTGCATCTCTTTCTTTGCACTGTTTAATAGTGTATCTTGGTTCATCAAAAGAATATTCGCCAAATTCCAACGACAAATTTCCAGTGAAACTTTCCACTGGAAAAACGTCATCAAAAACCTCGCCAATACCCTCGGTAATAAACCATTCATAGGAAGTCTTTTGGATGTCTAATAAATTGGTAAGTTCAATACCATTTTTTGTTTTTGCGTAATTTCTTCTTACGCGATTGTCATTAATTTTTTGAATTGTATAAGCCAATATATTCACCCCTATAAACTAGTTTTTTGGATTTTCATATACCGAAGAAAAGTATACGTCGCCAATTTATAATTATAAATGATTTCTGTAAACTTGTCAACGATTTTTAAATGTTTTTTGCTTTTTTGCTATATGTCCAAGATAATTGTCCATATATTCTTGATATGTCATATCCCCATTTTTCATAATATAGCTGCCATACCCATTACAGCAACAAGATTCTTCTTCCAATAAATCTGTATCGATTCTTTGACCAAAACAAATCCAATTGGAATAATTATGCTTTTGACTTTCATATACTAAGTCACCATCTACTATGTAGCTAATATCGTAAAATCTAATTTTAGCAAGAGGTCTCCCATCTTCTATTAGATCCGGATAACGAACAACGTATCTTTTATTAGCATACATTTCTTCAATTATCAATCTAATTGTGTCTTCGTCGAAAAAATATTTGTTTAAATATTTCTCATCTCTTTCAGCAACTTCGATGTCTTCGAAGAAAAATTCATCAAATTCTAATTTGTTAAAAGCAATTTCCATAAAATGCCTAGCGTACTTCTCCATGTTCTTTTTACTCCTTTATTACTTTGCCATACTTATTACATAAAAGCCTTTGCTTTTGTTAATTACTGAAACTTTATATTTGTCCTCTAAATCTCTTATCAAACTTTTGGCCCCTTGATCCTTATTTACAACTATGATCATTTGACCATTATCGTTTAAATAATCATAGGCCCCAAATAATATTTCATATAGTACTTTTTTTCCCACCCTAATTGGTGGATTAGTAATTATAAAATCATATTTTTCTGTGATATTTTGATAAATGTCACTTTCAAAAATATTTGTTTTAGCATTATTCAAAACACTATTTTTTTTAGCTAAATTTAAGCTCCTTTTATTAATGTCGATCATGTCTACAGTCACATTTAAATTTTTAGATAAAAATATTCCAATCGGACCATAGCCACAACCAAAATCTAAAATTTTTCCTTTGATGTTTTCTAAATCCAAATTTTCTAAAAGCGTTCTAGTTCCAAAATCTAAACCCCTTTTAGAAAACACTCCATTATCGACATAAAAGGAATAATCTTGATTCTTAATTTTTACTTTAATTAATTTTTCATCACTTTTAACATTGTCATTTGTAAAATAATGAGCCATTTTTTTACTCCTTTAAATAACGGGTAAAGCCCGTACTTTTGGTACAGGCTCTTTCCTTTATTATTTAACTTATTTTAATTCTACAGTAGCGCCAGCTTCTTCGAATTGAGCTTTCAAAGCGTTACCTTCTTCAGCAGGAATGTTTTCCTTAACATTTCCGCCATTATCAGCGATTTCTTTAGCTTCTTTTAAACCTAAACCAGTAATGTCACGGATTAATTTAATTACTGGGATTTTGTTTCCACCAGCACTTGTAAGTACTACTGTAACAGTACTTGGTTCAGCTGAACCAGCTTCAGCTGCTGGAGCAGCAGCAACTGCAACTGCGCTTGGATCTACACCAAATTCCTCTTTCATTGCATCTACTAATTCTTTAACTTCAAGAATAGTCATTTCTTTTAATCCGCTGATAAATTCATCTTTTGTAAATTTTGCCATTATAATCTCCTCCTTTATTTATTTTCACTTTCTAAATCTTGACTATATAAGTCTAAACAAATTGACAAATCTCTTACAGTTCCCATCAAACCACCAGCAAGCATTGTAAGCAATCCTTCTCTTGATGGAACTTTTGATAGTTCTTTTAATCCTGCTTCATCAGTAATTTCACCATCAATAATACCTACTTTTAAAAGTAATGATGGATGATCTTTAGCAAAATCACTTAAAACTTTAATTGGGGCTACTGCATCTTGACCAAAAGCCATAGCCTTAGGCCCTTCAAGTTCTGAAGCAACATCAATATTTAATGTATCTAATGCTCGTTTAACTAAAGTATTTTTATAAATTTTAAATTCTGAATCAGTTTCTTTTAATAATCTTCTTAAAGCATTAGTTTCCATTGCTGTTAAACCTTGATATTCAAAGAATACAACTGAACTAGCATTTTTTGTCTTGTCAGCAATTTCATTTATAATTCCTTGCTTCTTATCTAAGATTTTTTGATTAGCCACTCATCGCACCTCCTTTAATAGTTTTTATAAACCGTAAATAAAAGTCCTGTCATAGACAGGACGAAAAAAACTTTTTGATTAAGTTTCCCTCGGTAGGAAATTAAGCTTATATAAGCACCTACTGTCTACGGCAAATTCAAAAACAAATTAATTATAACATATTAGTTTTTAGTTGTCAAAACTATTTTCATCAATTTTAATTCCAGGGCCCATTGTTGAAGATACTGCGATATTTTTAACATACGCACCTTTAACAGCAGCTGGTTTTGATTTGATGATTAAACGAACAAAAGCTTCTAAATTTTCAAGCAAGTCTTTTTCTTTAAAAGATACTTTACCAATTAAAGCATGAACGTTACCATAAGAATCTGTACGGTATTCAACACGTCCTTTTTTAACTTCCTCGACAGCTTTAGCTGTATCTAAAGTAACAGTTCCAGTTTTAGGGTTTGGCATTAAACCTTTTGGCCCTAAAATCTTACCAATTTTACCTAAGGCTGGCATCATATCTGGTGTAGCAATCATAGTATCAAAATCGAACCAATTTTCTTTTTCGATTTTTTCTAACATATCAGTGTCACCAACATAGTCAGCTCCAGCATCTTTAGCAGCTTTGGCAGCTTCACCTTTAGCAATAACTAATACTTTTTTAGTTTTACCAGTACCATTAGGTAAAACTAGCGCTCCTCTTAATTGTTGATCAGCCTTTTTAGTGTCTAAATTTAATCTCATAGCTACTTCAACAGAAGCATCGAAGTTAGCATAGCTAGTTTCTTTAACTAATTTAATAGCTTCTTCTTTAGTATATGCTTTACCTTTTTCTACTTTAGATAAAACTTCTGTATATTTTTTACCTTTTTTCATTTTTTTACCTCCTTATGTGGTTCAAGTGGAAATCATTTTGTGGGACTTCCTCCCACATAGGTATAACCTATGTTTATTTTTCTACTTCAATTCCCATATTTAAAGCTGTACCTTCGATGATCTTCATCGCATCTTCAACGGTATAGCAGTTTAAATCTGGAAGTTTTGTTTCAGCAATTTCTCTTATTTTATCTTGTGATATAGTTGCGACTTTTTCGCTTTTACCTTTAGCTGAACCTTTTTTAATCTTGCAGGCTTTTTTAAGCAAGAATGCAGCTGGTGGAGTCTTAACTACAAAGTCAAAACTTCTATCTTCATAAATATTAATTTCGACTGGTAGAACATCTCCCATTTTATCTTTAGTCGCATCATTAAATTTACTACAAAAATCACCCAAATTAATTCCGGCTGGACCTAAAACAGTTCCAACTGGTGGTGCTGGATTAGCCTGACCAGCTTGAATTTGTAATTTAATTTTCTTTACAACATTTGCCACGAAAAACACCTCCTATAATATTTTTTCGCGTCGTGGTATAACGCTTATTTGCTCCCACTTGTATCTATATCAAAATAATATAGCCATTTAATAATAACACATTTTACATTTAATGTAAACATTATTCTTTGCTAATTTGTGATAGTTCTAATTCGACAATAGTTTCTTGTCCAAATAAGTCCAAAGCAACTTCTAATTTAGCGTGTTCTAAATCAATAGACTTAATTGTACCAAACATGCCATCGAATGGTCCTTCAATAACTTTGATTTTATCATCAATTTTAAGATCATTTTCAGCATCTAATCTGCTCATGCCCATTGAACCTAAAATTCTATCAACTTCACTTGGTGTAAGTGGAAATGGTTTAGCACCTTTACCAGATGAACCGATAAATCCTGTAACACCTGGTGTGTTTCTTACAATGTACCATGCTTCATCAGTCATAACCATTTCAACTAATATATAGCCAGGAAACATCTTTTTAACTTTCTCTTTACCCTTTTCATCAATAACAGTTTGTTCTGGGACAACAACTCTTAAAATATAATCTTCCATGCCTGTAGAAACAGCACGCATCTCTAATTTTTCTTTTACTTTACTCTCATGACCAGAGTAAGTATTTACAACATACCATTCCTTCTGCATTATTTAAGTCCCTCCACTAATGTTCTAATACCAGCAATTATTAAATCTGAAAAGACAAAGAATATCGCTAAAATAATCGCACATAGTAAAACAGCCATCGAATATTTAAACATTTCCTTTTTCTTTGGCCATCTAACACGACCCATTTCTTTTTTTACTCCGGCAAAAAACATTTTAATTTTTTGCATACACTCACCTACTTTTAATTTATGATTTTTTTCAAATAAAAAACACTTTTTTGTGTTCAAATAAATAGTAACAAGTATTTACACAAAAGTCAAGTGTTTTTCTCAGTTTTTTCCATTTCTTTAGCTTCTAATATCAACAAATAAAGTTCATCTTCATGGTTTATATATAAGCTACATTTTTCATGTTCTTCATTAATATAATATTTAATTGGTAATTTTAAATTATCACGAACGTCTAATAACTCATCAAACGAATTAATAGTTGTCACCTTTTTACCTTTTTTATCAGGCACTGTCGGTGTATTAACAATTAGTCGGTCATACTCTCTTAAAATTCTTTTTAAATATTTTTCATATTTAGATAATGGCTTTCTTAAAGAAAGTAATTCACGTATAAGTTTTATTAAAACAAGAATGCTTAATATTAAGAATAATATTCCTGATGCTAACAAGAAATAATTACTAACCGAAATTCCACCATTTTGAAGCACTTCATTATTTCGATTTACTTCATTATAATTCATACTTATGTTAACCTCACGCTCAGAAAGCGGAATTGTGATTAACATTGTACTAGTATTATTTAATTTAAAAGCATCATCCTTGTTTATTTCTTTGATATTTAGTTTAACAATTAAATTACTTGTAGAATTAATACCATAATTTGTTTTAAATTTATTGGCTAAATTATTGTAATAATCATAATCAATATCAACAGTTTTATTTAAATTATAAACTGTGCCCTTAGTAATTTTTGCTCTTTCTTCTTTTAATAATTGATAATCTTTTTCAAAAAATGTTTTCTTACCACCACTATCAGCAATAACTAAAGTGCCTGTAATATCATAAATAAAATCAATGTCTGTTTTGGTATCAATTTTAAATATATAATTAAAATTAGCTTCGATTGATTTAATTAAACTGGCGACATAAACCTTATCTTTACCTAAATATTCTTGTTCATAAAAATCATTTTTTTTCAAAAATACTTTATAATCGATATTGCTATTTTCTTGGTAATTAATATTTTGCTCTTTTATTATAGAAAAAGACATGCCAATAATAAAGATTGCCGTAATTAAAGACACAACAAAAACAAAAGTATCAATAAAAACCCTAGTTTTAAAATTCAAAAGTTTCTTCTTCGTTTTATTTTTCGCTGTAGTACGTTTTTTTGCCATGATTTTCCTCCTTAATTTATTGACCGCTTAACTTCACAGCGGGCCAACCGATAAACGGAATTTTGTGATTAACAATTCCGATAACCATATCTTCTTTTATAATAAAATCATCTTCATTTTTATTTGCATCACCTTTAGTATAAAAATAATATTTATTATTGTCTTTTACAACATTAACTAAACGATGCACGATAATACGTTTGTCTTTTTTAAAAGCAAGTATATTACCTTCTTTTAATTTATCAAATTTCTTGTCAATTTTTTCGATAATTACCACATCACCTTTGTGGATGTTTGGGCTCATACTACCACTGGCAATAGCCACTGCATGATAATGAAAATATCCTGATGTAAAATATACCAGTACCGCAACAATCAAGGCAGGTACAAAAAGAGATATTAAATGCTTTTTATTATAGTCTCTTGCCAAATCCTCATCACGATCCTTTTTAAAAAACATATAAATACGATATCCAAGAATAACTGGCAAAACAAAACTAATTACTGATGTGACATATTCATTAGGATTTGGGATTATTGGAAGTATATATCTATATAATTCAATAATTAAAACATATACAATTACCGGCTTATATCCCACAAGTTTAGTAATATATGATAAAACGATATTTGAACTTATGGCTGGCAGTAGCGATAAAGCAATAAATTTAAACACGTCGACATTGCTGGCAAAATCAACATGCGCCAGCGCCGTAGTAATATCAAGTATAATAAATAAAATAATGCTTACAGTGGTTACTAATTTATTTCCTTCGGCTTTACAAAGCATCATGTATCTAAATATTTCTCTTAAAACAACATACAAAAATACTGGTAAAACAAAATTAATAACACCATAAAAACTTAAATAATTTGTTCTGGCAAACCCAATGATTAATCCAAGTAAATAAAATAAAATGAAAAATGTAAATAAGAAAATTACAATTTCTAATATCACATCTTTTAAATATCGATGGCGATCTTTCTCAAACCCAAATAAAAACTTAAAAGCTATTAATGAAAAAACTAAAAATATTACTGTCGTATATCTTGAAAGGATACCCAAAAAGAAACTGTTTATGAAAAGCAGAACAATCATGATAATATCAAATATTAATAATCTTTTATATCCCCTTTTCATGTTCCTTCCTCCCAAAATATGATATAGTGGCAGCTAGAAAAATCTAGCTGCATCTATATTATTAGAATTATAAATTACTAATCAACAGAGTCATAAGTTAAAGTAATATCACCAAACGTTACATCAAAGTCACCAGAGGCTTTTGCCGCTTCATTAGCATAATCAATTTTAACAACAATCGGTTCAGCTGTTTTACTAGCTAATGAATGCCCTGAAATTGTCGCTAGTGAAGTAGTCTGATTTGTAATTGATGTCGCACCTGATCCAACACTAATACTAAGGCTAATGCCCGCACAAGCAGCTGTTACTGAAGTTTGATCAGCAGCGTTTTTAGCTGTACAAGTTGGCGTTGTACTAGCGAATACTAAACTTTTTAAATAAGCTGCAAAATCATTATCGTTCCAAGCATAAAAACTATATGTTGCATATTGGCCTGGTTGAGTAAACGCAGCATGTAAATTAGTTATCGTTGGAGCTTTTGGATTAGTGGCGTTATCAATTACTGCAGCTTCAGCAGTAACGCTGGCGTCACTTCCAACTCCAGCAATATTAGCTGTTGCTAAAGAACTTGATGATGATGAAAAATAAACATGGAAATCATCAACTGGAGCCACTTCTGCAGATGAACTGATAGTTAATTGTGAAGCCACAAAGGCAAATCCAAGTGATAAACCTAACACACCGACAATTAATGCTGCAATAGCTATCATTCTCGTATTTCTATCTTTTTCCATAATTTCACCTCCTGCCTTTTATGACTTTGAGCATATGATGATATTTCTTTATAATTCTTTTATTAAAAAATAGTAGATATCTACTTCATCACACTTTGTATCATATGCTACTATAACAAATATATCATATTTTATATTTTTTGACAACGAACTATATTTATAATTGACACTTTTTTATATTTTCTTTTTACTCTTTTTCTGTTATAATATAATAAATAATAATAATTAATAATAAGGAGGTGAAAGAGTGAAAACGTTTAATGTGAATAAAGTAGTAAATTTTAGTCCATTATTTTTGGTTATAGCACTTTTATGTATGACTATCGGTTTTTCAGCTTTCACTTCTAATCCAATGATTGTTGCCAAAGCTAAAGTTGATCCTGTTATTGCTATGCAAATAATTAATTTTGCAGAAACTACTGGTGCTAATCATGGCGGCGCTAGTAATTATGAATCACATAACATCGATATAGCTACAACTGGTGCTTACCTTCCTTACTCTGACTCGACAATCGTTTATCAAATTGAGCTTATTAATTTAGGCACCGATCCTAACGGTATTTTTGCAGTTACTGGTCTACCTAGTAATTTACAATATAGTTTTTCAGATTATACCGAACAAGATAAAATTTGTGATGCCAACACACCGAGTAACTGTTCTAAATTAGCAAGAAGAACAATTACTATGACCATCAGCTACAAACAAAATGGTTATAATTCTAGTACAACTACGTATCCATTAACTTTGAATTTTGATTTTAGAGCTTTTCACAATATTTCATATAATGGTTTTTCTGGAACTTATAGAGATTACGTAATCGATGGTGGTAACTTAAATATAACTTTTAATTCCGGTGATATACCTAGCGCAGTAGGTGTTGTCGGAGCTACTAATAGTTATACTAGTCCAACTTTATCCTTAACTAGTGTTGCTAGTGATGTAACTATTACAAAGAAATATAATATTACTTATTCTGGATTTTCTGGAAATACTAGTTCTCTACCATCTAGTATTAATTATTCTGGAGGAAGCATTACTTTTGATAATACTTCTGGTATCCCAAGTAATGTTACAGTAACTGGCGCAACCGGCAGCTACGCTAGCCCAACACTAACACTTTCTAATATTACTGGTGATATTACTATTACGGCAGCCGCAGCGGCAAATAAAGCTTATTTGTTCATTCAAGATATATACAATAATTCAACTCCAAGTGAAGATTCATCATGTGATAATAGTTTGACCCCAGATGATACTAGCGATAGTAACTTACGATATATCGGTAGCAAACCATGTAATTATATATATTTTAATAATACTAATTGGCGAATTGTTGGTATATTTAATGTAAATGGTGAAAACTTACTTAAAATTGTCAACCCTACTGTTTATAGCTCATCAGTAAAATTCAATAACAACAATGGTGGTGGTAAACAAATATGGGGAGCAAACCAATTAGCCACTACTTTAAATGATACATTCTATCAACAATTAACAACTAATGGTTACGATACTTTTGTTCAATCTGTTCCATGGAATACTGGCGGCCCAGCTAGTAATGTCAGCACACCAAATGCTTTTTATACAGCTGAAATTAGCGCACATTCAGCAAGCAATTATAACGTTGGACTTTTGAATATTTCTGATATAGCTTATGCGACAAGCGGTCCAACAAATGGTAATCGCAGCACTTGCTTAAACGCTACTATGAACACTTGGAATAATACAAACGTGGGATGCGTTGTTAGTAATGCTATTGTAAATGACTGGCTATTCTTAGGTGAAAATGAATGGACGGTAGATACAAGAAGCGGTCAATCGCAAGTATATCGAATGCAAAATAATGGTATTCCGTATCAGGCAAGTATGAATACTAGTTCAAACGCTAGAACTGTTGTTTATTTAAAAGAGAACATTAAATTTGATAGTGGTAACGGAAGTTCCAGTACACCATATCGTATAAGTTTAACATCATAGTTCAAAATATTTAGATAATATGTTATAATCTAATAAATAATAGGAGGTGAAAGTATGAAAACATTCAATGTGAATAAATTGGTAAAATTTGTCCCTTGGATTGCATTTGCATTAATTTTTTGCATGACTATTGGTTTTTCAGCTTTCACTTCTAGTTCATCAATAGTAGCGAAAGCCAAAGTCGATCCTGTTATCGCTATGCAAATAATTAGATTTGATGGCACGAACAGCGGTAATCACGATGGCACAAGTAATTATGAATCGCATAATATTGATGTAGCCACAACGGCCGTTTCTCTTCCATATGCTGATTCAACAGCTGTCTATGAAGTTGAATTTGCCAACTTAGGAATAGATCCTAATGGTGTTTTTGCGGTTACTGGTCTACCTAGTAATTTACAATATAGCTTTTCTGGTTATACTGAACAAGATAAAATCTGTGACGATACAGTTCCTACTAATTGTTCGAAATTAGCAAGGAAAACCATTACTATGACCATCAGTTATAAACAAAATGGTTATAATTCTAGTACAACTACGTATCCAGTGACTTTAAATTTTGATTTTAGAGCTTTTCACAATATAACATATCATGGATTTACAGGACATTATAAAGATTACGTAATCGATGGTGGTAACTTAAATGTAACTTTTGATAATAATGATATTCCTAGTTATGTTGAAGTCGTAGGAGCTACAAATAGTTATTCTAGTCCTACCCTATCTTTAACTGGTGTTGCTAATGACGTTTCTGTTACTAAAATGTATTCTGTAAGTTATGTTGATTTTACTGGCGACACTTCAGGACTTAGATCAAGAATTGGAACTGATGGAGGAACTATTACTTTTAATAGTACTACCGGTATTCCTGAATTTGTCCTAGTTACAGGTGCTACTAGCAATTATGATCCTGATTCTCATGTATTGACCTTAACAGACGTTACATCCAACGTCGTAGTTACTATGGCTGAGGATGGTGATGTGGAAATTACTTCAGTTACAAGAAATGATATTTTAAATGTTACTGAAAATAGTAACCCACAAATAACAAACGATGGCCAAGGCGTAACGTTCGATCTAGCAGTTACAGTGGATGAAAATAATCAAGATCAAGATTTCTATGTAAAATATGCAATTGTTATAACAAACGATTCAGTACATGAACAAAAAGTTTTAGCCACTAACTTTACCCCTCGTATTGTAGGGTCAGGAAATGTTCCAAATGTAACTTATACTATAACCGATGCCAATGGCGATCCTGTATTGAATACCACGATCGCAGCCAAAACATCGGAAACATATTACTTAACTATTAATATTGTTCCTCAAGAAGAAGGAACTTGGGGCGTTGAAGGTGAAACTAGTGTCGACACTGTAGAAAACGGTACTATTTCTGGTACAATATCAGGCAATACTCAAGGTGATTTAACTGGTTCTAATACCCTTGCCCGTTTTACTGCAACAATATTTAATTCATATGAAACTTCTAAAACATTTACTTTATCAATAAACGATAGTAAATTTAGAATAGTCGATGCAAATGGCAATGCCATTTCATCGATGACAATTGCCGCTAATACAACCGCTACTTACGACTTCTATATTAAAAATGTAAACGGAAATAACTTTATGTCATCGCCTTATGATTTAAACATCAATATCGATTGTGACAATAATACCAGCAGCATTGGCGTCGTTAGCCTTCTTGTCGATATTGATCCAACTCTTACTGATCATGACGCTCCAGTAATAAGCAATGTTTCGGCAGTAACCACAAGTGCTCAAAAAGAAATTTTAGTTAGTTGGAGTGGTACTGATGATAATAGTATTACTAACTACTATGTAGAAACGTATACTTCTGATGCTTCTGGCAATGGTACCTTATATCATACAGAAACCTTAAGTGGTGGTCCAAACGGTGCACAGATGACTTATACAGCTACAGTGCCAAATGATAATGCCTATTACTACTTTAAAGTATATGGTAAGGACCAATCAGATAATATTGCCTCTTCTAATGAAATTTCTTCTTGTTCCACTAGTTCTGGTCATTGTTCAAGAAGTGCTAATGAAAAATATAAATGGAATTTTGTAGTTACCTTAACTTTAACTAACGCCACTTCTTCTAATGGTTCAACCTCGACAAATGGTAATGTTAGGACAGTTACTTTTAACGCTACTTATGATAGTAATATTAATACAACTTTATCTGGTGCCGGAAATAACTATGGCACTCCTTCTTCAATAAAGTCTGCAACTATAACATACGCTAATGGAACAACCGCAAATCTATCAAGCGGATCTTCATCACAAACAGCATATGCATATAATACTAATTCAGGTGCGTTAAACGTTTATCACATAATTGGAGACATTAATATTGCCGCCGATGGTGTAGATAATAGTGGTACATGCTTAGCCGAAGGTACTAAAATTCTCATGGCTGATGGCTTATATAAAAACATTGAAGACATTGATTATGATGACTTGCTAGCCGTATGGAATTATGATACGGGATCACTTACTTATGAATATCCACTATGGATTGAAAGTGAGCATGTTGCTACAAAATATACTAGAGCCACATTTGCCGATGGTTCATATGTTGATTTTGTCGGTGATCATGCTATTTATGATACTGATAAAAACATCTTTATTAGCGTTTTAAATAATGAAGATTTTAAAATTGGAAACCATGTAGCAAAACTTGAAAATGGTAAATTAATAAGTACAACTATAACAAATATTGAAACGATCAACAAAAAAGTAAAATACTATTTTGTTGGTTCAACTACATACTACAATGTATTTGCTAATGACATTTTAACAACAGATCGTCATTTAGTAATATCTAATCTATACGGATTTGATAATAATGCTAAATGGCCAAAAGAAAAAGAAAAAGCCGTAGCTGATACTAAAAATTTGATAGACTATTCATATTTTAAAGATTTCCTTCCTTATTATTTGTATAAAGGATTTAGAGCTGGAGAACTTGGTTATTTATTAAATAATAGCAAAATATCAATTGATGATTTTAAAGGAGATATTGTTAACTTAATTTTAGATCCAACAATGATAAAAGCACCAATAACAATAAATAAAGATCGATATTGGATGGTTACGACAAGTGAAAATATTGTAAATGACAAAAATAAAAACGATTTCTTGAAAAAAGAAGGTAGTATGTATACACTACCAAAATCAAATAGATCCGGTTTTAAAGGTTGGTATAATACAGCTGATAATTCTATTTATCAACCAGGTAATAAAGTAACAGTTGATCATAGTATTTACTTACAAGCGATATATGAAACGACTGAAAATCAATTCCTGGAAGCATATCAGATCAAAAACGAAGGATATAATTATCAACACATTCAATAAATAAAAACCCTAATAATTAGGGTTTTTTCATAAAAAAACGCTTTTTTTGAAAGCGTTTTATTTTTCTAAATCATCGGCTCTTACTTTTAATACAAATACCTCATCATCATGATTAACATAGAATGTACATTTTCTATGCTCTTCTTCAATATAATACATAATTGGAGCTCCTAAATTATCATGCGCGTCTAGTAATTCTTGGAAGTTATTGACATTAAGAACTTTACTCTTATTTAATATTGGAGCACTTGTCGTATTAACAATCAATCTATCATATTCTCTTAATACTTTATCAACATATTTGTCATATTTACTCTTTACTGATTTAATAGCAAATAAATTAACAAGTATATAAACAAAGAAGAATAATGAGATACAAGCTAAAATAATTGAAGAAACAAGTTTTCTTGAACTTTCAATGGTTAAATGTTTTTTACCTAATACTTGATTAGTACCATCTACTTTTGCATTCTTAGAATCAATCGTTACTTCATTTTCCGAAAGTGGAATAACCAATGATAATTCTTTATTATTAGAAACATTTAATGATTTATCATCATTACGATAGTTTAATTTTAATTTAACAACAAAATCACTTTTTGAACTAACACCATAGTTACGTTTAAATTTTGTGGCTAAATTATTGTAATAACCATAATTTATTTTAATATTCTTTTCGATTTTTAGTTCTTTGGAATCTTTAATTTTATCATTGACTTTAGGTGACAAAGAATATTCTTTTTTAAAGAAAACACTTTCTTTAGAACTATTGTAAATAATTATTTCGCCAACTATTTCGTATTCATAATTAATATTACTCTCTTTATCTAAATCTAATTTATAATTAACTGTGGTGTCAACATTATTTATCAAACTAGCGACATAAACCATGTCTTTATCAAGATAATCATTATCATAAAAATCGTTTTGCTTTAAATATACTTTATAATCAATGTTACCATTTTCTTTGTAACTTACAACGTCTTGCTTAACATTCATCGAAAGCATTAACAAACAAAGCGAATTAGTAAGGGCAAAGATGAATAGAAGAATACCTAATACAAAATAGGCGTTATTATTGAGGCGAATATGCTTTTTGCCTGTAGCTTCAGATGATTTAGTACTGTCTTCTATTTGTGATTTCTTCATATTTACCTCGCTTTCTATTCTTTTATTTTTTTAAAGTCCATTTAACCATACTTTAGGAAGACCTAGATATGGTATTTTAAAATTAACTACACCTACTATCATGTCATTGGTAATAATAATGTTATCTTCTTCTTTGTTGGCATCTCCTTTAGTGACATAATAATTGGTGCCATCAACTGTAGCTTTATTAGTAAGACGATGGACAATTACAACTCCACCAGTCTCATAAGCTATTACTTGTCCTTTCTTCAATTTGTCATAATTAACTTTTTTATCAACTATGACTATATCCCCTTTATAAATTTCTGGTTGCATACTACCACTGGCAATAACTATAGCCCACATTCTAAAGTATCCTGATGTAAAATATACAAGAGTTGCAACTAATATTGTAAGTGGTATTAGTGCGATAAATTGTTTTTTTCGATTTTTATCATTGCTTACTGGTTTTTCATTTTTTTCATGTGTCTTGAAAAATTTATAAACCGTATACCCTAAGAAAATCGGTACTAACAAATCAACAAGTGAAACTAAATATTGACTTGGATTTGGAACTATCGGAATCAAGTACGGATACAAATTAATAACTAATGCATAAATTATGATCGGCCTATATCCTACTTTTGTCGTTATATATGAGAATATTATATTGCTGCTGATGGCTGGCAGAATATTTAATGATACAAACACAAAAGTATCGTAATTAGTTTCAAAGCTTCCATAATAAATTGAAGTAGTTAAATCTAAAAAGATGAAAAATATTATGGTTATGATAGATAATAGTTTACTACCTTCTCTTTTGCGCATCATGTTATATCTTAAGTACTCTCTTAATAATATATAACAAATGATAGGAAGAATAAATGTTTTTAAACCATATAAGGTGTAATAATTGTCTGCCTTATAAAAACCTATAAGTATTCCTGATAAATAATATAAAAGCAAGAATATTATTAGAAAAATTATTACATCTAATATAATGTCTTTAACAAAACGCTGTTTATCCTTTTCAAATCCAAATAAATATTTAAATAATATTAATACTATTACTAAAAATATGCTTATATTGAACCCTGATAAAAAATTATAAATGAAGCTATTTATGAAAAGCATGGCTAATAATAGAATCTCAAAAATAAGTAATCTTTTATACCCTTTTTTCATCTTCATAGCCTCCTAATTATTCCAATATAATAGTTAAGGGGGATTAAAGAAGTAATCCCCCTTTAATAATTATATTAATCAGCTGTATCAACTGTTTTATATTTTAATTGAATAGTACCAAAATCAACATCAAATGCACCATCAGCTAAAGTTTGACCTGATACTTGATCATATGAAATAACTACAGTAACAAGTTCAGCAGCTCCGGCTGCAAGTGCGTGACCACTAACTGATTTACTAGCAGATACGTTAGCTGTGTTAGTATCCGTACCAACAGAAACTTTAATACTAATGTTTGAACATGCAGAAGTCATTAATGCTGATGTCACTGTTGATCCAGTAGATGCCGTACATTTAGTAGCCGCTGGAGTAAATATAATGTTAGTCAAATATGCTCCATAACTACTATCATTGTAAGCATAGAATGTATATGTTGCACTTTGACCTGGTTGTGTAAATGTCGCATGTAAATTTGAAATCTTTGGTCCACCAGTTGCATCATTAGCAATTACTGCAGTACTAGTAGTTAGGTTACTTGGAGTCTTTGAAGACGCGTCTACACCTCCCTCAGTAGTTACAGATGAATTGGATTTAGAAAATACGACATTAAAATCATCAGTTGGGCTTACGTTGGCACCTGCTTCAATAGTTAAAGTTCTTGTGAATGCAGCAAAACCAATTGAAACGCCAATTACGGCAACAAGTAAAGCGGCAATTGCTATAATTTTAACATTACGATTATCTTTTCCCATTTATCTATTCACCTCCTTACTTTCTTGAGGATATGATGACCATCTACTTATATGAAGTTAATCATATTCCCTTTCCACTACCATATCCTATTATAATTATAATAGCACATAATCCGTTATATATCAATATTTTTGACACAAAAAAAATGTCGTTTTTGACATTTTATTTATTTTTTAAATATTTTTTTATTTTATTCTTTATTCTTTGAATTGCATTATCGACTCTTTTCGGTTCAATTTCAAGAGCTTCAGCGATTTCTTTATAACCAAATCCATTCTTTTTTAAATTAAATACTTGTAGTTCAAAATCCGTAAACTCTTTTTGTAAATTTTCTAATAATTCCATAACATTCTCGTTGTCAATAGCAATATTTTCTGGATTCGATGAATTATCACCTATCAAATCTTCTAAATTAAGCTCAAATTCTTCCTCAAAAGCTTCCATAGAAATTGATGAATTTAATATTTGATGTTTTAAACGCGTAGCCCCTCTTAAAGAAGAATACATTTTCGATTCAATGCATTTTTTGGCATATGTAAAAAACAATGTATCTTTATGCTCGTTATAAGTGTTTATGGCAATACTAAAACCTACCATACCCTCACTAACTAGATCATTAATATCTAGACCAATATTTTGGTTTTCATTATATAATTTTTTCGCGATACTATAAATCAAAGGACGATACTTTTCAAATAAAATATCAGTAGCTTCCTCGTTTTCCATAACATAACTTACTAATTCATAATCATTTAAATCTTTATAATTCACCTATTTCTCACCGCCTCGAAAATAACTAAAGCTGCTGCCACTGAAGCATTTAAACTGTTTACTTTGCCATTCATTGGAATAGAGGCAATAAAATCACAATTGTCTGAGACTAATCTACTCATTCCTTTGCCTTCATTACCAATTACTAAAACAATTTTACCCTTGTAATCAATCGTTTTAAAATCATCCCCCTGCATATCAGTCCCTATAACCCAATAACCTTTCTCTTTTAAATACTTAATGGTATTAACTAAATTATTGACCATAGATATTTTGACATTGGAAATGGCACCAACACTTACTTTCGCAACTGTCCCATTTACAGTAACTGATCTATCTTTAGGAATAATAATTGATTTAATGCCTGCTGCTTCGGCAGTTCTAATAATAGCCCCAAAATTATGAGGATCTTCTAAATGATCTAAAATGATTATAATTTCATCATTAATTTCTTCTAAAGGATAATATTTATAATCATCCACTTCTAATATAATTCCTTGGTGATTAGCTTTTTCAATTTTATCTAAATCAAATTTTGATAAATACTCTATTTTAATATTTTGCTTTTTTAGTTCACCAATAATAATTTGGTCACTAAATTTTTCATAAAGAAAAGCTTTTTTAATTTTTTCTTTATTTTCTAAAGCTTCTAGGGCAACATTTTTTCCATATATATACATCTAATCACCTACTATATAATTCATAATTTCATCTATTCTTTTTTCGTTGTTTGTAATTTCTAAATAACCAATTAACGCTTCAATTCCAGTTGATTTTTTATATGTAATAATATCTGTGTTTTTACTACTATGACTTTTATGATTGCGCGCTCTTTTAATAATGTTGATTTCTTCTTCAGTAAAAAAATTATTACTAATCATTTTTTCTAAATAATTAGATTGAGCTTTAGCTGAAACATATTTTATGGCTTCTTTTTGTAAATCTTTTACTTTGCAAATACCATTTTCTATTAGATGTTTTCTTATATAAACTTCGTATATAGCGTCGCCCAAATAAGCTAAACTCAAAGAATTGATATCTTGTTTATTTAAAAATTCTTTAATTAATTTAATATCTTTTTGATCTTTTTCACGATTTAATTTTTCTTTTAATTTAATAATATCGATTAATTTTTGGAATTTATATCCATCAATTATATCATAATTATAATCGAAATAGTTAGTCCAAAATTCAATTTTATCATCGATTTTGTAAACATTTTCATACTTTAGTTTACAATCGTATTTTTGAAGTAATTTTTTTTCATATCCAGGACTTGCTGCAATATCAATATCATTAGTTTTTTCTTTAACGCCATGCATCACCATAGAAGCTCCCGATAAAATCATTACTTCATTTTTATCAATGTCATATTTTTTTAAAATTTCTAAAATTTCCTCTTTATTCATTTTCATCAAACCTATCAAAAGTAATACCCTTAATATAGCCATTTTTAACATCATTCATGACCAAACTCATTACTTTATCATAATCAACTAGGCCACCTTTACTCAAGCATCCTCTTCTTTTACCAATTTCTTCTAAATCCCACACAATGTCATCATTTAATTCAACTAAGCCATATCTTTCTTTTAAAATGATTGGATAATATTTTTCTAAAGTTCTTAAAACATATTCAACCACGTCAAACAAAGGAAGTATTTCTTCTCTAATTGCTGTAAAGGCTGCCAGATTAAAAGCATTAGCTTCTTCTAATTTTGGCCATAAAATACCTGGACTATCTAAAAGTTCTATATTATCATTTACTCTAATCCAGCTTAAATTTTTAGTAACTCCCGGTTTGTTCCCAATATTAACAACTTTTTTGCCAGCTAAACGATTAATCAAAGTGCTTTTACCAACATTAGGTATACCTACTACTAAAACTCTGCTTTTCCTTTTTAATAAACCTTTTTTTTCTCGTTTTTGATTATATTCTTTCATAACTTTTTCAGTTAAAGTAATTAAAGGTTCCATATTAGCATTTCCTTCTAAATTCATTTTTATTGTTGTATACCCTTTTTTTTCATAAAATTTGATCCATTTATCAGTTTCATTCATATCGCATAAATCAATTTTATTAAAGATCAATATCCTAGGTTTGTTTCCGATAAAATCATCAATATCAATTATTTTAGAAGATGCTGGCATTCTTGCATCAATTACTTCATAGATAATATCAATTAAATTAATTTGTTCTTTTATTAATCTTTTAGTTTTAGCCATATGGCCTGGATACCAGTT
>CAZELY010000017.1:0-16545 GCA_964513345.1 uncultured Muribaculaceae bacterium
TATTCCTAACTGCTGCCTCCCGTAGGAGTTTGGGCCGTGTCTCAGTCCCAATGTGTCCGATCAACCTCTCAGTTCGGATATGCATCGTTGCCTTGGTAGGCCATTACCCCACCAACAAGCTAATACAACGCAAGCCCATCCAAAGGTGAAGCCGAAGCTCCTTTTAGCACATAAAGTTATCTAAATGTGAATCATCCGGTATTAGCTATCGTTTCCAATAGTTATCCCAGTCCTAAGGGTAGGTTACCCACGCGTTACTCACCCGTCTGCCACTAAGCGGAAATTCCACGTCGTATAAATCCGAATCAGATGCAAGCATCATCATTTTCAATATAGTCAGTGGGCCGCTTCGTACGACTTGCATGTCTTAGGCATGCCGCCAGCGTTCATCCTGAGCCAGGATCAAACTCTCCAAAAAAAATAAACATTTTAGTTTGTTTAATCTGAATTCCTTTGTCCTAACTAATTTCAAAATGAATTGACATTTTGCTCAGTTTTCAAAGATCATTGTACCACAAAGTAAATGCGGTATTTCTAATATATCAAATGTAACTTTTAAAGTCAAGGCTTTTTGATGTTTTTTTTGCTTTTTTGACACATGATGACATTGTTTGCGCTTCCCCTCAAAAATTACCCGCTTAATATACCAGAATAAAAGGAAGAAGTCAAGTGTTTTTTGCAAAAAAATTATTTTTTTTATTTTTTGCTTTTGACTCTTCCTTATAATATATGTTTTTCCTAACAAATAATTACAATTTTTGTTTTATTTCTTTATATTGAATACCATATTCAGTGTTTTTCTCGTTATCAAAGTAAGTCAAATGGTTTTGATAATCCGTGATTAATTCAGATAACGCATGATTAATAACAATATCTAAATCATCTGAATACCCCATTTTCTTTTTGTGATATTTATATTCTTGTTTATCCAATATTTTAAAGCTTCCACTTGGAAATATTCTTAGATCTAAATCGTAGTCAATATATTTGATTGTGTTTTCCTCAATGATAAATGGTGTTGCTATATTACAATAATAAGTAATGCCTTCTTTTTTCATTTGAACAATGATGTTATACCATTTATTCTTAAAAAAATACATTACAGCCGGTTCTTTAGTTCGCCATGTATTACCACCGGCTTCAGTCACTTTCGTTTTTTCATTACCAAAAACAATATAATCTTTTTTAATATCTAAGACAATAGCTTCATCCCAGCATCTATGAATTTTACCATCATGCTTGTAACATTGAATTTGAAGCTTATCCCCCACTTCTAATTTTTGCATTTTTAATCACACCCTATTTACATTATAACGTTTTTTATAAAAAAAGAAAAGTCATAAATACTTATGACTCTTTTTTTGCTTGTTCTAAAGCTTTTTGTAATTGATTATCATTTGCTTCTGTTGGGTTTTCATAAAATTTTTCATCCAATGCTATTTCTATGTGTGGGAAAACCCCAGTTCCTTCAATCCAAACACCTTTTGAGGTCAACCAATTTTTCGTAGTCAGTTTATATTGATCACCATTTTTTAAATCTTGCATTTCTTGAACTGTACCCTTACCAAATGTTTTTTCACCGATTAATGTGGCCCCATATTGTTCTGATAAGGCTGATGCCATAACTTCAGAGGCTGAAGCACTTTCACCATTAACTAAAATATAAATTTTATATTTTTTATCTTTTTTTCCTTTGGAATAATGTTTTGTGACTTTGTCATCTTTTTGAATTTGATAAATAACATGTTTAGAACTCAAAAATTCGGAAATTATATTTTCGGCTGCGAATAAATACCCGCCAGAATTGCTTCGTAAATCAATAATTAAACTGTCGATGTTTTGCTTTTCTAAAGTTTCTAATTGTTCTTTAAATTGTTCTGAAGAGTTACTAGCAAAAATTCCAATGGCAATGTAACCAATTTTTTTGCCATTTTCTTCATATGTTTTTGATAAAACTGAATCAATTTTAATTGTTCCTTTTTTCAAAACCACAGTATTTTCTTTGCCGTCCCTCTGATATGTAATAGAAATCGCTTTATCTTTAATGTCTTTAATTTTATTTGCTAAATCTGTGCTTGTGGCATTTGCAGTTGATTTACCATCAAAAGCCGTAATGACGTCGCCGACTTTTAAACCGGCTTTGTCAGCTGGACTATTTTCATACACTTTATAAACAATAATTTTATTATCTTTATCATATATTTGAACTCCAAGTCCACTATAACTGCCTTCTAACAAAATATTAAAATTATGCGACTCATCATCATTCATATACATTGAATTTCTATCCAATTTGTTTAACATGGCATCTAAAGCTGCATCAATTAATTCTCCTTTATTTATTTTGCCATTATAGTTTTTCGTTATATATTCATAATTATCTATAAATTCACTTAATGCTGAATCTAATTTAACGCCGCTTATTGGCAACAATTTATAAGTTGTTAAACTGCCCATAATAAGACTGACAATCATTGTTATAAACAATAAAAGAACTACTTCGCCTGTTTTAAATGTTGCACCTTTTGATTTTTTAGGTGCTGATGATTTTGATGATAGTCCACCCATAATTTTATCTAATTGATTTAGTTTTCCAATTGTTTTTTTGTCAGCTTTTTTCATTATGGCGACCTCCTTCTAGTCCACATTTAAAGTATAGCACAGATTATTCGTTTTAATGCCACAAAAATAAAGATACCGAAGTATCTTTACATTTTATGACAATTCATTCAATTTATTTTTAATAGCATCAGCATTATCATAAACTGAATCAATTTTATGATCTACAACTTTAACCAAAGTAGTGCCTTTAACCTTAAAGTCTTGCATATCAGCAACATAATAGTTTTCTTCTTTGCCTAAATATATTTTGTTAAAAGCATCCGTTAAATTTGCCTGATATATATATGGCGCATCTTGATTTTCTTTAGCCGTTTTGATTAGAGAATCATATTCATCAAGACGAGTATCCTCCTCATCCTTTATAAATACATAATATGTGCCATCATAATTTAGCATCGTTCCAATAATAATATCTTCATATTGAATTACGGCTTTTTCAACTGTTTTCTTTTCGGTACTGTTTTTAGTTTCATCAGCCTTTTTAGTAACGACAATTGTTACTAGATAAAACACCAAGAAAATAGCAGTTACAATTGCGATTATTTTAAGTAATCTAACGAATTCATTGGTTTGTTCTACCACGTCTTGATTTTTTGTTTCGACTTTAGCTTTTAATTCTTTTTTTCTCAAATTGTCTTTTTTTGCAGTTGTTTTTTTAGTAGCCACATTTTTAGTAGAGGTTTTCTTTACTGTTTTCTTTGTAGTACCCTTTTTATTTTTCGTTGAAGCCTTTTCACTTTTCATTTTTACCACCTGGCTACCATTATAACACATTTAAAGCATTTTTAAAACATTTATTTGCTGACCGGTAAAGTTGCCACTGAACTGGCGACTGCTATTAACTGATTTTCGCTCATGTTTTCAGATACAACATAATATTCTATTCCATTGGCAACCCAAGTTATCATATTATCTGAAAGGGCAGCCACGCTAGTAGCTAATTGATAAGGTTCTCCATATACGGACACAATTTCCAAATCCTTTTCAGTTGTTGCTGGTTGTTCTACAAGCATAAATGGATTATCTCCTTCGAATGTCATAATCACACGATGTCCGCCATCAATATTAACATCTTCCTTATTAGCTAATTTTGTATTTTCAGGAATATATAATGGATATATATCTTCAGGTATTTGACTGACAGTTTGGGTTTGTTCTTCATTTTTAGAAACTCGCATGTTTTCTTCGAGCTCAAAATAGTTTTTCTTGAATTTACTATTGATTTTAATCTGTTTAAAAGTCATTTTAATTAAAACATTACCGCTTTTATCCAAAACTTCAACTTTTTTAGGATTTAATTTTTTGTCAAAATATATTTTTTGTTTAACCAAATCAGCATTATTTGGATAATTAACTTTGGTTTCAACAATATAGTAATTCTTTGACTTTTTTAATTTTTTATTAGAGTCATTTTGCATATCAGTAAGTAGTGTTTGTAATAAATATGATTGCGAATTATTATATGGCCAGTCGCTTTGAAATTTAAAACTTTTATTTAAGCTTGGCGTTAACACATATACCCCATCGGCGTTTTTAAGAATTATTTGTTCATGATTGTTAGTTACATTTTTTAAAGATACGCGAAATTTATCTTTTTTAGCATAGGCAACATCAACATCGTATTTATAAATGTCGTCGCTATTTTTAATTTCCAAAACACCCGACAATTTGTAACTGGTTAAATTATTGACCTTATTTTCAAAATCCTTGGCTAAAGATTTACTGCTGTAGGCTCCACAACCAACTAACATTAAACAAATTATAAATGCTAAGCATATTTTTTTCATTTTACTCCTCCTTGTTTCTATAAATTATATGGGTATTTTATCCACTTTATGAATAATTTATCAGTAATTGGTTATGATAGAAATAAAAAGGAGGAATTAAATGGAAACTTTACAAAAAGTATGTTTAGTTATAACAATAGTTGGAGCAGTTAATTGGGGGTTAATTGGAATTTTTGATTTCAATTTAGTAGAAGCTATTTTTGGTGCCGGTGGTTTAGCTAGAATTATTTATACTTTAGTAGGTATAACCGGCTTAATTAATATCGGTATTTTATTTAATCACCTTGAAAATTAATAAAAAAAGCAAATTAAATTTGCTTTTTATTTTATTTGATCTTCAATTTTTCCATAACTTCTAGCGGTAATCATACTTGATAGTGAATCAACTACTAGGAAAAATCCCATTAGCCTAATTAATAAAAATAGTGATTCGAGAGGTTTTACTATTAAAAATATACCGAAAGTAAATAGTAGTAATGCAAATATCATAACTGCCCACCACTTAGAATAATTATATCGTTTTAAACTTGAAGATGATTGCAGTTTAGTGAATGCATCAACTACCAATATTAGACCAATTATCATCTGCAAGAAAGCAGCAAGTCCATTAGGATCAACTACTACAAATACGCCTAAGACAATCATTGCTACAGAAGTAATCAATATACCATAGGCAAGTGATCCATAGACCTCTGAACTTATATAAATATAAATGCCAAGTCCGCCAATTATTAAACATAACGTACCAGCTAAATATGATACAATGCTGCTGACAAAACCAGGGGCTAAAATCATAATTAAACCAATAACCAAATATAGACCTGACATAATAAACAATGTCGATTTTATTTCTTTTAAAAATTCCATAATGCCCTCCCTATTCTCTAATTATATATTAATATTTTTAGCAATTATTGTCAATTGTTTTTGCAAAAAAGTAGGAACTACTCCTACTTTTCAACAACTTTAATCTTTACTTTTTTAGTCTTAGATACATACTGCAATCTAGAGTCTGTTCCTTCAACTTTAACTTCAACTTCATATTCGCCAGGCGTATAATCTTTAAGATCGATATACGCTATAACATCATCGGGTTCTAAGGCTTTAAGAATTGAAGAAACGCCCTTAACATTAACATTAACTTTAATATCACTAGCACTTAATCCCTGAACGCTGTAATTATCATTTAAATTACGAACATCAATGTTGACATCGCTAATATCTTTGTCACTAGATGTGCCTAATGAAAATTTCAACGTAATTGTATTATTAGACATAGATCTAATGCCTTTTGGTTTGGTTAAGTCTAATTTATATTCTTTATCTTCTTTAAGACCCGTTACATCTACTTCTAGTGGAACTGATTCAAGGTCATCCAAAACTGATTTGTTACCATAAACCACTACATTTTGTGGATTCATAGTAATATTACTTATCGCTTTACCAAAGCCAATTTCACCTTTTGGAATAACTTTTATCGGAACTGTCTTACTTGGTGAACTAATATTTAAATCAACAGTTGTTTTCGATGGAACAATTTCAATATCCAAAATGTTACCATCCTTATCATATGCTTTTAGAGGAACATCTTTTATAGTTGTTACTCCAGATTGTTGCTTTGGCAAATTATCGATGTCAATTAAAGCTTTAACGGTTGCCACTTTAAGCAAACTATTAGCGGCGTTTTTATCATCAGTACCCTTAATAACAACTTCGCTAATTTCTGGTGTAATACTATTAATAATCAATTTTTCATCCAAAGCATCTTGATTTAAAATATCGGTTGTCAATGTTTTTGTTTCTGAGACTTTAGGATAAATTGTTACTGTTGCCACCGATGGATTAACTGAATAATTAATCGAACTAAGTGGTTGACTATATTCAATATTTACTTTATGCGTTCCTGGTTTTAAATTTGATAAATCAACAGTTACCTTAGATGTGCCTGATTGTTTTGCGATAAACAAATCAGCACGATCACCCATTAAAGTTATATCGACTTTGTCTGGAAGACCTTCAACAACATAAGCTTCTTCATTATAAGTGGCTTCAATGGTTTGATCTTTCAATACCTCAGCTGTTTGATTTGTAAATATAACCATTTTTTGATCAATAACAACAAATACTATAATAGCTATAAAAAGTGAAACAAATAATAACGTGTTTTGTTTAGAAAGTTGATTTTCTAAAGTTTGTTCAAATTTTCCAAAGCCTTTAGCAATTTTTACAATTAGTCTCGTAGTCGGTACAACAATTTTGCGATCGATAATTCCGCCTAATTTTTGAAAAATACTTTTCTTTTTCTTTCTAGCCATTATTTCACCACCTCTTTTTCTTCAACAAAAAGTTTACTAGATGGTGTAAGACCTTCTGATAATTGAATTCTTAATTCATCTAATGAAAGATTGTATTCTAAATTACCACTACTAGCAAGCGAAATTCTTCCTGTTTCTTCTGATAATACAATTGCCAAACAATCGCTTTGTTCGGAAATGCCCAAAGCTGCGCGATGTCTAGAGCCTAATTGCCTGCTAATATTTAAACTGTCGCTGACAGGGAATATTGCATTAGCACAAGCAATTTGATTACCTTGGATAATAACACCACCATCGTGCAATGGATTGTTCACCACAAACATTGCTGATAATAATGGATTAGTTACTTCAGCATAAATTCTTTGAGCATTATTAATATATGTTGCTAAACTGTCATCTCTTTCAATAACAATTAATGCTCCAGTTTTTTGTCTTCGCAAGTTTTCAATTGTCTTAATTATTTCATTAATTGTTTTTTCACGTTCATTCATCGATAATGTCTGATGACGTCCAAGTAATTTAGCGTGGCCAAGATTTTCCAATGCATTTCTAATTTCTGGTTGGAAAATAATTACTAACGCTAGTGGCGTCCATTCGATAACATAATCAATTAAATATCCTATTGTTACTAAATTTAAAAATACTGATAGCAATTTTATAATTACAATTACAACAATCAATTTAAAGAGTAAAATCATTTTAACGTTTTTACGCAAACTTTTTAAGACAAAATATAAAAGACCCCACACAAGTAAAACGTCTAATATTTTTCTCAAAAGTTCTAGAATCATATCTACTGACATATATACCTCCAATTTTTCGCTACATTAATTATAACATATTTTTATCCTTTTTGGACCCCCTATCGCTATTAATTAAAAAAAGGCATTTTTATGCCTTATTGCCATATATTTTCTGTTGATTGAACCTCCGGTATTGGTGCCGGCGCTTCTTGAGCAGGTTCAGTTTTAACTTCGACCGGTTGCGGCGCTGCTGGAGCCTGCGGAGCCTCAGCAACTGTTGGTTGCGGTGTTTCTACTGTTGGCTCTGTAGCCACTGGTTGTGGAGATTCAACTTTTTCTTCTGCTTTTGGCTCAGCTACCGGTGCCTGAACCGTTGGTTGCTGAACTTCGGCTTTAGCTACTTCCGGTTGTGGAGATTGTTCGACTTCAATCGGTTTTTCCGTTACTATTTCTTCAGCTGGTTTTGATTCTTCCGGTTGTTGAACTTCTGCTGGTTTATCAGGAGCTTTTTCAAGTGGTGCAGCAGAAACTTCCATGTCATTCGTAGTTATATCTGGAAACATTTCTTCTCCTTTTGACTCCGTTTGTGGGGCTTCAGTCGGTTTATCAGGAGTTTTTTCTACCTCCGGCATAGATGACCAATCATCTACTGATGCCACCTTATAAACGCTTTCTTTACGCTCATCTTCTTTTTTTATTTCACCCGTCCACGCACTTGGAACATTTTTATCAGACACTGCTTTATCGACTTTTTTCTCTTTTTTATTTTTTTTGTTGAAATCCGTCTTATCAGCAATAAATCCTATTACTGCTAAAACTACTGCTATCGCAATTAATATAAACCAAAATATGGCGTTATTAAGTATACCCATTCTTTTCCTCCTTTTATTCTTCTAAATAATTGGCGCCTTTAAATGGTTCTTCAAAAAGTAAATCATTATAATTTTGCTGTCTTAAAACTTCATAAACCATAATAGCAACACAATTAGAAAGATTAAGTGCACGCACCTTATCGTTCATTGGTAAGCGTAAGCACTTATCTAAATGATCCTTTAATATTTCCTTTGGAATTCCCGTGCTTTCTTTTCCAAACACTAAATATATATTTTTTGCCTTGTCTGAATAATCAAAATCGGTATGTGGTCTTTTGCCATAGCGTGTTAAAAAATAAAATTCTCCATCATTTTTTTGTAAAAATTCTGCATAATTTTCATAAATAGTAAAGTCACAACTATCTATATAATTGGCACCACTTCTTTTGATTTGTTTTTCATCCAAACTAAATCCTAAGGGTTTGATTAAATGCAATTTTGTATTTGTAGCAGCACAAGTACGCATAATGTTGCCTGTGTTTTGTGGAATTTCCGGTTCGAATAATACAACATTAATCATTATCAATCATTCCATATTTTTTAAAAATTTGATTTATTTTCTTAGTTGTTAGCTTGTTGGCATCCTTTATAACTGCCACAATTTTACCATCATCAAAGATATACATCGAAACATTATCTTTAATACTAATTCTCGTTTTCACTTTGGAATCCAAATATGTATTTAAAGTATCACTTAATTCTTTTTCATCATAGTTTAAAGCATTAATATATAAAGTTGAAGCTGTTAAATTATTATTAATTAAATAATTTCTAAATTTTTGTTCGAAACGCTTAATACTATTACTATCAATAGCTGAAACATATAAAACAAATTTTGGGTTTTCCAATGAATAATTACTTATTTCATTTTTGTTAATTTCGCTTATAGTTCCAAATAGTGGTGAATTATCAGCGGCATACTCTTTTGCAGTTATATACCAGTTTTTAGCATAAAACACTACACAAATAGTTAAGAATACAACAATCGCCAAGATTATATAATTTTTAGCCGGTATTCTTTTTTTATTTTCGGATATTTGTTTCTTCACTTCACAAGCCTCCAATCTATATTATATTTTAACACATTATAGTTTTTTTTTAAAGTTTATTTTGTCAAAAAAAGAAATGATTTTTTATAAATCATTTCCATCATCAATTTCTTCTAAAGTGACCACAGGCAATTCAATATTTTCACTTTCGCAAATACGTTTGAATTTTTCTCTAAAAGCTTCGCACTCTTTCACCCTACTATCAGGATAAATACGTTTACTGTTTCTAATCGCCATATAAACGTCAAGTATACCAACTATATTCCTATTTTCAAAAAGGGCATTAGAGAACGCTCCTTGTAAAACTGAAAGAGCTACATCAGGGTACATCGCAGAAAGTCCATACACACGCTTAAACTCTGATGTTGCTGAGACGATTGATTCCATAAGTAATTTGGCAATAAAGTGATTTTGAATCATTTTTATTCCTGTCTTATATTCAATTTTAGGAATAGTTCCCATCAATATTTGAACTGTTGCATCAAAATCAGGCTCGGCGACATCAATACGATCAAAACGCCTTAGAAAAGCTCTGTCACGTACAATGTAAGTTTCATATTCAATAGTTGTTGTAGCACCAATCGCTTTTATTTCACCACGATCCAAAGCTGGCTTCAAAATATTAGCTAAATCCATTGGCCCATCTTGACTACCACCAATTAAAGTATGTACTTCATCGATAAATAGTATAGCTTTAGGTATTCTTTTTAATTCCGCAACAAGTAAATTGGCAACTGATTCTTCCTTACCATTTATATTCATAGTTCCCAATAACGAAGATGAATTTATTTTGAAAATTTGTGATCCGGCCAAAGCATTAGGAACCTGATTGCGTTGAATTAAATAAGCAATACCTTCAACAATTGCCGTTTTACCAATACCGGCTTTACCAATTAACAAAGCTGATTTATCAGGAGTTAATAAGACTAACATTGTTTTTTTGATTTCTTCATCTCTAGCGATAGCTGGATTCGTAACGTACTGCTTTGCTGTTAAGTTTTCGCAGTAATTTGTTACTATTGGAAAGTTAATTAAATTTGAATTTTGAATACTCATATTATTTTCATTCATAGGCTATTTTATATATCCTTTCTCTTTAAATTTAGCTTCGACTTTACTGTATTTTTGATTTCCTGTTATACGATCTTCTCTAACCTCTTCACCATTTTTAACAAATGCTGTAACTGGTGTTGCATCTAAGTAAAAGTGTTCCATAACATAATCATGTTCCTTCTCATCTAAAACATCAATGTCGATATACTTTATATCTAAACCTGTGTTTTTAACAAGTTCATTAATTGTTATTTTGTAAGCTGCACATGCGGAACAAGTTGTTTGCCCTAATATTAAAACAAAATCTTCCTTATTACTAACCATTTTTTTCAATGTTTGATAATCAATTTGATCGTAGGTTTTTGGGCCACAACCGCTTAATGCAAAAATTGATACAATCAACAAAATAGATATTAATATTTTTTTCATTCTATCACCAATTAACATTATATACTAAATTTCATTAAAAAAAAAGAGTATAAGAATTTATTTCTTATAAACTATTAATTGATCTGGCGCTAAAAACAAAGTGCCATTTTGACTAACTAATTGCTCAATCGGTAATTTCAAAGCATTTTGAACAAATTGTAATGTGTCCCCTTCTTTAGTTACATAAAAGCCTGAATTATCACTTGGAACCATAATCGTTTGCTCTGGATAAATATAATCATTCTTATTAAGGCCATTTAAAAGTAAAAGTTGATCAACATTAACATTAAATTTATTTGCTATTTCATATAAAGTATCCCCTTTTTTTACCTTATAACTTTCAAAATATGCATTGCCACCTGGAATTACAATATAGCTGTTTGGAACTAATAATGAATTGATATCAAGACCGTTTATTGTCGCTAACAAATCAGCAGCAATACCTAATCTTGAAGCAATCGAAAGTAGTGTGTCACCATTTTGAACTTGGTATATTTTATACATTTCCTCGCCCCCTAAAATAGTATATGAAATATTGATAATTGGGCTACAAAAAAAATAGGAAAACCTATTTTTTAATTGTTTCTAAAATTAATCCAAGACCAACTAGTACAGAAATAATTGATACTAAAATTCTAACTCCTGGGATTATTTCTAAAATTAATAAAATTACTAGACCAATGATACCGAAAAACAAGATATGGACGTCTTTATCAAAAACTTTCTGCCATATTTTGTAACCTATCAGATAGGCAGTGAATATTGTCGTTAAATAAATGGCGATACCATAAAGAAGTAACAAAATAATTGCCAGTGGTATACCAATCATAGTAAATAACAATAATATGATAATTACCGGAATAATTATAAATGCTACTATTCCTTTGGTAAATACACTTACACCTTCTGACACATCAAATTTAGCGTATTTTTCGTTGATATTGTTAAATATAGTTGGAAAAAATAAACTAAGCGCGCCAAAGATAAATGCTAAGCCAAGGAATGACCAAATTTTACCGGCCAAAGTAGTGAAAAAATTTTCTTCATTTTCAAGTTGAATGGCAGCTGTTTTTTCAGTCGAATTAACAACAGCACCTTCCTTTTCAGTATATTGACTATCTTCAGGATAATAAAGCGTTCCATTGACAGTCGCGTCTTTTGATACTGTAATACTTTCAGTATATAATTTAATATTACCATTAATTGTTACATTCTTTAATGTTACTTTGCTGGCATAAATGCTAACATTTCTTTCAAAATTACCATTCAATTCAACGTCGTTACCAGCAATAATTGCATCACGATTAAAAATGGCTTTTTCGCTAGTGGTAATTAAATTACCAGCAATAAATCCATCCTTCAAAACAGTTCCATTAACTGTAATATTATTTCCGGCAAAGGCTCCATATTCAACACTGCCATCAACTATTACTTTATTTCCGGCAAAAGCTCCAATACCATCCACTTGTCCTTCAAAATTAACACTTTCTCCTGCCATGGCAACTGAAGAATTATATGTGTTTTCAACTGTTAAGTCATTATCTGCCTTACTGACAAAATGATTAACTTCTTTAGCCATTACACTAGGACACATCAAAAATATTGCACATATTACTAATAAAATTTTTTTCATATTATCACCATCTTCATCTTAGCATATTTGCCATTTTTTGTAAATATTTTTGGCCATTTAATGCATACTAAAAATGAGGTGAATCAAATGATTTTTTTGTGCTTCAAAATATTTTTTACACGTATCATAGATGTTTCATTGGGAACATTTAGAACAATTATGACTGTCAAAGGCAGAAACTTTCTGGCTGGTCTGATTGGTTTTTTTGAAGTTTTCATTTGGTTTGTAATTGTTCAAGAAGCTTTGAGTATACCAACTACTAATATTTTAATAGCTATTTTCTATTCATTAGGGTTCGCAACAGGAACTATCATTGGTGGATATATTGCCACCTATTTAATTAAAACACCAATTTCTTTGCAAATTATAACTACCAATAATAAGATGGCCGATTTTTTGTATGACAATGGTTTCGAAGTATCACAAATCAAATCATATGGCAAAAATGGCATTAGAGATTTACTTATTTTAGAAACTACCGACAAACATTATAAAAAAATTATGAGTTTAATTAGAATGGCGGATGAAAAAGCCTTTATCGCCGTCGATGAAATTAAGTACGTACATGATGGATTCAATTTGCGAAAATAAAAAAGGTAGAATATCTACCTAACAGCTTTCATCACAAATACCATATATCTTTTTAATGCTATTTTGATATATTTTCTTTAATTCAGCCTTTTGTTTTTTATTTAATACTTTATAAGGATCTTCCTGTGAATCTACCGTTCCAATGTGAACATCAACTATTTTACCACCTTGAACGAAGACAACCGTTGGGAAATATATTCGCTTAATGCCCTCATCATTCAAACCTTCATATGGAGTTAAAAAATCACTTAATTTATCTACTAATTCATAATATTCTTTAGTCCCTTGTTGTTTAACAACAATTTTACCCTCATCATTGAGCTCTTTAATATCTCTAATTGATAATGCATTAAAATAATATAGAGTGCTTACTTCTTCCTCCTTAGCGGTTTCAGTCAATATTGGAACCATATTACGACACCAAGGACATTCAGGAAAGCCTAAGTATAATATACCAGTGCCTTCATTCAAAAAGTCCATAACCTCATCAAAAGAAGCATATTTAACATTATTATCTTCGATTACTGAAACTTCAACATATGTTTTACCATGTTCATTTTTTTGTCCATTCAAACTTTCATACTCATTTTTAAACCTTTGATTATCTTCTTTGTCACTAAAAACAAAATATAATAATCCACCAATCACTATTAAAATAAGTGCTGCTATAAAAATTTTAATTATAGTTCCTTTATTCATTTTATCACTTCCTATAATTCAACTTCTTGGTAATCTGAAGGAATTTTAAATAAACTATTATCAACCTTGTTAGAAACACTTACAAAATCAACCATAGTTTCATTTGTAGGCATAACATTTTTTATATACCTCAATTTTTTACCTCTAAAATAATATATTATACTCATTCCTTCATAACTATACTTTTCATAAACATAATTCAAAACGCCAATTTTTTCTTTTCCAGTTTCATATTTCATGTTCTTAATACTATCGATATCACTAGGAAAATACCCGGCAATATAATTTTTATAACCTTCGATGTTTTCCTTTTTATAAGTTTTTTCATTGTTATTTAAAGTATATCTAATATAGTTTTTTTCAACAACAACGCTTTCTTCAATATTATCAACAATTTTATAATACGTTTTATCACCATTTTTGATAATAGTAATATTCATAGTCCCGTTTTTTAATTTTAGCGTATATTTGTTACTGTCATAATTATTATTTTTTAAAAATTGGTATGTTTTGGAAGAACCATCGGGATTTTTAATGGTTTTTGTTTCAACGCCACAGCCTACTATTAATAAACCAAGTAAAACTAAGAATACTTTTTTAATGGTAATCACCTACTTTATTCTGTTGGCTAAATATATAATGAAACCGCTAATAATTCTTTGATATTTTTCACTAATCCACTTTTCTTTATATAGTTGATCTAAACTATCAGAAAATAATTTATTCATAATATCTTCGGCATACTTTTTGGCCCCACTTTTATCAAATATATCTTTGACTTTGTCTATTTTTCGACTTGTCAAATCTTCCTTGCCATAATATTCTAACAATTCTTCTTTATATTTAGTTTTCATTGTATAAGAATATAATAATGTTTGTTTGAATTCTTGAATATCAGAATTGGTTGATTTACCTAAGACTTTGTCATCACCATATATACCCAACAAATCATCTTTAATTTGAAAGGCAATGCCAACATTTAAAAGAATTTGTTCCATTTTAGTAATTTGTTCTTTAGCAGCGTCACCTAAAGTAAGTCCTAAACAAAATGGACCAATGACTGAATACCACGCCGTCTTTAATCGATAGACGTCCATTATTTTAGACTCTAAATTTTTGTCAGTTTCAAAAAATTCTTCTTTAAACGGTAATGTTATATCAATCATTTCGCCTAAACATGTTTTAATTGCTACTTGGTGGTAATAAGAAAGAATGTCGCTTAAGTTTTTACAATCTTTGTAACCATTAGTTATTAATTCTTCAGCTAAATAAAAGCCTAAATCACCAACACAAAGTGCCATAGAATCAGCAAATTTATTTCTTTTTTCAATAAAATTATGACTTTTAAACTTACCATACATTTTTTTATAAGAGACCGGTATAGTATCTTTCCCTCTTCGAACGTCAGCATTATCAATAATATCGTCATGAATTAAAATTGATGTTTGAAACACTTCTACTGCTAGCGCTAAATCAAGATATTTATCATCATTTTTGCCAATAGTATGATACCCTAAAGCGACCATCATTGCACGTAAAAATTTACCATTATCATTCATTCTAACAAACTCTAATAATGCTTTTTTTAACTCTTCATTATCGCTTAATTGACGTAAAGATAAATTATATTTATCCATCCCTTTATCGCACGATTTTTTTACCTTTAAATAGTATTTTAAAAATAAAATAACATTTTCCATTTTTTTAATGTCAATATCATTTATTTCACTAAAAAAAGAAAAATCATTATTTTCAACTTCTTTTATATTAGAAAACGACCAGTTGATAAAATCTTCTTCACTTTTAAAATTATACTTTTCATCTGTTAAACTAAAATTAATCTTAACTGCCATAATTTCAACTCCTAGTAAATTATATCATTTATCATAATTAAAGTAAAACAAAAAAGATGGAGAAAAATCTTCATCTTTTGATTTTTTTTCTTTTCTTTGATTTTTTCAATTCGTTTTCTTTCTTTGTTTTTCTAATGCCAGTAACAATAATCAAAGAGCCAAAGAAAATTAAAATACCAAATAGTACTAATACATCTTTAACGAGTAAAGACTTATCAATACTAACAAATGACTCACGAAGTAATTCTACTGAATAAGTCATTGGCATAAACGGAGAAATAGCTCCAAAGAATGCTGGCTCAGTTTCTAGCGGAAACGTTCCAGCACAAGCCGCAAGTTGAACAACTAAAAGAACCACGGCTAGGAATTTTCCAATATCATCAAAGTTAAATACAAAGAATAGCATTAATGATAAGAAAGATATACCTATTAAAATACATGAGCCAAAGAAAAGCAGCCAATTAGTAACTGTGAAATTAAGAACCCAAACAAGTACTAATGGTAATATTATTGATTGTGCAATTCCAATAAGAATATAATAACCGAAACGTTTTACTCGGCTTTCAGAATTTTTGCCTAAAATATTAAAACGATGTTCAGGGTCATAATAAAGCCCCATAATAATTAATATTCCACCTAACCATAATGATAAAGACATAAAGAACGGAGAAAAGAAAGTACCATAATCATCTACTTTACCATAACTATCATCTTCAAATTTAACTGGTTTTTTAGTATATTCATCTAAACCATCTAATGATTGTAATTTTTCTTTTGTCTTCTGATTAGCACTTTCTAATTTCTCTTTAGCTGTTAAAGTGCCTTGTGACAACTGAGAAGTGCCGTTTTTTAAACTTTGCGTACCACTATTCAAAGAATTAACCCCAGTATTAAATGTC
>CAZELY010000018.1:0-15226 GCA_964513345.1 uncultured Muribaculaceae bacterium
TTCTTTTCCTTTTATATAATCAAGAATTTCCAAAAATATAAGTAGGGCTATTGGTACAAATACTAAAAAGTAAAAACCGTATGTATTATTTAATATATGACTGAAAAAGCTAAGTATAACTGTCTTATATTTTACGACCCCATAAACTTGTTTTTGACTAACAATTGGGTCCTCTAACGGATTATTAATACCTTTAGTAGTATAGTAATATGTGCCATCTTTGTTTTCAATATTTATAACCCTGTGGGTAATAATTTTGTCTTTATATGTATCCTCTTCACCCATATAAACTAAATCATCACCGACTTTAATTTTATCGTAATCCTTATTTCCAACTATAATAACATCAGATATTTGATATTCAGGAAGCATACTGCCAGTTGCAATTGTGAAAATTCGATAATCGCCAACGGCCATTTTATTATCAAATATTCTTTGTGTTAGAATTACGACAACTATCAAAATAGCGGCAATCCATACTATGGCTTTAATTAAACCAAAGATAAACTTAATAAATTTATTGTCTAATATTTTTTTCATTTTTTATTCACCTTCAAATCATGATCTTTAGCCATGTATAACTCGATTGCTTCTTTATATTTTTGCGCAATGGCGCTAGTATCAACCACTTTTTGATACTTAACTTTAACGTATTCATCACCAATTAATTTCATTACTTCTTCCAATGATAATTTATCAGTAATACTTAATAATTGGTTAACGGTATTAGCGGCAACTTTGCTTTGCAAATCACTTTCTTGCTCTTCCGTCTTTTCCTCATTAAGAGATTTCATTATTAAATAATCAAGCAAAAATGAATCATTCATCATTTGTTTTAAAGCGCCTTTGTCTTCATAACCTTTGTTTTTGTTTTCTTTTTTACTGCTGGCATCCATATGCGACTGCATATAATTCCATAATTCCAAAGCATATTGGAAATTAACATTTTTCAAAATCAAATTAGTCTTTTTAATTGGTGATACAACAGGTGAAACGTGTAATCTTGCGATATCTTTGTAAACGCTAGTGCTGCATAAATCTGTAACTTTTTCTTCCAATTTGCTAATTCTATCAGCTAAACTATTGTCACCTTTGCCCTTGCCATCATCTAAATCACTTTTTAATTGCAAGGCAATTTCGACATTTTCTTTATCAACTTTAGCTTTACCACGATATTCTAATGAAACGTGTTCTTTTCTAAAACTATCTTTAATATCTTCTTTCTTTTTTCTATCAATATACATTTTCATGTTGTTGATAAGTGTATAAATAAAGCGGTTTTCGTAAGTATTAAAACTTTCTTCTTTATTGATATTTAATATTTTAGATGGTTTTACTTCATCGGTTTCTGGATCAATCGATTGAATTAAGTTAGTGTTGTGTGATAAATGTTTTATACTATCAACAGTTATTCTACGGGCTAACTCAATTTTAACAATTTCTTCTTCATTAACGATAAAACGATTTGGGTTTCTTAAAATATTATCTAAATATCTAATTGTTTCTTCCATTTTCGTCAACCATTCATCATCATACTGCATACTATTAGTCTTTTGACTTACATTTAATGTTGAATGTACAGAAGAAGTAAATTCTTTCTTTTTACGCTCGTCCATCTTCCCATAAAGGTTTAAAACACTATTCATATAATCACATCCATTATGTTAATTTTTTAAGTCTTAATAAATATTCTTCACATTCTTTCATTGCACCTTGGCCAAATGTGGTATCTAAAAATTCGATAAATCCATCGATTTCGTCACGGATATAAGAGATATTTAATTGCTCAAATTTTCTTAAAATTTTTCTAGCTATAAAGTAGTCAACCCCATCTACTTCGGTGCCACCGCAAGCAACGTATACAGGCACAAACTTACGCATATGCGCAACGATACGATTACCAAACGCTATACGGAAATGTTTAATAACATAATTGTCCATATCTTCTATTTTTTGAAGTGTTTCAGCACTAACTTCATTTTCTTCAATAGCTGTTTGGAACATTTTATCAATATAAGAATAATTTATATCTTGTGCTGGTGTATCGATTGGTTCAAAAACTTCGCCTTTATCATTGATATCAATTGGCATCGCACGGTCGTAGACCTTATCTGTAACCATGAAAGTTGAGTCATCGTTATTGATAGTTCCAATGTACCAAACATTTGGACTGATTTTAAGTTTTCCATCAATTAATTTAATTGGGTCATTAGCCCAAGCACTAGAAACTAATTCAACAACCCACTCATCTTTATTAGGCATTTCTAGAATAGATAACATCTCGGCAAAATAGTATTCGACACGAGCGATGTTCATTTCATCCAGGATAACAGTGAATATATCATCGGTATATCCAGCTTCATATATAGTTTTTAAAACATCGGTTTCATTAAATTTCTTGGTAAACTCGTTAAAATAACCAAATAACTCAGTTCTATCACGCCAAGATGGCTGTACTGAAGCTACACAAGAGTCATGCTTTAAGAATTTCCCCCAAGCATAAGCAAGTGAGGTTTTACCAGTACCAGAGATACCTTGAAGGATAATTAATTTTGTCGAAGCTAATGCTGCCACGAATATTCTAATCATTTCAGATTTATAATATAAACCTAACTGACTAGCTGCAAAATTTCTAAATAGTTCTACTAATTCTGGTAAAGTGAAACTATTATTGTAGTTTTTGATTGAGTAGCTAGCAAATTCTTTATCGATGCTATTTAATTTAGCAAAACGTTTATCTGAATCATCATCTTCAATTTCTTCAGTAACTTCTTCTTTTTTCTCTTCAGTATCAGGTTGATCGGGTTTCAAACCTAAATGTGATACTTTCATAGCTAAAATGTCTTCTTTTTCTTTTACTAAAGTTGATACTTCATCATTTAATGTGGCAACTTCGCCTAATAGTTCTTCTTGTTCAACAATTGTTTTTCGAAAACGAATATATTTTTTTACTAGCAAGAACATTAGGAATGCCAATCCACCAACAATAATTAATAGTAGTAAAATTGCGATTACAACGAAGACCCATTCTGGACCACTAAAATCATCTTTATAAAAATTTATAATTTTTAAGTATTCACGAAAATCAAATATTTGCACAATTGCTTCTGCACAGCTTGAAATAATAGTTAAAAAGCCGCCAAAAAATTGACCTAAAAATTCATAAATAAATCTAAAAAATGTATCCAAAATATCACCTTCTAACTATTGGGAATAAATAAAGTATTAAATTTTTCTTTTATTTGATCATATAATTTACTATCATTTGTAATTAAATATGAAAATAATGTTAGTATTTTCATTGTTTCTTCATTAAAAACGAAAGTTTTATCGATTTTTAATGCTACTTTAAAGCCTCTTCTCGTAAGTTCATATACCTTTTCACGATCGGTTTTATAATCAGCATAATCTATCTTTAAGACTACTTTTTCTTTGATAATATCATTATCAATATAATTTAATAATTTTTTATTTTTCTTTGGTTTTCCTGCGATAGAGAAAACATAATCAATTAAATATGTTTTAGTAAAATTGCCTTTAATAACATCCTGCAAAGCTTTAACAGCTACTAGTGGATATGAAACAAAAGTTTTTTGTTCATTTATAACTTTACTATTAAATACTTTAGCGATTGCATAATCACTATAAAGCTTTGAAAATTTTAAGTTATGTTCCAAAACACAATCAAAGATTTGATCTTTTATTTTTAAATAATTCATGGTGAAGTTTTTATCATCAAAACTTTCTAAAAATTCTTTTTTTGATATAACATCGTGCTCTAACAAATTATAAAATTTAACTTCGAAATCACCATCAACTAATTTTAATTCAAGCATTCTGAATTTTTTTATTTCGCTTATTAATTTTCGAACCGAATCACATTCCACTACGCCATCAAAGCAAAATATGTATTTAAACATTTGAAACATATATTTGGCTCTTTTTCTAAACTTGGCATCATCTTTTATATCTTGAAGTGATTTTTTTAAATAATAGACGATATTATTTTCCAAACGTTCATCAACTTTAGGATATAAATTATAATATCTAGTATTTATGTAAGCATTAATCAAGTCATCATAAATATCTTGATCAAAATAATGCTCTAAAATCATCATGAGATATTTTTTTATAGCATTTTGTGAATATAAAATGTATTCCGATGCAATATTACAGTTCATCTAACCAACTCCTAATAACTATAGGTAACAGTAAGTACATTACTATTACTATAATCAACATTTTTATTCTTTTTATAAAATTTAACGACACTACTCATACTAGCGTCCATATCAAATGTAAATTTTTTAACATAGTCATATCCACCAATTTGTTGATTTTCAATGTTATAAGCATTTAAGAAAGCTGTTGCGGTATTATCAATTTTCACAACGTTCGGGTCAAAAGCCACAGTTATGATTGCTGAAGCACATTTGGCTTTATCAGCGGCTGATAGTTCGTTATATGCGGATTCACTAATGTGATTTCCCTGTTGATAGTCACCGAAAGCTTCTTTGACGACATATGAATCTAAAGTATTTGTAACTTTTAAACTTAAATAAGGATCCCCCGTGTGGTCAACTATTTCATGACCCAATCCATACTTACCAACAACCAATGTAAAAGAGGCCGAAAGTGTTTTAACATATGGGCTAGTCGAAGTGGCAATTATTTTAAAAGTTACGCGATCATTATCATCAAAAATGGCATCGGGTGTCATCGTAAACGTGAAACTATCTGTATTTACGTCACCATCGATGGTCCCGCTAGTTTTACTAAGATCACAAATGACATTGTTTGGACAAACATAAGAAGTGGTATACTCTATATCATTATTACTTTTTAAAATATCATTTTTAAAACTATTTAAATCGACTACAACGGTGTAAGGATCGACACCATTCCAATAATTTAATGTATATGTCGCTTCATTACTTTTTAGTTTGTTACTTTCAAAGTAAAAGTTTTTAGTTGTAAAATATAAGTTTAAAACTTGTTTATAAACATATCTACCAAAACTTACAGAAAAAGTTATCAATAATGCACTTATAAAAAGTATAATTATGTATTTATGAAGCTTGCTTATCTTTTTTGTTCCTATTTTTCTTCTAATCATGATTTTTTATATTTCCTTAACGTATATACAAGATATATTACTATTGGAACAATAACACTGATTAGGTAGCCAATTTTACTGGTGAAAAACATATATAAATAGCCGATAAATGGAATACACGTTGTTTTATCTTTAGTACCAATAACATATTCGCTTGATAAAAAGACATTATTTTCAATAACATAAGTTTTTTCGCTTTTATTAGTTGATTTTATATTTACTACTTCAGTGATGTTTAAGGAATTTTTCCCTGATGCAGTATCATAAAATAAAATTTTATCCCCTTCATTAATTTCACTTTTATTTGAAACTACTAATAAATCTCCAGGTTTATAATCATCTAAAATTTCCTTGTTACCAATGATAGTTTTGTATCCAATTACACTATTGGAAAACTTGTTAAAAGTGAATAAAAAGGCTGTAATTATGATAACAAATAATATATATATTGTTACTAATGTGTACTTAACTATTCTCATTTATCATCACCATAATAATTGTATCATAAAATCAATTTTTTTGAAAGAAAAAAGAGATGATTAATCATCTCCTGTAATATTAAATTGTAAGTCGAATCTAATTTCACCACCTGAGGCATTATTTTCGCAGTCAACGTCTTGACCTTCAACCCACATATATATACGCATTTTAGTAATACCACCAACTAAACCACCTTCGCTAGTTAATGCTTGGCTTGCAGTATAACCTTCTTTAGTTTTGATATCTGGATCCATATCAGTAAAGTATGTACTATTTACTGATTGTTTAGCATTTTCACGTGTAATATTAGCCGTGTCTGGAATGGCAGCTTTTACACCTGAATATGCTACCCATGCATTATTTGCACCTTCATTTAATGTTGTAATACCATATGGGCTTACTGCGTTAGCAACACCGTTAGCTGTATGAACGTCATAATTTGGTTCCCAAATTTTGACAGTTGAAGATGTTCCAGTATTCAAGGCTTGAATATTAGCAACTGAATCTGCAGTTGTTGTATGTCCTAATGTAATGAAAGCAACTCTCGTAGCATTTTTAATACCACTATCTGAGTTTCTATATGTTACCTTTGAGTTTGGTGTTAAATATAGTGTTTCATTTTGTTCGTTTTTCAAGAAAATATCAAAAGCAATAAATTTACCTGTTGAATTATTTCCTGAACTATTTGTTTCTACTGATTGGGTTGCACTTAAAATAAAGTCACCGGTCGTTTCATTAGCCATAACCGTACCTAAGAACATTTCCATTTTACCAGCAGAAGTTATTGTTCCTACTGTTGATACAGGTTCAAGAGTATTTGGAAGTTGATTAACGGCCGCACTATAAGTAGAAGATGCCCCTGTTAAATCCGTATTTATAAGGACAGATTTCCAATTACTACCATCTGCTGATATTTGGATACCATTAGATGTAGATACGTTAACATCGATTGAACTAATTGTAACTGTTTGGTTTGCTGTAAACCATGCATAAGATGCGGTTCCTAAGAACACGCCTGTTGTTATTAATAGTAAAAGCGTTAATAACAATCGCCTTTGTTTTTTCTTTTTATTCTGTTTAGCCATAAAAACCTCCTATTGTCTAGCACTATCATAGCACATTTTTTTATAAACAGCAAGTGTTTCTCATAATTATTTACACTTGATTGGCATCAACGGTTATTTGAATTGTTTCAATTAAATCTTGGTAGGCCGCATCATTGTAAGTTGAAGGAAATGTAATGACAAAAGTGAACCTATCTGTTTTTTGAACATCATGCGTAAAAGTCCCTACTTGTGGAGTAAATTTAAAGAAATACATTCCATTAGTGTCAGTAATAACTTCCTTGGTCCCAATAATATTATTTGTCGTGTCAGTACCAGCATATAATTCATAAGTTACTTGAATATTAGTTGTCGTAATTATTTCTAAGGTGTATTCTAAATCAACTTCACTTGTTTTCCCGTTTTTAAAATTGGATACATCAACACTATATCTATAACTTTGACCATCAGGGGCCACTTCCCCTATTTTTATGCTTTGAGTTTGCGGAACGGCATCAACCACATAAAACGCTATATGATTTGCAACCACACCTGATGCGTCGCTATGGAAAATAGAAAATACTGTTTTTAAACAAAATAAAGCTACAAATATTAGAACGACTAATATTGTACCTTGACCTAGCAGTTTAAATCTTTGTTTATCTATCATTGCGACCATCCTTTTTTAATGTTATGCCTGAATAATAAATACCAAAATCATCATTCTTGGTTAAAATTCTCTTACCAGTATATGAGAACGCTAACGAAAACATAAACAACGTAAAACAAACTAAAAAGACGATTTTAGGCGTGGTAAAGACCTTAACCCATGTGCCGACATTTGGTAGTACTCTTACAACTTTTCCAACTATTTGTTCACTAGTTATTTGTTTGTCCTTTTCATTATTAGCGTCCCCTTTGGTAATAAAACCTTGACCATTTTTAGTAACCACCCTATGGGTTACTAAGATGTCGCCTTCTTCGAAAGTAATAACATCATCAACATCGACGTTTTTAGTAATTTTTACAATTATTAAGTCATTAGTAGTAATGGTTGGCGACATACTATTACTACCAATTTGAAATATGGTATATGAAAAGAAATTGGCATAATTTTTTGATAGAATATTAAAAGAAATAAATAAATACAGACAAATTGCTAAAATTATCAATAACAAAGCCGATAAAATTCGATTAATCGCTTTTACTGCAATGTATAAATAATCTCTTTTCATATTCTATCACCACCTTCTTATTCTATATATTGACTAAATGAGATGTTTATTGGAATGGCAAAATCTCCTCCCGCTAAACCGAGTTCAGAATCACTGTCATTATTATCATCATCATTATCCCAACTAAATGTTACTTGAATTGTATCAACTTTATGTTGGGCAATTTCACTTAAAGTAAATACTCTGCTATATACACCATTATTGGCTACAAGATTAGTATTATTAATTCCTTGAATACTATCGATATGAATCTGACTATAAGCCGAGTTGCTTAGATCAATAGAAAGCTCGTATTGGAATGATACTTCCGTATCTGTTGGATCAATTTCTAAAAGAAATGTTCCGGTAACTCCAGGGGCAAATCTATTGGTTGTAACATGGCTATTATTTGTATATGTAATACTATCAACATAAAATGTGTTGTCAGTATTGTTTAAATTGTAATCGTTAACATAAATATGCCATTTAGCAATATTTAAGTCACTATCTTCAGCAAAAATGGTTTCGAAAACACCAAAACTATTTGCAATTTGGCCAGCAGTAAGCAGCATAAGCGCTACACTACATATTATCAAAACTTTTTTCATAATTTTTCAATTTCATCGGCTGGTTTTTCTGCCACTGGGGCTTCTGGCACCGTTGGTTGTGGTGCTGGAGCTTGCTCGCTTGGGGTCGGCGTTGGTGTCACTTCTGGTTGTGGTGCTGCCGGCATTGGCGAAGGCTCTAAAGCAGGCGCTGATTGAACAGCTTGCTCTACAGTTGGTTGAACTGGTACTTCTGGCTTTGAATCAATGGCTTTCACTTCTGGCGTTTCAGTTTTTTCTTCTTCTGGAGATTTAATTTCAGTAACTAATCTATATATTTCATAGAAGAAGAAAATTAATGCTGGTAATATAACCAATAATAAGAAACCAAATTTTGACTCAAACACATATAACATTTTACCAACTTTAGGGTATGTAGTTGCCGTAAGTGTTTTTCCAATTACAGTTTCACTAGAAATTTTGTGATTATTATTAATCGTAAATGTTGTTTCAGTATCTGTGATTTTTTCACTTGCAGTGACTGTACCACTAACTACACTAACATCTCCATTGTGGACTTCATAGAAGAAAATTTCGTCACCGCTAGAAATTTCACTATTAGCATTTTTAGTGAAAACGACTAAATCTCCATCGGTATATTTATCGCTTTTATCATCGATAATAATAAATGTTTTGTCATTTATTTGTGTAACTTTATAGTCGTTATAAAAAAGCAAACAACCTGTAACAAAAATAATGACTGCTAAATAAAGAATTCCTACAATTGTAAGACCAATTTTAAATACTTTTTTCATTCTACCACTCTCCTATATTACATTTTACCACAAACACTTTATTTTAGATAGCATTATTTTTGCTTAAAACTGTTTTTATTTCTTTTGCTTCCTGCAAATCACTAATTGAAATATCTAAATTTTTAAGATTGTGATTAATAATTATTTTTTCCAAATTATTAAGTAGGGTGTCAATACTATCTTCGTCTGCCAAAGATTCACCAATACTTATATTTAACATTTTGTAATTTGTACTTATAATATCCGAAATTTCTTTTTCCTCTAAGACCATGATATTGTTTATCATAGTGTTATCGGGATCCATAATGAAATTATAAAAATCCTGAATTTCTGTATCGATTTGCTCATATGTGATTTCTGGATTTTTTTCCTTAAAATAATCGGCTAAAACAGCATAATATTGATATACAAGCAACAATGATTTAAATATTGTTGAATTGTCTTGAATATGCTCTTTAACAATTATTTTAAACATATTAGCGTCAATTTCATTATAAACTGCTTTTATTTCGTTAATTAAACCATTAATTTGCGGTTCTAATTTATCGACGCTAGTACTAGAAAATTTATTTGAAAACTTTTTGTTTAATTTAAATAATTTCTTTTCTAAATCTGAAATTTTTTTGTTTTGCTTTTTCATAAAATCTTTTTCGAGCTGTTCAGCATATATCTCTTTTATCTTGTCAATTAAATCTTTATATTTTAAATAATTTTTATATTCAATTAAAGAATTTTTCAACTGATTTACTAAGTTGATTTTACTTTCGTCAAAACTATTTTCACCAAATATACTAGAAATAATAGGATCAACTTTTTCGTCAGTATAATCATCAATATCCTTGCTTTGGCTATAGAAATCTACTATTAAGTTATTACCACTAAAATAGTTTTCATCTTTTTTCCGTAGATAATTATAATCGTCCAATAAACTATTTGATGAATTTTTAAATCGTTCACTTATCTGCTTATTGACTCCATCGATATAAGCTTGAACTTTCTTTATGTTTTTATTGTAAATGTATCTTAAATTTAATTCTATTTGGGTCATAATATTTGGACATTGCCAATAAATATCATCGAATGTTTTTTTAATATCTTGAACCGTTAAAACTTTACCAAAGAACATCGGCATATAATTATTAACAAATTTTGTATAATTAAAATCTTCTGGTGTTAAAGCAATATTGGCGGCTTTATATATGTTAATTGCTTTTAGAATATTACGATTATTATTGATCAAATCCCCTTCTTGATAATGCGAAAGCTGATAAACAATTTTATCAAATCCGAGTTTTTCATATGGTGTGCTTAAAGTATTAGTATAAAGCAAAGCTTTTTGAAGTTTAGCTAATGTTTGATTATTATTGATATCTTCTTCGTGTTTAAATTTTTCATATTTATCAATTCGTCTTTTTAATTCTTTTTCAATTTCACTAGCTTTTAACTGATAATTACTAATTTCTTTATCGATTTCTTTAATAAAATGTTGTTGCGTTTTGAGATTTGTAACTGGAAGGCCATTTAATACTTCATCAGTGATTTTTATGTCGTGTTCTAACTCACTTAGCATTTTCCATACTCTTTTCTACTTCGGCCTTTTTTGTTTCTAATGTTTTTAAATATTCTAAAATTTTGTTATAGCAATCGATTAATTCTTTCGTTTCTATTTTTTCCATATTAACCTCCTATTTTATTATAACATATTGTATGCAGTCGCCAATATATGCTGTACCATCATATAAACTAAAGACAAATTTATAAGTTCCACTTACAAGCAAAGTCTTTAAATATAATTCTTTATACATGCCATCTGTTGGATTATTAACAAACAAGTATTCATTTTCCATCCCTGTAATAGGATCCAATCTGTTCGTTACGTAATTCGATAAATTAACTGCTTGATAATCTGTATCATATACAGTATCGTATTCACGACGATATAATTTCACGTGAATATTTGGGTTAGCAAAAGTTGATGAATAGTCAATTTTAAAGTTCAAAATATTATTGTCATTTAAATTGTGACCTAATGTTTTATCAATAATCATTTCGGCATCAGTAATCTTTACTCTAAGACCATATGTACTATTAATAATAGTAAATGGAATATTTAATGTATCTTGAGCAGTTTTGCCATAATAGATACCATCCGGTGAAGTAAATGATTCAATTTTCATTGTATAGTTTCCACTAGGTAAATTTAAATTAGATGTATCAATATTAATACGCTTAAAGATATTTGCGACCTTATCAGCTACAGCAATTCTAGTACTTCCATCCATACGTGGATAATAATATTGTCCATCCATTTGATATGCTAATCCGACCAAGCTACTATTGTTTAACTGATTATTGTTTGAATCATAAATAGTAATTTTAATTCCTGGTCGTTTATTGAAATGACTAGTATCAACAACTGGCAAATTATTAACAACTGGCTGAGTAAAGTCACCTGTTAAATTTAAAGTAGCAACGTCACCGATATAAATCGGGTTTTCACTTAATGTTCCACTAATATCCATAATGGCATTAGAATTATCATAAATATTGTAAGTAAGGGCATCGTGCTGGATACCTAAAACGCTGATTAGTGTACTATCCGAAGCATTACGCAAATCCATGAGCAAGGTATTACCGAGCTGATTACCTACTATGTTAGTGTCTTCGAAGTTAACTATAAATATAAATTCTTCTTCGACAACGCCAGCTGTACTATTATAATACTTGCTGGAATTGGTTGTCTCATCAAAAGTGTTGGTCGGACTTGTCGAGCCCATTTTTATAAAGTTAGATAAATTGTATGAACATTCACCTTGTAAATTAAATTCAGCTGTGGCAGCCGTTACAGCGGCACTATCGACAACGTAATAATATGTCTCATTTTCAATTAAATCTAACATTGTGATTTTTGTATTCTCAGGGAATACATAATTTGAACTTAACGCATGATGATAGCCCGTTTGATAATAAGGGGTGTTTGATTCTAAGAATAGTGAATAATATGCACTAAACGTTGATTTAGTATTAATGTTTGTTGCACTAGAAGCAAATAAATCATATTTTTCACCTGAAGTCATAGCTCCTTCATATTCATCGCTGTTATAAAGCGCCGAAGTAAGTGTGACTTCAATATTAACACGGTTTACCTCATCGTTAAGAGCGTCAATTGGTGTAACTGTTTGTAAAGATATTACAACCGTTCCAATATTTCTTGCTAAAGTTATATTTTTCGAATGGTATAAGTAGAAAAGCAAACTTGAAATGGCTGTTGAGTTTTCTGAAGTATAACTTCGCGTTCCAACAATTGGTTCATCGCTATCTGTAGTGAAGGCTGTTGATCCGGTTGTTATGAACCCGGTATTTGCTGGTTCAAGTTTTAGCCCCATTTTAGTATCAGCAGTTCCTGCTGTGTTGATTCTTGGAATTTCGCCTTCCTCGACTAGTTCAAACCCTGTTTCCAAATCATCGTAGTTAAAACCTAAAATTTGGAATGTGGTATTTGGAGCACTAGAAAGGCTTAATGGAAGCTCAACTGTACCTAATGTTGAATACTTTGATGCTGTCAAAGTAATTTCGTAAGTTGTTACTTGTTCACCTATTGTCCAACGGTAGTGACCGGCATCCGGCGGAGTTGGTTCTATATAGGCGGTTTTTATGTGTCCTTCATTTTCTTCATCGGCATAGTTCGTATAAAAACCATCAACCTCAATATTATGATTACTATGGTGTTCGCCCCAAACATAACTTCCGGAAGTGAATGCATACAAAACACCACCTGAAACAGTATCACCATTAGCATATTGATTATCATATAAAGCGGTTATAACTTTTCCATTATTACCAATTTTATACATTCCAAAGAATGTCATACCACTTACTTCACCTGGTGCGGTAGCATTTTCATTAGTAGCGATATTTAAGTTTTTACCTTCAAGCATGTATAGTCTATTATTGGTATTACGTGTTGTATTACCTGAATCGGTAATTGTAACTCTGGCTTTTTCTTCAGTGTTACCACTTATATTTTCACTATAAAATTTCTTTAATAAGTTAGCCCCAGTGTCTAAGAACAATGTACTATTATTGGCTAATATAACCTTGTCAACACGACTTAAAGAAAATTCAACGTCTGAGAATTCATTTGTTCTATCGGTCGCTCCAGAAAGTTTAATCGCAGAATTCTTAAGAGTTAAAATGTCTGTTCTTTGAATAGAAACATTTTCTTTATAATCGTTAAATGTACCATAATTAGAAATATTTATATAACTATATCCAGATGTCGAAGAGGCGTTTCCACTACCAAAAATAGATCCATCAATATTGAAATTATTGTAACCATTACCATCAATATATACTTCAATTCCGCTAGTTACACCGATGAAGCTAAAGTCATATGTGGTTGAACCGCTGGCGTTAGCTTCACCACCGCCGAAGACTGTACCATCAATTTGAACGTTCGATTTTAAATTGGCATCTTGATTATATCCTATGTTTACTTTGGCTGTTCCATATAATACAGCTGTATTAGCGCCTCCATAAACATTACCATGAATTGTCGCCCCGGCAATATTAACGTTACTAAGTGAAGAGTTATTAGAACTGCTTCCCGTATTAGCGGCATTTCCACCACCAAAGACATGGTGACCAATTGTTGAAGAACTACCAACTGTAATGGTTGTATTTCCGTGGACGACAGCAGTCGCTCCATTACCACCGGCATAAGCGCTTCCGCCAATTGTTGAGCCAGTAATTGTAACTGTGGTGCTGCCTAAAATTTCACCTAGGTTTCCACCACCAAATAAATCACCATTAATAGTAGAATTATTAAATGTAACATAAGTATTATAATTAACGTCAGCGCTATTTCCGCCACCAAAGAAGTTACCGGTGACATTGATGTTGCTAACATTTACGTTTGTATAATTACAGTCGGCGTTGTTGCCACCACCATAAATATTAGTATATGTTCCACCGACAAGATTAATATGAGCATCTTGTGTTGTTCCACCTGCGTTGTTGCCACCATATACTGATGTAACATTTAAATTGCTGGCATTTGTGGCTTTAACATTGCTGCTAGTAACTGTTCCGGATGAATTACTACCACCATAAATAGCAGTAGCTGTTCCGGTAATTAGATTAACGTTTGTCGTTCCAGCTCCGGCACTGTTTCCACCGCCAAAAACCGCACTAGAAACAGTTGCGCCATTTAAATTAATATTAGTTGTGGTTGTAGAAGCATTGTTTCCACCGCCATAGGCATAACCGATAGTTCCGCTATTTAAATTAACATTAGTGGTTGTAGTTGTACCACCTGCGTTGTTGCCACCATAAACAGTTGGAACACTTGAATTTATGTTAACCAATGATTCAGTAACTGTTCCGGATGAATTACTACCACCATAGATGGCGCCAGTAATCGTTCCTGAATTAAGCGTTATATTACTTTTTGTTGTAACATCAGCACTTTCTCCGCCTCCATAGGCATTAGCAGTTGTACCACCACTGATTGTTATATTAGTGGTTGCTGTTGTTGCTTCCTTACCTCCACCATAGGCATTAGTGATTGTACCACCAGTAATTGATACATTGCTCGTCGTTGTTGCCGCTTCTTTACCTCCGCCATAGACATTAGTAACTGTTCCGCTATTTAAATTAACATGAGTGGTTGTAGTTGTTCCACCTGCGTTATTTCCGCCATAAACAGTTGGAACACTTGAATTTATATTAACCAATGATTCAGTAACTGTTCCGGATGAATTACTACCACCATAGATGGCGCCAGTAATCGTTCCTGAATTAAGCGTTATATTACTTTTTGTTGTAACATCAGCACTTTCTCCTCCGCCATAGGCATTAGCAGTTGTTCCACCACTGATTGTTACATTAGTGGTCGCTGTTGTTGCTTCCTTACCTCCACCATAGGCATTAGTAGTTGTTCCACCAGTAATTGATACGTTGCTCGTCGTTGTTGCCGCTTCTTTACCTCCGCCATAGATATTAGTAACTGTTC
>CAZELY010000019.1:0-14081 GCA_964513345.1 uncultured Muribaculaceae bacterium
ATAAGCAATATAGTAGCTAGTGTGCCAAGTGCAAAACAGGTTACCTGAATAATGACGCCTGCTGTGATTAATCCCATCGCAATACCAGCAACAGGCGCTTTAATAGGAACACCGGCAGCCATCAAACTCATACATCCCGCACAAATACTAGCTTGTGAAGAAGAACCATTACTTTCTAGAATTTCTGATACAACTCTTATTGTATAAGGAAATTCTTCTTCCGAAGGAATTACTTGTGATAAAGCCTTTTCACCTAAAGCTCCATGACCAATTTCTCTTCTTCCAGGTGAACCATATCTACCAGTTTCACCAACTGAAAATTGTGGGAAGTTATAATGTAACATAAATCTTTTTTCATTTTCTAAATCAAGACCATCTAAAATTTGGTGTTCGCCTAAAGCTCCTAAAGTTGTTACAGATAAACTTTGCGTTTCTCCTCTTGTAAATAGAGCCGAACCATGAGTTCTTGGTAAAATATCAATTCCAGCAGAAAGCGGTCTGATTTCTTTCATACCTCTTCCATCAGCTCGTTGTTTTTCTAAAACGACGATCTTTCTAAATGTTTCATATTCTACTTCTTCAAATACTAATATTACTTTAGTAAGTAATTCTTTTAACTCAACTTCTTTTAATTTATCTTCATTTTCTTCTTGATATTTATTGATTAAATTTTCTTTAATTTCATCAATTTTTCCATATTTTTCTAATTTATCTTTAATTCTTAAAGCTTCATCTAATGGTTTTTCAACTAATTTGGTTACTTCTTTTTTAAGTTCATCAGTAATTTCTAGTTTTTCATATTCCATTTTTTCTTCGCCAATTTCAGCCATAATCTTTTCTTCAAATTCAATTAATTCCTTAATGGCTTCATGACCAAACATTAACGCTTCAAGCATATCATCTTCATTAACTTGCTTAGCTGAAGATTCTACCATGTTAATAGCTTCTTTAGTTCCCGCAACGGTTAAATCAATATCTGAAAGTTCTGCTTGCTCGATAGTCGGATTAATAATAAACTCACCATTAACCCTACCTACTTTAACACCAGCAATTGGTCCATTGAATGGAATTTTACTAATTGAAGTTGCCAAAGAAGATCCAAACATCGCAACCATTTCAGGGACATTATCAGGATCAACTGATAAAACTGTATTAATAATTTGAACTTCATTTTTAAAATCAGATGGAAAAAGCGGTCTCATTGGTCGATCAATCATTCTAGCCGCTAACGTGGCATTTTCCGTAGGTCGACCTTCCCTTTTAATAAAACCTCCTGGTATCTTACCAACAGAATATAATTTTTCTTGATATAAAACTGTTAGTGGGAAGAAATCTGATAATAAATTAGCTGTTTTTGAAACAACTGCAGCACTTAAAACAACCGTATCTCCATATCTAACTAAAACTGAACCTGTTGCCTGCTTTGCCATTTCACCATGTTCGACAACTAATTTTCTCCCTCTAAAATCTAATTCGAATACTTTTTTCATTTTACTCCTCCTCAAATAAAAGACACTCAAAAAAGAGTGCCTACTATTATAATTATTTTCTTAAGCCTAATGCTTTAATTACTTTACGATATTCTGTAATATCTTTTTTCATTAGATAATTTTGCAAACTCTTTCTATGACCTACTTTTTTAAGAAGTCCTCTTCTTGAATGAAAGTCATGAATGTGAGTTTTTAAATGCTCGTTAAGTTCGTTAATTTCTTCAGTAAGAATTGCGATTTGAACAGCTGCTGAACCAGTGTCATTAGCGTCTTTACCGAATTTCTTAACGATAGCCGCTCTTTTTTCTTTTGTTAAAGCCATTTCATTTCCTCCTTTAAAATTTTAATTCGCTCATATCCTAGTAAAAAAGATGGAGTTCTTCTAAACCAAGAAATAAGTACATTAATAATATACATTAAAATAAAGAAAAATGCAAGCAATTTATTAAATTGTTTACATTTTTCATATTTAATACATGTTTGATTTCATCTTTTTGTAGGCTCTGCCTAACTCACTATGCGGGTTTCTCTTAGCCATGCGCTGACAAAAAATAGCATAAGCATTTTCTTTTCGAAAATCAAAATTTGTTTTTTTATTCCCTTTGCCAACGGCTATTAAAGGAAAACCATCACGTCCTAAATGACAATCAACGTTTTTATAACTAAGTTCTATATCGTTTTCTGATATTCCTTCATCAACCATTTTTTGATAAGCATCAATTTGTCTTTTTACTTGCAAAGCCATTTTAAAAGCTTTTAAATCTGGATGAAGCATATCATCATTTTGTAAGCATTCTAAAACAACGTCATCTGGGAACAAGCTTTCAAATGCTTCATGCGAAAGTAGAGCTTCTTCATTGATTTTATCACTATATGGCACATTTAGTCCGATAGCAACAAAGTTATTCTTATAGTGATTGATAAATGTATCCGGTTTACTTTCACATGCACATAATATCTCTTCATCTGTTGGTGAAGTTAATCCTGTTGTTTCTCTTAAATATATCCATGCCGGATGATATTTAATCATAAATGGATCGATATGTTCACCTAAATCTTCAATAGTTTTATATGACTTTCCTTGCTTTAGCGCTTCTCTAATATTACTTCCAGCCCTAATAATGTTATTACCCAATTTTTTAGGATTTGAATAAGTAACATCATCGATTCTAACATAATCGATTGGCCAATCTTCATTTTCGTTAAATTTTACATAAGCACAGTTGCTTGTTAAATAACCAACACCCTCTAAAAATCTAAGTGCTTTTTCTTGTAAATTCTCCATAAAAACACCTCTTTTTGGCGTCTATCATAAAACAAAAACATTGAAAAGTCAATGTTTTTCGCTATTATATAACATTTTCCAAATTTTGAGTTTTCCGTTGTCTTTTTTATATATGGCCAAATTATTTTGATTTTTATCGATAAATAAGACCATATCTTCTTCTCCAGTAGTATGCGCTCCATTGATAATTTTAAATTTAGTCTCATCATCTACTGTTCTTACAGGAATATCTAATACCTCATTAATATTTAAAATGTTAAAACTATTATTTTCTATATCATCAAGAGTATAAGCATTATTTAAAGAAAACTTCCCTTGGCTTGTTCTTACTAGATTAGTCATTATACCAACTGTATTTAACTCTTCGGCAATATCGCGAATTAAACTTCTAATATAAGTTCCTTTACTAACTTTAGTATATATTTTGATTACTGTCTTGTTATTATCAATTTTGTAATCTAGTAATTTAATATCAAAAATTGTTACTTCCTTTTTTGGTAAAACTACATCAATGTTGTTTCTAGCATATTCATAAAGCTTTTTACCATTTACTTTAACAGCTGAATACTTTGGCACTTCTTGCATATAAGTTTTTTTGAATTTTTCTAAAACTTCAATAATTTTGTCTTTTTCAATTATAGCGTTTTCTTCTTTTAAAACAATACCATCTTTATCTAAAGTATCAGTTTCTAAACCAAACATTATTTCTGCTTCATATTCTTTAGTTTTAGACATCAATAATTCCGATAATTTTGTGGCTTTACCTAAAGTAACTACTAATACTCCACTAGCTAGCGGATCTAATGTACCAGTATGTCCAGCCTTAGTATTTAATTTTTTTTGAATAATATTTACTATATCTCGACTTGTTGGCCCAGATGGCTTATTAACTACAATAACACCAGTTATATTATCTTTGAATTTCAAAGGTAGTACCCTCTCTTGTGTCTTTAATAATAATACTTTGTTTTAGAAGCTCTTCTCTAATTTGATCAGCTTTTTCATAATCTTTGTTTGCTTTTGCTTCGTTTCGTTCAGCTATTTTTTCTTCAATATACTTTTTTAACTGTTCATCAATCGTCTCTTCTTTCAAAAGATCTAAAGAAAACACTTTATCAAAATCTTCAATTAATAATAATTTACTCTTGCCAGAAATGTCAGCTTTTAAAACATCATATAAAGTAGTTAAAGCCAAAGACGTATTTAAATCGTTATCAAGACTTTCCTTAAATTGATTTCTATATTTTTCAATTTCTTCTCCTTGGATATCACCTTCGTCTTTAATATTTTTAATGCGACTTATTAGTTTGTTATAAGCTTCTTTTGAATTATCTAGTGAATCAAAACTAAATATTAGTGGATTACGATAATGTGAAGCTAAGCACATATATCTAAAAGCCAGTGGATTATAACCTTTTTCTATTAATGAATCCACAGTAAGAAATTCACCACTTGATTTACTCATTTTACCGGCATCGCTATTTAAGTGTTCAGTATGGAACCAGTAATTGCACCATTTGTGTCCTAAATATGCTTCTGATTGAGCAATTTCATTAGTATGATGCGGAAAAATATTATCAACTCCACCGCAGTGAATATCTAAGTATTCACCTAAATATTTAATCGAAATGGCGGAACACTCGATATGCCATCCTGGATAACCTGTTCCAAATGGACTATCCCATTTTAGTTCTTGATCATCAAATTTAGATTTGGTAAACCATAGTGCAAAATCACCTTGATTTTTTTTAGCTTTATCTTCTTCAACGCCTTCTCTTACTCCAACAACCATTTCATCAATTTTATGATTAGTTAAAACATAATAATCATCCAATTTTGTAATGTCAAAATAAACATTGCCACCTGCTTGATAGGCATACCCTTTTTCTAAAAGCGTATTAATCATTTCAATGTATTTATCTATACACGATGTTGCCGGAACGACAATATCAGGCCAATGAATATTTAATTTATCACAATCATTTTTAAAAGCTTCAGTATATTTTTTAGCAATATCCATAACTGTCATGTGTTCTCTTTTGGCGCCTTTAATCATTTTATCATCGCCACTATCAGAGTCACTAGTAAGGTGTCCGACATCAGTTATATTCATGCATCTTTTAACATTATAACCAACATAGTTTAAAGACTTTTCAAGCACATCTTCCGAAATATAATTTCGCATATTCCCAATATGCGCATAGTGATATACTGTTGGCCCACATGTATAAAGAGTTACTTCATTATCGTTAACTGGTTTAAATTCTTCAATTTTTCTTGACAATGTATTATAAAGTTTCATACTAATCACCTTTCTAATTATACCATATTAATATAGTTTATTCTATAAAAAAGAAATTCAGATTATGAATTTCTTTTAACTAAGGCATCAAATATATATTTTTCTCTTTCTAAATCATTTTTTCTAACATCTGTGCTTGGTAACATTTGAAAGTCTTCCTTAGTAAAACCTTCTTTTTTTCTTTTGAAGAAAACGGTTTCTACTGTTGGATAATCCGTTCCATCAAATCCAATACCCTCAGCCACTTCTTTAAAACCGAGACTATGATATAAATTTTTTGCACGCAAATTATGCATTAAACAATCAAAGCCTATTTCTTTAAAACCAGCATCATGCATCTGATTAGTAAAACTCTTAAGCAATCTAGAACCAATTTTTCTACTACGGTAATTAACATCAACAGCAACATTTACTAAATACATATATTTATTTTCTTCGACTTCTTTTATTATTTCTTTTATATATTTTTTAATGGTCCTTTTATAATTATCATTTACTTTTTCCAAGTGACTATAGTCATAATTTAAATCGGTCGTTTCATCAATCGCATTAACAATTCCAATTATTTTTTTAGTATCTTTATCAAAAGCTACATAAATATTTTCATAATAAAATATACAACCTTCTTGCATTAATTCACGAGACAAAACTTCGATTGCTTCCCGTTCATTGTTATTAAACCAAAAAGGATAGATATATGGATCTGTTTGATATATTAAACTCGCAATTTCTTCCATATTATCTGTTTCTTTAGCTCTTCTAAATTTTACATCTTCTAATTCAATTTCATAGCTTTTTTTTGTCATAATGCACCTCATTTACAATACTATTACAAATCAAAAACACCAACGTTTTAATTTTTGTTTTTCATTCAATTACTAAATTCTTCATAACTAATTTCACTTTTTTTATTTGTAGTGATGTTATATTTATAATATCTATCAGCTGTATCATAAAATAAAATTCCATTATTTGCTAGATGAAACACCTCATATTTTTGACTTATTTTTTCTTTTGTTTTTTTGTTTTTAATTGGGTCATAATAATAAAATGAAAATATATCATAATCATCAGATAGCTCTATACTATAAAAAATGTTTCCATCTTCATCCATTGAAAAATCCAAAAAACCTGCATAGTAATCGCTACTATCAAATACATCAGCAATCGTATCTTTGCCTGTGATAAGTTCCACAACATGTAGTTCTTCAATGACATTTATATTTCCAGAATGGCGAACTGTATAGTACATATATTCATCACTATGATCGATAAATCTATCAGCAACATAAAGTTTTTCAATACCTGTTTGTCTATTAACAAATTTAATCGTATCAACAAAAGTTTCATTTTTTAAATCCTTTTTTTCAACCATGGCATTTCCATCTTCATTTACTATAAGATTTACACACCGATTTGTGTCTATATCTGATATATCATCATTCTTTAGTGAATTAAGAGCACGATAATATATTATTGTTCGACTAATTATTAATAAAATAGCAATTACAATAATTACAATAAAAAATATTTTTCTGCTGTTTTTATTACTTTTTATATCCCTTTTTGTAAAATAAACAATTAATGGATATATAATTAAAAATAATATGATAATTGTTTCATATAAAGACAAAATAAATTGATTGCTAAAAAAACTCGGTTTAATAATTAAAGATAAATATATTATTATTGGACTAATTATCAAATATAAAAACATTTTTCTTATATTAAATTTTGGCAATTCGCTTTTGATGAGTTGATAAAAGAAAAAACTTTCTATCGCAACAAACAACACAAATCCAAAAGTTAAAAACAAAACAAACGATGTAAGACAAAAAGGACCACAAGATGGTGCTAAAAAGGAAAAAGCTATGCATAAAATTAAGGTTGGTATTGTCTTTAAAAAATATAACATATAATTATTTCGATTCTTCATTTTACTTCACCTATTTTAATTATAACAATTTTTTAATACATCTGCAATTAAAAACTCAAACATTAAGTTTGAGTTCGCTAGCAATTTGGTGCGGGTGAAGGGACTTGAACCCCCATGCCGTAAGGCGCTAGATCCTAAGTCTAGTGCGTCTACCAATTTCGCCACACCCGCATTTAAATGGTGGACCCTGATGGACTCGAACCATCGACCGTTCGGTTATGAGCCGAATGCTCTAACCAACTGAGCTAAGGGTCCTTTTCAGTTGACTTATATATAATATCACATTACTCTATTTTATGCAATAAATATTTTAAAAATTATTAAAACTTGACAAAACAAACAAGCAATGCTTGTTTATTTTTGAATCATATTTAATAAATTAATTTTAAACATATCTTTATCTGCATGATCTTTAGAAACCATAACACCTTTATAAGTTACAAGTTCTGATTGATGACCTTCGCTTAAAATATCTTCTGGTGTTAAAGTTTTTAAAATTATTGTTTTTTTGTCCTCTTCCACTTTATAATGTAACATCATATCACCATGTACTTTTGTAAATAGGGCATCAGTCGGTAAAACTACTTGATACTCAGTGCTTCCATCTTCTAAAGTCACTTCACTACCTAAAAGTTGACCACTTTTTAATGTAGGATAGTATTCAAAATATAATTTTTTAAAGGCCAACATATTATATTTTTTCAAAGCACTTTCAAGTTTTTTAAATTCATTTTCGTTTTCATAACCAAAAACATATTTATCAACTTTTTCCTGCATATTGGGTCCCCTTTCTATAGTCTCTCTACTATAACTAATAGTATCACAACCATTAAATGAAAGTCAATTGACAAATCACTTTCTTTACACTATTTGGCAGACAAAAACACACAATTTTTGTGTGTTATTTTGTCTTACCAGTTTTCTTATATCCTTGGTTTAATAGTGTATTATCATTACAGTTGCTCCATTTATATGAAGTTCCACCACTTACATATTTTTTATCACGGTAACGATATACAGTAACATTACTATAAGTTGGTACCTCACCATAAACAGGCATCGTCTTAACACAAGTTACATAATAATTATAACTTCCACCATTATCAAAATTTGATGGACATACATAAACTACACTTTGTTTGCCATTTTTAAGAACAGTAACTTTCTTAGGAGCTTGTGTATGCTTAGTTGTTCCTGTTTGTCCAGTTGTTGTTCCAACTTGAACTTTTTGTTTTGTAGTTTGAACTTCTCTTGTACTTGTACTTGCAACATAACGAGTAGACCAGCTTGACCAGTTGCCATAGCTATAATAACCACTTGTTTGTTTTAAGTATTCACACTGGTATGTCTTACTATCACTTGATTTATTAGTCACACTTTTATCGTTTGTAGTAGACTTTTTTTCATTTGATGTTTGTTCTTCATTTTTTGTGTTTTCTGAAACTTGATTATCATCTAATTTTTTTTTTGAGTAAACGTCACTTGTATCTTCACTAGAACCTAAATAGCTAGTGACATTAGCTTTTTTATCTTTACAAGTTAAGTTTACTTTCAATACATAATCTGATTTATTTTTAATCACTTTGGCATTTGATTTATTGTAATCACATTTCTTACCATTACCATCAGTAATATCAACTAATAATTTTTGATCAATCATCTCTTTTAGCGTAATAGTTTTACTTTCGCCAACTTTACTTGGTAATCTATTACCAGTAAAGTATGAGGCACTAGCATTTTGAATAGTTTGAATATTACTATTAAAAACTTGATTACTATTAGTTGTAAGTTTTTGATCAATCAAATTTTTCATATAGCCTTTAGTTGGAAAAAGCCATATAATCAAAAAGATTAATACGATAATTAGTAATAGTTTTAAAATGATACTTTTAAATGCAAAACCTGGGTGTCCATTCTCATACATACTAATTCCCCCTTCAAACGCACATATGATAGCATAATACCCTTGTTTTGTCAACAAAAAAGTTCATATTAACGAATTTTAATATGAACTTCTCTTAATTGTGCTTCGGTTATTTCTGAAGGTGAACCCATCATTTTATCCTCACCATTAACATTTGGTGGGAAAGCCTGTACTTCTCTTAAGTTTGGTTCATCTCTTAAAAGCATGATAATTCTATCGATTCCTGGAGCCATACCAGCATGTGGTGGTACTCCATATTGGAAAGCCGTATAAAGAGAATTAAATTTTTCTTTAACTGTATTTTCGTCATAGCCAACCATTTCAAACCCTTTAACTAAAAGGTTAATGTCATGATTACGAACAGCACCTGATGCCATTTCAAAACCATTACAAACAAAATCATATTGGTAAGCCAAAATGTCTTCAATGTTTTGTGTGTAAGCATCAGCTCCACCCTGTGGCATGCTGAATGGATTGTGTCCAAAATCCCATTTGCCTTCCTCTTCTTTATATTCAAACATTGGCATATCATTAATAATACAAAAAGCATAAACATTTGGATCGATTAATTCTAATTTTTCACCTAAATAAGTTCTAATCAAACCAGCTTGTTTAGAGGCTTGTGCTTCTTTTTTATCAGCAATAAAGAATACTACGCTACCAGCTTTTAAAGAACATTTGTCGATTAAAGTTTTTCTATCATTTTCAGTTAAAAACTTATCTATTGGTCCTTTAAAAGCACCATCTTCTAAATAAGAAATATAGCCAATTCCTGGCATGCCAATAGAACTTGCATAATCAACAATTTCATTAAACCAAGAATTTGGCTTATCAGCAATATCACTTACAGTAATTGCCCTTACAGTATTACCTCTAAATGGTTTAAATTCACTTTCTTTAAATATCTCACTAATATCTGTTATTTCTAGTGGGTTTCTTAAATCTGGTTTGTCAGTACCATATTTAAGCATAGCTTCCTTATAAGGAATTCTTACAAATGGTCTTTCAGAAACCTTTCGATTTGAAAATTTAGTAAATAAATCATAAAAAATTTCTTCACCAATTTTATAAACATCTTCTTCCGTGGCAAAAGCCATTTCAAAATCCAATTGATAAAATTCTAAAGTGCGATCCGCTCTGCCATCTTCATCTCTAAAACAAGGAGCAATTTGATAGTATTTATCAAAACCACCGACCATAAGTAATTCCTTAAATATTTGTGGGGCTTGTGGTAAAGCATAAAATTTGCCTTTAAATTTTCTAGATGGTACTAAAAAGTCTCTGGCACCTTCTGGTGAAGATACTGTTAAAATTGGCGTTTGAACTTCCGTAAAATCTAAACTATCCATTTTGTTTCTAATGAATTTTAAAACTTCACTTCTAAATTTAATATTATCGTGAACTTTTTTGTTACGCATATCTAAATAGCGATATTTAAGTCTAGTTTCTTCATTAACACTGGTTGAAGTAATTATTTCAAAAGGAAGTTCATTTTTAGCTTTACCTAAAACCTCAATATCATCAATTAGTATTTCAATAGTTCCAGTTTTTAATTTTGGGTTATAAGTTTCTTCATCTCTTTTTCTAACAACACCTTCTAAAGTAACTGAAGATTCTCTAGTAAGACCATCGAAAATAGTATCATCATTACTAACAATTTGAATGGTTCCGCTCTCATCGCGAACATCGACAAAAATAACACCACCATGGTCGCGAATATTTTCAACAAAACCGGCGACTCTTACTTTTTCATCCAAATTCTTTTCAGATAATTCACCACAATAATTTGTTCGATACTTATTCATAAACTCACCTCTTTTCTATTTCCTTTTGCATTGTTTCTCTAGCAATTGTTGGATTTGCCTGACCTTTAGTTTTTTTCATAATTTGACCTACTAAAAAGTCAACAACATTAGTCCTGCCTTTTTTATATTGATCAATGGTATTAGGATTTTCGTCTAATACCTCATTCGCAATTTTAATAATTTCGTCGGCATTACTCATTTGTTTTAAGCCTTTTTCCTTAACTACTTCTTCTGGGGTTTTACCGCTAGTTAAAATATTTGCAAAAACTTCTTTTCCTTGTTTAGATGAAATTTCACCTTTTTCGATCATTTTAATCATATCTGAAAGCATTTTAGGTGTTAGCGTAATTTCATCAAGTGTAATTTCTAATTTACCAAGACTTCCTAATAAATTAGTAGTAATCCAGTTCGATGCACTTTTAGGATCAGTTTCTAGTTTAATTGTATTTTCAAAAAAATCTGATACCTTTTTATCTTTAACAAGGATTGTCGCATCGTAATCAGTAAGCCCATAATTGTTTATATATTCTTCTTTTCTTTCGTGGGCTAATCTTGGAATATTATTTTTAATTTCTTCAAGCCACTTTTCAGATATTTTAATCTTTGGAATGTTTGGCTCAACAAAATATTTATAATCGATAGCGTCGACTTTACTACGCATATGAATAGTTGACATCGTATCTTCATCCCAGCGTCTAGTTTCTTGTTCAACTTCATCATATTTACCTTGTTCTTTTAATTCTGATTGTCTTTCAATTTCATAATTAATCGCATCTCTTACGCCGCCCAAGGAGTTAACATTTTTAATTTCTACTTTAGTTCCCCAATTATTAGGATCAGTTTCATCTTTATCAAAATCTATTATTGATACATTGACGTCACACCTTACTTGGCCTTTTCTTGTGTCAGCCTCACTAATTCCAGCATAACGATATATTTGAAGCATATGCTCTAAAAAAGCTACAGCTTCATCAGCACTTCTTAAATCCGGTTCCGTTACTAATTCTAAAAGCGGAACTCCGGCACGATTGTAATTAATTCTTGATATTCTGCCTTCATGATCAGATGAGGCAGCATCTTCTTCTAAATGAAGATTATTAACTCGAACTTTTTTCTTTTCACCATTACATTCAAATTCAACTTCCCCATATATTCCAACTGGCGCTGGTTTAGTTTCTTGCGTAAGTTGGAAACCTTTCGGAAGATCTGGATAATAATAATTTTTTCTTTCAAAATACATGTATTCCGGTTGCTTACAACCAATAATAAGACTAGCCATCAAAGCTTTTTTTACGGCTTCCTTATTAACAACTGGAAGCGTTCCTGGAAAAGCCATATCAATAGGTCTTACACTAGTGTTTGGAGCATCTGAATAATTATTAGCGGCACTAGAGAATACTTTAGTATTTGTTTCACTAATTTCACAGTGCATCTCTAGTCCAATCATTGCTTTATACATTATTTTACCTCCTTTGCTAGCTGATTTTTATAATCCATCGTACTTTCAATGGCATAGGCAATGTTTAATACATTAACATCGTCATAGCATTTACCAGTAATATTAAGACCAACTGGGAGATTATTAATAAATCCATCAGGAATTGTAATTGATGGGAATCCACCAAAGTTACCAATTTGCAAATGATCTTCTAATGTTTGCGTTTGCTTATCCAAAATATTTGAAGCGCCTTCCAATTTTTTGGCTGGACCACTACCTACTGGTAAGATAACTGCATCATATTTTTCGAAAAGTTCATTCCATCGATCGACTAAAAGCCTTCTTACTTTTTGCGCATTGTGAAAATAGCGATCTTTATTTTGTGATTGTAAAACATATGAACCAATTACGAATCTTCTTTTAATAAGTGGTGAAAAACCTTCTGTTCGATAATTTTTCATTTCTTCTTCCCACTTATCACCTTTAGCCCGTGGTCCAAATATAAAGCCAGTCAAGTTAGACATATTAGATGTTGCTTCAGCGCAAGAAATAACTACATATACTGAAGGTTCTGCATTTAACAATGTTTGATCGACAGAAACTTCTTCTATTTCCATACCTAAGTTTTTAGCTTTTTCTAACACATTCATAAAATTAGATAAATGATCTTTTAATTCGTCATCAGCATCCGGATAATTATTTATGTCACATATTTCTTTAATATAACATAGTTTCTTACCTTTAACTTTGCCATCTAATGATTCATAAAGATTTATGCCTGATGAGTCCCATGAAGTCATGTCATTTTTGTCTTTTCCTTTCATGGCATCCGTAACAATAGCCGCATCTTCGACACTTCTTGCAAGGACACCACAATGATCTAATGAACTGGCAAATGGGAAAAGTCCATATCTGGAAATCATACCATAAGTTGGTTTATAACCAACGATACCACAATAAGCTGCTGGCTTTCTAATAGAATCGCCAGTATCACTACCAGTTGCATATGGATAAACACCAGCGGCTACCGCAGCAGCACTACCAGCCGAAGATCCTGCACACATTCTTGTTTTATCCCAAGGGTTTAAAACAATACCCGTATGTCCTGTAGTTCCTGTTCCACCCATACCGAATTCATCCATAACCGTTTTGTTAACCATAACAGCACCATGTTTTTTTAAGTTTTCAATAGAAGTGGCTGTAAAAAATGGCACATAATCTTTTAAAGTGTTGGAAGAACCTGTAGAAAGAACATCTTTTGTACTATAGTTATCTTTAACACCATATGGTATACCTGAAAGAATATCATCAGTTACTTCTGCAGGTTTAGCATCGTCTAAAATTGTTACGAAAGCATTACATGATTCTTGTAACTCATGAGATTTTTTCAATGATTCTTTTATTAATTCAGAACTAGTCACTTTGCCGTTTTTTAAAGCTTCATGAATTTCTTTTAAACCTTTGCTCATGTATTCCATATTATCCCACCATCCTTGGTACAATTATCTCAGAGCCATCATTGTCATCACTATTTTTAAGCAAATCATCAACAGGCACTGACTCTTCTACAATATCTTCGCGAAAATCAGCTTCAAAATTATCTAAAGCATGTGTCATTGGAATAACATTTTCGATATTTGGTATTTCATTTATTAAATCAATATTTTGATCGATAATCTCAAACTCGTCTAAAACCATTTTGTTTTCTTCTTCAGTAAGACCAATTAATAATTTATCAGCATAATCATCAACCATTTCTTTGGTAAATCTTTGTGTCATAATAACCTCCTTAAATACAAAAAAGCAGTAGGATTTTCCCCCACTGCTTTTACTTTCTAATGGCGCCTGATGTAGGACTCGAACCTACGACCTGTCGGTTAACAGCCGAATGCTCTACCAAC
>CAZELY010000020.1:0-10064 GCA_964513345.1 uncultured Muribaculaceae bacterium
CTCAAGCTGAAGCTAGAATTTTGATGCTTGGTGCTAATAATATTCTTTCACCAAAAAATGGGGAACCTATTGTTACACCATCACAAGATATGATTTTAGGTAATTATTATTTAACACTTGAAAAAGAAGGCGAACCAGGCGAAGGAAGAGTGTTTAAAAATAGTAATGATGCAATCATGGCATATCAAAGGGGTGAAGTATCACTTCATGCAAGAATTGCTTTGAGAGTTAATTCATTTAGACACAAAATCTTCCCGGATAAATATATGGATAAATATTTAGTAACAACTCCTGGTAAATTAATATTTAATGATGTTTTCCCAGATACTTTCCAATATGTAAATGATGGTAGCGAAGAAAACGTTAAAAACATTACTCCAGCTAAATATTTCATCGATAAAGGAAAAAATATTCCTGAAGAAATTAAAAAAATGCCACTTGCGAAAGCTTTGAATAAAGGGCCTTTAGCTGATTTAATTGCTCAAATTTATAAAAGATATCATACAACTGAAACATCTATTATGCTTGATGCAATAAAAGATTTAGGCTTTAAATATTCAACACTTTCTGGTATTAGTATTTCAATTGATGATGTTCAAGAAAGTAAAATTAAAGAAAAAGTTATTAAAGAATCACAAGCTAAAGTTGATGAAATTACAAAACAATTTAGACGTGGTTTGATTACTGATAAAGAAAGACATGAAAGAATTATCGATGTATGGCAAGAGGCTAAAAATATTATTTATGATGATTTAAATCAAGATTTAAAAGCTCATCCATACAGATCATTCTCTATGATGATTGACTCTAAAGCACGTGGATCTATTGATCAATATGGTCAGCTAGCAGGTATGCGTGGAGTCATGATGAAACCAACAGGTGAACAGATAGAAATTCCTATTTTATCTTCATTCAGCCAAGGCGTTAACGTATCAGAGTTCTTTACGGGAACTCACGGTACTAGAAAAGGTGCGGTTGATACGGCTTTAAATACCGCTAACGCTGGATATTTAACAAGACGTCTAGTTGATGTTGTTCAAGATTTATTAGTAAAAGAAGAAGACTGTGGCACTGATGATGGTGTCGAGGTTGAGGCTTTTTATAATACTGATGGAACAGTAGTTGAAAGTTTAGCTGATAGAATTTTAGGACGTTATACTAATAAAAAGATAATCGATCCTAAAACTAAAGAAACCATTTGTGATAAAAATACATTTATCGACGAAAAATTATGCGATAAAATTATTAATGCTGGTATTGAAAAAGTATCAATAAGAACAGTACTTACATGTAAAACTAAACACGGAATATGTAAAAAATGTTATGGACGTAATTTGGCTACTGGTTCAGAAGTTGAAATTGGTGAAGCTGTAGGTATTATGGCTGCTCAATCAATTGGTGAACAAGGAACCCAACTTACTATGAAAAACTTCAATACTGGTGGTGTTGCTGGTGGAACCGATATCACTCAAGGTATTCCGAGAATTAATGAAATATTTGAAGCTCGTAATCCAGGTGGTAAAGCCACTATTTCAGAGATAAATGGTAAGGTTACAAAAATTGAAGAAGATAATGGTGTTTATAAGATATATGTTAAAAATGAAACAGAAACTAAATGTCATACAACCAACTACGGTGTAAAACTTGCAGTTGAAAAAGGCGAGGAAGTAACGGCTGGTCAAAGACTTACTCAAGGACCAATTAATCCAAAAGAGTTACTTGCAGTTACTGACCCAATAACTGTTCAAGAGTACATTTTATCTGAAGTTCAAAAAACATATAGATCTCAAGGTGTTGACATTTCAGACAAACACTTTGAATTAATCGCTAAGAGAATGCTTTCAAAAATCAGAATTGTTGATTCTGGTGACTCATTATTCTTACCAGGTACAATGGTTGATATTCATCACTTTACTGATGAAAATAAACGTCTTATTTTAGAAGGTAAGAGACCATCAATTGGTAAACCAGTACTTTTAGGTATTACAAAAGCATCACTTGAGACCGATTCATTCTTATCAGCTGCTTCATTCCAAGAAACAACACGTATTTTAACTGATGCGGCTGTTCATGGAAAAGTTGATCATTTAGAAGGATTAAAAGAAAATGTTATCATTGGTAAATTAATCCCAGCTGGTACAGGTGCGAAACAATATCGTAATGCTGGATTTGTGTTAGAAAATGAGCTTTTGAAAGATGAACCTTTAGAAGCGTTAGAGCAAGAATTAATGGATTAACCATTAATTCTTTTTTTATGGAAAAAGGAAAATTCAATGTTAAAAAGTATGATATACATGAAGGAAAATTAAATTCTAGTTTTGTCGAAACTATATAAGTGTTTAAAAAAATATGTTAGAGTGTAAAAGGTGATGTCATGCTAGAAATTGAAATAAAGCCTATATATGGATTTTTATTTATTAGATTAAAAGGAAAACTTTATCGATATAATGTTGATATTTTAAATAATGAAGTAATTACTTTAATTGAAAAAGCGGATATTAAAAATATTGTTATAAATATTAATGAAATTAATTTTATGGATAAAATTGGTATAACTGCTTTAAAAAAATGCTTTAAGAATAATTGTTTTATATGTTTAAAAGAAAATCAAAAGAAAATGTTTAAAAAAGTTAAAAACGTTAAAATTATTTCTAATGAAAAAGAAGTCATTAATTTATAGGAGGATAAAATGTTAGATAAAATATTGGAAAATGAAAAATTAATTTATAAGGCGGCAAGTTATTTTAAAAATTATAGTAATATTGATGATTTGTATCAAGCAGGTTGCATGGGAATAATTAAAGGTTATAAAAATTATGATGAAAGCAAAAACACTAAGTTTTCCACTTATATTTATTCTTATATTTTAGGTGAAATGAAAAAATTAGTAAGAGAGGATAAACAAGTTAAAATTAGTCGTGATCTTATTAGTTTACGATCTAAAATAATTAAGGCTAATGATTTTTTGGAGCAGAATCTAATGAGAAATCCATCAATTTATGAGCTTTGCGATTATTTAGATATCGAAGAGAAAGATTTAGCCGAAGCTATTAATGCGGATGGTTATAGTGAAAGTCTTGATAATGATATAAATGATTTTTCACTTTATGACGTTATTGAAAACAAAAACATTAATTATGATGATTTGTTATATTTAAAAATGGAAATAGAAAATCTAGAAGAGCCCGAAAGAACAATTATGATAAATCGTTATTTTGAAGATCAAACTCAAAGTGAAGTTGCGAGTAATATTGGTCTTACTCAAGTTGATGTGTCAAGAAGGGAAAAGAAGGTGTTAACTAAAATTAAATCGATTGACTTTTAAAAGGGTTTTACCTATAATGATAGTAGGTGAGAATATGAATAAAAAAGGATTTACTTTAATTGAATTATTAGTAGTAATTGCTATTTTAAGTGTTATTGCTTTAATTGCCATACCAGCGGTTACAAGTGTTATTAATCAATCAAAAATGCAATCATATAAAGAACAGGAAAAATCAATTGTTAATGCCGCTAAAACATATATGACAACTCACTCTAGTGAGTTACCGACATTAAGGCACCCACGTATATGTATAACGATGGGTGAATTACAAGAAGCAGGAGTATTAAAAAGCCAAGACATTAAAAACCCATTAGGTGCTAATTATGAAGATGTTACAGAACAAGATGATACTTTTAATGGAGTCGTATCTATATACTATAATGGTGAAAAATATACATACGAATATTTGGACAAATTGAATGATTGTTACAAATAATTAGCAAAATTAAATCAATTGACCTTTAAAAAAGGTTTACTTATAATGATAAAAGGTGATAGTATGAATAAAAAAGGATTTACTTTAATTGAATTATTGGTAGTAATTGCTATTTTAAGTGTTATTGCTTTAATTGCTATACCAGCGGTTACAAGTGTTATTAATCAATCAAAAATGCAATCATATAAAGAACAGGAAAAATCAATTGTTAATGCTGCCAAGACATATATGACAACTCATTCTAATGAGTTGCCAAAAGCTTATACACTTAAATGTTTAACAGTTGATGAATTACAAGAAGCGGGGCTCTTAAAAAGTCAAGATATTAAAAATCCGCTTGGCGCTGATTATGAGGATGTTACAGAACAAAACGCTACTTTTAATGGTGTTATTTCTATATATTATGATGGTAACAAATACACATATAGATATTTAGATGACATGCACGATTGTGTGCTTCACGAATAGTTAGCAAAGCTAACTTTTTTTGTATAAAAATAAACAAAAACTCCATAATATAAAAGGTGATATTATGGATAAATATAAGGAAATTGTTAATAAGTATACGCCTAAAGAGGACATTATTTATAATGCTATTGTGGCTTTTATTACTGGTGGTGTTATGGGCATTATTGGGCAATTTTTAATTGATTTTTATGGAAACATCTTTGATATTTCTAGTAGTGATGCAACTATATTTATGCTTACAACTTTGATATTTGTAAGTTGCTTACTTACTAGTTTTGGTTTTTTTGATAAATGGGTTAATTTTGCTAAATGTGGACTTATTATTCCGATTACTGGTTTTGCACATGCAACGATGAGTGCGGCTTTAGAATACAAAAAAGAAGGGTTAGTCACTGGTGTGGGTGCCAATATGTTAAAGCTTTCTGGGGCGGTTATTATTTTTGGAATTGTTAGTGCTTGGACATTTAGTTTAATTCGCCTAATTATTGGAGTGGTATAATGACATTCAAATATAATGATATTTATATTAATGCCACGGCAACAATAGTGGGACCATATGAAGCTAAAAGTCCATTCAATAAATTATTTGATTTTAATTATGATGACTTATATTTTGGTTTACCTACTTGGGAACAAGCTGAAAGTAAAATTATAAATGAAGTTGTTGATTTGTTACTAAAAAAATATAATATCACTAATACAGATTTGTTGATATCTAGTGATTTATTAAATCAGTTGGCGGCTTCAAATTATGCGGCTGTCAATACTAATTTTTTTTATATTGGCGTTTATGCAGCTTGTGCGAGTAGTGCTTTACAATTAGCGCTTGCTGCTTGTTTGATAGAAAGTGGATTTATAAATAATGCAATTTGTGTTGCTTCGTCGCACAATAATGGTGCGGAAAAACAATTTCGCTATCCAACGGAATATGGTGGTCCAAAACCAAAAACAGCGACTTTCACGGCTACTGGTAGTGCGGCAGCATTTGTTTCAAACAAAAAAAGCCATATCAAAATTGATAGCGCAACAATTGGCAAAGTGATTGATTCAAATTTAAATGATGCTTTTAATATGGGTGGTGTAATGGCAAAAGCTGCGGGTGATACAATATATAATCATTTGAAAGAAACATCTCGCGATATTGACTATTACGACCTTGTTTTAACAGGAGATTTAGGAATTTATGGCAAAAAAATTTTAACAGATTATATGAAAAGTGAATATAATATTAATTTGAAAAATTATAATGATTCGGGCACCATGCTTTACAACAAAGACATTTGCGCTGGCGCTAGCGGGCCAGTATGCTTACCATTAATTACATATAGTTATGTTTTTAATGAGATGAATAAAAAAAATTTAAAAAGGGTATTATTAGTTGCGACTGGCTCCTTGCATTCAACAACTATGGTTAATCAAAAACTTACTATTCCATCTATCGCCCATGCGATTAGTTTGGAGGCGATCAGATGATATATTTAAATTCTTTTTTATTTTGTGGGCTTGTTTGCATGCTTGGACAATTAATTTTAGATAATACTAAACTAACACCAGGGCATATAACAGTAATATTTGTTATTGTTGGAGCTTTTTTAGATATATTTAATATATATGATCATTTGGTTCTTTTATTTGGTGGTGGCGCGTTAGTACCAATTACTAGCTTTGGTCATATGCTTACCCATGGGTCAATGCATGGCTACATGGAAGATGGTTTTCTGGGCCTATTTACCGGCGCTCTTAATTTAACTTCGGCTGGTATTTCAGCTACGATTATTATATCTTTTTACTTGTCACTAATATTTAAACCAAGGGATTAAAAAAAACATTTTTTAAAATGTTTTTTTTGTAAATGAAAATACTTTTCCTTCAGCTTTTTTTTCTTGTTCAAAATATTCTTCTTTCATTTTTCGCGCCTCAAGCATTTTACCATAATCATCAACGCGTTTTACAATACGCATAATATGGTTAAACATGTCAATGTCCTCATGATAATAGTCTTTAGTAGCTGCAAAAAAATCTAAGTATTTAGCAAATTCAAGATATTCTTCGATTTTTCCATATTTTGTAAATGCATTCGCAGGGCCTTGATAATTTGCAAGAAAATAATCTTTTTCCATATCTTTTTGGTTGTCATATAAAAGCTCAAATATTCGAAGTAAGTAAACGTTTAATGTGTATGCGGAATCATTATAGTAATGTTCATTATTAAAAATTCTATTGGCTAGTAGTTCTGTGTATCCTTCATTTAAACCTCGTTGAAATGACAAATTTTTCACATCATATCTAAAGCCTGAAAAGTATAGATCTTTTGTAGATGCATCCCTAGCTGTAGAAGCAACATGTAAAAATTCATGAGGTAGAGAATTTTGATGATAATAATATATAATATTATCTTCAGGATGATATTCACCCGATATAAATCGTTCACGCAAATCCCAAAAACTAGACTTGAAACGTTTGTCTTTTATTAGTTTTAAACTTTCTAAGTTTTTTGAAAAAATAAGTAAATTTTCATATCCGGCATATTCAACTAATTTATTAATCAGTGGTTTTAAATCTTCGTCATAATTGCCCTTTTCAATAGATGTTTTAATTTTTTCTATCTGTTGGTTACTAAGAGACGGATATTTTTGTTTAGGGTTTCTTTTAGTATTTTTTTTATTTATTTCATCAAGCATAACGTCATATACAAAACAAAAATACTTTCTAGCATAAGCATATTCATCACGTTCTCTATTTTTAACAAAATCTATTATTTCTCTTATGTTCATATTACCGCCTCAACAGGGTAATATTATATACTTTTTCATAAAAAAATCAAGTCGAAAACAATTTTAAAATATAAATTATTGTGTTATAATAAATCACGTTGGGGAGGGATATTATGGATGAAATTATTATCAAAGGTGCCAGAGAAAACAATTTAAAAAACATTGATATAACATTACCTAAAAATAAATTAATTGTAATGACTGGTGTTTCAGGTAGTGGTAAAAGTTCTTTAGCTTTTGATACCATTTATGCCGAAGGTCAAAGAAGATATGTCGAAAGTCTAAGCGCTTACGCTAGACAGTTTTTAGGTGGTTCAGAAAAACCTTTGGTTGATTCTATTGAAGGATTAAGTCCATCCATTAGTATTGACCAAAAAACAACCCATAAAAATCCCCGTAGTACGGTTGGAACAGTGACGGAAATATATGATTATTTCAGACTTTTATATGCTAGAATTGGCGTTCCATATTGCCCAGTTCACCATAAACCAATTTCATCACAAAGTATTGAAGAAATGGTTAACGATATTTTAAAAATCGAAGAAGGAGCTAAAATACGAGTTTTGTCGCCAGTTGCGGCTGAACAAAAAGGCACTCATAAAGATTTATTAGATAGTTTGCGTAAAGATGGATACGTCAGGGCTGTTATAGATGGGTCTGATTATGATCTTGCGGAAGATATAGTTTTGGATAAGAACAAAAAACATACAATTGAAGTTGTTGTGGATAGATTAATATTAAAACAAGATATTAGAAGTCGTTTGTTTGAATCAGTTGAAACGGCGACAAAACTTGGAAAAGGGAGAGTTTTAATCGATGTCATTGGTGGCAAAAAGATATTAATGAGTGAAACTTATGCTTGCCCAGAATGTGACTTTTCACTTCCTTCATTAGAACCAAGAATGTTTTCATTTAATGCTCCTTGGGGAGCTTGTGAAGAGTGCAAGGGTCTTGGAATAAAATACAAAATAGATGAAGATTTAGTTATTCCCGACAAAAGTTTAAGCATCAATGAGGGCGCGATTAAAGTAATAAATAGCGATGATGAAAGTAATATTATGTTTACTAATTTGACAACTGCTTGCAATCATCACAAAATTGATATGGATAAACCTGTTAAAAACTTAACAAGAAAAGAATTAGATGTTGTTTTATATGGAACAAAAGATTTACTTACATTTAACTATACAGCTAAAAACGGTAACACTAGAACAACTAAAGGTTTTTATGAGGGAATTATTACTAATTTAGAAAGACGTTATGTCGAAACTAAAAGTACATGGATTAGGGATTGGATAGAAAATTACATGACTGAATTAGAATGCCCAAGATGCCATGGAGCTAGACTAGCAGACGATATTTTGTCAGTTTTAGTTGGTGGCAAAAATATTTATGAACTTACTAATATGAGTGTTAAAGATATTTATCATTTTTTTAAGACGATTAAACTAACAGATCAAGAAAAACAAATATCAGAATTAATTATTAAAGAAATTAATTCTAGATTAAGCTTTTTGATTAATGTAGGTCTTGAATATTTAACTTTATCTAGAGCTGCCGGAACGCTTTCGGGAGGAGAAGCTCAAAGAATTAGACTAGCTACCCAAATTGGTTCAAGACTAACAGGCGTTTTGTATGTTTTAGATGAACCTTCAATTGGTCTACACCAACGTGACAACGAAAGATTGATAAATTCTTTAAAAGAAATGCGTGATTTAGGTAACACGTTAATCGTTGTCGAGCACGATTCAGAGACGATGATGAATGCTGATTATTTAGTTGATATTGGCCCAAAAGCTGGTATTCATGGTGGTGAGGTCGTTGCTCAAGGCACGCCTAAAGAAGTTATGAATAATAAAAATAGTTTAACGGGTAAGTATTTAAAAGGTTTGGAAAAAATAGAAGTTCCAGCAAAAAGAAGGAAGGGTAATAAGTTATATTTAGAAGTAAAAGGCGCTAGCGAGAACAATTTAAAAAATATTAATGTTAAATTTCCGTTAGGAAAGTTTATATGTGTAACTGGTGTTTCAGGTAGTGGTAAAAGTACATTAATAAACGAAATTTTATATAAAGCTGTAGCTAATAATTTATATAGATCCAAAAGTAAACCAGGAAAATTTAAAACGATAAAAGGCCTTGAAAACATTGACAAAGTTGTTGATATTTCGCAAGCACCTATTGGAAGAACACCAAGAAGTAATCCGGCTACATATACGGGTGTATTTGATGATATTCGCGATGTTTTTGCGAATACTAAAGAAGCTAAAATGCGAGGTTATGATAAAGGTAGATTTTCATTTAATGTGAAAGGCGGAAGGTGTGAAGCTTGCTGGGGCGATGGTGTTAAGAAAATTGAGATGCATTTTCTTCCTGACGTTTATGTGCCTTGCGAAGTTTGTCATGGAACGCGTTATAATACTGAGACCTTACAAATTAAATACAAAGGTAAAAACATTTATGATGTTTTAGAAATGACAGTTGAAGAAGCTATTGAGTTTTTTGAAAATGTTCCAAAGGTTAAAAATAAATTACAAGTTTTGATGGACGTAGGACTTTCATATATAAAACTGGGCCAAAGTGCGCCAACGTTATCAGGAGGCGAAGCCGCCAGAGTAAAACTTGCTAAAGAATTACAAAAGAAACCAACTGGTAAAAGTTTATTCATTTTGGATGAACCGACAACTGGGCTTCATACTGATGATATTAAGAAACTTTTAGTTATTTTAAACAGAATTGTTGATAATGGGGATACCGTAATTGTAATTGAACACAATTTAGATGTTATTAAGGTTGCCGATCATATTATTGATTTGGGTCCTGAGGGCGGTGACGAAGGCGGACAAATTGTCTTTGCCGGAACACCGGAAAATATTGTAAATGAAGGTCTTAGCTATACTGGAAAATTTTTAAAACTATACTTAAAATGATATATTGAAAAATATATCATTTTTTCTAGCGTTTTCATTGACAATATATACCGAATTTTATATAATTAATATATAGTGAATAATAGATAATAGAGGTGTTCCATGCGAAGGGAATTTAAAAGAAGAAATAAAGT
>CAZELY010000021.1:0-2506 GCA_964513345.1 uncultured Muribaculaceae bacterium
GAGCTAGTGTAGCAAATAATAGTTATGTACTTGCCAATACACCAGTATATCCAACTGGAGCTTTACAGGAAGGCTATAACACTTTAGTAGTTAAAAAAGGTTCAACTACAATAATAAATGGAAGTAGTCAAACAATAACTGCAGATACAACATTTACAACTAGTGCGTCAGCTAATAATCCTGTAATTACAATAAATAAAGACGGAAGTGCATATTCAAACAGTGGAATGAAAGTAACACTATATAGTGGAACCACGGCAACAAGTTATACTGAGACAGTAAGTAGTGGAAGCACTGCAACATTCTCTGCAGTACCAAATGGTACATATAATATCTATATCGGAAAAGATTCAAATCATAAAACTGATATGATTGATAGCGGAGTGGACTTAACTGTAAATAATAACAATGCAACAGCGACAGTAAATTATTACACAGTTACAATGACAACAGAAAACACTACAGCAACAGTAAATGGGACATCAGTTGCGAATAACGGAACAGTTATATTAGCTGGGGGAACAAGTAGTGTAACTGCTAATTATTTGCATGTAATAATAGCATCAACAAATACAGGTTATACATTTTCAGAATGGAGTGTAACTAGCGGTACTGCAAGGTTAGGAACCGGATCATATAATATAACGTTGCAAGTAGCTTCAGCAACTACAATTAAAGCAAGAGCAACAGATGCGGTAAAACCTGTACCAACAATAAGTGGCGGAACGAGTTTAAAATCAACAGGACAAACGTTAACACTTAGGTGTACGGACAATGTGGGTGTAACAGCATATTATTGGGGAACAACTGAGCCAACATCAGCAAGTGGAATTACGACAACAACTTCATTATCAAATTTAACAGGAAGCGGCCTTTCCAAAACTGGAGTAACAAATGGTACATACTACTTAGGCTGTAAGGATGCGGCTGGAAATTTTGAAACAACAAATATAACAATAAGAAAATATCAAGTACGAAGTGTACTTGAGACAATAGCTGGTACAACTGGAACATATACATCTAATAGCTATACGACAAGTGGAAATGCATCAACATACTATATTAAAAACGGAGCTACATTAACATTAAATGATATATATACAGCCCCAACGGCTGGTGACCAAAGTGGAAAATTTAAAGGATATACAACAACTGCACCAAGTACAACCGCAGCAACTCCATCAACGACAGATCCGACAGTAGCTACAAACGATACAACAGTATACTATATGTGGTTTGATAGAAACACGTATACAGTGTCGATTATAAGCGATGATAATGGTAGTATAACGGCTGAAACCGTGACGCAAACAGGAAATAGTGTAACAGTTAATGCCGGAGACACGTCAAATGGAAATTTAACAGTTAAATATGGCGATACTGTAAAAGCAACCGCAACAGCAAATACTGGGTATAAATTTTCAGAATGGACAGGAGAATATTTGTCAGGAACAACAAATCCAAGAACCGGTTCAACAGTAAGCGAGGATAAAACTATAATTGCAACGTTTGAAAAAATACCTCCAGTTATTAAATCATGGAGTAGTGGTGCATCAACAGATTTTCATGCTGAAGAATATAGAACGAATATAACATCAGTCATATTTGAAGATGAGATAAACATACCAGCAGGAGCAACTTCATGGGATGTATCAGCAACTGCTAATAGTGGTACAGTAATGGCTTGGGTAACAGCTGATCCAGAAGATAACACTAAATATGTACTTCATATAGCCGGAGAAGATGGAGTTATAGCTAATACTACTTCGTCATACCTTTTCTACAATTTTACTAATTTGAAATCAATAGATTTTAATGGTAATTTCGATACTAGTAATGCAACAAATATGTATAATATGTTCTTTGGTTGCAGCAGTCTAACGAGCCTAGATTTAAGTGTTTTTGATACTAGCAAAGTAACAAATATGTCTTATATGTTCTATGGTTGTAGTGGACTAACTAGTTTGGATTTAGGTGACAACTTCGATACCAGTAGTGTAACAAATATGGCTTATATGTTCCGTGGTTTTAGCAGTCTAACGAGCCTAGATTTAGGAGAAAACTTTGATACTAGTAATGTAACAAATATGGATAGTATATTTGAGAATAGTAGTGGTCTAACCAGTCTAGATTTAGGAGAAAACTTCGATACCAGTAATGTAACAAATATGCAATATATGTTCAAAGGCTGCAGCGGCTTAACAAGCCTAGACTTGGGCGATAATTTTAACACTAGCAGTGCAACAACTATGTCTAATATGTTCCGTGAATGCAGCAGTCTAACAAGCCTAGATTTAGGTGACAACTTTGATACTAGCAGTGTAATTAATATGTCTCAAATGTTCTATAATTGCAGCGGCTTAACAAGCCTAGATCTAGGAGAAAACTTTGACACCAGCGATGTAACAAATATGACTTATATGTTCCATGGTTGTAGCGGCCTAACTAGTTTAGATCTAGGAGAAAACTTTGACACCAGCGATGTAACAAATATGACTTATATGTT
>CAZELY010000021.1:2606-10018 GCA_964513345.1 uncultured Muribaculaceae bacterium
TGTAACAAATATGACTTATATGTTCCATGGTTGTAGCGGCCTAACTAGTTTAGATTTAGGTGATAATTTTGACACAAGTAATGTAACAGGTATGTCTTATATGTTCTATAACTGTAGTGGCTTAACTAGTTTAGATTTAGGAGACAATTTCGACACAAGTAGTGTAACAAATATGACTAATATGTTCTATAACTGCAGCGGCCTAACTAGTTTAGATTTAGGTGACAATTTTGATACAAGTAATGTAACAAATATGCAATCTATGTTCTATAATTGTAGTGGTCTAACGAATTTAGACTTAGGCGGTAGCTTTGATACAAGTAGTGTAACAAATATGAGTCATATGTTTTATTATTGTACTAATCTTAAAACCATATATGCCTCAGATGATTTTGTGACAACAAATGTGACTTCTAGCACTTACATGTTTACTTATGATGAAAAATTAGTCGGAGGAAATGGAACTAGATATGCAGATAATACTGGTAAATCACTCGAATATGCTAGAATAGACACACCGTCAACACCTGGATTTTTTACTAATGGAACAATCCCAATAATAAATAATGTTTCATCAACTTCAACTACAAATAGCGTCACTGTAGTAGTAGATGCGTCAGTAGCTGGTGATCCATCAAGAATAACCCAATATGAATATTCATTAGATGGTGGATCAACATGGCAACAAAGTACAAGTAATGCTTATACATTTACAGGATTACCTAAAGATACAGGCTACCAATTAAAAGTTAGAGTGACTGCTGATAACAACACCACTGCAACATATGATTCATATAGTGTGGATTCTTCAGTACCAACTAATAGTCTACTTTATTGGGGTACAGCAGACAATCCTGATAACACGTCAACGACATTAAAAAATAAAGTATCTGGTACTGATGGAACACTAGTTAATTTCAACAATAATGCTTCAAGTGGATATAACGATAATACTTTAATATTTGACGGAATAGACGATTATATAGATTTAGGTAGAGCAAGTTATAATTTTAACAATAGCGTAACCTATTTAATGTACGTAGAAATGCATAAATTAAATATTTACCAATCGCTATTCGGCAATTGGGAGTCAGCTGGTGGTGGATTAGAAATCCTTGATAGTAATAAAATCCAATTCCCAGTATACGATGGCTCAGCATATCAGGGAGCTTTATCTGGAAACATTAATAAAGAACAGTATTATACATTAGTAGGAACTTATGATGGTACTAACGCAAAACTTTATGTTGACGGTGAACTAGTGTCAACAAAAGCTTCTTCGGCCATGACAACGTCACCAATGAAAATACTGCTTGGTGCCAATCCGAATGCTAGTTCTATTCTTAGTTATGCAGAAATGTCATTAAAAGAAGCCATGCTTTATGATAGAGCTTTAACAGCTTCTGAAATAAGTACTTTAACAGCTAACTTACAAGAAAAATATCAAGCACAAACAAATAGTATTCAAGAAGTAACATATAGTGAAACAGCGGCTGTAGGAAGTAAAACAATAACAATGGCATTCCCATCAGGATGTGGAAGCACATATACATGTACTTATACAAAAGATGGTGGCACGGCAGTTAATGTTACTTCGACAACAGCAACAGCTAATTTCACACAGCCAGGAACGCTTACGACGAGTGTATCAGATGGTACTAGTGTTTCTACTAGTAGCTATGCAGTGTCATTCTTAGAAGCGACAACTGGGACTTGTGCAAGCTTAACATATAATGGTTCTTCAAGAACATTAGCGTCTGGTGGAACCGGTGTAACATATTCTAATAACACAAGAACTGATGCTGGTAGTCAAAATGTAACTGTAACAGCAAATGCCGGATATTTATTCAGTGACAACACGTCAAGTAAAACATTGTCTTGTACTATTAATAAGGCAACACCGACTATAACGTTAAGTGCAAGCAGTGGAACTGTTGGAACTGGTAAAACGACCACATTTACAGCTACAGTTAAATCGGGGACATCAACAACAGTTTCTGGAACTCTTAATAAAACAAGTAGCGCAACAGCATATGCGACCATAAGTCCAAACGGCAACACTTCAATATCTAGTGCTGATAATTCGACAGGAAAAGCTACAACTATAACTATTACTGGTGTAGCTGTTGGTTCATCAACAATTACAGTTGCATTTACGCCAACTGATACAACAAACTTCAATAATGCAACTAATAAAACATATGCTGTTACAGTACAAAACTTATGTACCGCACCAACAAATTCTTTGTGTAAATGTACAGGATTGTCAACATGCGGTTCAAGCTATAGCAGCTTTGCTTATAATGGCTCATCTCAGCAATTAACTACGGCTACAAGTGGAACGTGTTATACGTTATCAAATTATAATCAGACTAATGTTAATACAAGTGGGTATACAATACAAGCTGCCCTTAAGTCTGGTTATGTATGGTCGGATAACACAACTGCAAACAAGTCATTTAAATGTTATTTACCACAAGCCACACCAACCATAACGTTGAGTGCGACTAGCGGTACAGCAGTAAATGGAACAACTAGAACGTTTACGGAAAAATCGAATGTTGCTGGAACTTTTTCCAACACGTCTAGTGTGACTGGAACTGGAACTGTATCACCAGCTAGTCAATCAGCTTCAGCTAACACAAATTATACAGTTACTATAACCGGTAAGGGTGGAACAAGCGCTTCTACAATAACGACTAAAATAACACCATCAAGTGCAAATTATAAAGCAACCTCAAAAACATATAGTTTTAGATCTTGTGCACAATCTGATAAAAAGATATGGTATTATGGTAATGAAACCGGTCCAGGTCCATCATACTTTAGAGCTATGGAAGGAATAAAAATAGGACAATGGGGTACAACTCAGGCCAGAATGATGTGGGATTGTTGGATTGAGGTAACAGCCGGCGACTTCTATGGAACATACATGACTCTAGATGACGCATGGGGTAGTCATTACAGCGGATGTAGAATAAATTCAGGCGCATTTGAATGCGATACTGACTGGTTGTACTTCAGTAGTGATTGGCGAAACTTTGGTACAACAGTTACTGACCACTGCTGGGCTGGATATACTTCGGGCTCATCAGGATGGTTAGAATCAAACGTTTATCCATCATACTCGCTTAATAATACTTGTTAGTAAATATAAAAATAAGGAAGAAATCTTCCTTATTTTTTGTTTTTTATGAATTCTTTTAATATTTTAGTTAAAGCTCGTTTTTCAATCCTTGAAACATAGCTTCTGGAAATATTTAAATCCTTGGCAATTTCTTTTTGAGTTACTTCATTATTCCCATTTAAACCATATCTTTTAATAATAATATCTTTTTCTCTTTCATTTAAAACTTTAAAGTATTCTTTTAAAAGTTTTAAAGAATCTTTATTATAAATATCTAAGGCAAAATCCTGATTAGGAGTTTTTAATATATCTAATATAGTTATAACATTTCCTTCTTTATCAAAGCCAATTCCTTCATCAATACTGATATTTTTATTATTCTTCTTGTTACTTCGAAAATGCATCAATATTTCATTTTCGATGCATCTTGCACAATAAGTAGTTAAACGTGTTTTATGATGAGCTGAAAAGCTATCAACACCTTTAATAAGACCAATTGTTCCAATACTAATTAAATCATCTTCATCTTCTTTACGATGGTCATATTTTTTTACAATATGAGCAACTAGTCGAAGATTATGTTCAATTAATTTATTTCTTGCTTCTTTGTCACCTAAATTAGATTTTTGTAATAAATTTTCTTCTTCGTCTTTAGAAAGGGGATCAGGAAAAACATTATTAGAATAGGAAGCCGTAAAAAGATAAAAATCTTTAAATAATTTCTTAAAAAAATTAATCAAAAAAATCACACTCCTATGAAAGTATATGTGATTTTTCTTTTTTTAAATTACAAAAACTAAAAGATAGTATAATGCAAAAGCTGCAAGCATGAATATTCCTTCTTTACGGGTAATTTTCTTTGAAGTTTCGGAAAATATAAATAATAAGAATGAAGAACCAACTAACATAATTAAATCTATCATCTGGAAACTTCCTGGAGTAATTCCGCCAAATATTGCGACAGGGATACCTAAGACTACACAAATATTAAAGATATTACTACCAATAATATTTCCAACTACTAAATCCGTTTCACCTTTTTTAGCAGCAATAATCGTTGTTACTAATTCTGGTAGCGATGTACCAAAAGCGACAATAGTTAAAGCGACAATTCTTTCACTAATACCTATAAAAGTAGCTATTTTTGTTGCGCTATCAACAACTAAATTACTTCCAAGTATAATACCTAAAATACCGATTACTACTAAAATTAGTGATTTGCCTAAAGTAAATTGCGGTATTTCTTCTTCATTTTTTTCTTTCTTCTGTTTAGTTAAAGTAACTAAGTAGTATACAAATATTGTGAAAAATAGTAATATAACAATACCATCAGATCTAGTAATTTGATTAGTAGATCCATTACCTAAACTAATATCTAAGAATAAGACAACTAATAGGGTGGATATTAATAAGGTTAAAGGTAATTCTTTTTTTACGGTATTTTCTTTGATTGAAATAGTTGTGATCGTTGCTGCGACACCTAAGATTAGTAAGGCATTCATAATATTACTACCAATGACGTTTCCTAAAACCATATCGGTACTGCCAGAGGCCAAGGCACTCATTGAAATGGCAAACTCTGGTGCCGAAGTACCAAAAGCAATAATGGTTAATCCTATTAACATTTTAGAAATTTTAAAATTTTGAGCTGTCGATGAGGCTCCATCGACAAATACATCGGCTCCTTTGATTAATAATATAAAGCCGAGTATTAAAAGGAAAATACTTAAGATCATTTTCACGCTCCTAACAAAAAATCACATTTAAGTAAATGTGATTAATAACTTAAATTATTTAAATAATAAACCTGCACCAATGCATAATGCAATTAGGCCACAAACAAAAAATACTACGAAAGAAATTATTATCCATTTTGTTTCTTCTTTTTCTTTCTCGGTGTTTTTTTCAACCTTTTTTTCTGTAAATTCTTGAATTTTTTCTTCTTTTTTAGGCTTTTCAGTTTTCTTTTCTTCTGTCGTTTCCTTTTTAGGTGCTTTCTTTTCTTTTTTAGGTTCAGCTTTTTTCTTAGCTTCTTTAGCTTTTTCTTCTTTTTCTATCGATTTAATGATTTCATCGTGCAGTGTATTTAATTCTTTCGTAGTGTTCATTTCATCTAATTCATCCATTAAATTGGTATTACTAGTTTTCCCCATAATGCGCCTCCTTATTCTAGATAAATTATATCATATTTTTTAAATAAAATACATATATTTTTCGTTGACTTAATTTATTTTAAAATGTTATAATACTTTTGAAGGTAAATAGGTGGTAGTATGAGTAAAAATGATGAATTATTAAAACACGAATTTAAGAATAAAGTATATGATACAATCGGCGAAGGAATTTCTTATACAGCAAAAAAGTATCACTATAAAAAATATGACATTGCAAAATTAATAATGGCTATGTATGTTAAAGATTTTGACTATATTACATCTGACAATGATTATCGTGAACAAATTAAAATATTGGACGAATATTTTACTAAAGCATACCACCATAGATTAATAACTTTTGAAATGGTTAAAGCAATTTATTCGTTTAAAGGAACTGAAACATATAATAAAATAACTAATGATGTTGCTAATTACGAAAACACCATTGTTAGAGACAACAACTTAGATTTGGAAGATATAAATGTCTTAAAAACATTAATGGATGCTGGAGAATATGATGAATTAATGACGAGAATCGAAAAAGAACAAGGACTTTGCTATAGCGTTGCGATAGTGTATGATAAAATTAAACGCGAAATGGAGTAGGGGGATTATTATGAATCAAAATGGTTGGGGCTTAAGAGATATGCTTGTATTTCTAGGTGTCATTTGTATAGCTATTCTAATTACGATGTTTTTATACAATAGAACATTTAAGGAATTATTTGATACAACTGGTGGCATCACGGACATTGAAAATGAAACATATGCCGATATGGAAACGGAATTAGAAAGAACGGCCCATACATATACGGATAATTATTATGGTAAAATTTTAGAAGATGGTGATGAAGATAATATCACTTTAAGACAGATGCAAGAAGAAAATTTAATAACTGTTGTAAAAGACATCGAAGATGATAAAATTATTTGTTCTGGATATGTTCATTTTAAAACCGCAAATGGTAAAACTAGGTATGATTCTTACATAAAATGTGGGGATAATTATCAAACCCCAGGATATAGAGAAAAATATGATGAAGCCGTAAAAAAACAGTGAAAATAATCACTGTTTTTTATTTACAGTGTCAAGAAAATGATAAGTGTAAAAAAAAGTCTAAAAACTATTGACAAACATATAATAAATTGGTATATTAATCACGTGCGTTTAGCTTGATTTACTTAGGTAAATCTTTAATTATGAATAAAAATGAAACGCCTGGATATGTGCAAAGAAAGGAGGGTGTATATGCCAACTATAAACCAATTAGTTAGAAAAGGAAGAAAAAGTAAAACTAAAAAGAGTAAATCACCAATGCTTGGAATCGGATTAAATAGTAAGGATAACGTTCCAACTAAAACAAATTCTCCACAAAAACGTGGTGTTTGTACAAGAGTAGGAACTAAAACCCCTAAAAAACCAAACTCAGCTTTAAGAAAATATGCTCGTGTTAGACTTTCAAACGGAAAAGAAGTAGATACTTATATTCCTGGTGAAGGCCACAATTTACAAGAACACTCAGTTGTTTTAATTCGTGGTGGACGTGTTAAAGATTTAATCGGTGTTCGTTATCACATTATTCGTGGAACAATGGATACTGTTGGAGTTGAAGCAAGACGTCAAGGACGTTCTAAATACGGTGCTAAAAAACCAAAATAATAAAGTAAAGGAGGATTAATCATGCGTAAAAGAAGAGCAGTTAAAAGAGATGTTTTAGCTGATCCAGTCTACAATTCAAAAATCGTTACAAAATTAATTAACCAAATTATGTTAGACGGAAAAAAAGGAACAGCTCAAACTATTTTATACAATGCTTTTGATATGATAAAAGAAAAAACTAATCAAGAACCAACGGAAGTTTTTGAAAAAGCTATGGAAAACATCAAACCAGCTTTAGAAGTTAAATCAAGACGTGTTGGTGGAGCTAACTATCAAGTACCGATCGAAGTAAAAGCAGATCGTTCGCAAGCTCTTGGTTTAAGATGGTTAGTACAATATGCTAGATTAAGAGGCGGTCATTCAATGGCTGAAAATCTAGCAAATGAAATAATCGATGCAGCAAATGGAACAGGCGCTGCAGTTAAGAAGAGAGAAGATACTCATAGAATGGCTGAAGCTAATAAAGCTT
>CAZELY010000022.1:0-8892 GCA_964513345.1 uncultured Muribaculaceae bacterium
ACCTCTTTTTCTTTTTTAATAGCTTCCTTTTCAATTTCTAGACGCATGATATTTCTAGTTAAAGTGTCTAGCTCTGTTGGTACAGACTCCATTTGAACTTTTATAGTAGCACATGCTTCATCAACTAAGTCAATAGCTTTATCTGGCAAAAATCTATCAGTAATGTAGCGATCAGCCAATGTCGCAGCGGCTACTAAGGCGCTATCCTTAATAGTTACACCATGATATACTTCAAAACGATTTTTTAAACCTCTTAATATAGTAATAGTATCAGTAACATTTGGTTCTTGAACAAGGACCTTTTGAAATCTTCTTTCTAAGGCACCATCTTTTTCGATATATTTACGATACTCATTTAATGTAGTGGCTCCGATACAGTGAATTTCGCCTCTCGCTAGCATAGGCTTCAGCATATTTCCGGCATCCATTGCTCCTTCTATTGCACCAGCCCCAACAATCATGTGAATTTCATCTATAAACATGATTATATTTCCATCGGATTCTTTGACTTCTTTTAAAACCGCTTTCAAGCGATCTTCAAATTCTCCGCGGTATTTTGCCCCGGCGATTAAAGCCCCCATATCTAATTCCCAAAGAGTTTTATCCTTTAGACTATTAGGAACATCGCCTTTAATAATTCTAGCGGCTAAACCTTCAACAATAGCTGTTTTACCAACACCAGGTTCGCCAATTAATACAGGATTGTTTTTAGTTTTTCTTGATAAAATACGAGTAATACTTCTGATTTCATCGTCACGACCAATGACAGGATCAACCTTACCATTTTTAACGCTTTCAGTGATATCGCGACCATATTTTTCTAGTGGATTTTGCAAATTTTCTTCATATCCAACTTGATTATTCATATTTATCCCTCCTTTTTATAAAATCAGTATACACCTCTTTTTAGCACTTGTCAAGAGAGAGTGCTAAAGAAATAAATTTACTTTTTTGATATTACATGATATACTTTTAATGGAGAAAAAAAGGTGAAATTTATGGATAAATTAAGCAATAGAACAGTAGTTATCATCGGCTTTGCGATAATGATAGTAGGATGTTTATTGGTTACAAGCAATTATTTAAAAGAAAAAAAAGATAAAGCCTATGAAAGAGTTAGTATTTCTTTATATCAAGAGCAAGAAAACGGCGAAGTAATTGATAATACACCAAAAGAAATTGCGACTGGAGAAATTGATGTTTCGGAAACTACTAAGCATGGCAACTATTTAGGGGTTTTAAAGATAGATAAGATTAATTTAGAGCAAGGATTTTATGATAAAGATAATCCTTTGAATAATGTTGATAAAAGTGTCACCTTATTAGCACCATCTGATTATCCAGACAAAAAAAAGGGTAACACCATATTGGTTGCCCACTCCGGTAGTAGTTACCTAGGCTATTTTAAGCATTTATGGAAATTGGGTGTTGGTGATCTTGCAAGCGTTTCTTATAAAGGTAAAACCTATGTTTATAAAATTGTTGATATTTATACAGATATTAAAGATGGTGACGTTACAATTCATAGAAACCGTAGTAAAACCACTTTAACATTGATTACATGTACGAAAAACGATGATACGACCCAAACTATTTATATTGCTGAATTGCAGTGAATTTGACAATAATCATATAACGTGTTAGAATTTCTTTGTTTTAAAAACACGAGAGGTGGATTATGAAAACAAGTAAATCGGTTAAGGCCGTTATGGCCATAACTATTATATGTTTGTTTGGAGCAATGATGAGCTTTTCTAATTTTGAAACGCAATATGTTGTTGAAAACAAAGTCTTATTGACTGAAAATAGTAACAAGACACAAATAAAAAAATTTGATATTAACAAGATTAAGTTAAATATCGCAAAAGGTATGACTAGAGCTGAAAGAGACCGTGAAATTATGGAAGCTAAGCGAAATGAAGTTGTATACGGCGAAATGACGTTAGGGCAGGTTGCTGATCAACTAGATCGAAGTTTAAAAGGTATTTTAGCTGGTCATGGTTATGATTTTGCTTATTATTCTACAGAAACAGGGGTTGACCCATATTTGGCTGTTGCCATTTCATTACATGAGACTGGTTGTTCATGGCAATGTAGTAGTTTAGCCACACAATGTTATAACCTTGGTGGTTTAAAATATGGTAGTGGCTCTAAATGTAATGGGGGATCATATGCAAGTTTTCCGACTTTGGAAGACGGAATTAAATCATATATAAATATTTTATATAAAAATTATGTAGGCAAAGGTTATAATACCCCTGAAAAAATGGGACCAGTGTACGCTGGAAGTGGCGTCTGGGCATCACAAGTAAATGGTTATATCAATAGATTAAAGGCTGCTTAGCCTTTTTCTTTTTCAATTTGACTGTTAAATAATATCATGTTAAAATATTATATGGTATAGGAGAGAAGATAATGAAGAAAACGTTTTTTGTTTATACAATTATTATTTTTGGACTTGCCATGGCGGCTGCGATGCCAACTATGCTTATTACTGCCTATCAAGACAGAATGCATATGGAAAGTAAGCCAGTAAAAAGTTATAGTGTGGAAAGTTATGATATTGATAACCTTAGGGTTTTAGCTAATAAATTTATAAATATGAGCAATCCAACGACAATTGTTGATACGACCGAGAAAATCGAACTTGCTATTGCTGATTCTACATTAAAAGAAGAACCAAAAGAAGAGGTTAAAGAAGAAACCAAACCAGTTGTTAAGCAAGAAGAAAAGCAAGTATTAACAACCACAAAATCTTATAATGATATGACAACCGATGAATTAATTAGCGCTATTGCTAATGGTATGTTTGTGATGGAATATTCCAATGTTTATAACACTGGAACCAGTGGTCTTACAAAATCTAAAGGTGTTGTGTATTATAATGATCATAAAGAAACTTACTATTCTGAGCGTGTTTTGCCAGGGTCAACATTAAATATTCCTGGAAGACATGTGGCTAATGATGGTACTGTAAGAGACAAAGATGGTTATATTTCAGTTGCTGCAAATGGCTCTTATTTATCAAAAGGTTCTGTTGTTAAAACTTCCCTTGGACCGGGAAAAGTATATGATTCCGGCTGCGCTTGGGGCATAATAGATATTTATACAAATTGGTAAAACGCTTCGGCGTTTTTTTTGTTATTTTTTTAAAATGTTACCTTTTCCTGTTTTAATGCGCTATTTTCACAAAAACAAATATAAAAAACATTTTTATAAATAGCGAGATTGATTGTATAAAAGTGTCAATTGTGGTAAAATAAAATCAATAAAAAAACTAAAGGAGGCATAATATGTGCGGCTTTGTAGGATATATAAATAAGGAACAAAAAAAAGAGGCAAACATCAAGCGAATGGCTGATTTAATCGCGCATCGTGGTCCTGATTCTGAAGGATATTATACTGATGAAACTGTAGCATTAGGTTTTCGACGCCTCTCAATTATAGATTTAAATAATGGTTCACAACCAATTTATAATGATGACGGAACAAAAATAATTGTTTTTAATGGCGAGATTTATAATTATCAAGAGTTACGAGAAGAATTGATAGAAAAAGGATACAAGTTTAAAACAAACACTGACACAGAAGTTATTTTAAGAGGTTATGAGGAATACCAAGAAAAAGTTTTGGATAAACTGCGAGGCATGTTTGCGTTCGTTATATATGATAAAAACGAAAAAGAAATTTTTGCAGCCCGTGATTTTTATGGTATTAAACCATTTTATTATGCAACTATGGATGACACTTTCTTTTTTGGCTCAGAAATTAAAAGTTTTTTAATTCACCCGAGTTTTAAAAAAGAATTCAATCGGAAGATGCTGGAGTATTACCTTACATTCCAATATAGTGCTGGCGAAGAGACATTTTTTAAAAACGTTTACAAATTAAGACCAGGGCATTATTTAAAGTATAAAGATGGTTCTTTATCAATTACTAAATACTATGAATTAGAGTTTGAAGAAGATGATACACTAAGCTATGAAGATTGGAAAAAGGGAATTACCGATCGCTTGCACGATTCTATTCGCGCCCACAAAGTAAGCGATGTTGAGGTTGGCTCATTTTTATCAAGTGGAGTTGATTCTTCATTTATTGCTGCTAATAGTAATGTTGATAAAACGTTTACGGTTGGATTTGATGATAAGAAATATAGTGAAATTAGTTATGCTGAAGATTTATCGAAAAAAATTAATACAATTAATATAAATAAAGTTATTTCAAAAGAAGAGTATTTTAAAAATTTATCTAATATTATGTATTATATGGATGAACCTCTAGCGGACCCATCAGCAATAGCTTTATACTTTGTGACTAAAATAGCGTCACAAAATGTTAAGGTTTCATTATCAGGCGAAGGTGCTGATGAAATTTTTGGCGGTTATAATATTTATCAAGAATCATTTGTTTGGCCATGGTATTATAAAATACCATATCCAATCAGATTTGTTGTAGGTAAAGTAGCCGGACTACTTCCTGCCCATCGCGGACTTAATTTTTTAGTCAGACGCGGAAAAAAATTAGAAGATCGTTTTGTTGGTAATGCCTTTATTTTTGATACTAAAGAAGTTAAAAAATTAGTTTCATTTAAGCCAGAAACAAAAGGCTTCAGAGATTTAACTGATGAATACTATACTAAAGTCAAAGATAAAGATGATGTTACAAAAATGCAATTTATCGACTTTAATTTTTGGCTGATTGGTGATATCTTGCTTAAGGCCGATAAAATGAGCATGGCAAATTCACTGGAAGTCAGAGTCCCATTTTTGGATCGACCGCTAATCGATTATGCGAGACATATTCCTACTAAGTTTAAAGTTGATAAGTATAAAACTAAAAAAATATTTAGAGATATCGCTCACGAAAGTTTAGAAGCTAAAGTTTCAGATAAGAAAAAATTAGGTTTTCCAGTGCCAATTAGAGTCTGGATGAAAGATAATGATGTTTATAATACGATTAGAAATCAATTTGAAAAAGCAGGAAAGTTTTTTGATACAAAAAGGATTATAAAACTTTTAGATGAACATAAGGAAGGTAAAAAAGATAACAGTCGTAAAATTTGGACTATTTATGTTTTCCTTTTGTGGTATGAAATTTATTTTGGAGGTCAATTATGATAATATTTTTCTTTGTTTCATTAATTACATATTTTTGTTTTCTTGTTTTAAAAGGAAGAGAAGCGTTTGTCAATTTAGAGAAAAGTAAATATAATATTTCTAAATTTAAGAAGTGGATTTTTACTAAGAAAAACTTTTTAACATTAGAATTATTAGGTATTTTTATAATTATCATCGCATTTAGATTTGACATTAAAACCGTTGGCATTTGTACAATTGTTTTATACTTATTGCTTAGCTTGTTAAAAATTAAAAGTTCTAAAAACAAGTTAGAAATAAATGAATCAAATAAAAGGCAAATCTGGGTAACTATTCTTGTTTATGTGTTGATTTTCGGTTTAATTTTTATTGACTATTATATTTATCAAAAAGGTTTTATATTTTATAATCGTACTATTTATTATTATCCAATTGCGATTATTGTCGGTTACTTACAATATCCAATCATATATTTAGTATCAGCAATATTAAAACAAAAAAAGAAATAAAAAACATATAATTAAATAGGGAGTGATACTTCTATGCTGAAAGTTAATTCAAAAAAAGTTGAACAAGGGGATACATTTATTGCCATAAAGTCAAAAATTCGTGACGGGCATGATTTTATTGAAGATGCGATTGAACACGGTGCTGCTTGTATCATTGCGGAACATGGTGAATATAGTGTTAAAACGATTATTGTGCGTGACACTAGAAAGTATTTAGCTGATTATTTAAAAGATTTATATGCTGATAAGTTAAATAAGATGAAAATAATTGGCATTACTGGCACTAATGGTAAGACAACCAGTTGTTATTTCATTTACCAACTTCTTAATAAAATGGGTATTAAAACCGCATATATTGGAACAATAGGTTTTTATCTTAATGAAACACGTACACCGCTAGTTAATACCACACCTGATCTTTACGATTTATATGAAATGTTAGTTGAAGCATCTAATAATGATTGCCAAGTTGTCGCGATGGAAGTATCTAGTCAAGCGCTTGATATGCGCAGATTAGAAGGTATAATGTTTGATATGGCAATATTTACAAATCTGACTGAAGATCATTTGGATTATCATCAAAGTATGGAAGAATATGAAAAAGCCAAAATGACTTTATTTCAGCAGTTAAAAGGGCCGGCTATAATCAATATGGATAGTCCACAGGGCAAAGATTTTGTTTTAGCAAAAAATAAGAATATTCTTTATGGCCAAGGTGACTACGATTATAAAATTAGCGACATTTCTACTTCAACAGCACAAACAACTTTCAAAATAACTCATGATAATGAAATAAGAAATATCACATTACCGATGCCTGGAACATATAATGCATATAATTATATGAATGCCTATATTGTATGTGATCTTTTAAAATTGGACTTATCATCAATAGTTGATTGGACGCTTAGTTTGAAAGCGCCAGACGGACGTTATCAAATGATAAAAAATGATAAGTACTCAGTGATAGTTGATTATGCACACACTCCAGATGCGGTAGCCAATGTTTTAAAAAGTGTAACTGATTTTGCCGAAGGTAAAATAATTACTTTAATTGGTTGCGGCGGTGATCGTGATAGAACTAAACGACCTATGATAGGGAAAATTGCCACATATTATAGTGATTATGTTTATTTTACTAGCGATAATCCAAGGACTGAAGATCCTGAGGCAATTTTGAAAGATATTACTACAAACATAGAAAAAAGTAATTTTGAAATTATTGTTGATCGCGCCGAAGCTATTAAAAAGGCTATCACTAATTTAGAAGAAAAAGACATTTTATTAATTTTAGGCAAAGGACATGAGGATTATCAAATCATCGGTAAAGAAAAATTCCCATTTAGCGATGTTGAAGAAGTAAAAAAATATGTTAAGTAGGAGTAAAATCTCCTACTTTCATGTTATAAAATAGAAAAACATGGTATAATATAAAAGATAAGGTAGGTGATTTGTTTGGGTAATATTAAACAGTATCCTTCTTCTTTTGGACCATTACGTGAATCAGAAGATCAAACTAAATGGTCTTTAATAAATGAAGATGGGTCCGTTGATGAGATAGATTTGAACAAAGCAACACCGGAAGCACTTAGAAATTTTAAGATAGGAGCTGCCGTAGGCGAAGTACAATATAAATTGGCTAATGGAATCTTGGTTCCAGCTACTCCTAAAGTAGAACAAAATAATATTGAAGCAGGAAATATAGGTAAATCTAACGAACAAGGAAAAACTTTGGCTTTGAATAATGGTCATTCAATATTGGGTAGTGATATTAATAATATGAGTGGATTTACTAACAGAATTTTGATTGCTCTTTTGGCCGGATTTGGCATGGGAGCTATTTGCACAGCAGTTTATATTTTTATAAATTTAGGAAAAGTTACTGTAGCTTTTAAATAGTAATGCGACACCAAATCTTTTGGTGTTTTTTTATGTTTTTGTTGACAAATTTAGGCGATAGGCATATAATATATCGGCATGTTTATTTTCAAGTAAGGGGGTATATTATGAGCGTAAAAAAAGTAGCCATAGTTATAGGCGTTTTACTGCTGCCACTAATTTATAGTGTCACGTATTTAAAAGGTTTTTGGGACCCTTATAATAATTTAGGCAATATGAAAGTGGCTGTTGTTAATGAAGATAAATGTAAGGATAATTGTAAAAGTGAAGTTCTTATTAATAAATTACAAGAAAGCAATACTTTTAATTTTGTAGTTGAAGATAAAGATAAGGCTGAAAAAGAATTAATGAAAAAGAAAAATTATGCTACTATAACAATTCCTGAAGATTTTACGTCTTCTTTAGAAAAAGCCTCTACTAACAATCGAAAAATACCGACTATAATATATCGAACTAATAAAAAAACCAATTATATAGCCGCACAATTAATTGAAAACGCCGTTTTAAGAGTTGAAAAAGAGCTAGACAAAGAAGTTGCGAAAGAAGTAGTTGGCAATTTATCTGATAAGTTAAATGAAGTTCCTTCTAAAACAGAGCAGATTTCTGATGCTTTAGGAACCATTTACTCAGGAACAATTACCTTAAACAAAGGAGCTATAGAATTAGCTAATGGGACTAATTTGTTAAATAATAATTCGAAAAAAATTAGCGAAGGTCTTGCTAATTTAAATGGTGGACTTACTTCTTTGAAAAATGGGACTTCAAGCTTAAAAGAAGGGGTAAATAAGATATCTGCTGGTAGCGAACAATTAAAAAATGGCTCTTGGACTCTTAAAAATAATGTTACAACTGCTAAAGAAAACTTAAATTCGCAAAATCAGGTATTAATGCAAGCATTAAGTGAATTAAAAAGTGGAACTTCTGGATTGAGCAATGGGCTTAATAATTATAGTAGTTCATCAGGAATCGCATTAGATAGTATGAAAGAATATTTTAATAATGTTATTCAAACAAGTGATAATCAAGAAGAAATTATTGCTGCTCAAACTTATATCGCAATCATTGATTCGCTTGAGCAAAATGCCAGATCTTTAGCTATGGGTGCTACAAATTTAGATAGCGGAACTGATAATTTAATTGCAAATTTAACTAGTGCTTTAGTGAATATTTCAGGCAACATGAATGATTTAGAAAATGCATTAAATGAGCTAGCCAAAGGTGCTACAAATTTAAATAACAGCATTAAAACAGATCTTTTAAATGGTGTTAATAGAATTGATAATGGCGTTAAAGATTTGTATAGCGGTTCAAATACTTTAAGTAATGGTTACCAGACATTTAATACTGGGGTTAATTCTTTGAATAGTGGTACGCAAAGTTTAAAAAAC
>CAZELY010000023.1:0-8268 GCA_964513345.1 uncultured Muribaculaceae bacterium
ACCAATAGCCCTACTTATATTTTTGGAAATTCTTGATTATATAAAAGGAAAAGAAGAAAAATTAGAAGATGGAAGAGAAGAAAACGAGCAGTCTTAAAAAAATAAAAAGAGGGCTTAGAAGACGAACAATATTCTTTCTAGTTCTAGCTATAATGGCAAATGCTTTTGCCTGGTTCATTTATAGCAACAAGGTTTCCAATAGTATAAATGCTGGAGTAAAGTCTTGGCGAATAACCTTTTCCCAAGATGGTACAGATATCGAAAACAATGTGGTTTTTAATGTTGATTCTATTTATCCAGGTATGACTAATTATACTGATAGTTTTGAAATAAGTAACTCTGGCGAAATGGCTGCCGTTGTTACTTATGAAATTCTTTCGGCTAAGATTTTTGATGATATATATACTACTGACGATTACACATCCGAAGAAATCGAAGACATTTTGGAAAATGATTACCCATTTACAATTACATTCGAAGTTGAAAATGCCAATATTGATGTGTATGATAGTACGACGTTTTCGGTAAATATTGTATGGCCTTATGAATCAGGTAATGATACTTTGGATACCTTCTGGGGAAAAGAATCTTATACTTTCAAACAAGAAAATCCTGGTGAAAATGAAATAGAATTATTAGTAAAAGTTGTAGCTGGACAAGTTAATGAATAAATTTATTAATATTGTGATATAATTGTTATAAATCAGAGGTGGTTATTTTATGGCAAAAAGTATTGTACTAGAAAAGGCAAGATCGTTTTTAAGACGCAATCCAGGTACTATCGCATGGCGTGTTTCTGCTCATGCGAAAGTTGCGCAAATGCATATCAACGATGATGAAGAAGTTTTATATGTTTTCGCAGCTCAAAAAGGACCAAGTGCGATAGACATTTTTAGTACGCATGTAGTAGTTGTTACAAGCAAACGCTTAGTAGTAGCACAAAAAAGATTAATTTTTGGTTATTTCTACTATAGTATTACTCCTGAATTATTTAACGATTTTAAAATTAAAATGGGATTAATTTGGGGACGTGCGATAATTGATACAGTTAAAGAAACAGTAATTTTATCAAATCTATCTAATGGTGCTTTGAAAGAAGTGGAAACAGTTTTGACTAAATACATGATGCAAAAGAAGCGTGAACTTGAAAATGGTGTTAGTGATGAAGAAAGAGAATCATTAACCGAAAATCTTAAAGAAATTTCTCAAAAAGGCGATAAATAGTCCGCCTTTTTTACTTGCAATAAAAGGCATAATTATATATAATTATATTGGAGGTAAGTATTATGAAGTATTTGCTTAAAGTATTAACAATTTTACTTATCATATTTTTTTCGTTAAAGATAATTATTCATGTTGTCGATAAAGGACATAATGTCGAATATACAATTGGCAATTTCGATATTCAAGAAGAGTTAAAGGTTGGTAAAACTGATAACTATTATTTTGATATTAAAGCTGATAATTTTAAACTAAATTTTCAAATTGACAAAAATTATAATAAAGCAAATAAAATTATTAACAAGTTAATGTATAAGGAAATTGATTCATACAAATGCATTTTACCGGTTTTTAAAAATAACCAAATTTTAACTGATATTATGTGTATAAATAATAATACCATTACCTATTATCACGACATCAAAAATTCTAAAATTGACGATTTTGCCAAAGAATTAAAAAAAGTTGGTTATAATAAAGAAAAATTTCAAGATAACGGTCAAGCTAAAGAACTTTCAAATATGCAGACAATATATGAAAATAACTTAGTGACTAATCACTATTTAGCTTTTGAAAATTATAAAGGTGTTACTTTAGTAAATGGTAAAATAAATAATATAAAATTATTTGATAATGATATTTATACTAAACAAGTAAGTGCTTTCTTTGATAAGTACTATATAGTAGCCGATTATAATCAAGAATATACTTTTAAAAAGTTTTATATTGTTAATTTGATTAATGGAAACATTAAAGAAATTCGTACTTATGATGAAATATCTTTTGATAGTATTATTGAAGGTATTGTCGGTAATGATATTTACATTTTTGATAAAGATGCCGAGGTTCAATACAAATTAAGTTTAAAATATGAAACGGTTGAAAAAACATCAGAAATTAAATATTATGACGGTAATTGGCATAGTATGAGTGTTAGTGAAGCATTAAGTGGTAAAATTTTTGATAATTACCATTCTAATGACATTAATGGCTATGACAAAGTAAATGAGTATGGCAATTATTATTATTTGTATAAGAAATCAGGCAACGATTATTTAGTATATCGAGCTGATAAACAAAATCCTGAAGTGCTTACATATCTTTTTACAACTACAGATATGAATAGTGTTTTATATTTAAAAGATTATATTTACTATAAAAATGGCAATACCCTATATTACTATTTTGATAATGGTATTAGAAAAGTCATTCAATATACCGAATTAGAATTTAATAATGATATTCTTTTTGGAGCATACATAAAATAGGAGGTACTTATGACAAAATTAGGTTTAGTACTATCTGGTGGCGGCGCTAAAGGGGCCTACCAGATAGGAGTTTATCGTGCGCTTAGAAAATTAGGAAAAAATCCAGAAATTGTCACTGGTACATCAGTAGGCGCAATTAATGGTGTGTTAATCACTCAAGGTGATTTATATCAAGCAGTTAGATTGTGGAAAAACATGTCATTTTCCAAAATATATGATGAGAATTCATTTGAAGAGTGTGATAATGATGATTTAAAAGAAATATATAAAGAATACGTTAAGGCTTTTATAAGTGAAGGCGGCATGAATATTTCTAGACTATTAAAATTGTTTGATCAAATGTACAATCCAGATAAATTTTTTAAATCACCAATTGACTATGGACTAGTAACATATAATTTATCGAAAAACGAACCGGTAATTATGACGAAAAAAGATTTTACGCGCAAAAACGTGAAAGATTACGTCATTGCTTCGGCATCATGTTATCCGGCTTTTAAACCGTATAAAATTAAAGATGATTTGTATATCGATGGTGGCTATTATGATAATATGCCGATTAATTTAGCGATTGAATTGGGTGCTGAAGAAATCATAGCGGTTGATTTAAGATCAGTTGGTTTCAAAAGAAAAAATGACTATAATGTTCCGACAACCATAATCATGCCAAGAAATAGAGTAACTAATTTTTTAGTATTTGATAAACAAAGATCACGTGAATCACTACGCTTTGGTTATAATGATACGATGAAAACTTTTGGTAAATTAGATGGTGACAGATATACATTTAAAAAAGGCAATTTAGTTAAGAATTATAATAAATATGGCTTAAAATTTGAAAATGAAGTTAATTATATTTTTTCGACTATAAATAGCAGTATTTTAAATAAAATAGTCGATAGTACATTTTTTAAAAATATTAAAGAAAACAAATTAACTTATCGTAATTTTAATAAATTAATTGAAAAAGCTGGTGATTGTTTTGGCTTTGCTCAAGATACAATTTACCACATTAAAAATTATAATAAAGGTTTATTTAATGAACTACTAGAAATTGAACCTATTAGTAAAGAAATGATTGCTAAAAAAATAAAAGGTAAAGACTTTAAAAAAATAGTTGATCACCGAGAAATTGTTAGGTTCTTCTACGATGCCATAAATACAAATAATTTTGAAAGCAGTTTAAAATTTTTACCAATGTTTTTTGATGATTTTTTAATTGCCTTATATATTTATGTAACAAAAGGTCAAAAGAACGCTTATTAAGCGTTTTTTATTGTATTTTAAATGATTTTTGTGTATAATTTTTATAGAGGTGAAGGTATGAAAACAGTTTTAACAGGCGCTAGGCCTACTGGCAATTTACATTTAGGACATTATTTTGGAGCTTGTCAAAACTGGCTTAAACTTCAAGATAATCCGGAATATGATGTTTACCTAGAAATAGCTGATATTCAAGCTTTAACCGATAATTTTAATGATCCAGATAAAATATATAAAAATGTGAATGAAATTGCCATCGATTTATTATCAATTGGTTTTGATCCAAAAAAAGTCAATATTTTTATTCAATCACTAATTCCAGAAATAGCTGAATTGACAGTAATCTATTCTAATTTAGTGACGATATCAAGACTATATAGAAATCCGACTATCAAAACCGAAATAGCTCAAAAAAAAGAATTATTTGGTAATGAGGGCGAAAGTGTCACATATGGATTTGTTGGTTATCCTGTTTCCCAAGCTGCCGATATTACAGCTTTTGAAGGTGATTTAGTACCAGTTGGTGAAGATCAACTTCCACTAATTGAGCAGTGCCGTGAAATCGTTAGAAAATTTAATTCTATTTATGGTGATACTTTAATAGAACCAGATCATTTACTTTCAAAAACACCGCGAATCAAAGGTTTAGATGGTGGCGAAAAAATGGGTAAAAGCTTAGGCAATTGTATATTTTTAGCTGACAGTGAAGAAGTGGTCAGTGAAAAAATCATGAAAGCAGTTACCGATCCTGATAAAATTCATAAAGATGATAAGGCTAATCCTGAAAAATGTATGGTATATTATTATCATAAATTAATTGATAATCCCAATTTAGAAACTGTCTGTAGTGAGTGTAAAAATGGTAAGCGCGGTTGTGTGGCTTGTAAAAAAGAATTAATTCAAAAAATGAATGAATTTTTAAAACCAATTCATGAAAAAAGAGAATATTATTTAAATCATCCTGATGAAGTCCAAGAAATATTGAAAGCAGGAACAGCTAATGCTAGGAAAAAGGCACGGAAAACAATGGAAAAGGTTCGTAAGAGCATAAAAATTGATTATTTTAAAAATGATTAAATATTAATCATTTTTTTATTTTTAAAATCTATATTTTAGTATGGTAAGAAATATAATAAAGGGCTTTATAATTGGAATAGCAAAAATAATGCCTGGAGTAAGCGGAAGCATTTTAGCTATTTCTTTAAATGTTTATGAAAAGACTTTAAGCATCATTGCTAATATAAAAAAAATCAATTTTCAAGATTTTAAATTTATTTTAGCAATATTAATTGGTGGTTTACTCGGAATATGTCTATTTAGTAGGTGTATACAGTGGTTTTTAAGCAATTTTTATTTTGCGATAATGTTACTTTTTATTGGTTTAATAATTGGTGGTATACCTGATATTGTCAAAAACATCAAAAGCAAAAAGATTTGCTTTTCAAATTTGCTGATCTTTTTCATTGGCTTGACATTTTCATATGCATTAACCCTTAAAAGCATTAGTGTCAGTAGTAATAATATAATTATTTATTTTTTTCTTGGCTTAATTGAAGCTTTTTCGACAATTATTCCTGGCATAAGTGGGACAGCTATTTATATGTCAATGGGTGCTTATGAGATAATTTTGAACTTATTTAGTAATCTTTTTAATCCAGTGTATTTCAAATATACTTTATTTTTTGGCTTTGGTATTTTAGTTGGCACATATTTGCTGGCAAAAATAATTACGTATTTATTAAAGAATTATAAAGAAAAAACATATTGGGCTATTTTAGGATTTATGTTTTCAGCAGTATTTATTCTTTTTAACGATTTGAATTTTAATAACAGATCCTTTATTGAACTTTTCCTTGGTCTAATTTTTTTACTATTTGGTTTTTTATTTACAAAAAATATTAATAAATTCCTGCAAAAAGATAAATAGTATGCATATATATTAGTAGAGGTGGTAAAATGGCAAATAAATTACCAGGAGTTTTTCCTGGCAAAGTAGATAAAAATAGTGGTAACAATAAAAATTTTTCTTATTCAAAAGAAGAAGTAGTTTCCAAGCCTATAGTACAAAAAAATATAAAGCAAAAACTAAATAAAATATTTAATTCATCTAATTACGTATATAAAGCCGACGTAGAAATAACATTAAAGGATAAAACGATAACCAGAAGAATTATAGGAAAAAATAAAACACATGTAATTACAATTGATAATGAACTTATTCCTATTTCTGATATTTTGGATATAAAAATAAAAAAAGATAATTAATTTATCTTTTTTTATACACCTTCGACAAATGTGTCATTTAAACATCTAAGTGCACAAACACAGTTTAAATTCATAGTAAAGAAACTATTAGTTGTTATGTAAGGTGTTGTTACAGCCGCTTCGGCATCTGGATTATCAGCTAAAACTCTAAAAGTTGCGCAGCAACCATCAACTTTTTCGACTCTAAAAACTGAAGAACAAGTCACCCCTTCATCACCACAGACAACATTTTCACGAGTTGTTGGCATGCTCCAAGGGATTCCATTTCCCGCGCATGTATACAGCATGATTGGTCTAGTATTTAATACAGCTGATGAAATTGAAACACCTAAAAAACCGCGATCACAAGTATCTAAACACGCTTCACCGCAGTCAGCATTATCTTGTAAAATATTTATTACTTGTAAAATTTCAGATATGCAGCGGCATTCGTTTTCATGATTACACATAATATAAACCACCCCTTCATTTGTTTTCAATATAACATATTCCCATAATTAAAAAGGGTGTAAAAAAAACACCCAAATATTTATGTATTTAAAGCAAATATTTTCATAAAATTGTAACGAGGTGAATATCGCATGAAGTCAGTAATTAATTATTATTATAATTTATCCTTTAATGATATTTACCAAAATAAACATTATTATTATTTTGATAGTAAAGATTTTCGCTATTTTTTTATTAAATATGGTGGCGATCCGGAAAAAATTCCAAACATTTACAATTTAAATATTTTATTGCTTCAGCAAGGATATTATGTTCATAAAATTATTTTAAACAAAGATGGACAAATTATAACATTAGTGGATAATGTACCTTATGTATTATTACAAGCAAAATACTATAGTGGCAAAGTAACATATAAAAATATCATTTCTTTTTTTAATATAAAAATAAATGAAACACCAATTAATTGGGGAAACCTTTGGGAAAATAAAAATGATTACTTTGAGTATGAAATGAGCAAAGTAGGTCATAAATATAAACATATAAATGAGAGTTTTAATTACTATGTTGGGCTAGGTGAAACAGCTATTCAGTTAGTGAATTCTATTGACAGTAAAGTAATTAAAGTTGTTTCCCATAGAAGAATTAACGAAAACGATACATTGTTTGATTTATATAATCCATTAAATTTAATTATTGATAGTAGAACTCGTGACATTGCAGAATACTTTAAAACTAATTTTTTTAATCAAAAAAACATTAATAGCGAGCTAGATAATTTTTTGCATTACAGTAATTTAAATATAGTAGAAGGACTTCTTTTTTTAAGCAGAATGCTTTACCCAACTTATTATTTTGATTTATTTGAAGAGATTATTTCTAATAAAAAAGATGAAAATGAAATACAAAAAATCACTAGTTTAGCTAGTGATTATGAAATTATTTTAAAACGTATATATAAATATTATCAAAATAAATTTAATTTTCCGCTGATTGAGTGGCTTGAACACTAGTTAGGTTAATAACCTTTTTAACTTCTGGCACCTCTTCTTTAATAGCAGATTCCACACCTTCTTTTAAAGTATAATCGATTAAATCACAACCGGCACAAGCACCAAGCATTTTAATATAGACTATATTGTTTTCATATTTAACAAATTCAATATTGCCCCCATCGCTTATTAAAAAAGGTCGCAATTTATCAATGATTTCTTTTATTTTATCAATTTCTGTCACATTATCACCAGAAACATTATATAATAGTTTAAGGCTTAAAGTAAAGGTTTTTCTTTTAAAGTTTTTGTGATATAATTATTTTGAGGTGTTTTGTATGACAAAATATGAGAAAGGGAAAATCGTTAAAGGTACAGTAACTTGTATTGAACCATACGGAGCTTTTATGGCTTTTGATGAATTTTATACAGGATTAATACATATATCAGAAATTTCTCGTGGCTTTGTCAAAGATATCACTGATTTTATCAATGTTGGTGATCATATCTATGTTCAAATACTTGATATTGATAGTGAAGAGGCCCATTTAAAATTAAGTATTAAGGATATTCAATATCGTATAAATGGCAAACCTAAAAAAAAGAAAATTGTGGAGACGGAATCAGGATTCAAAACCTTAGCTGAAAAATTACCAATGTGGACAGAAGAAAAAGTAAAAAGTATTAAAAATACTGAAAATTCTATTGACAAATAAAGGTTTATTTGTTATATTTGTTTATGTCGAGATGTGACGGGCGATTAGCTCAGTTGGTTAGAGCACCTGCCTTACAAGCAGGGGGTCATAGGT
>CAZELY010000024.1:0-8220 GCA_964513345.1 uncultured Muribaculaceae bacterium
TGGTTTTGTCAAAAGATTATTTGAATTAGAAATTCCTGAAATTAACGAGGGCATTATTTTAGTTTACAGTGTCGCTAGAGACGCGGGTAATAGAACTAAAATTGCTGTTTATTCAGAAAACCCGAATGTTGACCCGGTAGGGGCTTGTATCGGTGAAAAGGGAAGTCGAATCAATCGTATTATTGATGAATTAAATGGTGAAAAAATTGATGTGGTTCCTTATGACAAGGATGAAGCTAGGTTTATCGAAAATGCGTTAAGCCCAGCTAAAAATTTACACGTATTTATAACCGATGAGAAAGAAAAGCAAGCAATGGTAGTTGTTGATAAAGATAATTTGTCACTTGCAATTGGTAAAAAAGGATTAAATGTTCGACTAGCATCAAGACTTACACATTTTAAAATTGATGTCAAAACTTATGAGGAAGCCAACGAGCTTGGCATAAGTATTGTTGATTAATGAAACAAAGAAAAATACCAATGCGCATGTGTGTGGTGACAAGAGAAAAGCTACCAAAAGCTGAACTCATTAGAGTTGTTAAAACCGATAGTGGTGTAATTGTCGATGAAACAGGTAAAATAAATGGTCATGGGGCCTATTTAAAAAAAGATTTAAGCGTCTTTGAGCAAGCACAAAAAAATAAAATATTAAATAAAGTATTAGAAACAGAAGTATCTGATGAGGTGTTTGATGAATTAAAAAGTAAATTATAGAAACGAGGTGCATAATTATGATGAGTGTACTTGAGTATGCTGAAGATGTAAATAGAACAGTTGAGTTTATTTTAAACAAATGTAAAGAATTAGAAATAAATGTTAATTCCGAAGATGATTTATTGGATGAGGAAGCAATTATTTTGCTTGATAATAGCTTAGAAACTGATGAAGAAATAGAAGAAGCTTATGAAGAGGCTTTTGAAGAAGAGGAAAAGCCAAAAGCACCAAAACCTGTAAAAAAAGAAAACAAAGAAAAAACTACTAAAAAGGTAGTTAAAGAAGAAAAAGTAGACAAAAAAGAATTGGCTAAAGAAAAGAAAGCCATGTATAAAAATAAAGAAAAATTACAAAGCAATACCGCAAAAGATGAAAACGTTATAATTTATAAAGATAATATGACTTTAGGTATGTTGGCCGAGGCTTTGAATGTTCCAAGTTCAGAAATTATTAAAAAATTCTTTAATCTTGGACTAATGGTTAATATAAATAGCCCAATTACTTTTGAAAATGCCGAAGTACTATTGGCTGATTATGATAAAACGTTAAGAAAAGAAGCAGAAGCCAATATTGCCAATTTTGAAAGTTATGAAATAGTAGATGATGAAAAAGATTTGGAACAACGTCCTCCAGTAGTAACAATTATGGGGCATGTTGACCATGGTAAAACAACTTTACTTGATGCGATTAGAAGAACTGATGTTGTATCAACGGAAGCTGGTGGAATTACCCAAGCAATTTCCGCATATCAAGTTAGTTTAAATGGAAGGTTAATAACTTTTATTGACACTCCAGGACATGCAGCATTTACTGAAATGCGTGCTCGTGGCGCAAGTATTACTGATATAGTTATTATTATCGTTGCCGCTGATGATGGCGTTATGCCACAGACTAAAGAAGCAATCGATCATGCTAAAGCAGCTGGCGTTCCAATATTAGTGGCTATTAATAAAATGGATAAACCAGCAGCCAATCCTGATAAAGTTATGACTGAATTAGGTGAATATGGGCTAATGCCAGAAGAATGGGGTGGCGACACTATATTTACGAAAATTTCAGCGGCTACAGGTGATGGCATTAATGAACTTTTAGAAAATATTTTATTAGTAGCTGATATGGAAGAATTAAAAGCCAATCCAAATAGATACGCTATTGGAACGGTTGTTGAATCAAGGCTTAATAAACAAGTTGGTCCAATTGTAACCGCATTAATTCAAAATGGAACACTTCGTTTAGGTGATCCTGTTGTTGTTGGAACTTCTTATGGTAAAATTAGAACTTTAAAAAATGATAAAGGTGAAGAGATTACAGCGGCTTTACCTTCACAACCAGTAGAGATTACAGGATTAAATGATGTGCCTAGTGCTGGTGATAAATTTATGGCTTTTGAAAATGAAAAAGAAGCAAGAAGCATTGCTGAAAAACGTAAGACTAAAGCCAGATTAGATGAGATTAATAAAAAATCAGCTGTTTCTTTGGAAGACTTATTTTCTAAAATAAGTGAAGGTTTAAAAGAAATAAATGTTATTATTAAGGCTGATGTTAATGGTAGTGCTGAAGCTGTTAAAAATTCACTTGAAAAAATCGAAGTTGAAGGCGTTAAAGTAAATGTTATTAGAAGCACTGTTGGCGCAATCACTGAAAGTGATATTGTATTAGCCCAAGCTTCAAATGCAATTATTATTGGCTTTAATGTTAGACCAAATAATAGTATTAAAGAAAAAGCTAAAGAAACTGGTGTTGAAATTAGACTATATGATATTATATATAAGGTCGTAGAAGAAATAGAAGCTGCCATGAGAGGTATGCTAGATCCTGAATTTGAAGAAAAAATTCTTGGTAATGCCGAAATTAGACAAATATTTAAATTTTCTAAAGTCGGTAATATTGCTGGATCATTTGTTGTTGAAGGAACTGTTGCCAGAAACAATAAAGCCCGTATCATCCGCGATGGCGTAGTTATATATGACGGTGAAATAGGGTCTTTACAACGAGAAAAAGACAGCGTTAAAGAAGTTAAAAAAGGTTTAGAATGTGGTATTACTATTGAAAACTTTAATGATATTAAAGTTGGCGATATAATTGAAGCCTATGAAATGGTAGAAAAAGCCAGAAATTAAGAAAAGAGGGATATCATGAGTATAAAATCAGAAAGAGTTTCTGATGCGTTAATTGAACAAATAAGTTATATTATAAATAATGAAGTCAAAAATCACGATATCAAATTTGTGACCATTACAGAAGTAAAAGTATCTAATGATTTAAGTTATGCCAAAGTGTATTTTACCGTTTTAGACCAAAATAAAATTGAAGAAACGAAAAAAGCTTTGAAAAGTGCATCCGGTTTTATTAGACACGAACTTCGTGAGCGTGTAGATATAAGACAAATTCCGGAACTTGAATTTGTTTATGATGAATCCATTGAATATGGTCAAAGAATTGAAAATATAATTGAAGAGTTAAAAGCTGAAAATTAACTCTTTTTTGTTGAATATTTTAGAATAATAAGTTATAATCTATATAGAGTAAGGTGATAATATGAATAAAAAAGGATTTACTTTAATTGAACTTTTAGCGGTTATAATAATACTTAGTATACTAGCTTTAGTAACTACGCCGGTAGTTATTAATGTATTAAGCTCATCTCGAGAAAAAGCTTATACTGAACAAGTTAGAATAATTGAATCTGCTGCCGAAAAATGGGGTATAGACAATATAAAAAGATTACCAAATAGTGGAACTTGTAGTGTAACAGTTACAGAATTATCTAGTTATTTTTCAACCCCAGTATTAAATAACCCTAAAACAGGTGAAGAAATGGAAGGTTATGTGGAAATAAGCAAAAGCGGTAATAAATATAACTATCAATATAAAGAAGCAACTTCGTATGGTTCATGTTACAACGTTCTTGACTAATCATTAGTCTTTATGATATAGTCTTTATTAATTAGCAAAGAGAGATATTTAGTAATTATTTAAATAGTAATTAGAAAGTTAGTGGGTGCTGAAAACTAGCCAAGTTTAAATAATGAAATACAAATTTTGAGTTAAATCGGTGACCCCCGTTATCAGTTTAAGTGCATAGAATACTATGAAGTAGGGTGGTACCGCGAGTTTTCGTCCCTATATTTATAGTGTTTTTTTATTTAAGGAGGTTATTATGGAAATAGGAAAATATATTGATTCGACAAATCTAAAAATGGATGCCACTTCAAAAGACATCGAAAAATTATGTAAAGATGCCATCGAATATAGCTTCGAAACTGTATGTATTCATCCAAGTTACATTGAACTTGCTAAAAGTATATTAAAAGACACTAATATTGGTGTTTGTACAGTTATTGGGTTTCCTTTAGGTATGCATACTCCAAAGACTAAAGTTTTTGAAGCCTGTGAAGCCTTGGAACTTGGAGCTGATGAATTTGATATGGTTATTAATGTCGGTGCCTTAAAAGAAAAAGACTATGATTATGTAAAAAGAGAAATAGAAGAAGTGAGAGATGTTTTAGAAGGCAAAACTTTGAAAGTTATTATTGAAACATCATTGTTAACTGATGATGAAATTATTAAAATGACTGAAATTTGTAATGAAACTTTTGTTAATTTTATCAAAACATCAACTGGATTTGGAACTAGAGGCGCTAGTGTTCATGATGTTGAATTAATGCATGAACATAAGAGTGATACTTTAGAAATAAAAGCTGCTGGTGGTATTAAAACATTTGAACAAATGAATGAATTAATTGAAAAAGGTGCTACCAGAATAGGAACTAGTAATGGTGTTAATATTGTAAAAAGTATGGAGGAGATAAAATGAAATTATATGATGAATTAAAATGGCGCGGCCTTATTAAGGATGAAGCTGGTGAGGACTTAGAAGATAAAATTAATAGCTTGGATTGTACATTTTACTGGGGTAGTGATCCAACTGCTGATAGTCTTCACATTGGTCATTATTCGGCTTTATTAACAGCCAAACGTCTCGCAAAAGCAGGCCACCATCCAATTTTATTAATCGGTGGAGCTACTGGGATGATTGGTGATCCAAGACCTACGGCTGAAAGAGAAATTATTAATAAAGAAGAAATATTAAAGAATGTTGAATGTTTAAAAAAACAGGTTAGCGATATTTTTGATGGCAATGTTGAAGTTGTCAACAACTATGACTGGACCAAAGACATAACAATTTTAGATTTTTTAAGAGATATTGGTAAGTATATTAATGTTAATTATATGCTTGATAAAGATATTATAAATAGAAGATTGGAAAGTGGTATTACCTTTGCTGAATTTACTTATACTTTACTTCAAGGTTACGATTTTTTACATTTATTTCAAGAAAGAAACTGTATTATGCAAGTAGAAGGTTCTGATCAATGGGGCAATATTACAACTGGAATTGAACTTATTAATAAAAAATTGGGTAAAACTGCTTACGCTTTTACAATGCCGCTTATTTTAGATGATAGCGGAAACAAATTTGGTAAAAGTGAAGGAAATGCCTTATGGCTTGATAAAGAAAAAACTTCTCCTTATGAGATGTATCAATATTTAATAAATTCCAGCGATGAAAAAGTATTTGAATATTTAAAAGTATTTACATTCCTATCAAAAGAAGAAATAGAAGACGTTATGGAAAAACATAATGAAAAACCAGAACAGAGATATGCTCAAAAAGTATTAGCTAAAGAATTTATAACGGATTTACATGGAAGTGAAGAATGTGAAAATGCTATTAGAATAAGTGAAGCTTTATTCAGTGATGACATTAAATCATTAAGTACTAAAGAAATTATGGATTGTTTTAAAGGTGTGCCAACATTTGAAGCTAAAAAAGATTTAGATATCGCAAGCTTCTTAGTTGAATCATCTATTGCTTCTAGTAAAAGAGAAGCTAGAGAATTCATAAATGCCGGAAGCATTCAAATTAATGGTGAAAAAATAACTGATGAAGGATTTATTGTTAGTGAAAGTGTTTCTATTGATGGGATTTTGCTTGTCAAAAGAGGAAAGAAAAAATATTTTATAGGAAAATTTTAAAAATCTTTTCTTTTTTTTTATATGTTAATATGATAAAATAAAAGTAGGGTGATAATATGAAAAAATTATATTTAGCATTATTTACATTTTTATGCTTTTTTATAACTGAAAATGTCAGTGCTAATACCATTAACAGCATTGATATGTCTATTTATTTGAATGAAGAAGGCAATGCCCATATTACCGAAGTATGGAACGTTGATGGCTCTGATGGTACCGAATGGTACAAAGTTATGAATAATCTTGGTAATTCGAAACTTACAAATTTTGAAGTTACTATGGATGGTAAAGCCTTAGAAAGTAAAAGCTGGAACGTTAATGAATCACTAGAACAGAAAAAGGGCTATTATGGAATTAATTATACGGGCAGTGGCTTAGAACTTTGTTTTGGAAAATATGATTATAATCCACATACCTTTACATTAAATTATGATTTATCAAATTATGTGATTAATACTGGTGATACACAAACTTTATATTGGACTTTAATTGGTAGTCTTTCGGGTGTCACTTTCAGAGATTTTTCAGTAGTATTATCTAGTTACTATGAGTTCCCAGATACGTTAGATGTTTGGGGATATGGCTATAAAGGGTATGCCTATGTTAAAGATGGAAAAATATACATGAGCAATGAAGAAGAAACAGCCATGGGAAATAGTTATGCCGTGTTGCTTGCTAAATTTCCAGGAGGAACGTTTAAAACTGATAATTTTAAAGCAGGGTATGAAACATTTGATGATGTTTTTAATGCTGCCGAAGAGGGAACTTACCAGTATGACTACGGCGAAGGAAGTACAGCGGGAGATATTCTAGCTACAATTTTTTCGATACTTGTATCTATTGTTATTCCTTTCGTAATTGTACTAGTAGCCGTAATAGCTGCATATAATAGCGGTTATGGTTATAAAAACAATAAAAAAATTAATGAAAAAGACATTAATATGTTTAGAGATATTCCGTGCAATAAAGACATATATTATGCCAATGCCCTACTTAGTTTAAATAACATGGGCTATAAAGCTTCTAACATATTTGGCGCAATTATATTGAAATGGATTAAAGAAGAGAAAATAGGTTTTAAAAATGAAACCAAAGGTATTTTCAATAAAGAGACTAGCACGATAGATTTAACTATGAATCCAACTTTCGAAAATGAAACTGAAAAAAGATTATTCGATATGATGCATGAAGCCAGTAAAGACGGATTTTTAGAAGCTAAAGAACTTGAAAAATGGTGTCGTAGTCACTATAGTAAATTTTTAAATTTATTTGAAGGCATTACGACAAATGAAATCAGCAAATTAAAAGGAGCTGGACACATTTATAAAAGAAAAGATAAAACTGAATGTAAAAAGAAAAATGTCATGGATGACAAAATTTATGAAGACAGTGTGCAATTATATGGCCTTAAAAAATTCCTAAAAGAATTTTCACGTATGGATGAAAAACAACCAATTGAAGTCCACTTATGGGATGAATATTTAATGTTTGCATATTTGTTTGGTATGGCTGATCAAGTAGCCAAAAAATTTAAAAACTTATATCCAGAAGTGGTTGAACAAATGGAACAAAATAATTTTGATTACAACACCTTTGTCTTTGTAAATAGTCTTTCATCAAGTAGCGTTCATGCAGCCTCAAGCGCAAGAGCGGCTGCCCAAAGTTATTCTTCTGGTGGTGGTGGATTCTCATCAGGAGGCGGAGGAGGAGGTTCCTTCGGTGGCGGCGGCGGTGGAAGTCGTTAAATAAAAAAATTGGAGAATTTCTCCAATTTTTTATCTGTTGTAATATTCAACGATTAATGATTCATTAATATCAGCATTTAATTCACTACGTTCTGGCATTCTAACATATGTAGCTTCCATTTTTTTGTCATCGTAAGTAATGAATTCAACTCTGTTGTTTAGAGCTTCTAAAGAAGCTTTAACAATAGCCATTTCCTTATCATTTTCCATTAGACTAATAACATCACCTGGTTTTACTTGATAAGATGGAATATTAACTTTTTTACCATTAACAGTAACATGTCCGTGATTTACTAATTGTCTTGCACCTCTTCTAGTAGTTGCAAAACCAATACGATATACTAAATTATCTAGACGACTTTCTAAAACTTTAAGTAAGTTCTCGCCATGTACGCCTTTCATTTTACCAGCAAGGTCAAATGTTTTTCTGAATTGTTTTTCATTTAAACCATACATAAATCTAACTTTTTGTTTTTCAGCTAATTGTGTACCATAGTTAGACATTTTCTTTCTTCTGTCTTGACCATGTTCACCTGGAATATAAGGCTTTTTAGCTAATTCTTTGCCGTGTTCTAAAACTGAAAAACCAAGTCTTCTAGATTTTTTGTACATAGGACCTGTATATCTTGCCATTTTTTCCTCCCTTCCTCGCGTGAGAGGTTACTTTGCCAAATTATAGGGTGATGTAAATTAATATTTTCGCCTAGCAGCAAAAGTTACT
>CAZELY010000025.1:0-4003 GCA_964513345.1 uncultured Muribaculaceae bacterium
GGTTGATAGGCTGGAGGTGGAAGCATGGCGACATGTTGAGCTGACCAGTACTAATAGATCGAGGATTTAATCCTATATATTTTTTCTAAGAGATATTTATACATTACCATGTTTTGAGAGAATTATTTCTCTTTTAATTCGTGACGATAGCGAAGTGGATACACCTGTTCCCATCCCGAACACAGAAGTTAAGCACTCCAGCGCCGATTGTAGCGTAAGCAAGAGTAGGACGTCGCGAATTTTTTTTGTGCCTTAAAGACTGTCAAGTCTTTTTTTATGTATAAAAAGATATTATCTTTTGAAAAAATTACCTATAGCTCATATTTTAAAGGATAACAGATAAAAACGAAAAAATCTTTTATAATTAACTATAACGTATACATGTAAAATAGAAAGCTATAAAATAATACCTATTGAAAATGAAATTATTACGAAACTAAAATATAAAAAAGATAATGCCATTAATTTTCACAAGTAATATTATTACTTGTTTTTTTAGGGTAAATTTCTTAATAAAACTATTGTATTTTGGTTAATCTTTTTGTTATAATTAGATTGGTGATACTAATGGAATACAAATTAACAACTCATAGTGAAATGGAGACAATTGAGTTCGCACAAAATTTAGAATCAGAAAAATTTCCTAATATGGTTATTTGCTTAGATGGTGAGTTAGGTAGTGGAAAGACTGTTTTTACTAAAGGATTTGCGGACGCTATGGAAATCAAAGATAATATAACATCACCAACTTTTACGATTATAAAAGAATATGATGGTGAATTGCCACTATATCATATGGATGTATATCGATTAGATGGCAATACTGAGGGCATTGGTATTGAAGAATACTTTACTAAAGGTGGAGTAGTTATTATTGAATGGGCTAATACCATAAAAGACATTTTACCTGAGAATAGATTAGATATTAAATTTAAAGTTGCCGGTGAAAATACTCGTGTTTTAGTCGTTGTACCGCGCGGCAAAGAATATGAAGAGTTGTGCGAGGCAGCCCTTTGAAATATTTATTTGTAGATTCAGCGACTGCTACTTTAGTGGTCGCTATTGTTATAGACAATGAAATTAAATATATATTTAATCAAAAAACAGGTAAAGATATGTCTTCTATAATTATGCCAAAGATTAAGGAAGCTTTTGATGCTTCAGAAATTAGTCCTAAAGATCTTGATAAAATTTTTGTCGTAACAGGTCCAGGATCTTTTACAGGTATTAGAGTTGGTTTAACAGTTATTAAAACTATGGCATGGGCTTTAAAAATTCCAGTAGTACCAGTTTCTTCATTAGAAGTTATTGCTAGTGGAACTCCAGATGAAAACAATATTGCTCTAATCGATGCCAGAAGGGGTTATGTATTTGCTGGTGGATATAATAATAAATTAAAAAACACTTTTAAGGATCAATATGTTTTATTAAGCAAAATAAAAGAAAAAGGAACTTTTATCAGTTATGATAATATCGAAAATACTATTAAACCAAAAATCGATGTTTTAAAAGTAATTAAACACCATGAAAATCATGGCGGAGTAAATCCACACGGTTTAAACCCTAATTATCTTAAATTAACTGAAGCAGAGGAAAAATTAAAAAATGATCGAAAAAGTAAATAGTAAAGAGGCTAGAGAATTTTTAAATAAATATTTTAAAGATTATTCAAACAACAATGATCCATATGAAAATATAGCTATTTATAAGTATGAAAACATTGTTGGTGCAATTTCATACAGCGTTATTTATGAGAGAGCTGAAATTAACTATATTGTAGTTGATGAAGAAAGTCGTCATCAAGGGATTGGTACAAAGTTATTAATATTTGCGCTAGAAGATGTGATTAAAGCAGGTTGCACTATAGTAACATTAGAGGTTAGAAAAAGTAATAAAGAAGCAATTAATTTATACTTGAAACAAGGTTTTAAAGAAGTTGCCAAGCGAGAAAAATACTATAAAAATGAAGATGGCATTTTAATGTCAAAAGAATTGAGGTGAGGTATGAGTAAATATATTTTAGCTATTGAATCAAGCTGTGACGAAACGAGCGTTTCAATCATTAAAGATGGTAAAGAAGAAATTGCCACTACAACATTATCACAAATGGATACGCACGCTAATTATGGTGGTGTTGTTCCAGAGATTGCTAGTCGTATGCATATTGAAAATATCACCTTAGTTTTAGAGGAAACTTTAAATAAAGCCAAGATGACTATGGAGGATGTTGATGCCATAGCCGTTACTTATGGACCGGGCTTGATCGGCTCATTATTAATTGGACTAATGGCTGCCAAAACATTAGCTTATATATATGAGAAACCATTAATTCCAGTCCATCATTTGGCCGGACATATATATGCTAATAATCTAGTGAAACCGATGGAATTCCCTTTGATTGCCCTATTAGTTAGTGGTGGCCATACTGACTTATTTTACATGGAAGAAGATTATAGTTTCGAAAGAATTGGTGGAACTTTAGATGATGCGGTAGGTGAAGCATACGATAAAGTAGCTAGAGTCATCGATGTTCCATATCCAGGAGGACCAATGGTTGATAAGATGGCGAGTAATGGTGAAGATACCTACGATCTTCCATTACCGTTGGATGATGATTCATATAATTTTAGTTTCAGTGGTTTAAAAAGTGCAGTGATTAATTTAACCCATAAAGAGGAACAAAAAGGTAATAAAATTGTAAAAGAAAACATGGCTTGTTCGTTTCAAAATCGTGTAAAGGAAATATTGACTAAAAAAACGATTAAAGCAATGCATGAATATGATTGTAATAATTTGATTGTTGCTGGTGGCGTGGCCGCCAATAGTGGATTACGTGAAAGCTTAAAAATGGCATGTGAACAACATAACTATAGTTTAATAATTCCACCAATCAGTTATTGTACGGATAATGCCGCTATGATAGGTGCAGCCGCATATTATGCATATAAATTAGGTTCAATTGCTGATTTAGAGTTGAATGCTAAAGCTAATGACGAATTAAAATAAAAAGATGATGACCATCATCTTTTTATATTATAAGTTTTCCTTGCTTAAGAAGTTTTAACAAATAAACGTTTTGATCATACGCGCCATGATAGTCATTTATTCCGTTTTTTAAAGCAATTGTACTTCTATTATCATAGGAACTATCAACGCCAATTCCTTTTAATCCATCAACTATAGATCCACCATAATAACTGTCGTTTTTTAAATAGGTAGTAGTTGTAGAATTTTTTATAGGTTCTACTTCTTTTTGTACTTCCTCAGTAGCTTCTTCTTTAAATTCTACTTTTGGTGCAGGATCCAATGAAGCATTGCCTTTTAAATATTCAATCGGATTTTCTCTAGTTTCATCCTCATTTCGGACTTCAAAATGCAAATGAGCTCCATAAGCATTGCCAGTTTCGCCCATGCTTCCAATTTTTTGCCCCTTTGAAACTTCATCACCTACATTTACATCCACGCTATCGTATTTTAAATGGGCATATAAAGTTTTTTTCCCGTTTTCATGTTGAATTTTAACAAAATTACCATATGTATCTGTTCCTTGTGTATTGTGATCAGTATATTTAAAGTCTTTTGCGACCATCTCAACCTTGCCATCACTAATTGCGACTACATTATCAAGATTACTTCCTTCACCTACAATATCTACGGCTTCATGATATGAACTATAATTATTTGTGATTTCTTCCTGCAAATTTTCTAAGACATGACCTGTCATATTACCTCCTTTTCCTTTCGAGAGTCTTTTACCTCCTTTCCACAGTTCTCTCTAAAGTAATATACTTTAAAGAATTTTGATTTCCTTTTCAAAATTAAAAAACTATCTAAACGATAGTTTTTTTTCAATGAAAAGAATTAAATAATATAAAATACTTGCCATAACTGCTAGAATAACAATTCCTGTTATAACAAGATTCAGATTAAATATTTGTGATCCATACATAATTAAATAACCGACACCGGCTTTAGAAACTAAGAATTCTCCCATAATAACGCC
>CAZELY010000026.1:0-3842 GCA_964513345.1 uncultured Muribaculaceae bacterium
TCGGACACGTTGACCACGGTAAAACTACTTTGACAGCTGCAATTACATCAGTATTAGCTGCAGCAGGTCAAGCACAAGCAAAAAAATTCGATGAAATTGATGCTGCTCCTGAAGAAAAGGCAAGAGGTATTACCATTTCAACAGCGCACGTTGAATATGAAACAGAAAAAAGACACTATGCTCACGTTGACTGTCCAGGTCACGCAGACTATGTAAAAAACATGATTACTGGTGCTGCACAAATGGACGGTGGTATCCTCGTTATTGCAGCAACAGATGGTCCTATGCCTCAAACAAGAGAACACATTTTGTTAGCTCGCCAAGTTGGTGTTCCAAGATTGGTTGTATTCTTAAACAAATGTGATATGGTTGATGACGAAGAATTGCTTGATTTAGTTGAAATGGAAGCAAGAGAATTATTAACTCAATATGAATTTGATGGAGATAATATTCCATTTATTAGAGGTTCAGCTTTAAAAGCTTTAGAAGCTGTACAAGCTAATCCTTCAATCAAAAGAGGTGAAGACAAGTGGGTTGATAAGATTTGGGAATTGATGGATGCTATTGATGAATATGTTCCAACTCCTGAACGTGATGTAGATCAGCCATTCCTTATGCCAATTGAAGACATTTTCTCAATTACAGGTCGTGGTACAGTAGCTACAGGTCGTGTAGAAAGAGGAAAAGTAAAAGTTGGTCAAGAAGTTGAACTTGTTGGTTTTGGTGAAACAAAGAAAACAACAGTAACTGGTGTTGAAATGTTCAGAAAGATGTTAGACGAAGGACTTGCTGGAGATAATATTGGTGCATTATTAAGAGGTGTTGATAAAACTGATATCCAAAGAGGACAAGTTTTGGCAGCTCCAGGTTCAATCAAACCACACACAAAATTCACAGCAAACGTTTACGTTTTAACAAAAGATGAAGGTGGACGTCATACTCCATTCTTCCCTGGATACAGACCACAATTCTATATCAGAACAACTGACGTAACTGGTACAATAAAATTTGAAGGTGAAATGGTACTGCCTGGTGATAACGTAGTAATGGATGTTGAACTTATCGCTCCTGTTGCTATTGAACAAGGTATGAGATTCGCTATCAGAGAAGGTGGACGTACAGTTGGAGCTGGTGTTGTAGATAAAATTAACTCATAAGTTGGTTGTCTAAAGCATTATAATCATTAAACAGTCAGTTTTTAAAACTGACTGTTTTTTATAATAAAATTTTAATTAATTTTTATAGGTTGCTGTTATTTATTTATTTTTAAATTAAACTGTCATGCTTTATGATGTACAAATCAAAATTTTTATTATTATTTTAATAAAAATTTGGAAGTACAAAACACGATATGTGTTAAAAAGTAAAATCTAGGGTAAACTAAGTGAATAACATCATTTTAAGGGCATTAACATTGTTCCCTATACTAACTAACTACCTTTATAATTGAATTTGTGAAGGTATATAGGAAAAAAATATGATTAATGAAAAAACGAAAAAAGAATTTTCTTTTGTTAGAATAGTTAAACTTTCAATAGCATTATTTGTTTGTATTGTAAGTTTTATAGGTATTTGTGCTTTTGCATATGAAGATATTAAATATATTAATCCTAAGACAAAAGTTGGTTTTTATAGAATTGATGATATGCTTGAAGCAAGACATAGTTTTTCTGCTATAAAATTGATGGATGGCAATGTTTTTATATCCGGAGGTGTAATCAAACCGAGAAAAAATAAGGATGGTGTTTTTGTTAGAACTACAAATTCTACAGAAATTTTTGATTCAGCAACAAGAAAATTTAAAAAAGGACCGGATTTAATGTATGCAAGAGAAGGTCATAAGTCTGCTTTGTTACCTAATGGATTAGTTTTAATATATGGAGATAAGACAAATACTACGGAAATTTATAATCCTTATGATAATACTATTAAAGAAGGGGCTCTTTTAAAAGGAGATAACTATTCATATTTTATTTATAAAAATCGCACTGTCCCTAATGCTAATTTTTTCTTAGACGATGAACAAAATTATTTATATATAGGTGATGCCGGTTCTCAACTCTATGACATTAAAAATAACGAAACATACCTGATTAGTATTAAAACTGAATGAAATCAAGGAACAGATACAATTATAGGTTTTAAAGATAAAAAACTTGAAAAAGAATTTATAACCAAAATAAAAAATAGATACAAACCATATCACGATATTTATAAAAATATTTCAAAAAAACACTACACTCCCGTTAAATACAATAATGATCTTTTTTATATTATTGGGCTTTGGGAATACGAAAATGATGCAACTGATACTATTTCTTTGTATGACAATAAAAACAATACTGAAAAAATTATAAATTCTAAAATGTCATGTATAAGAGTATTTCCCAAAATACAACAAATTAATAAAGATAAAGTTTTGATATGGGGAAAAAACATATTAACACTAAACTCACTAATAGATATTTTAGATATGAAAACTCAAAAGGTAGAACACTTAGGAATTTATAAGCCAAGCAGAGCGAACAGAACAATTGAATTGGATGATGGAAAGAAATATTTTGTGGCTTGGAGGTATTGAGAGTGGTAGCTATCCAACAAATAAAGCATATATATTTAAATATGGTGAAAATGTTAATTATCCATAAAACAAAATTGGTGTGATATATCTGTTTAATCAAATTGTATTAACAAATATTTTTATTTTATTAAATTCTATTTCTTTTATCTTGTTTATATCTTAAAATTGCACAAATTTTTATCATAATATCTCATTTGGATAAATTTTTGTAAACTTGAATACTCTTAATCATTTGTTTTTTCAACATATTCGTTAAAATTTATGTAATCTAAATGTTTATACAAATCTTTTTTGTCTAATATTGTATACTCCCAATATCTCCTCTATCAAATTCCTTTTTTTTCCTTTTAATGACTAAAACCTTTAGGTCATTTTTCTATTTTACGATTTTATAAAAATTTCAATAAGTTTATTAATAAAATCTATTCAAATAATAAAAAAATTTTTAAGCTTCAAAAAACATTAATTTAAGGACAAAAAAAAGGCTCCGTATGGAGCCGATACTTTAATTAGAGAGAGATAGAGAGAGAAAATAAATTTTTGAAAATTTTTAGTTACTTTTAACAGAGGAGTTTAGAGATTCGTTACTAATTAACCTACGTATCCTGGTGCTGAACTCTTGATTGCACTTTCTTCTGCTTTTTCTACTTTTTCTAATTCTGCTTGAGCTGCTGTCAATTGGGTTTCTAATGTTTCCCTTCTTGTATCTAATGCATTCATTTCTGCTGTTATTTGTTGAATTTCAACATCATCTTTTGCTGAAAATATTGAATTTTGTTGTAATGCTTGATTATATCTTGTTTTTGCTAATTCTAAGTCTGCAGAAGATGCATTACTTCCTAATGCTTCTAATGTATTTGCATATGTTGCAGCTGCGGTGTTATTTGCTGTTGCTGTTGCTAAATTCTTTTGGCTTTCTTGAGCTGCCTTCCTATTCGTTAATTCTGTCTGCTGATTTGATATTGCCATCAACTCAGCATTCATGTTGTTAATCCGGGTGTTTAACGAAAGTTTCCTTGCGAAAAATAATGCGTATCCCATCTCTTTTCTCCTCTGTTAAAAGTATCTCTTTTCTTTTCTCTTTTTTATTTTCTTCTCGTACTATATTAAAAACATTCTCTCTCTAAAAATTGCTTTTTTGTATATATCATAGTTTACAAAACTTAATATATGCTATCCATGTATAATCATGTTTTTCATGTTTTACTCTTTCTTTTTCTTATATTTTTTATTATTTAAACAAGTGTAATCAAATAATTAA
>CAZELY010000027.1:0-2696 GCA_964513345.1 uncultured Muribaculaceae bacterium
CTCATCCCCTACCATACGCTCTTCCGATCAATGATGAAAAAATTGAAATTGATTTCAAATGTGATTTATCAGGTTATGAAGATTTAAAAGGTAAAGAAGAATGGTTTATGGATACAATGGTTGGTAATTCACTTGATAGGACACCTTGTGCTTATCATGTTTATCAAGCTTTCTCAAAAGGATCAGTAAACGTAAATGAGGCTTACAATATTGGTGTAGCTTTTCAAGAAGAAATGTGGCCATTTACTTATACAATTATTATGCTTACCCATAGCAATAAAGATAATATTCATAATCATATGTTAGTAATACCAGATGAAAGAAGTAGCTTTAATGAAAAGTCTTTCTATAAAAGACGTGAAGAAGTTACAAAAATGGTTTGGGAAAAGATTAAGGGATAGTGCTATTTCTATCCTTTTTTTATGCTATAATAAATATAGAGGAGATATTATGAAGTTTAAAGATTTTAAAAATTTTAGAGATTATGACAGAAAATTTGTTAAAGTAACAAATATTGATGAGAAAACAAAAAATGCATTAAAAATCGATAAATTAGAAGAACCAATATATGGAATTTTATATATCGATAGAGAATGTGGTACTAGTTTGAGAATAACAGGTAATGAATTAACTAAAATCGAAGATACTGCTCTAATAGCACGTGCAGATTGTTTTGAAAAAATGAACTTTGAATTATTTGATGGAAATGATTTTATGGAAGAAGTGCTTGAGCAGATTAATGAAGGTTATTATGATGAACAACTTAATGAGTTACTTAAAGATAAACTATTAGATGAATTTAGAAATGAAGTTTTTCCAAATGATGTAATAGCAATATTACCAAATGAAAAGCAACCTGAAAAAATGTGGGTTAGATTGTTTATGAAAACTCAAGAGGAAAATCTATATGTAGCCGAATTATTAGATGATTCATTTTTTGATAAAAAATATACTACAGGTAAAAAAGTAGCATTGATTTATTATACAGAAGACAATTTTAAAGGTTTAATTATAAATGGATTGGTAAAAATCCAAGATTAAAAGGAGGATAAATGTTTAAAACGGTATCTGGAAGAGAAATAACATACAACGGTAGAGAATATACAAAGAATATAAAAAGTAATGATGAGAAAATAAAGACGATTGACGATTTATTTAAACTATTATTAGATGTATGGTGCAAAGAAACTGCTTATCCTAGTTGTCAACATGATTATATTCATGATGAAGATCCAACGTACGGTCAATGCGCAATCACGTCTACGCTTGTTTATGATTTGTTTGGTGGAACAATACATAAAATTAGAGTAGATGGTGGAGGAACACATTATTTCAACAAAATAAATGGACACTACATTGATTTAACTAGTGATCAGTTTGATTTATATGATTTACCATTAGTTTATGAACCGAATGAAGAAATACCTAGAGAATATTGCGGTAAAAATGCTGATACATTAAAAAGATTTAATTTATTAAAAGAAAAACTTAATAAAAAAATTAATTAGGTGATGATTATGTCTAATATAAATAATGAAAAGTTAATCTATTGTTCATGCCCTGGAGGGTCATGGATTAGAGTGAATCAATATTTGAGACATTTAGGATTAGACAACGACAAAGTAATAAAAAATATATCATTATTTCATTTTAAAACAAATATAAACAACAAAAAGTTTGAGAGTAATTATGATGATCTTGATGTATTGATAATTGATGAATTCTATGATTGTTCTAATGAAATTATAGATGCTATTAATGAACTAATAAATAAAGGAAAACAAATTGTATTAGCCAGCCATAATACTATTGATGAGCTTGATTATTTTTCTAGAAATTTCAAAAACAGATTAAAATACTACGATATGGATTATAGCCTTGATTATGTATTAGATTTTAGAAAATATAACTATATAGATTTAGATGGAATAAAAAATTGTTAAAAATATATATTTGTGAAAAATATATGTTATAATACTTGTACATCTTATTAAGAGTGATGGAGGGACTAGCCCTTTGAAGTCACACCAACCTATTAAATTAGGTGGTAAAGCTAGATCAATAAGATAACTTTTAATACATGAGTTATCTCATGTATTTTTTTGTTTTTCTAGATAAGATGTAGAAAGGAGTTATTATGCAGTTAACAAATTTCCAAGTGTATATGGATAAAGAGAGATGGGAAATAATAAAAAAGTTTCAAAAAAAATATAAAACAAGTGAAGAAAAGCAAAAAGCGTTAAGTGAAATGGAAAACAAAGATATTCAATTTCTAATTTATTGTTCTGACAATCTATATGCTAACATTTTTTATTCGAAATTTCTAAATCATAGCGATAAAAAATAATGCTTTTTTACGACTATTTAAGGCTTTTTAGTTTATTTTATGGTAAAATGATAATGGAACTAAAGAATTTATATATCAGGAGGTAGTATTATGCTAAAAGGGAAACCATTTGTTAAATGGGCTGGTGGTAAAAGACAAATAATGCCAGAAATAAAAAAATACTTGCCAGAAGACTACAAAACTTACTATGAACCATTTGTTGGTGGGGGCGCAGTTTTTTTTGAACTAGCACCAAAAAAGGCTGTATTAAATGATTATAATAAAGAATTAATGAATGTATTTGAATGTATAAAAGACGAAGTAAAATTTGAAAAAATGTGTAATGAATTAAATCATCATGAAACAAACC
>CAZELY010000028.1:0-2679 GCA_964513345.1 uncultured Muribaculaceae bacterium
ATATACTATTATAACATTTTATTAAAAAAAAAGAATCTTTTAAAAAGAATCTTTTCATTTTAAACTGGGGCGGCATGTCGGATTCGAACCGACGCATGGTGGAACCACAATCCACTGTGTTAACCCCTTCACCAATGCCGCCATATAAGACATACATATTTTAGCAGCAATTATTCTTTTTTGCAACCTTTTAATTAAAAATTGTATATTTTTAGTTATATACCTATCCACATTATACTTAGTATCATAGTCTAAATTGAAGGAGGAGTTAGATGTATACCTACGATAACATGAATTATTATGTGCCAAGTGACTATTTTTATATGAATAATGTACCAGCTCAAAATATGGCTATGAATAATCAGTCAGTAATGAATGACAATAAATTAAAAGAAAAATTAAAGAAACAAGCGGGAACCAATATGAACTTTAACAAATGTAATTATGTGGAAAATACTAATAATATGTATGATGCCTATAACGGATTTATTCATGGTAATATGTTTTCTGATCTATATAATTTTTATAAAGTAAAACCATATGATATAAGACCTATGAACGAACAAGCAGAACTATTAACATATATCGATGCATATTGTTTTGCGGCCCATGACATTAATCTATACTTAGACAATAACCCTGGTGATAAAGAATTGATTGAATTATACAAAAAATATATAGATGAAATGAATTTAGCCATTAAAGAGTACGAGCAGAAATATGGGCCATTATTTGTTGATGCAAGTACATATCCATGGACTTGGAATAATTCGCCATGGCCTTGGGAAAATTAGGAGGTTTGAATATGTGGAAATATGAAAAAAAATTACAATATCCCGTTAATATTAAAAACAAAGATTTAAAATTAGCTAAATGTATTTTGACGCAGTATGGAGGACCAGCAGGTGAATTGGCAGCTGCTTGGCAATATTTAGACCAAAGATATATTATGCCCGATGATAGAGGTAAAGCCTTACTTACTGACATTGGTACTGAAGAATTTGCCCATGTGGAAATTATTTCAGCTATGATTTATCAATTGATGAAAGGCGCAACCATAGAAGAATTAAAAGAAGCCGGCTTAGCTGAGCATTATGCACAATTTGGTAAAGATTTATTTCCAGCAGATGCTTTTGGAAATCCATTTAATATGACATATATTAAAGTTTCAGGTGATTACATTGCCGATATTGAAAGTGATATGGGTGCTGAACAAAGAGCAAGAGCCACTTATGAACATTTAATGGATTTAACTGATGATCCTGATGTTTTAGGACCACTATCTTTTTTAAGGCAAAGGGAAATTGTTCATTATCAACGATTTAAGGAACTTAGAAATTATTATTTAAAAACAAAAATTGAAACAGAAAAAGGCACTAATTAGTGCCTTTTATTGTGAAATTATCACGATCTATATCGATAGTAATAGTCGAATTAAACTTAATATTATCTTCAATAATGTTTTCAGCAATTAATGTTTCAACATTTCTACTTACATATCTTTTAATTGGTCTAGCGCCATATCTTTCATCATAAGCATTTTCAATAATATAGTTTTTAGCATTATCGGTAAGCTCAATCTTAATCTTTTTATCTTGCAATCTTTCGTTTGTCTCTTGTATAATCTTATCTAAAATTTCGTAGACAATATCTTTTGAAAGTGAATTAAAGATAATTATTTCATCGATTCTGTTGATAAATTCAGGTTTAAATGTATTATGTAATTCACCCATTACTAAAGCATTACTATTTTCATTATTCTCTAAAATGTATTCGCTACCTAAATTAGAGGTCATAATGATAATTGTATTTTTAAAATCAACGGTCCTTCCTTGCGAATCAGTGATTCTTCCATCATCTAAAATCTGCAATAAAATATTAAAAACATCTTTGTGAGCTTTTTCGATTTCATCAAACAAAACGATACTATAGGGATTTCTTCTAACAGCTTCAGTCAATTGACCCCCATCATCATATCCGACATATCCTGGAGGCGAGCCAATTAATCTGGCCACCGAATGACTTTCCATATATTCACTCATATCAATCCTAACCATATGACGTTCATCATCAAATAATTCATACGCTAAAGATTTTGCCACTTCGGTTTTACCAACGCCGGTTGGACCTAGAAAAATAAATGAACCGATTGGTCGATTTGGATCTTTTATGCCAGCTCTAGCCCTTTTTATAGCGTCGCTTACTAAGTGAATAGCTTCATTTTGTCCTTTTACTCTTTGTTTTAAATTTTCTTCTAGATGCAATAGTTTTTCTCTTTCACCACCAACTAATTTATTAATTGGAATGTTTGTCCATTTTGAGATAATGCTAGCGATTGATTCATCGTCGACCGTGTCACTCAAAATAGCATTTTTATCGACTTTTTTAAGTTCTTCTAGTTCCTTTTCTAAAGCTGGAATGACGCCATGTCTTAATCTTGCTGCTGATTCTAAGTCATATTTATTTTCGGCTTGTTCCAACTCTAAATTAGCTTTTTCAATTTCTTCTTTTTTCTTACCAATTTTTGTATTTATATCTTTTTCTTCTTCCCACGAAGCTCTTAGATTCTGTTCTTTTTCTTTTAAAGAATTAAGTTTTTTATCAATTTCAAGCATTCTATTCTTAGAAATCTCATCTTTTTCTTTTTTAATAGCTTCCTTGTCAATTTCTAGTCGAATG
>CAZELY010000029.1:0-2129 GCA_964513345.1 uncultured Muribaculaceae bacterium
GTAGTTAAAGAAATTACTGGTTTAGGATTAAAAGAATCTAAAGATATCGTTGATAGCTGTGGTGTTGTTAAAGAAAACGTTCCTAGTGATGAAGCTAATGAAATTAAAGCTAAGCTTGAAGAAGCTGGAGCTACTGTTGAATTCAGATAATAGTAATAAGGAGTTTACGTCAAGTAAGCTCTTTTTTTGTTTTTTGATATTGACTTGTTAGATAAGGTATTATAAATTTATAATGAGGTGTTATATATGGAAAATAAAAAATGGTTAAAGCTCTTTTTGATAATTCCTGCAATATTATTTGTACTATTAATTGCTTACATGATAATAGATAAAAATAATGGTAGTATTGAAGAAAATATCAATGAATTAATATTTGATGATGATTATAATGATATTGAATATGAAGATGAATCTGATGATGAAGATGATTATAGCGAGGAACTAGAAGAAAATTTCGATATTATTAGTGTGAACGAATTTATTGATTTATTTGATGAGAATTCTGTTTATACCGATGTTGTGTTAATTGGTAGTAAAACTTGCCCACATTGTAGGAATATGGTTGAAAACATGGAAAAAGCTCAGGAAGAATTATATTTTATTTCATATTATGTAGCCGCAGAAGAAATGACTGAAGTTGATAGAGGAAAAATAAAAGGATTAGATAACTTTTTTGAAAATAATATTAATGCTGTGCCATTGTTAGTTATAATTAGAGATGGAAAGTTTTATAAAGGATTAGTTGGTTATCATGATTATAATGAATTAATATCATTTTTAAGAAGTGCCAATTTAGGTTAAAAAAACATTGCTTTTTTTTAAATGTTGTTATATAATTTACATACATTTTACTTGATTTTGTGAGTAATTTGTAATATCATATTAACGAAAGGAGATTGTTATATATATTTTTGTATATAACAATCTTTTCTTTTTATAGAAAGGAATGTAAATGGGACAATATTTTACCAATCAAGATTTAGATAGTAATATAATTAAGCATAACGTCAATGTATCTGGTATTGATTTGATTTTCAATACTGATAATGGTGTTTTTTCTAAAGCCAAAGTTGATTTTGGTACAAGATTATTATTAGAAGTTGTTAGCCCTTTGATAAGTAAAGGTAATATACTTGACGTTGGTTGTGGATATGGTGTTATAGGTATTTATTTTGCAAAAATAGGGTTTAATGTTGATATGATTGATATTAATAAAAGAGCGCTACATTTGTCAGAAATGAATGCAAAAGAAAATAAAGTTTATTGTAATATTTTTGAGAGTGATATTTATTCAAACGTTAATGAAAAATATGATTATATAATCACAAATCCACCTATTCGTGCTGGTAAAAAAGTTATATATTCAATATTGAAAGATGCTAAGGACTATTTAAAAGAAAATGGTGCTTTGTATTTTGTTATGCGTAAAAATCATGGCGTTAAATCGACTGTTTTAGAACTAGAAAAAATGTATAATATTAGTATCTTAAAAAAGAAAAATGGTTTTTACATAATTGAAGCAAAAAAAGAGTTGACTTATTGATTAAATTATGTATATAATATAGATTGGCAATGTATTATTTTTGTTAATATGTTCTTTGATTAAAAAATATTTTAGGTAGGGGTGAAAATGTGGCATACAAAGTTATAAAATGTGGTGACCATCGTAAGAGAAGAAGTTTCTCAAGAATTAAAAACACTTATGAATTGAAGGATTTACTAGAGATTCAAAAGAAGAGTTATCAATGGTTTATTGATACAGGAATTAAGGAAGTATTTGAAGATTTATTCCCCGTAGAAAACTTTTCAGGAACTTTATCATTAGAATTTGGAGATTATCATTTTGATGAACCAAGATATTCTATTAAACAATGTAAAGATCGTGAAACTACTTTTGCTGCGCCATTAAAAGTGGATGTAAGATTGTTTAATCATGAAACAGGTGAAGTAAAAGAACAAGAAATCTTCTTAGGTGATATGCCTATAATGACAGATTCTGGTACATTTGTAGTTAATGGAGCAGAACGTGTTATTGTATCACAATTAGTAAGAAGTCCTAGTGTGTACTTTAATCATGTAATTGATAAAAATGGACGTGAATTAATAAATTCACAAATCATACAAACTAG
>CAZELY010000030.1:0-1857 GCA_964513345.1 uncultured Muribaculaceae bacterium
ATTGAATCTGGCGTTTTGTTCGAGCCTACAGCTTTCTAACTCCCGAGCAGTAACCGGTATTAGCTCGCCTGGCTTTACCTTCTTGAATGTGTGGCGTTTTGCCATAATAGCCTCGTTTCTTTAGAGGTTGCGCTCATGAAGCGGTAGGTCGTTCTTTGGCTAGATTATCTTTAAAAGAATTGATCTTGGCTAGTAATCCGCAGTATTGATTCTCGACGAGATCAACTATTTTGTCTACCAAGGAGTCAATATCCTCATAAACATTTGGTAGGACTAATAGCCCCCATGCTGGGATATTATGAAGTCTATGGAGAGGATTCAGGCATTTTTGCATCGACGACTCTCTTATGGCGCCCCAATTAGCATGCGTAAAACCGGATACATAATCGTAGTATTTGTCATAAAGTTGTTTTTCGTCGACTTCTTCGCTCATCTTTCTTAGGTTCAGATTGTCCCAATTTCCAAGGTTAATCGGTGTGAATTCAACACTTTTTTCATCATTGGCTATTAATTCTATCAGAGGTGTATATACGGTACTGGTGTGAAAATCATTCTCTCTATATTTACTGTCGATAAGGCTATACTGTCCATAACCGTACTCCCTATAGGTGTCCCACAATTGGCATTCTGGCCCCTTGTCGTGACTAATTAAATATTTTAGGGTTATGTAGATTTCAAGTAATATTCGAACGGTTATTCTTCCGGAGATCATTGTACTTGTTCTGTTTAATAAACATTCTGAGGCGTTATCAATTGCATATTGCGACATTCCGAAAATTGTTTCAAATTTAGGGTCTATGGCAGTAGTTTTTATAGAATCATGAAAATGTTCAATTAATGCAAGTCTCGTTGCTGATATTTTATTATTATAGGTTCGGAAATTCTCGCTCGAAACTTTTACTAGTTGTTCGGAGAGGACGTCGGGATCAAACATAGGAATGCACTCTGTACTAACTAAGCAATAATTCCAGAACTCTTCACACCACTTGCTAGTCTTATCGTTAGTTAAACTTATCCCAATTTCCAAGGCACGGATTGATGGTCTCACGGACCTTTGATCATCCTCATAAGGATAATTCTTCAACTCATCTATCTGATCATGGATAGTGACATCATGCGATACGAATATTCTCGCATAGACTTTCATCCATCTAACATCCGTAGCTTCTTGTGATTGGTGATTTAGCATTGGCTCTATGCATTTTCCGAGAGTTTGCCAATCGCTCTCTTGTGCTTTTAGACCGATAGCGTCGTTCCAGATACTATAATCTGGCAAGCACTTTATTAGAAGAAGCGGTCTAAAAGTTTTCCTTCCGCATATTTGGACGATTCTTTCAATGAGGCCTTTTTTGATTATTGCCGGCAATTCGGAGATATCAGTATGGGTTATATGCTTCTGTTTGTCGTCTACTTTTTGTACGGATAACCAGTCCACTATTTCTGTATATTTTTGTCGCCAGTCTTCCGAACGCCGTACTCTCAAGAGAATCCCCCAAAGAATATTTGGTAACCTATCGTTGATCCATGATGATGGAGCTATGCCACCACCAATTTTGTTAGCTCTTAGTAGTGGAGGAGATAATACTTTCTTCTCCTTATCATAAGCCGATAGTCTGCTTTTCTGATAGATTTTGTCTTTAGCAGGTTCATTTTTATTCATAGATGCTGCCTTGTTATCTATACCAATTATACCATTGGCATTGCATTTCTTTTATTTTCGCTTTTCTAACGGTACATTCATATTACCAGGCTCATGAAGTGTTGCTTCATAACTCTCGTCTAGCCAGCGGCACAAATCTTCAAACGGCACCGTTCCGTCTAGTAGGGCAGAAACCCAACCCCAACCAGAGTTTGGGT
>CAZELY010000031.1:0-1829 GCA_964513345.1 uncultured Muribaculaceae bacterium
GAACCCGCAATTACATCTAGTTTTACTTCATCAACAAACATATTCTCACCCCTTTAATTTTTAAAATATGCATCTACATAATAAATTGGTCTTTTTTCTTTATAATAATGAGCTTCAAAATCAGTCATTACATTTTCTATTTTTCTTTCATCATTATGTAAATCTAAACTTACTGTTTCAAAAGAATACCAATATTTACTTAAACTTTCTAAAGCTGAAGAAAATAATATTTTATTATCAGTTTTCAAAATTATATGTTTATATTTTTTAAAAATTCTATCATATAATCTTAGATAATTTTCATGAGAAAATCTTCTTTTTTCATCATTTTTTCTTGGCCAAGGCTCAGAAAATGTTAAATAAATAGTATCTATTTCCTTTGAAAAATAATCAACTATATTTTTTGCATCTGATCTTATCATTTTTAAATTATCTAATTTCATATTTCCAATATTACTTATAGCAGTGGCAGTTTGAGAAGTATCAAGATCAAGTCCTATGAAATTTATATTTGGATATTTTTTAGCCATTCCTATAATAAAACTTCCTCTTCCCATACCTAGTTCAAGACATATTGGATTATCATTATTAAAAACTTCTTTCCATTTTCCTTTAAATTCACTTGGTTTTTTAACTAAATAAGGACTATTTTGAACAATATCACTTGCATTTTTTACAACATTATAACGCATAATAACACCTCACAAAATATTATTTAAAAAAATATCATCAAAAGATGATATTAATTTTCATAAACACTAACTTGTTTTTTATCTCTACCTTTACGCTCAAATTTAACTACACCATCAATTTTAGCAAATAAAGTATGATCTGTTCCCATACCAACATTTTTACCTGCATAAATTTTTGTTCCTCTTTGACGATATATAATTGAACCAGCTGAAACAAATTCACCATCTGATGCTTTAGCACCTAATCTTCTACCAGCAGAATCTCTTCCGTTTTTAGTAGAACCTTGTGCCTTAACGTGTGCAAATTTTTGTATATCTAAAACCATTTTAAACATAGTCTACTACCTCCTTAATATTTTTATATTTTTAGGGTAATCTTTTTCAAGACTTTCAAGCATTAAAATCATATTGTTAATTAACTTATTTATTACTTGATCATCTTTTAATATTTCAATTACTAATTTATTTTCTGAATCTAAATAAAAAATAGATTCATTATCAATTTCAATACATGCATTAATAGTTGTTATAACAATTGATGATACACTTGCACAAACAATATCTTTACCATAATCATCATAACCCGCATGACCTGTTATTTCAATTTTTTTATTATTAATTATAACTTTAATCATATTTATTTTATACTCTTAATAACAACTTTAGTATATGGTTGTCTATGACCTTGAGTTTTATGATGATTTTTCTTTGGTAAATATTTAAATACTTTTACTTTTCTTTGTTTACCTTGTTTAACTATTTCACCAATAACTTTTGCATCTTTAATATATGGATAACCAACTGCACTATCTTTCATTAAAACTTTATCAAAAGTTACTTTATCACCGGCATTACCAGTAATTTTTTCAATAAATAGTTCTGTACCTTCTTCAACTATATATTGTTTACCACCAGTTTCAATAATTGCTTTCATAAGTTTACCTCCTTTATTAATTATCTAAGACTCGCCTTGAAAGGTGCATATATATGCTTATAACCTTTAAAAGTGCGGTTGTAGAGCCAAAGAGGCTTTACAAACATAACAATTTTAACATAAAAGTATATAAAAAGTCAATAGCATTTATATTTCTTTTTATGGTTAACACTATATATTTAAATAATTACTCTCTATTAATT